>NZ_BKAJ01000001.1 GCF_007992495.1 Reyranella soli
AATATCGGGCCGGTGAGCTGCAGCAGGTTGATTGCGGCCGTGAACACGCCGATGCCGATCAGGGCGTGGCGACAGCGGGCGAGGGCAGCGGACAGTTCCGAGTTCCGCTTCTGGGCTGGTCTTGGCGGCAACATCGAGCGCGGGATCCTAAGTCCTTGAAAAGCCACGGTTGCAGGGAGCAGCCGCCATACCACTGGAACTTACCACAATTGGGCTCAATGCACTGCGATTCGAGCCGAACTTAGGCGGATCTTGGGGTGTTTCCCGGTCGGAACCGGCGCAGGAGCCCGGCCGGTCTGCCGGCAAGGCCCTCGACCGAGCCACTGAGGACGCGGCCGAGGTCGTCGCGCACCCGGCCGGCGGCACGGGCGGCACAGGCGGCAAGGGGCTCCAATCGATCGAGCCCCTCCAGGACCGCAATACCGAGGCTGTTGCCGTCATATCCCCTCATCCCCACGCCCCAACCGCCATCGAAGGCCGGCTGGGCAAAGGCGCAGTCCTTCGGGGCGACGACGGGTATGCCGACATGATGGGCATCCGCGAACACCCCCGAACCGCGCCGCCGGTAGACCTTGGGGTCGTAGGGCAGCAGCAAAAGGTCGGCCTCGGCCAACCGGGCGAGATACTCGCCGGACGTGAGTACCTCCCGGTGAACCTGCACGCGCTCGCCGAGCCCGGCCAGGCGATCGAACATAGGCTGGTCGGCCTCGGCATCGGATCCGTTGACGATACCGTGGATCATGAATCTGACGTCGTGATGACGGTCGAGGACATACGGCACGGCCTGCGGTAGCAGGCGATAGCCCTTGGCCCGGTTGGCGAAGCCGATGCAGGAGATGACCGGCGGTCCACTTGCCGCCTTGGCGACGCGGGCGCGCGCGGGCAGGCCGGGGCCGGGCATGACGCCGACGTCGAACGGCACGAGGCGGCGAAAGAAGTCGGCCATCGCCGGGGTCTCGCAATAGGCCTCGACGCCGCCGGCGCTGGCGGCGAGTGCCGCGAAGGCGGCTCGGGCTTCGCCGTCCAGGCCCGCGGCCGCGGGATCGTCCGGCGTCTGCAGGTGATGCGGTCCATAGAGCAGCCACAGCAGGACGCGCGGCCGCCGCAGCCAGGAACGCTTCAGCTGCCGCGCCAGCGCCATCGCCGACACCTGATCGCAGCATGGCAGGATGATGAGGTCCGGCATGCCAGACCGGCGCATCGCCCCGGCCAGTTGCCGGCCGGTCTCCTCGACGCTGTCGGCGAACTCGGCAGGCGTTGCGTAGGATCGTCCGTACACCGATTTGGTGAATGTCGGCGTGCAGGCCAGTTCGTCGACGACGCGGCGATCGGCATAGGCCGAACCCAGGCAGGGCGCGGCCACGCCCAGTCCCGCGAGTTCACCTTGCAGGCGTTGCACCGCATTGAAGTGATGCCCGCCCAGCGAATGCACCGCCGGATCGATGATCAGCGCCTTCATGTCGGAACCAGCATCCGGCGCCACGGCGGCCGCGCGAGCTCGGCGGCCCGCCGCGCCGTCATGGTCATGCGCCAGCGCCATTTGAAGTCCGACGGCTGGTAGAGATGCTGGCGCGGGGCATGCACCCGCAGCGCGGGGAAGATGTGAAGCCGCCCGCCGGCGCCGCCGATCGCCGTGTTGAAGGCGACATGTTCGGAAGTCTCGCGGCCCTCGGCGTCGATGCCGCAGTAGCGGGCCGCTAGGGCTGCGGCCAGGCGATAGATGCCGAGCCCGCCGAAGGCCGAGCGCACGGCGATCGGCGGCAGCGACAGCGGGATCTCGATCTGGCGCGTGAACACCTCGCGGAACTTGGCCGCCTCGAAGGTCTCGTCGGGTGGGCGGCCCCAGATCGGATGCCAGCAATCGTCCGGACACCAGCGATCGTGACGAAGCGCCCAGACGTCGTAGTAGCGCGGCATGGCATTGGCCGTGACGCCGGCGCGCGCGGGATCAGCATCGAGCCACGCGGCCGCCCGGGCAAAGGCGTCGGCATCGACTGGCTGGGCTAAAACATCGTCGAGGTCGGCGACAACGAGATGGTTGTGGCCTGCATCCTCACCGTGAGCGATCGCGTCGAGGCCGGCGTTGCGGGCGAAGGCGATGCGCTCGGTCCGCTTTGTCAGCCGCCCTTCCAGGACGCCGAGATCGATCACCTGGCCGCGTCGTCCGTCCAGCCATCGCTCCAGGATCGCGCGTGTGTCGTCCTTGCTGTCGCTGACCACGAACAGGAAGGACGCTGCGTCATAGGTCGCTGCGAATCGGTCGAGATTCTCGAGCACACCCGGCAGATACGCCGCACAGTCGCGCGCCACGCCGGCGAAGACGGCGCTCTTACTCCTCTCCCCCGCTAGGAGGAGAGGTCGGGTGAGGGGGCTGCGCACGTCGATTCGCCCTCACCTGACCTCTCCCCCTAGCGGGGGAGAGGAATATGAGAAGCGCAAGGGAGGCGTGCGACGGGCGGTTCGCATCATCACGACCGGTCGCGCAGGCCGAGACGCGACAGGCCGTCACCTAGGAAGCTCAGCACCAGCTCGGACAGCCGTGCCTTTGCCGGCGCCGTCCGGTCGGCCGGCAGCGCGCCGACAGCATCCGCCATCAGCCGTTCGGCGATCGAGTGGCGTTCTTCGCCGAAGGTCAGCCGCAACGCCTCGGCCTCGTCGCGCAGGACGCGCTGGACCATCTTCAGGACGTAGCGGCGGATCGGCTCCCACTCGCGGTTGGCGGAGTTGTAGGTGCCGCCCGGCACCGTGGCGTTGGAATGGCTGTTCCCGCCATGCATGCGGTAGCCGTACAGCGCGTCATGGATGGCGATCGTGCCGGTCATCAGGCAGGCGAAGGTCGACAGGTAGAAGTCGACATAGAGCCTGAGCTCGTGGCTCGGCGGCACCAGCACGAGATCGACGAAGGCGCGCCGGAACATCATGCTCGCCGTCGTGTTGGTGGCGCCAGCCGGCGTCCATTGCGGATGGAAGGTGACGGCGTCGCTGCGCGGATAGGTGAGCTCGCCACGCGCGGCATCGAAGACTGGCGTCAGCGCCGCCGTGATCGGCCTCTGCGCCTTGGCCTGCGGCTTGTCGGAATCGAACCACCAGGCCGTACCCGCCAGCATGCGGTCGTCGGCATCGATGATGTGCGAATCGCAATAGGTCAGCGCGACGGGGAAGTCGGCGTTCATGTGGACTGCGAGATGGCGGGCGACGAAATCGTCGTACCAGAGATCGTCCGAATCGAGGAAGCAGACGAACGGCGTGTCGAGCTCCGCCATGCCGCGGCGCAGCGCGCCGGCCTGGCCGAGGTTGGTCCCGAGCTTCACGTAGCGAAACCGGTTGTCGTCGAGACGCGCGAGACAGCGGCGGACCATCTCGTCCGAGCTGTCCGTCGAGGCATCGTCGACGACGACGACCTGTAGATCGCGGACGGTCTGGCGGGCCACCGACTCGATCGCCTTATCGACGAACGCGCAGTTGTTGTGATTGGCGATCACGACCCCGACGGGTGGAGCTAACGGCATTCGGGGGTTATGGCACAAAGTCGATGCGTCGTCCCTTGGTGGGAAACCATTGTCAAACGCCTGCCGGTTGGCCATCCTCCTTTCCGCGCGAACTGCGCACGAAGGCGGAAACATCGCCACGGCTGCACCTGCAAAGGTGCGCACAAGGGGAGGCATTATGTCTGCGCAGGCCTGCGGCACCGCCGTCACGCACGCGGATTGAAAGCTCGGCCATGGACGGCTCGGCCAATCTGCTGATCAACGCCATCGTCTCCGGGCTGCTGCTCGGTGGCTTCTATGCCGCCGTCTCGGTCGGCATCGCCATCTCCTTCGGGCTGCTCGACATCGTCAACATCGCCCATCCGGCCTTCATCCTGCTGGGCTCATATGCCGCCTTCGTCGGCAACACGGTGTTCGGCATCGATCCCATCCTGAGTTCGGTGATCGCGCTGCCGGTCTTCTACCTGCTCGGCATGCTGTCCTATCAGGTCTATTACGTCGCCTTCGAGCGGCGCGACGACCAGTCGTTGCGCGGCCTGTCCTTCTTCTTCGGATTGCTGTTCATCACCGAGGTCGTGCTGGTGCTGACCTTCGGCGTCGACTACCGCACCGTGCAGGCGCCCTATATCGGGCCCAGCATCAGTCTCGGCCTGTTCGACCTGCCGCTGCGATTACTGGTGCCCTTCCTGGTGGCGATGGTCATGGTGGTGGGCCTGCAGATCTTCCTGTCGCGCACCTTCATCGGCCGCGCCGTCCAGGCGGTGGCCCAGGACCAGGGCGCGCTGCGGCTGATGGCGGCCGATCCGGTCAAGATCAAGCGCATCGCCTTCGGCCTGTCGATCGCCACGGCGGCACTGGCCGGCGCCTGCCTGATCATCATCCAGCCGGTCGAGCCCTCGATCGGCCGCGAATATATCGGCCGCGTCTTCGCCATCGTCGTGCTGGGCGGGCTGGGCAGCTTCCCCGGCATGGTGATCGCGGCCATGACGCTCGGCATCGCCGAGAGCCTCACCGCCACCTTCTTCGGACCGTCATGGGCGCCGGCGGTGGCCTTCGGTATCCTGCTGATCACGCTCGCGGTACGGCCCAGTGGCATCCTTGGTCGATAAGACGGCCGTAGCTGCCGCGCCGGGCCTGCGCGGGCTGCCGTTCACCCTGGTGCTGATCGCCATCGGCGTGGCGATCTTCGCGATCGGCCGCTGGTACAACAACAGCTACGCCTTCTTCATGGCCTACGTGGTGGCGCAGTACATCGTGCTGGGCACCGCCTGGAACATCCTGGGCGGCTACACCGGCTATGTGAATTTCGGCGTTACCGCCTTCTTCGCCATCGGCGCCTATTCGACCGTGGTGCTGCACAAGCTCATCCCGGCGATGCCGCTGCCGGTGATGATCCTGATCGGCGGCTCGCTGGCCGGCCTCGTCGGAATCGGCACCGGCTACCTCACGCTCAGACTGCGCGGCGTGTTCTTCTCTATCGCCACCCTCGCGCTGGCCGTGGTGGTGCAGACGCTGATCACCAACTGGGATTTCGTCGGCGGCGCGCGCGGCGCTTATGTGCTGCGCCCGCGCGTGGCGCCGCTGATCGGCGGCGAATACGTGCAGTACCTGTTCCTGCTGATGCTGGGCATGTGCGTCATCGTGCTGGCGACGGCGCGCGCCATCGAACGCTCCGCCCTTGGCTACGGCTTCGCTGCCATCCGCGACGACGAGGCAGCGGCCGAGGCCTCCGGCGTGCCGACCTTGCGGCTGAAACTGATCGCCACCGGCCTGTCGGGCGGCTTCATGGGCATGGCCGGTGCGCCGCTGCCTTTCTACGTGACCTATCTCGACCCGGCCTCGGGCTTCAGCCTGAACTATGCGGTGAACGCCATTGCCATGCCGCTGATCGGCGGCACCGGCAGCTGGCTGGGTCCCGTGATCGGCGCGGTGCTGGTCGGCGGCCTGCAAGAGTATCTGCGTGTGACGATCTCGTCGGCCGTCAACGTGCTGGTGGCGGGCGTGCTCATGGTGACCTTCGTCATTCTGGCGCCGCAAGGCATCGTCGGCCTGTTCCAGAAGAGGAAACGATGACGGCGCTCCTGCAGGTCAGCGGGCTCAGCAAGCGCTTCGGGGGCTTCGTGGCACTCGACGGCATCGACCTCGACGTCCAGCCGGGCGAGAGGCTGGGCCTGATCGGCCCCAACGGCTCGGGCAAGTCGACTTTGGTCAACTGCATCTGCGGCACGCTGCACAACGAGACCGGCAGCGTGCGCTTCGCCGACGAGACGCTGGACGGCTTGACGGCGCATCAGCGCACGCGCCGCGGCCTGGCGCGCAGCTTCCAGCTGCCGCGGCCCTTCGCCAGCCTCTCGCTGGCCGAGAACGTGCGTATTCCGATCCTCTACTCGGTGAATGCGCGGGCCGGCGGTCATCTGCATGGTGCGGCGATCGACGAGCGCTGCCTGGAACTTCTGGGCATGGTCGGGCTGTTGGCCAAGGCGCGCCAGATGCCGCGCGACCTGACGCAGATCGAGATGCGCAAGCTCGAGCTCGCCCGCGCCATGGCGGCCCAGCCCAAGCTCCTGATCTCCGACGAGGCGATGGCGGGGCTGAGCCACGCCGAGGTCGACGAGATCATCGCTCTCCTGATCCGGCTGAACGAGCAGGGCGTCACCGTGATCATGATCGAGCACATCATGCGGGCGGTGATGGAGTTCTCCCAGCGGCTGGCCGTGCTGGTGGCCGGCAAGAAGATCGCCGACGGTCCGCCCAAGGACATCGTGCGCGATCCTGAAGTCGTGAAGGCCTACCTTGGCGAATAGCCTCACCATCGCCGGCATCGACGCGGGCTACGGCGCGGTGCGCGTGCTCGACGGCGTGTCGCTTACCGTCGGCGCCGGCGAGACGGTGGCGCTCTTGGGCACCAACGGCAACGGCAAGTCGACGCTGATGAAGTCGGTCATGGGCATCGTGCGGCCGTCCAAGGGCAGCATCAAAGCCCTGATCGACGGCACCGAGCACGAGCTTGTCGGCCTGGCGACCGAGGAGATCGTCGATCTCGGCATCGGCTTCGTGCCGGAAGGCCGACGGCTCTTCCCCAAGCTCACGGTGACCGAGAATCTGTTGCTTGGCGCCTTCCGGCCCAAGGCGCGCTCACAGATCAATCGGAACCTCGATTTCTGCCTGGAAACCTTCCCACGGCTCAAGGAACGCGCGGGCCAGCTCGCCGGCAGCATGTCGGGCGGCGAGCAGCAGATGCTGGCGCTCGCCCGCGCCCTGATGTCGGCGCCGCGCATCCTGTTGATCGACGAGCCCTCTGTCGGCTTGGCGCCGCTCCTGGTCAGCCGCACCATCGACAAGATCAAGGAGCTGAAGGAGGGCTACAACCTCAGTGTCCTGATGGCCGAGCAGAACTTCATCCAGGCCGTCCGCATCGCCGACCGCGGCTACGTCATCGTCCACGGCAAGATCGCCTTCGAGGGCGAATCCGCCGAGGCGCTGAACAACAACGAGCTGATCCGGGAGTTCTATCTCGGGGCTTAGCTGAGGGTGATAGACGTCACGCCAAGACTGTCATCCCGAGCGCTAGCGAGGGATCTTTCCTGTCGAAAAGATCCCTCGCTACGCTCGGGATGACAGGAATCTCGCTAGCGCGCGCTTCCTGTCATTTCTTCGGATTGTACGGATAGACGATGTCGCCGGTCTTGTACTTGGTCGGCCACAGGATGACTTCGGTCTTCGGGTTGGTGAATTGCTCGACCCCGTTTCCCTGCACGCCCTGGAACTGGACGGCCATGACCTGGGCGGTTTCCCATTCGCCTCCGGCGTTGAACTTGAAGTCGCCGACGACGGTCTTGAAGGTCGCCTTGCGCATGAAGTCGGCGAGCTTGGCGTCCTCCGTGGTGCCGGCTCCCGTCACCGCCTGCTCGATGACCTGCATCAGGGCATAACCGAACGGCGGCAGGTAGTAGCCCAGGAGATCGACGCCGGCCTCGGCCGACTTGGCCTGGTACTTCTTCACGAACTCGCGGCCGGCATCCGTGGCGAAGCCCGCCCACGGCAGCCAGAAGTCGTAGACCACGATGTCGTTCAGGAGCGGCCCGAGCTGCGTCTTGATCGCCGTCGCCTGCAGGCCGACCATGCCGCCGCCGTAGATCTTGGGCTTGAAGCCGATCTCGCTGCTGGCGCGGATGATGCCGACCGAATCCGGCGGATAGGACGCGGCGAAGAAGATGTCGGGATTGGTCGCCGCCACCGCGCGCACGACCGGCGTGTAGTCGGCGGTCGCCGGCGGGTAGTTCTTGTCGTAGACGATCTTGAGATTGTACTTCTTGGCGATGTTGCGCACGCCTTCCAGCGCATTGCGCGGGAACTCGGCGTCGGCGCCAACCATGGCGAGCGTCTGCGGCTTGGGATTCTGCGCCATCGCCACCTCGAAGAAGCCCTCGGCGAAGGCCTCCTTGGGCTTGGGCCCGCCGGCCGGCTGGATCGAGAAGTAGCGGTTGTATTTGAACTCGGAGTTCACATCGAGGCCGAACAGGGCGAAGAAGGTGCGATCCTTCTGCATCACCACGGGCATTGCCGGCGCGACCATGTTGGTGGCGTAGCCGCTCACCACGATGTCGACCTTGTCGACATCCATCAGCTTCGTATAGAGGCCGGGCACCGTCGAGGGATTGGACTGGTCGTCGTAGTAGACGAGCTTCACCGGTCGGCCGAGGATGCCGCCCTTGGCGTTGATCTCCTCGGTCGCGATCTGCATGGCGAGCAGCGCCGCCTTGCCGTTGGGCGCGAGACCACCGGTCAGCGCCATGCCGAAGCCCACCGTGATCGGCTTGGCCTGTGCGTTGGCCGTGCCGGCAAAGCCGGTGGCCGCGCCCGCGACAGAGAGCGAGTTGAAAGTGCGACGCTTGATGCGCATTGGAACGTCCTCCCAAGACGTGTGTGATTGGCTCGATCCTAGCCCGCCGCGGGCGGAGCTGTCATCCCGAGGTCACTTCTTCCTCCTCCCTCGTATGACGGGGGAGGAACGAAAGGGGTGCTAGAGCAGCGGCGCCGGTCCCGGCGAGCCCAGCGCATGCTGGCCGAAGATCGCGCCCTGGATCTCGGGCGAAAACATGACGTGGGCGTTGCAGGCATGGGCGTCGCGGAACAGCCGTTGCATCGGCCCTGTCGTGTAGAGCCCGCCCGAGCCCGCGACCGTCATCAGGATGTCGACCGCCTCCAGGCAGGCCCGCGTGGCGAAGAAGGCGTCGCGGCGATAGCGCACCTTGTCCTCTTGCTTGTGCTCCTGGCCCGCGCGGGCGACGGCCATGGCGTGCTCGCAGGCGCGCTTCATGATCACTTCGGCATTGTCGATGCGCGCGCTCGCCTCGGCGACCTTGATCTGCACCGTCGGATTGACGTTGACCGGCACGCCGGTGTTGGTGGCGTTGCGCTTGCGCGCCGCGCCCACCACCAGGTCGTAGGCGCCCTGGGCGCAGCCCAGCATGACGCCCGACAACACGTACGGCCCGAGCGCCAGCAATGGCAGTCGGAAGAGCGGCGTGTCGTTGACCGACGAGCCCGGATGCGGCTTGCCGTTGAACGCCCAGGCCGAGAGCGTGCGCCGCTCGGGCACGAACAGCTCCTTGACCGCGACGTCCTTCGAGCCCGTGCCGCACAGGCCCACGGCATGCCAGGTGTCGATGATCTCGTATTCCGAGCGATGGGCGAGGGCGAAGCGCTGGTCGATGATGGCGCCGCTGTCGTCGCGCACCATGAAGCCCAGCATGTTCCAGTCGGAATTGTCGACGCCCGACGAGAGCGGCCAGCGTCCCGTCACCTCCCAGCCGCCATCGACCTTGCGGCCGCGACCGCCGGCGAAGGCGAGCGAGGTGGCGATCAGCACGTCGAGCGAGGTGTCCCACAATTCGTCCTGCGTCTCGGGCGGGAAATAGCCCAGCATCCAGTGATGGCTCCCGAGATTGCCGACATTCCACGCCGTCGACGGGCAGACCCGCGCCAGGGCGGCGCAGACATCGACGAAGATGCCGACATCGAGCTCGGCGCCGCCGACGCGCTTGGGCTGCGTGAAGCGGAACAGGCCGGCGTCATGCAGGTCGCGCTCGGTATCGTCGGGCAGGCGGCGCAGCTTCTCGCAGGCCTCGGCACGGGCCGCGAGCTTGGGGGCGAGCGCGTAGGCACGTTGCACCATTTCCTCGTAGCTCACGTCGGCGAAGGAGACGCGCTTCTTGGGCAGGACGGGCGAGGGCGTCCAGGCGAACTTCTTGGTCATGGTCAGTCGGCGGCTGCGACGCGCGAGGGCTGGAACGAAGGCATGACCTCGCGGGCGAAGGCCTGCAGGTTGCGCACCGAGGCATTGGGATCGACCAGCAGGATGTTGGTGGCGCCGCCGGCCTCGAGCTCCTTCAGGCGCGCGACGATCTCCTCGGGCGTGCCGAGCAACGGGGCCGTGTCGTCCTCGACGCGGTCGGCGAGCTTGTCGCGGGCGAGATCGCCGATCACCGACAGCACGCGCCTGCGCGTGGCGTAGGCCTCGGCGCGCTCGCTTTCGCTATGGATCATCTGCAAGGCGCGCGCCGTCGCCACCAGGCTGGGATGGTACTCGCGGCCGGCCTTCTGGCACTCCTCCTTGAAGAGGGCGATGCGCCGGATGATCTGGTCGGTCTGGGCGAGCTGGTCGAGCAGCAGGTTATAACCCTCGCGCGCGGCGCGGCGGATGCTGTCGGGACTGCCGGCGGCGAGCCACAGCGGCGGATGCGGTCGCTGCAAGGGCGAGGGCTCGACCACGATGTTGTCGTAGTGCCAGCGCTTGCCGTGATGGCTGAAGCGGCCCTCGCTGATCCAGCCTTTCTTGATGATTTCCATCGCCTCGTCGAAGCGTTCGGTCGCCTCGTCGATCGGGATGCAGAAGCCGTCGAACTCGGCCTGGCGGTAGCCCTTGCCGACGCCGAAATCGACGCGCCCGCCGCTCAGCAGGTCGAGCGTGGCCACCTGCTCGGCCACCAGCACCGGATTGTGCCACGGCATCACCACCACCGCGGTGCCGAGCCGGATGTGGCGCGTGCGGGCGGCGAGATAGGCCAGCACCGTCATCGACGAGGAGACCTGGCCCTGGCCGGTGAAGTGGTGCTCGACCATGAAGAGCTGCTTGAAGCCCAGCCGATCGGCCTCGATCACATAGTCGATGAAGCTCTCGTAGCCCTGGCTGTCCTCCAGGCCGACGCCGCGCTTTGTCCGCGCGCCGCCGAACAAACCGAACTGCATGCCTTGGTTCCTCCGGGGAGGGACGTTAGCACGACCTTTCATGATCTCCTCCCCCTCTTACGGGGGAGGGTAGGGAGGGGGTGAGCCTCAGTCGTGATGCTTCCGATTTCAGATCATGATCTGAAATGTCGGAAGCTGTACGGGTGGCCTTCCCCCTCCTGTATCCTCCCCCGTAAGACGGGGGAGGAAAAGAGTGGTCACGGCAACGCATCCGGCGAGAACCCGTCCGGCACCTTGAGGTCGCGTCGCTTGGCGAACAGGCGTGGCCAGGCGGTGTTCGCCACCCGCTGCGCTTCGGCCAGCACGGCTTCCTCGTCCATGGCCAAGACCTTGCCGGCCTTCATCAGCCACTTGCCGTCGACCATCACGGCCTCGACGTCGCGCGCCTGCGCCTGGTGCACGAAGGTCGAGACGGCGCGCAGTACCGGCACCATGTGCGCCCCGGTCAGGTCCACCACGATGAGGTCGGCCTTGTTGCCGGGCTTGAGCCAGCCGCCGTCCGGCACGCCGAGCGCGCGGTAGCCGTTGCGCGTCGCCCAGCGCAGCGCCTGCTCGGGCGTCGGATTGCGGCCGTCCTCGCGCCGGACGCGCTCCATGAACAGGCCGGTGCGCAGCACCTCGACCATGTCCTCGGCCATGTTGTCCGAGCCCATGGCGATGGTGCAGCCATAGTTTTCGAGATCGGCGATGCGCGGGCTGAGCCCGCGCCGCGCAGCGATCGCGGCGTTGAAGGCCACGGTGACACCCGCTTCGCCCAAGAGCTTTTCCTCGGACGGCTCCATGCAGCGGCAATGGGCGCAGACCAGCCGGTCGTGCAGGAAGCCGAGATCGCCCAGGTACTCGGTCGGCAGGCGGTTGCGATGGGCCTTCACCGCCGCGACCTCGCCCCAGATCTGGTTGCAATGGATGGTGGCCCAGGTGTCGAGCTGCTGCTGCAGCGCGCGCAGGTCCTTCAGCAGCTCGGGCGAGCACATGTCGGGTGCCCACGCCGACGCGGCGATGCGGATGCGCCCGTCTGCCTTGCCGTTCCACTTCTTGTGCGCGGCCTCGATGGTCCTGAGATGGCGCTGGCCCAGCGCCCGGTCGAGCTTGAAGGGCGCGGGATCGCCGATCGAGGTGCCGACACGGTCGTAGGCGCGCTCGCTCAGCAGGAAGCGCATGCCGGTGCCGGCCAGCGCCTCGGCATAGTCGTCGACGTCGTTGGTGTCCTCGAGCACCAGCGTGGTGCCGCTGCGCAGCGCCTCGAGCGCGCCGATCAGCGCCATGGCGCGGCGCTCCTCGGGCGTCATGTCGGGCAGGGGAATGGGCGAGAGGCCGCCGGAGAAAGGCGGCTTGTGCGGCGGCGAGAGATCCTCGAACACGCCGCGCGCCAGCGTCATGGTGAAATGGGTGTGCACGTTGGCGAAGCCCGGCATGACCATCTTGCCGGTGCCATCGACCTTCTCGGCCGCGGGATGGCGCGCCAGGACCTCGGCGCTGGGCCCGATCGCCGTGATGCGATCGCCGTCGATGGCGATGGCGGCGCCGTAGTGCAGCTGGTCCCGGTCGTCGACCGTCGCGATCACGGCGTTGTGGATGACGATGGTCACGGCAGCTCCCCCTCCTTGTCGCTCGGCCGATCATGACAGGTCGCGGGGCGGTGGACAGTAATGGTGTGATTCTTGCGTGTTGTTTCGTGGGCAGGTGTAGGTCTTCTGCCTGCACTGACGCCCGTCCACGCGAGAGTCCAATCCCGAGTGAAGGAGGTCGTTATGTGTGATTATTCGCTGGAAGCGTATCGTTCGCGACCTGCTGAAGAAGGCGAGAAGCTCACCCTCGAGCGTTTCCCGACCGGCTCCATGGGGTTCACCACCGGCCCGGCCTGCGACCTGGCGGTGTGCGTGCCCACGGAGACGCATCTGCTGCTGCAGGGCATTGGCGATACCGTGCGCGAAAGCTGCGGCGTTGGCGCCGTCGAGGAGGTCGTGATGACCCGCCTCGAAGGCGGTCCCTACAAGGACGCCGTGCGCTTTTCCAATGGCGTGGAGATCCTGCTGCAACGTCTCGATACCGGCCTGACGGCCGTCGTCGTAGGCGCTCCGCAGGTGCGCGCCGACACGACCGCGCGGCCCGTCGAGGCCGAGCTTGTCTAAAGCACAATCCGCCCAGCTGGAATCAGCTGGGCGGATTGTGCCTCCTGCAACAAGCATCACCAGTGCGCGCGAATCCGAGCAGATCGAACCGCGCGCGGTTCGATTTGCTCGGATTCCGCTCTAGCTACTGATCGATCTGCCTCCCCATCGCGCAGACGCGATGGGGAGCGCATCAGGTGAAGAAGAAGCCGTCGCCGTTGGCGTGGATGCCGACGACGACGTCCTGGTAGTCCCTATCGCCCGTCGCCATCGGCAGATCCTCGAAGCCGAGATGCAGCTGCTGCCCACCCGACTGGACGCCCGACAGGACCTGGACGCTGGCGTTGGGATTGAGGCTGGCGGAGGAATGGAAGATCTGGTGGCCGCTGAGCGCGCCCTGGGTGGAACTCACCAGGGTGGGCGGCAGCCAGATGTCGACATTGGCCGACGTGTTCGTCCCGGGCGTTACGAACGACAGGGTGCCCGTGGGCGCGTTGAACAGGTTGGCGCCGTCCTGGATCAGGAAGAAGCCGAAGTGCTGGCCGTTGCCCAGCACGCCGAGATCGACGGTCTTCGCGCCCGCCGCCACGTTGAGCGTGTTGGCGAACAGGACCTGGACGTCTGAGATCGTGCCGTCCGCGCCGATCTTGTAGACGCCGAGCGTGTTGGCGAAGGCCGAGACGGCCGATTTCAGCTCCAGCGTGAAGCGGACCGCGCCGTCACCCGTCATGAAGGGCTGGTCGGCGACGCCGTTGATCAGGATCGGATTGACGCTGCGCCCTTCCGCCAGGTTCGGCAGCACGTTCACGTAGCTCACCGCCGTGTGCTCGTCAGCGCCGACGCCGCGTTGCGAGACGATGAAGGCGCCGTTGCCGCTGAAGAAGCTTCCGTTGAGCTCGATGACCGATCCATCGACGGTGATGGTCGCCTTCGTGCCCGCCAGGTTGAGGTCCACGTTGCTCCAGGCGAATCGTTCACCCCGAACGTCGACCGTGCCGAAGCCGAAGTCCCTGACCACGTCGCCGTTCAGGTCGGCAAGGGTGTCGCTGAGGACGCTGTAGCCGGAGCCGAAGAAGATCGTGTCGGCGCCGGCGCCGCCGTGCACCGTGTCGTTGCCGCCGGCGGTGGAGATGATGTCGGTGCCGGCGCCGGCGGTCAGCACGTTGTCGCGGTCGTTGCCGATCAAGGTGTCGTTGCCGATGCCGGTTATGAGGTTGGCGACGGCCGACCTGAGGTCGCCGTGGTAGAGCAGCGCGTTGTAGACGTTGCCCTGTGCGATGTAGCCCGCGGTGCCGGCATCGACGGCGTTGTTGAGGTCGGCGAGCTGGTCGTTGGAGAATTTCAGGAAGTGGCCGGGCCGCAGGTCGTCGACCTGGTCCTGGGTGAATTCCCTGAGGTCGTAGGTGACGGTGGCGCCCTGCGTCCACACCGTCGAGAAGATCTTGTCGGTGGCGGTGACGCCGGTGTTGGGAGCGGCGTCGCTGCCGATGAATTGCTGACCCGTGCCCTTGTCCCAGCGATAGGTCGCCCTGATGCCGACTTTGTCGAAATTGGCGCCGTACATCACCTGAAGGGCGGCGATGTCGTACATCATGTAGCTCGTCGGCGAGGAGCCGAGGCGGGCCTCCGACGCACCGGTTGCGGTGTTCGCGCCAAAGTAGCTCGCGTAGGTCATCACCGAGAATTCGTTGTCGTTGACCTGCGGCGCCAGCGTGCCGTGGAAGGTGCCGTCATGGCCGTGCTTGAGGCCGAATGAATGCCCCATCTCATGGATGATGGTGGTGAAGTGGTCGGTCCCGAAGTAGGCGGTCGAGGTGGGACGGGAGTTCTGGCCGAGGAACATGTCACCAGTGTCCCGGCTGTCCGACTGGTATGACTTGAAGGCCCCTTCGTTGGCGGGGAAACGGGCCTCCGACTTCGCCGGGTCCGGCGTATACTGCGAAAAGCGGAACGCTGCCTGCGAGGCCGACCCCGGCGCTACTTCCACGAACTTGAGGTTGGTGTAGGAGGCGACGAGGGCCAGGCCCGTGCGCACGGCGGCCTCCTGGAATTCGTTCAGGGGCTGGAAGGTCGCGAGGTCGTTGGTGGACGGATAGGTGGGATCGCTCATGTAGGCAGCGGTTGACGAGGGAAACGCATAGGTGATCGTGGCGGCAGGTTGCGTTCCCTCGAACGACGTCGCCCAGCGATAGCCCATGAGCTGCGCCACCACGTTCGGATCGAGACCCGTGGTATCGACCGGGCCGCCGTACAGTCCGCCTTTGGCCCTCGAGAAGACCCCTGCCGCTGCGTCCCTGTCGGTGTCGTCGGTCGATGCCATGGTCCACCCTCGAAGCGGTATAATGCCGGTCGTCCGGCACCTTTTAGCAATTCCACCTAGCGCATGTTTGACTGTCCGTCCCGAATCCATTGACTGGGCGTCTCACCCGACAACAAATCATACAAATCCACCGGCGCGCGCCGCGCCGCTTGATGCTGAATAGACAGACAAGGCCGACCGGACGTGCGCGCCACGTTCCGCGCCTCGACGAGTTTGAGGAGGCCTTTTATGCCGCTCTACTGGACCATCGATTCGCGCGCTGAGCTCGTCTTGTGCGAGGCCGAGGGCGACGTCTCGCTAAGCGATGCCATGACTTTTCTGCGCACGCTCTCCGGCGCGAAGGTCACGCACTATCGCAAGCTGTTCGACGGCCGTAACGGCACCTCGTCGATGAGCGCGCAGGAGCTGCTCATGATCACCGCCGAGATCCGCTCCTATCACAGCATCGGCAAGATGGGCGCGCTCGCCATCATCTCCAGGCCCGATCAGACCGAGCCGTTCGCCCGCGTGCTGGGGGCGCTGGCGATGGCCGACCGGCCGATGCGGCTGTTCGATAGCCCGACGCGGGCGCGCAACTGGCTCGAAGCGCAGACCCGCGTCCAGCCTGGTTCGGAAAACTAGGCGGCCACCGCCTGCCGCCCGGCCGCCCGGCGCGCCGCCGGCTGGTCGTGCTGCCCGGCGGCTGCGATCATACGCCCGAGCTCGTGGCCGCTCGCCACCAAGGCGCGGATCTCGCCGACCTCGGAGCGGCGGTCGGTCTGCGAGTCTTCCAGCGTGAGCGCGGCGATCAGGATCAGGCAGCAGGC
Organism: Reyranella soli; assembly: GCF_007992495.1. Taxonomy (GTDB): domain Bacteria; phylum Pseudomonadota; class Alphaproteobacteria; order Reyranellales; family Reyranellaceae; genus Reyranella; species Reyranella soli. The sequence goes on from NZ_BKAJ01000001.1 coordinate 15,977, forward strand.
CAGCAGACCTGCGAGGCAGGCGGCACCCAGGGCGCCCTCGGCGCGCGCGATCCTGCCGAGCAGGTCGCGCACCTTAGTGCCTTGTGCCGCCGAGGCCCGCCGTCAGCCAGCCGCCGGTGCGCTGCTGCCGCTCGATGCGGTTGACCGGCGTGGAGCGCGCCAGGCGCAGGACCGCCTGACGCAGCGGTCCCAGCGGCAACGGCTTGTTGACGAACACCGAGATGCCGAGCGACTTCAGCGTCTGCTCCGACAATCCCTCGATGCGGCCCGAGGCGATCAGGATCGCCATTTCCGGAAACGCCGCCCGCAGCTTCTCGGCGAGCTGAACGCCCGTCATGTCGGGCAGATTGTAGTCGAGCAGGGCAACGCGCGGCGGGTAGCGGCGGGCCTGGGCGAGCCCGGTGGTGCCGTCATGCGCCGTCGCCACCGACAGGCCGGCGCGGGCCAGGAAGGCAGCCATCTCCTCGCATTGGATGCGTTCGTCCTCGACGATCAGGACATCGCAGGTGAAATCGTTGGACATTGCGTCTCTCCGGGCGCTTGGGCTGAAGGATCGAGCCTCCATGCGCCCGCCTCCCGGGCCGAGTCACCTTGGTTCGTGTCCACGGTGGAGCGACCGCGCCGCAGGACGGGGCCGGGCAGGGGAAAAGCCCGCAAATTTGCCAATTGAGTTGATTTCCAGCAGTTCCAAATTGGATGTGTTTTCGGCCGCCTGATGCTTGACCGGCCGTATTTGCCGTCCGATTTCTGCACTGCGACAGAAATAATGCCGGCGTCGGCTACGGACGAGTCAGAGCCTCCGGGTCCCGCAGTCTACGAGCCGCCTTCCGCGGCGTCGCCCTGGCTTCCAACGCACTCTCGGCCTGTTCATCGAGCCGGAGGCTGCGCTCGCTCAGCCATTCGCCGGTCGCCGGCACTGGCGTTGCCTTGAGCCGTTCACCGACGCGGTCGGCGTCGGCGCAGTGGGCGAAGCCGCATTGGATCTCGGTGATGTCGCGGCGGCGCACGATCGCCGTGGCGTAGTCGCCCACCGGCTCTTCGGAGTCGATCAACGCCTGCATCAGCCGTCGCAAGCGCTTCAGTACGGTGGGGCTGGGGTCGGGAACGTGCGCGGCCAGCAGATGCGCCTTCGGATGGGCGGCGAGGAACGTCATCCAGTCGAGCCGTGCCATTGCTCTGCTGCCTCTCTACCAACCGAAACCGCGGGCGCCCGCCGCCTGACATCAAAGCGCGAGCCGCGCATGCGTTGCAGCGCCGGCACGAAAAGCCCGGCCGCTTTCGTCCATTAACGGACGTCCGATCGTGGCGGGAACCCTTCGTTCCGCATGCACGTTCCCCGTAACGAATGGGAACGGAGGCTTTGTCAATGAACGCCATCATCTATCTGGTCGGCTTGGTCGTCGTCGTCATGTTCATCCTTTCTCTCGTTGGCCTGCGCTGAGGGAGGACATCATGGCTGTCGTCACCACCACCACCACGCCCGCTGCCACCGTCGTCGCCTCGGACCTGCCTGCTGGGCGCTATGTCGACTGGGGTCCAATCATCCTCGGCACCTTGGGCGCGCTTGCCATCATGGTCGTGCTCATGACCTTCGGCGGCGCGCTCGGCCTCAGCATCGTGTCGCCACAGCCTTATGCCGGGCTCTCGGCCAGGGCGCTGGCCGTGCTGGCCGGCCTGTACGCCGCGCTGGTCCATGTCGCGAGCTTCTCGGCCGGCGGCTACCTCGCCGGCCGCATGCGCACGCCCTGGGTGACCAGCGACACCGTCGAGAGCCACTTCCGCGACGGCGGCCACGGCTTCGGCGTATGGGCGCTGGGCGTCGTCGTCGGCGCGGTGCTCGCGGTCTCGGGCGTGAGCGGCGTGGTGAAGGCGATCACCGGCGCCACGACCGCGGTCGCCGCGGCCGGCACCGCGGGCGCAGCCGCCAATCCGCAGACGCCGGCCGCCCTGCAGCAGATCTCGATGCAGCCGACCGACTACGCCGTCGACCGCCTGCTGGCGCCGGGGCCGGGCGCTGCCGCGCCCGCAGCGGCTGGCGGACCGGCCACGGGTTCGCGCGCCGACCTCGCCGCGCCGATCGCGCGGGCTTTCGCCGCCAACATCAACAACCCGCAGCTCGACGCGCGCGACCGCGCCTGGCTTGCGAGCCTGGTCAGCCAGCGCACCGGCCTCCCGCAGGCCGATGCCGAGAAGCGCGTCGACGAGGCCTTCGCCGAGCTGAAGGCCGCCGAGCAGAAGGCGCGCGATGCCGCCGACAAGGCGCGCAAGGCGACGCTGATCGCGGGCTTCCTGGCCGCCGCGACCATGGCGATCGGCGCGGCCGCGGCCTGCGCCGGCGCCTCGCTGGGCGCCCGCCATCGCGACGACCGGACGCTGGTGGTGCTGTTCGGCTCGCGACGGTTCTGGTAGCGGCGTATCGACCTGTCCGGCTGCATGAATCCGCTGCGGCGGGTTCATGCAGTCGCACGCACGGGCGTGCACTAGTAGCTCTGCACAGTGATCATGACGGCTTGGCGCGGGGCCGATGAGATTGCCTG
>NZ_BKAJ01000002.1 GCF_007992495.1 Reyranella soli
GACCGGCCATCGAGCCAAGCAACGCGAAATGTCGCTTCTGTCGCGTTTTAGGCGACAGCGTCCGCGCGCCGCCAGGACCGAAAGAGGCAGAGGCATCAATGACCTACGGGGAATTTCCGCCACAGTCGCACGAACGCGATCCCGTCTGCCGTTCAGCCCGTCAGAACCACTGTGCAGAGCTACTAGTCCCGGGCGGGATCGTTTCTCGAAAAAGTTTCTACATCCGGATTGGAAATCGAAGCCGCCTGGCCGCGCTAAAGCAAGACACGCTGGTCAGTCGCTGTCATCCGGACCAAGACGTGAAGAACTCGAGACCGTACCAGGCGGCCCTCCGCGAAATGCGTAAGAAGAAGCCGGACACCGCGAAGGCTCGCATGCTCCTCGAACGCGCGTTGAAGAACGGCGACACAACGGCCGCCTATGCCTTGGGCACGTGGTATCCACGGCGCGCACGTGAAGAAGGATGTGACCAAGGGCACCGAGCTTCTGCGCCAGGCGGCGGCCGAGAACGTACCGTCAGCGCTGTACGATCTGGCGGTGTCCTATGAGAAGGGCATCGGCACGAAGAAGAACACAAGGAAGGCCTACGAGCTCTACTTGCGTGCTGCGATCTGGGGCGACAAGCAGTCGTACCATGAAGTGGGCCGATGCCTGTTCTACGGCATTGGCGTATGACGCAGCAGAACTTTCGCAGCTTTCTGGCTCGACCGCGCCAAGGATCTCGGCGTGTCATAAGCGTCCTCCCGATCGTCGCGTGGAGAGAGTTCGGGAGTTGATGAACCAGCGACGGGCCGACCTCCTGCCGATGGGCGAAAGAAAGACCACGATACGAGGGACGACTTCGATCGCTATCGCCTAGTATTTCAGTCTGGCAGGCCAGGGATAGCGCATGAACGCCTCGTCAAAGGGCAGTGAGCAGGCAAAGACAGTTGAGACGGGCAATCCCGACGTGATCGTGATCGGTGCCGGCGTCGCGGGCCTGTATCAGCTCCACCGCCTGCGCGGCCTCGGCCTTCGCGTAAAGGTCTTCGAGGCCGGCACCGATGTCGGCGGCACCTGGTACTGGAACCGCTATCCCGGCGCGCGCTTCGATTCGGAAAGCTGGTCCTACGGCTATTCCTTCTCCGAGGAGCTGCTGCAGGAGTGGGAGTGGCCCGAGCATTTCTCCGCCCAGCCCGACACGCTGCGCTATCTCAACTACGTCGCCGACAAGTTCGACCTGCGCCGCGACATCCGCTTCGGCTGCCGCGTCGTCGCCGCGCACTTCGATGACGCGAACGATCGCTGGACGATCACCCTGGAGAACGGCGAGCCGGCGAGCGCGCGGCTCCTGATCACGGCGCTGGGGCCGTTGTCGGCCTACACGTTGCCCAACATTGCCGGCCGCGACAGCTTTCAGGGGCAGGCCTTCCACACCGCGCGCTGGCCGCGCGAGGGTGTGTCGCTCGCGGGCAAGCGCGTCGGTATCATCGGCACCGGGGCGACCGCCATCCAGTGCATCCAGACCATCGCCGCCGAGGTCGGCCATCTCACGGTGTTCCAGCGCACGCCCAATTGGGCGGCGCCGCTGCACAATCGGCGCATCACCCCGGAGGAGCAGAAGAAGATCAAGGCCTCCTATGTCGAGATCTTCGAGCGCTGCCGGCAGACCAGCACCTGCTTCATCCATCAGACCGATCCGCGCAAGGCGCTGGAAGTCTCGGCCGAGGAGCGCGAGGCATTCTGGGAGAAGCTCTATGGCGAGCCGGGCTTCGGTATCTGGGTCGGCAACTTCGCCGACGTTTTGACCGACAAGAAGGCCAACGAGCTCGCCAGCGCCTTCATGGCTAGAAAGATTCGCGAGCGGGTGCGCGATCCCAAGGTCGCCGACAAGCTGATCCCCAAGGACCACGGCTTCGGCACGCGCCGGCTGCCGCTCGAGACCCGTTATTTCGAGGTCTACAATCAGGACAATGTGCGGCTGGTCGACATCAACGAGACGCCGATCGAGTGCATCACGCCCCAGGGCATCCGCACCAGCGCCGAAGACTTCGCCTTCGACATCCTGATCTACGCCACCGGATTCGACGGCGTCACCGGCCCCTACGACCGCATCGATATCGTCGGGCCCGGCGGCCGGCGGCTCAAGGACGACTGGGTGGGCACGCCCAGAACGATGTTCGGCATGATGGCCGAAGGCTTTCCCAACATGCTGATGGTGCTGGGCCCGCACACTGCGCGCGGCAACATCCCGCGCAATATCGAGGAGTTGGTCGACTGGATCACCGACCTCGTGAAGTTCATGCGCGACAACGGCCTCCGCCGCGTCGAGCCGCGCGTAGAGGAAGTGGCGGCGTGGGTCGCCGAGGTTGAGCAGGCGGTAGAGGGGCTGCTGTTCGCCGAGGTCAATTCCTGGCAGACCGGAGTCAATCGCAACGTCGAGGGCCGCCAGGTCCGTCGTGTGCTCGGCTACTACGGCGGCGCGGTCGAGTACCGCAAACGCACCGGCGACGTGGCCGCCGGCGGCTATCGCGAGTTCATGTTCAGATAACGGGAGCGCGGGCCTCCGGCCCGCTCAGGAGCGGGCCGGAG
>NZ_BKAJ01000003.1 GCF_007992495.1 Reyranella soli
GGGCCTCCGGCCCGCTCAGGAGCGGGCCGGAGGCCCGCGCTCCCTTTAAGGTCGTGCGCAGCGATCGGCGATGTCCTTGGCATCGCCGCCGGCGTCGGTAGTCGGCCCGCCATAGACGCTGCGATAGGCGACCTCGGTGCCGCCGCCGCCCAAGCTGCGGATGTTGAACGTGCCCATCACGCCGCCAGCCGCATTGGTGACGACAATCTGGGCGCGGCCCGGCGAGAAGGTCGGCGTGACGGTGAGCAATGGCCGCTGCGAACGCGCCACGATGCAGTTCGCCAGCGGCTCCCACGGCGCCTGGTAGGCGGCCGTCCAGGTCGGCGGTCGCTGGTCCATCTGGCTGACGGACTGGCAGGCGGTGAGGGCAGAAAGGGCGGCGACGGCGAGGATCGTTTTGCTGTTCATGGCCGAAGAATGCCCCGAGGGTATGCTGATTGCGAGAGCTCTTTGTCTTCCGGACCGCGCGCTTCCAGCGCGGTCATGATCATGTGCGCGCTGGAAGCGCGAGGTCCGGAAGAGCATGATTCTAACTGGCCTTCCTCACCGCGCGCGCGACCTCGCCCCAGCGCTCGAGCACCTTGGGATCGACCTCGCGCCAGTGCGAGGCGAGGTAGATCACCAGCCGCGAGGCGATGCCCTTGTAGCGCTCGATCATGCGGTCGGCGACGTCGTCCCAGCGCGCCACGATGGCGAACTGGTCCAGGATCTCGTCGGTGATCAGCGCCTCGCTGCCGGCGCTGTCGCCGGCCTTCAGGCAGGCGCTTAGCTTGTCGCGCAGGCCGACATGGCCCAGGTCGTCGAACTGGAAAGAGTAGTTCGGTGTGGCGCCGTAGAAGCCGATGGTCGTCTTGGCCTCCTTGATCGGAGTCATGCGCTCCTCCGGCGTGTCGCCGGCCGCGACGATCACCGGAACGATCAGGTCGACGTCCTCAAGCTTGCGTCCGGCCCGCTTCGCGCCCTCGGCGACGCCGGGCAGCAGGCGGTTCTTGATGTAGTGCATGGAATGCATGGGATGCACATGCACGCCGTCGGCGACCTCGCCCGCCACCCTGAGCATGATCGGGCCGACCGCCGAGATGTCGACCTTGACGTCCTCGAACGCGTGCCGCGGCGGCGTCCACTGCTCGGTCAGGAGGTTCATCTTGTAGTAGGGGCCGTCATGCTGCAGCGGGCCCTCGCGTCGGAACGCCTTCAGGCAGGCCTTCACCGCCTGCACATAGTCCCTCATCTGCGGCGCGGGCTTGTCGAACGGGCTGCCGTAGCGCCGCGTGATGTGCGCCTTCACCTGGCTGCCCAGCCCCAGCCGGAACTTGCCGTTGGTGTTCTGCGCCAGCTCCCAGGCGATCTCCGCCGTCACCATCGGGCTCCGGGCGAAGGCGATGGCGATGCCGGTCGAGAAATGCAGCGAGGGCGCCGCCAGCGCGGCGGCCGCGATGTTCATCCACGGCACCTGGTGGCCCTCGGTGAACAGCATGCCGGAGAAGCCTGCTGCCTCGGTGCGCCGCGCCAGGCTGGCCACGTTGTCCCATGTGGTGGCGCGCGTCATGACATCGAATTCCATGGTCTTGTTCCTGTGCCGCGATGCGGGTGAATACGCGTGACGCCCGTGTCGCGGCCTTGCCATGGCGGAAACGGGCAGGTCAAGCTCGCCCACAGGGGAACGCGAACCATGACGACCAGCACAGCCTCATATGACTACATCGTCGTCGGCGCCGGCTCGGCGGGCGCCGTCGTCGCCACCCGGCTGAGCGAAAGCGGCAGCCATCGCGTGCTGCTGCTCGAAGCCGGCACCGAGGGTTCCAGCTACTTCTGGTCGCGCGTGCCGGTCGGCGTCTCCAAGATGATCGACCTTCCCGCCGTCAACTGGTGCTTCTCCTCGGAGCCCGACGAAGGCTCGGGCGGTCGGCGCATAGAAGTGCCGCGCGGCAAGATGCTGGGCGGCTCGAGCTCGATCAACGGCATGGTCTATATCCGCGGCCAGGCGCAGGACTACGACCACTGGGCGCAGCTCGGCAATCGCGGCTGGAGCTGGCAGGACGTGCTGCCGGTCTACAAGCGCATGGAGAATTACGACAATGGCTCGGACGCGCTGCGCGGCCGTTCGGGGCCGCTCCGCGTCACCGACACGCCGCGCCACAAGATCCCGCTGCTCGAGACCATGATCGAGGCGGCCAACAAGATCGGCCTGCCCTTCAACCCCGACCTCAACGGCGAGACTCAGGAGGGCATCGGCATGTCGCAGGTGACGATCGCCAAGGGTCGTCGCCAGAGCACGGCCTTCTGCTACCTCGATCCGGCGCGCGGCCGGCGCAACCTCACGATCGAGCAGGGCGCCCTGGCCGAGACGCTGATCCTCGACGGCAAGCGCTGCGTCGGCGTGCGCTATGCCGTGAACGGCCAGAAGCGCGAGGCGCGGGCCGGGTGCGAGGTCATCGTCTGCAGCGGCTCCATCAACTCGCCCAAGCTCCTGGAACTCTCCGGCATCGGCCAGGGCCAACGGCTGCGCTCGCTCGGTATCGTGCCGGTGCACGAGCTGAACGGCGTCGGCGAGAACCTGCGCGACCACTATTCGCCGCGCGTGAAATTCGCCATCACGGCGCGCAACGCCACCTTCAACGACAATGCGCGCGGCTGGCGCCTGGCGCGCGAGGCGCTGAAGTACGCGCTCTGGGGCGAGGGCTTTTTGGCGACGACGTCGGTGCCGATCCGCATGTACTTCCGCACGCGGCCCGGGCTCGACTCGCCCGATGCCACCATCTCGATCCTGCCGTTTCTCTACGAAATGGTCGGTCGCGAGCGCCGCGTCGCCAAGCGCCGCGGCATCACCATGAACGTCAATGTGCTGCGCTCGGAGAGTACCGGCTCGGTGCATGTGAAGTCGGCCGACCCCGCCGAGCCGCCCGCCATCCGCTTCAACTTCCTATCGGCCCGAGCCGACCGCGAGGGCCTTCTGGCCGCCATCCGCAAGGGCCGCGAGCTGATGGCGACGTCACCGCTCAAGGAGATGACCGGCGAGGAGATCGCGCCCGGCGCGCACCTCAAGACCGATGACGAGATCATCGAGTGGGTGCGCAACAATGCCGAAACCACCTACCATCCTGTCGGCACCTGCAAGATGGGCGGCGATCCGATGGCCGTGGTCGACAACGAGCTCAGGGTGCATGGCATCCAGGGCCTGCGGGTGGCCGATGCCTCGATCATGCCGACGCTGACCAGCGGCAACACCAACGCGCCCTGCATCATGATCGGCGAGAAGTGCTCAGAAATGGTGCTGGCCGCTGCGGCCTCGGGAGAGTGCAAAGCGGCCGCTTGAGGGAAGGGACCTATCGCCGAACGGGTTCCCGAACGAACACTTCGCGGCTCGAGCCGGAGCGCCCGGCGGGAACGGCGACCACGTTGCCTTGGCGATCGATCGGATTACCCTGCATGTCGTATTGCTCGCCGAACGTCATGCCGTGGTCGGACAGGGTTCCATAGACGACGGTCTCGGGAACCGTCATCGACGCCACGCATCGGCCGGCGTTCTGGCCCTGCGTCTCCTGCGTCTGCATGCAGGTGCGATCGAAGGCTTGGGCGCCGCTTGCGAACGAGAGCGTACCGACGATCAGGAGGGCGGACAGGCCGCGCGATAACATGAATTCCTTTGCCGGCGGCCGTTGATGCCACCTGGCTGATCAACTCGGTCGCGGCCGGAAAGTTGCCGCCCTGTTGTGCCTTAAATGGGCGCTGCAGGGTGGCTGCAAATCCCCCTACAAAACCCCAGCAAAGTGCGCCGCGCCGCCGTCGATCGTGACGACGGTGCCGGCGATGTGCGAGGCCCGGTCGGACGCCAGGAACGCCACGAGATCGGCGCACTGCTCGGCGGTTCCGACCGGCGGCTGCTTGGGGATCAGCTCGCGCCAGCGCTCGGCGTCGCCCAGCTTGTCCTTGGCGGTTGCGCGCAGCATGGTCTCCATGCGCTCGGTGCTGATCAGGCCGGGATTGCAGGCGACGATGCGCACCTTGTCGACCAGGCTGGTACCGCCCATGCCGCGGGTGAAGGCCATCAGCGAGGCATTGCCGGCGCTGCCGGCGATATAGCCCCAGGTCGGCCGCTCGCCGGCGGCACCCAGCACGTTGACGATGACGCCGCCCCCCTTCGCCTTCAGGACGGGATAGACCGCGCGGCAGAGGTTGATGTAGCCGAACACTTTCAGGTTCCAGGCGTCGCGCCAGCGCGCTTCGTCGATCGTCTGCAGGTCGCCGGCTGGGATGGCGCCGGCATTGTTCACCAGGATGTCGATGTCGGAGCAGGCCGCCGCCAGCGAGCGCGCGGCGTCGCCGTTGCTGAGATCGACCGGGTGGACCGTCACCGACACGTTGTGCCGGGACTGGATCTGCTCCTTGGCGCGCTCCAGGTCGGCCTTGGTGCGCGACGCGAGGTGCAGGTGGCAACCCTCCTCGGCAAGCTGCCTGGCGCAGGCGAGCCCGATGCCCTTGGATGCGCCGGTGACGAGAGCGGTCTTGCCGCGCAGATGGAGATCCATATCGACCTTCCCCCAGTGATGTCTTGGAACCGGCGGCGAGTATGGGCTAGAACGCCGGCTGCCAGTAGGCCGCTGAGCCGAGAGGCGGCACGGGAAGGGGAAACATTCTCCATATGCATGCGCTCAGGAACGTCGTCGCGGTTGTGGCGTGCGCGTCGATACTGGCAGCCTGCGCCAGCAACGATTCCTATCAGGCTGCCGCCCTGCAAGCGTCCGATGGCGGCGACCAGAAGGCGGCGGTAAGCCTGGCAAAGAAGGAGGTCGAGCGATTCTCCGATAAATGCTCGTCAACCAACAGGCTCGAGTGCGGGACGCTTGCGCTGGCTTACGGCGCGCTGGCGTCGTACCAGATCCTCGACCGCGATCGGGCTGGCGGAGAAGGCAGCTTCATCCAGGCCAAAGGGGCGTTGAGCGTGACCGATCCCGCAATCAGGGCAAGCGCCACCGGCATGGTCTATCGGGACGTCTCCGAAGCGTTCTGGAAAGCCGGCGATCAGGAGCGTGCCATTGCCGTGTTCAAGGAAGGCCGTGCCGCGGGTGGAGACGAGTACCTGTTCATGTCCTCTGCCGCCCGGGCTGCCGGTCAGCAGCCGACCAGGAAGCCATCGACAGATTGACGCCCGGATGATCTCGCGCAGGACCCTGCTTTCTTCCAGCCTGGCGGCTTCGGCCGTGGCCGGCTGCAGCACCAACCGGACGATCGCGCCGCCCTATCAGATGCCGATCGCGCCACCGCCGCCGGACCGCGCGACGCTGGGCCTGGACGCCGTCATCGACCTGAGCCGCGGCGTCACCGTCACCAGCTTCGGGCAGGTCCGCCAGAGCGGCATCCTCGGCGTCATCCACAAGGCGAGCGAAGGCGGCGACTATGCCGACACGGCGTACGCCGGGCGGCGGTCGCAGGCCGAGGCGGCGGGCCTGCTGTGGGGCGCCTATCATTTCGGCACCGGCCAGATGCCGGGCGAGCAGCAGGCGGCGTTCTTTCTTTCCATGTCGCGGCCGGGGACGCGGACCCTGCTCGCTCTGGACCTCGAGGCGAACGAGAACAATCCGTCGAACTCCATGCGGCTCGACCAGGCGGAAGCCTTCGTGCAGGTGGTGGCCCAGGCAACGGGCCAGCTGCCGGTTGTCTACGTGCATCCGACCTGGGCCAACGGCGAGCCGCTGCCGAACTCCGGCCTCAGCCTCGGCGCCGTGGTCACGCCGGCCTCGATCCTGGCGCGCTGCGGCCTGTGGGTCGCCGACTACCATGATTCGCCCGAGGTGCCGCGGGCCTGGGAGGCGACGGGCTGGAAGCTCTGGCAGTACGCCGGCGACGAGAGCGCGGGCCGCCCAGCCTACGGCCAGACCACCATCGTGCAGGGTGTCAGCCACTGCGATCGCAACCTGTTCAACGGCGACGCGGGCGCGCTTCGGGGCTTCTGGGGCTCGAGCACCTGAGCCTCGCGAATGGCGCACCTTGACCGCCCCGTAGCAGGTACGGGACGGCTCCGCGTCCGAAGGCAAATGGTCTGGCACAATGAGAGCGCCTTGATTGAGTTGCTGTACGATGCAGTGCTTGCGTTGCGCCGTGAACGAAGGATGCCGTGAACGACGCTTGACGTCTCCCTGATCCTCGACGCGAATTCGTTGTGCGGATCGATGAGCGATGGGGAAGACCGGCATGGCGTTGCTGACCGGATTCAATGTCCTTCAGATCGGACGCGGTCCGGCGGCCGCGGTTTGCGGTCGATTGCTGGCCGACGTCGGCGCGCAAGTGACCTGCATCGACCCTGGCGCCGGGGCGACGCTGCTGGACCATCTCAATCACGGCAAAGCCGTTGCCGTTGACGCAACGGAACAACGCAAGGCCTTGGCAGCGGCGCATCTGATCGTGCGGGAAGGGCGAGGTGCCTACGACATGACCGAGCTGCGCCAGGTCAACGCGTCGGCGATCATCGTCACGATCTCTCCCTTTGGCGAGACAGGCCCTCGGGCGAACGACCCGGCCACCGACCTGACCCTGTTCTTTGCCAGCGGAATTTCGCGTCTGCTGACCGGCCAGGTCGACGATCTGACGGAGCCGCCGATACGTCCCGTCGGTGAGCAATCCGCCTTCATTGGCGGATTGGCCGCTGCGTGCGCCGGCATGCATGCGTCGCTAGGCAACCAGTCCGGTGCGTCGATCGATGTGTCGATCCACGAAGCCCTGGCGACGCTCGCCATGACCGAGCTCGCGCGCGCGGGCCTCGGCAAGAAGAGCTGGGAGCGCAAGCGCCTGACCGACGGCAATGGCGCAACGGTGACGATCCTGCCGGCGAGCGACGGCTACGCCGCGATCTCCCCCCGCGAGGAGAAGCAGTGGGCATCGTGGCTCGAAGCGATGGGATCACCCGCCTGGGGCGACGACCCGCGCTTTGCCACCAAGGCCGATCGAGTGAACAACTGGGACGCCCTGCACGCGCTGATGTCGGAATGGAGCCGGCGGCACGACAAGCAATCGATCGCCGACACGGCGCAGCGCGCGCATGTGCCGAGCTTTCCCCTGCGCGAGGTCGCCGAGCATCTCGACACGCCGCAGATGAGGCATCGCCGGTACTACGCGCCGCATAATCTCGCGGGAAAGACGATTCAACGACCGGGCACGCCGTTCGGGCTGAGTGTTGTCGCGTCGAACCGCAAGCAGGAGACCCCGAGGGGGCCGATGCCGCTGTCCGGCATCCGCGTGCTCGACTTCAGCTGGGTGATCGCGGGCCCGACGACGACGCGCTACCTGGCCGCGATGGGCGCGGAGGTCATCAAGATCGAAGCGCCCGGCAAGGGAGACCCGGGGCGCGCAACGGAACTGCATACCGCGCTCGGCCAGGCGAAGAAGAGCATCGCCATCGATCTCAAGAAGCCGCAGGCGGTCGAGATCGTGCGGGCGCTTGCCGCGAAATCCGACATCCTGATCGAGAATTTCGCCACCGGCGTCATGGACAGGCTCGGTCTCGGCGCCGAGGCGCTGAGGGCCGTGAACCCCGATCTCATCTACATCTCCGCATCGGGCATGGGGCGAACGGGGCCGGACGCTCAGGCCGTCGCCTACGGGACGCTGTTGCAATGCTACAGCGGCTTTGCCGGTCTCAATCGTCATCCCGAGGTCGCGCCGCGAGTCGGCTTCGCGTGGCTCGATCCGATGTGCGGCCTGATGCTCGCCTTCGTGGCGGCCGCCGCGCTGTGGCATCGCCAGCAGGAAGGAGGGGTGGCGCGCGTCGATTTCTCGATGATCGAGGCGATGCTGTGGACGATGGCGGAGCCGCTGGTCACGACCCAGCTCGGCGCACCGCCAAAACCGGTGGGCAATGGATCGATGCATCATGCGCCGCACGGCGCCTGGCGCTGTGCGGGTGACGAAGACTGGGTCAGCATCGTCGTGCGCACGAATGAGGAATGGCGCGCCCTGTGCCATCTCGTGCCGGGCCTGGCGGACATGGCGTCGCTCGATCTCCGGCAGCGCCGCGACGCGCAGCACGCGATCGACGCTGCCCTGGCTGCCTGGGCCGCCGCCCGGTCGGCTGCCGCGGTCGCCGAATCGCTCTTGAATGCCGGCATTCCCGCCGCCGCTCTCGCGCGTCACGGCGACCTGGTGCAAAGCCCGCATCTCGCCGCCCGCGGCTTCTGGGACAAGCAAGGTAGCGGCCTGTTGCCAGGATTGCCGTGGCGCGCAAGCTTCGGCCGCACGCTCGGGCCTGCGCCCGAACTGGGCGCCGATGCCGATCATGTGCTCGCGACCGTCCTCGGCCTGTCGCCGGAACGCATCGCCGAGCTGCGGACGAGCGGCGTGCTCGGCTGAAGCGGGCTCGCAGCCCTTTTACGGGGCGGGAACCAGGACGGTGCGCGGTGCGCCGTCCTTCGCGTCCTTGCCGTCGGACACGATCAGCAGTCGCAACTGACCGGACGATACCTCCAGCGGCAGAATGCCCTCGGGTTTGCTCTGCTCGGCGGCCTGCGCCTGATCAGTGATGTCGCCGAGGTGCTTCATGTCGGGGCTGCTCGTATCCCACCAGTAGACATCGTAGCGACCTCTCTCGCTGCCGACCGGGCCCGCAAGGACCAGCAAGCCACCTCCGTACGGCGCCAGATCCCGCACGCCACGCCCTTTATCGAGCTTTACGACGACCAGCTTGGCTCCACCGGTGCCCGAGCCGAACAGCGACTCGAGCGGCACGGAAAGGATAGGTGCGCCGGGAAGGGACGGGCCGCGAAAGCCGGCATAGAGCCTGCCATTGAGGATGGCGAGCCCCTCGATGGTGACTCCGTTGCCCTCGGTCTGGGCATTGGGCTCGAGACACTTGTCCATGTGCGGCTGCAGCGTCGGCTCGGCCGCGATGAAGTCGCGCAGCTTGGCGTTCCGGGTGATGTCCACCACGTCGTGCCTCGAGAGAGTCTTCCCGACCGACGGCTTCAGCCGGATCCGCACGATCTGGCTGGAGGCGGCAATCCTCGCCTTGTTTTTCTCTGTCAACGGCCCGACGCAGTCGGTCGTGTCATGCCGCGCATGGCCGTGCGAGCCGATGACGTAGAAGGCACCGCCATCTTTTGGATCCGAGTAGAAGGCCACGCCTTCACCGTCCAGCTCGAGATCCCTGCCGCCAAAGGTGTTCTCGATCAGCGGCACGACATCGCCGGGCTGCAGTTCGCCGTCCTTGAGCGTGAGGAACTGGCCGCTCTGCAGGTTGTCGTCGATCACCAGGCAATGCCGCGGGAAACCGCTCGATGTCATGCAGGCTATACCGCTCACATCGCGCGAGTGCTTGCCGTCCTCGCCGAGGATGCGATCGACGACGGTCCACTCCTCGCCGGCTTTCGCCTCGTTGCCCGGCAAGGGCAGGACGACGAACAGGCAGACAACGGCACACAAGCTTCTGGACCAGGCGTGATCGAGGCAGGACATGGTGGGCCTCCCGCGAAAGCTCGTTCGCGTGTCGACGATGCAATGGCACCGTGCTGCGCGCATCCCGTATTGAGAGAATATCTTATTATGATGCAACTTTCCAGAGAGTACTCAAAATTCCCCGCTGCGATAGGCCTCGTCCAGCCGCTTTGCGTCCTCTTCCGAGAGATCCGGCCAGGCATCGCCGCGCTTGCGCAGCTTGCCGTCGAAGTTCGGCTTGCGCTTCTCGTTGAACGCCTGGCGGCCTTCCTCGCCGTCCGTCGTGGTCTGGATGAGCAATGAGTTGATCAGGTTCTGCACGTGCCACGCCTGGTCGGTCGGCAGATCGCCGAAGCGGACCACGAACTCCTTCATCATCCGCACCGCGACGGGAGGCAGCTTGCAGATATGGCGGGCGAGCTCCTCCGCCCGTTCCAGCAATCGCGCGTGCGGGACGACCTCGTTGATGAGGCCGATCCGCAGCGCCTCCTGCGCATCGAACGGCTCGTCCGTCAGCAGGATCTTCATGGCATCGATGTAGCGCAGCTGCTTGACGAGCAGGCTGGCGCCGGGTCCATGCCCCAGCCAGCCCTGAGTCAGGAGGGCGAATTTGAAGCGCGCATGCTCGGCGCTTGCAATCCTGATGTCGGTCGACGCCAGCAGGGAGTAGAGACCGGCGCCCGCCGCCCAGCCGTTCACCGCGGCGATCACCGGCTTCCACACCCGCGGATAGTGATCGCCCATGCGTCCGTCGACACCGGTCTTCTGGCCATGCACCGTTCCGGCCAGCGGCCAGAAGATCCGCTGTGTGCGCAGATACTCGCGCTCTTCTTCCGTGATGTTCTCCCGCGGCGCGAGATTGTGGCCGCCGCAGAAGTGGGTATCGCCCTTGCCGGTCAGGATCGCGCAGCGGATCGAGCGATCTTCCCACAGGTCGATCCACGCCTCGGAAATCGCGTCCGCCGTGGGCTTGTCGAAGATATTCGCCTTCGCGGGGTTGTTCAGCGTGATGTAGGCGACGCCGTCGCGCTTCTCATAGTCGATGGGCAAGCGGTCCTCCTCCCATGAAAAGTGGCAGAGCGTGCACTTGGATCGGATATTGTAGGATTCGGTTCCAACGGCCAAGGGAGAGCCTGATGCGGATGCAGCCAATGGTCATCGGCCACCACTACATGGCGTCGGCCGGGCAGTATCTCGCGACCGAGGCGTCGCATGCGATCTTGCGCGCCGGCGGAAATGCCATCGATGCCGGCGTCGCCGGCGGCATTGCGCTCGGCGTCGTGCACAGCGACCAAGTACAGTTCTCCGGCGTTGCGCCGATGCTGATCTACCTCGCCGATCGCGACGAGACCGTGTCGATCGCGGGGCTGGGCTGGTGGCCGAAGGCGCTGAACATCGAGACGTTCATCCGCGACCACAACGGCACGATTCCAGTCGGGCTTCAGCGCACCGTGGTGCCGGCGGCGCCCGACGCCTGGATCCTCGCGCTGCAGCGCTACGGCACGATGAGCTTCGGCGAGGTCGCGGCGTCGGCCATCCGCTACGCGCGTGACGGCTTCCCGGTGCACAGCGTGATGGCGACCTTCCTGCAGGACAAGGTCGAGGACTATCGGCGCTGGCCGCAGAACGTCGCGATCTTTCACCGCGACGGTGCGCCCCTCGAGGAAGGCGATCGCCTAGTGCAGGCCGATCTCGGCCGCACGATCCAGTACATGGTCGATCAGGAGAAGGCGGCGGTGGGCAAGGGCCGCGAGGCCGGCCTGGCGGCGGCGCGCGACGCCTTCTATCGCGGCGACATTGCCCGGACGATTGCTAAGTATCATCGCGAGAATGGCGGGCTGCTGACCGAGGCGGATCTTGCCGAATACCGCTCCGAGATCGAAGCGCCGCTCAGCTACAGCTTCAAGGGCACCGAGGTGATGAGCTGCGGTCCCTGGTGCCAGGGCCCGGTGCTGCTTCAGATGCTGTCCATGCTGGACGAGGTCGACCTATTAGCGCTCGGCCACAACTCCAAGGCATACGTCCATCTCCTGGCCGAGGTCATGAACCTCTGCTTCGCCGACCGCGAGCGCTACTACGGCGATCCGCGCTTCGTCGACGTCCCTATGGAGACGTTGTTGTCGCGGCCCTATGCCCAGGAGCGGCTGAAGACGATCCGCAACGACCGCGCCTTCGGCGAGATGCCGCCGGCCGGTCCTGTCGCCGGCCACGTCGCGGGCCACACCCGCCAGCCGTCGGTTGCCGTCGGCGAGCCGGGGTTGCCGGGCGACACGTCTTACGTCTGCGTCGTCGATTCAAAAGGCAACGCTTTCTCGGCGACGCCGAGCGACGTGTCGTGGGAAAGCCCGGTCATTCCCGGGCTGGGCCTCTGCCCATCGTCGCGCGGCTCGCAGTCCTGGGCCGATCCTGGCCATACCTCCGTCGCCGCGCCGGGCAAGCGACCCAGGCTCACGCCCAACCCGGCGATGGCGATGCGCAAGGGCGAGTTCCTGATGCCGTTCGGCTCGCCCGGCGGCGATCTGCAGCCGCAGGGCATGCTGCAGGTCCTTCTGAACCACGTGATCTTCGGCATGGACATCCAGCAGTCGGTCGAGGCGCCGCGCTTCATCACCCGCAACTTCCCCGACAGTTTCGAGCCGCACACCTATTATCCGGGCCGCGTCGACATCGAGCAGGGCATCGGCCGTCCGACCGGCGAGGCGCTCGCTGCCATGGGCCACCAGGTGAACTGGCTGCCCGATCTCTCGCTCAAGACCGCCGGTGTCTGCGCCATCTCCGCCGACCTCAAGGCCGGCAAGCTCTACGGCGCCGCCGATCCCCGACGGACAGGGCGGGCGATGGGTTGGTAGGGGGTGGCTTTCGATCTGTTGAAGCAACGCTCCGTTGGTCGGAACGGATTTCAAGAATCATGAAGCTCCGATAAAAGTGACCAATGACTGCGCAAATCAGACACAGGATTTACGGGACGCCCTTGGAAGAATGGATAGAGCTCGTCCCGGGGGAGCTTGAGATCGATGCTGTCAGCCTCCGGAACATCCTTGTCGCAGGGCGCGAAGGCTTCGGATTGTCGGATGACCAACTGATCGACTATGTCCGGCGCAACATATTGCTATTGCTCGCTAAGGGCGCAAAGCCGGTCGTTGGGGCCTTGGATGGCGTGCACTTCTGGTCGCTTGTCGACTACGGAAACGCACCGGAAGAAATAGCGGACGCGATCATAGGGGAATGGCAGCGTGTGGGACGGGACCCCGAACTCGGTGATTTGTCGTTCGCAGTGCCCAGCATTTACGAGGCGACCATACCTCCCGAGGCCAAGGCCGACATTGAGAGGTTGGAATCGCTGAGAAGAGATAAGGGGAATTAGACCGACAACGACGCCGAACGCCGTGCAGGTTTGTCTCCATCAGAGCGTCACAAGTATAGAAAACCTAGCTAGCTTGCTCGCGCGATCGGCAGGCCCGCACGAATGATGGAAGTAAATTGATTCTGCCGTTCACGGGGTAGATGGCTATGCTGCACTCCAAGTCTGGCAATGTTGCCTAATTGGGGTAGGAAGCATGACCAACCAACTCCGCTTCTCCGTGCTCGTGCTGCCGAACGTGCCGTGGCCCGATCTTCTGCGCCGCTGCCGCCACGTCGAGGAGCTTGGTTTCGATTCCGTCGGTCTCGCCGACCATCTCGTCGACTGGGCCGGCGGCAAGGGGCCGTGGTTCGAGCTGTGGTCGCAGCTCGCCGCCATCGCCCAGGCGACGACGCGCGTGCGGCTGACGACGCTGGTCGCGCAGATCCCGCTGCGTAATCCCGCCCTGTTGGCACTGCAGGCGCTCACCGCCGATCACATTTCCAATGGCCGGCTCGATGTCGGGCTCGGCATCGGGCTGGAGATCGATCCGTCGTATCGGATGATGGGCATCGACAATTGGAGCGCGAAGGAACGCGTCGCCCGCTTCGGCGAATATGTCGAGATCGTCGATCGCCTGATGTCGCAGGAGGAGACGACGTTCCAGGGCCGTTTCTACAAGGTCGATGCGGCGGCGCTGCGCCCGCGCCCCGTCCAGTTGCCGCGCCCGCCCATCGTGATCGCCGCGATGGGTCCCGTCATGCTGGGTCATGCCGCGCGCCATGCCGATGTCTGGAACAGCATCAGCTTCGCCAAGACCTTCGAGGCCCAGCTCGACGAGACACGCCAGCGCGTGGCCGCCATCGACGCAAGCTGCGCCAGGATCGGCCGCGACCCGACGACCTTGCGGCGCTCCTACCTCATGTTCGACCCGACCGCCCGTTCGAGCGGTGGCAAGATCAAGTACTACGAGTCCGAGGAGACCTGCCGGCAGATGGTGGAGCAGGTGATCGCGCTCGGCATCTCGGACATCGCGTTTTACTACCCCATGCTCGAAGAGCAGCAGCCGACCTTCGAGCGTATCGCGCGGAACGTGCTGCCAGCGTTGAAGGCCGCGCACGGCTGAGACTGCAAAGTCCCGTCATCCCGACCGGAGCCGAGCGTAGCGAGGCGGAGCGGAGGGACCTGTTTTTGTGGATGCATCGACAAAAACAGGTCCCTCGACTACGCCGCCCTTCGGCCGGCTCCGCTCGGGATGACGGGAAGCGATGTACTCTTCGCCAGCTTCGAGTCCTGCCAGGCGAACCAGCGCATCGCGAGCGGCAGGAACCAGGGATTGCCGCGATAGAGCGGCAGGGTAGGGAAGGCGTCTCGTTCGAAGGCGGTGACGCCATCCGTCAGGCCGAGGATCTTCTGCGCAATCTTCAGCCCGAAGAACGAACCCATGGGCACGCCGGCGAAGTTGTAGCCCATGCCGTACCAGACGCCGTCATGGCAGCCGATATGCGGCATCATGTCGAACGTGCCGGCGCATTGCCCCGTCCAGACGTGGCTCAGCTTGACGTCGGCCAGGTCCGGCAGCGCACGCCGGAGCCGCCCATGCAGGAGGCTGGCAATGGCCACGGGATCTTCCAGGCCGTTGGCCGTGGCGCCGCCGAACAGCAGGCGCGGCGAGTCCGGCGCCGGCCGGAAGAAATCGATGTCGAGGTTGGAATCGATCACCGTGCGCCGGTGCGGCAGCTGCTTCTGCAGCAGCGTCGGCGTCAGCGGCTCGGTCGCCGCCATGTAGCCGACGAAGGGAATGAGGCGCCGGGCGTGCCAAGGCAGGCTTTTCGGCGTGTAGCCGTTGGTGGCGACGATCACGTCCTGCGCGCGTGTCGGTCCGGCGGCAGTGGTGACACGGAAACGGTCGCCTTGCTGGCCGATCTGCTCGATCGCCATGACCTCGCAGTTCCCGAAGATCGCGACGCCAGCGGCCAGCGCGCGCTCCATCAAGCCGCGGTGATAGAGGCCCGGATGCAGCGATCCGAGATCGGGAATGACGGCGCCGCCGTCATAGAGGTCGCTCGCCATTTCCTCGCGCAGCCGCTCGCGCGGCAGCATGGCATAGGGCAGGCCGAGATCGGCCTTCATGCCGCTGAGCTCGCGGTCCAGCAGGGCGTAGTGCGCGGCGGAGGTCGCCGCGATGAGCCGACCGCAGCGCACGGCATGACAGTCGATGCCCTCCTCTTCGATGAAGGCGAGCGTGCTCTCATAGGCCGTCATCAGGTCGCGATAGATGGCGGCAGCAAAGGCGGCGCCCTTTGCGGCCTTCAGATCGATGTAGGATTTCTTGAGCGTGCGGCCGAGAAATCCGGCATTGCGCCGCGACGCGCCGTAGCCCGGCCGCTCCTTGTCGAACACCGCCACGCTTCGTCCGGCCCGGGCGAGCGTCAAGGCGGCGCGCAGGCCGGTGTAGCCCGATCCGACGACGGCTACGTCGTAGGAAGGAGCAAGCGCGCCACCGGCGACCTCAGTCAGTGGCGCTGCGTCCCACCAATAGGGTGCGTTCTTGAAGTCGGTCGTCAGCTGGAACTTACTCATCTTCCGACGGCATCCTTGACTCCGCGTAAGGCCTCGCCGAGATATTGGCCATGGTCGAGAAGGACATCCACATTGTCGCCCGAGTGGCCGGCATCCCCAACGCGGGGTGCCGGGGTGTCGACCACGCAAGCTGAATACGCGGATCGCCAATCCTGGCCTCGCCCCTCGCGGACGAGGTCTTTCGGCGTTTGAACGTGCCTCGTCCCCCTTTTCATTTGTGGAGATGAACGTGGCACAGAATATCTACGACAATTCCGATTTCTTCGCTGGTTACAACCAGTTGCCCCGACAGGTGCATGGACTGGCCGGTGCTCCCGAATGGCCGGCGGTCCGGGCCATGCTGCCCGCGCTGGCCGGCAAGCGCGTGGTCGATCTGGGCTGCGGGTTCGGCTGGGCATCGCGCTGGATGCGCACCGAGGGTGCTGCTTCCGTGCTTGGTCTCGACCTGTCGCAGAACATGATCGCGCACGCCAAGGCCGATACCTCGGATCCGGCGATCGACTATCGGATCACCGATCTCGAGACACTGGACCTGCCCGAGGCGGCTTTCGATCTCGCCTACAGCGCGCTCGCCTTTCACTATGTCGCGGATTTCCAGCGCCTCGCGCGCATGATCCACAAGGCGCTGGCAGCCGGCGGAGGCCTGGTTTTCACGATCGAGCATCCGATCTTCATGGCTGCGGCGCATCCGCATTGGATCGCCGATGAAGACGGCCGCAAGAGCTGGCCGGTCAACGATTATTCGATCGAGGGCGAGCGCCGAACGGACTGGTTCGCCAAGGGCGTGCTGAAGTACCACCGGACACTGGGCACGACGCTGAACACCCTGATCGACGCCGGCTTCGAACTGCGCCGGGTCGAGGAGTTCGCCCCGACGCGCGAACAGATCGAGCAGCTGCCGGGACTGGCCGAAGAACGGGAGCGACCGATGATGCTCCTGGTCTCCGCGCGAAAGACAGGAACGCGTTGATCAGCGCTTCGGGCCGCCGCCCGGCCAGACCGGGTTTTTTGCCAGGTCGGGCCAGCCGGCCGGCCCGCCCGAAGCGGCGATGGCCTCTGCGACGGGAAGCGAGGAGTCCCACTTCGCGGCAACGAAGCGCATGCCGGTGATGGCGCTGCCTGCATCGGAAGCGAGATGCAACATGGGCGGCGCCATCTTTTCCGGGCGGATCATCTGGCTGCGCTCCATCGACCCGTCGTCCGGCACCATCGGCGTATCCGTCGGCCCGCCCGGCACCACGACATTGACGGTGATGCCGGAGCCTTTCAGTTCGCCGGCCAGGCTGGCGCTCCAGGCTTCCAGGCCGGACTTGGCCGGGCCATAGGGCGAGAAGCCGGGATTGAGCATCGTGAAGAAGCTGGTGGTGACGTTGATGATCCGCCCGAATTTCCGGGCGCGCATGCCGGGCACGGCGGCGTGGGCCATGTAGAACGGCCCGGAGAGATTGACCGCCATGAAGCGGGCCCACAGGTCCGGCGCGATGTCCTCGATCTGCACGACGCGGCGCATGTGGTCTTCGCGCACCGTGGTCATCCCGACCGCGGCATTGTTGACCAGCACATCGAGGTGCCCGAAATGGCTGATCGTGCGGTTGACGCTGTCGCGACACGAAGCCGGATCCGACACGTCCATCGGCAGCGCGATCGTCCGGTCGGCGCCGAGCTCGCCATGGAGACGAAGCAGGGCGTCCTTCGAGGTGTCGCACAGGGCGACACGCAGGCCGGCGCCGACGAAGGCCCGCGCAAGGGCCTGGCCGATGCCGCCGGCGGCGCCGGTGATGAGGGCGATGCGGTTGTCGAGATCAGGTGCGGACATGTCGGGTACCTACGCTACAGGAGGGGCACTTCAGGCCGGCGAATAGAGCTCTTCCGCGACCTCCACGACTTCGCGCGTGCGCGTTATGCCTGTTCCCCAGACACGGTCGAAATCCGCCATCTGCGTGGCGAGCGCCGAGGAATCCAGAATCGCATCGGCCTCTTCGACGCTGGCGAACTCGTAAAGGGCGATATGGACGAGAGGATTGGTCCGGCTCCAGCAACGCCATGCGCGCTGCGCATGATAAAGCCTCACGCCATTGGGTAGGTGTTCGGTACTGTACCAACTGTCAAACTGCTGCCGATCAGCCATGTTGGTCAGTCTCGCCCGAACGATGAGAACGGCTGTAGCCATGGGCACCTCCGCAGCGGCGTTTCCTTGGAGCTAGAGACTATTGGCGGCCGGCACGTCAGGGAAGCCGACATCGTGCATCTCTGAGGCAACCCTCGGCCTGGCGGCTCCGTTGATGGCGCGCTGGATGCCCAGCGGAGCCCCTTCAGGCATGAGCGATCAGCCCGCCGACCTAAGCGCTCTCTCCGTCACAACCGCCGAGCCGCTGCGGCAAGGGCTGCTCACCCCGACGGTCATCGCCGCCACGGGCCTCGCCGCCATCCTGACGCTTGCCGCCGTCGATGCGGCGCTGCGCGGACCCTGGCTCGACGAGTTCTGGACCCTTGAGCTTTCGGATACCCGCAAAGGCCTGTCGGCGCTGGTCTGGGACGGCTGGATGCGCGATGCCCATCCGCCGGTCTTCAACGCCTGGGCGACCCTGCTTGCCTCGCTGGGCATCACCTCGATCCCGGCCGGACGCCTGGTCTCCAATATGCTCGTCGCCGGCCTGATGATCCTGGCGGCCTTCCGCCTGTCGCGGCGAATACCCGGGCAGGCGGGTTTCGCCGCTGCCCTGCTGCTGCTCACCCTGTCGCTGCCGCAGGCGATGGAATCCTTCGCCGTCTACCGGTCCTATTTCTGGCAGATAGCGGCGATCGGCACGCTGGCCCTGGTCGCCCGCCATGTCGCCGCGGCCAAGTCCGACCTCGCTTGGCGCCGTGACCTCGATGTGGCCGCGATCGCCGCGCTGGCGACGGTCGGCTCGATCGGCATCCACTATGTCGGTGCGCTGTTCGGCGGCCTTCTGGCCGCGGCCATCGCCGTCTGTGCCTTCGCCAGGGGGCTGCGGCGGTGGGCAACCCTGGTCCTGGCGACGGCGGCGCTGTCGAGCCTGTTCATCGCCACCAGCGTCGCGCTGCAGATGCCGAGCTGGGCGGCGCAGTTCGATCACAGCTGGATCGACCTGCCCGGCCTTGCCGCGCTCGGCGTGCTGGGGTCGCTCGCCGCGGCACCGCTCTGGCTCAATCCCGTGCCTCTGGCCGGCCTCTGGCTGGGCCGGGAGCGGGCCGGCGATGCGTCGCAGGCCTGGTTCGTCGCCATGATCGGTATCGTCCTGGCCGTCGGCATGGCCATCGTGTTCGCCGTCCATCTCGTCCAGCCGATCGTGGTTGATCGCTATCTCTTCGCCGTCCCGGTGCTGGTGTGCGCGCTGCTGGCCGTGCCGGCCGCGCGGCTTGCACGGGATCGATGGCTGTTCGGCCTGCTGGCGCTGGTGGCGGTGGCAGGCGCGGCGCGGCCGATGATCGAGACCGGCATCAGGCCCCTGTGGCGCGAGAATGCCCGGACGATCGCAGCCATCGTCGCCGGCTGTCCGACCACCCAGGTCTACGCCGCCAGCGGCTGGGCGCTGGGACCGGCCGCCGAGACCCGCGCAGCGCGGCGCGAAGACCCGGTCTTCGAACAGGCCTACCGGTCGCTCGCTGCGTCCGCGGGCTTTTCCGTCCGTTTCATCGGCCAGGGCGGCAGTGCACAGGCGACGCCGGGCGCCTGCCCGGTGCTGCTGTGGTACGAGCATACGCCCAACGAGGCGGAGGACGACCTGCCGTGGGCGATCGAGGCGGCCGGCTTCAGCGGACTGGAAGGCGCCCGCATCTCGGTGATGCGCAGCGCCACGGGCTTCGTGCTGCGCGCCGACCGGCCATAGGGACCATCAAAGGGGACCGTCAAACGAGACGCAGATGGCTGCCGGACCGCGCCTTGCGCAGGTCCGCCTCCAGGTCGTCCTTCTTCTTTCGCCAGCGCGCGTCCTCCGCTTGCGCTTTCTTGTCGAGCGCGGCGCGTTCCTTTTCGATCTCCCCGCGTTTCGCCTCGTGCTCCTGCCGGCCTTCTTCGAGCGCGGCTTCGGCGGCAGCGACCGCCCGCTCGCGGCGCTCGCGTTCTTTCTGCCGGGCCGCTTCCTCCTTGCGGCGCTCGCTGTCGCGTCGTTGCTGCTCCTTCTCGAAAGCCCGGGCAGCCTCGCGGGCCGCCTTGTCGTCGACGGGCTTCGGCGGCGGCTCGTGCTTCTTCGGCGCCGGCCGCTTCGCCGCCGGTCGCGGCGTGCTGGTGACGGGCAAGTCCGTGGGGAGCTTGGCATGTTCGCCGAAGGCGCCGTTCGAGCCGACCGGCCGCCGCAGGACGACGCCGGGACGCGCCATCGTCGCGGCAACGATCTTCGGATCGTCGGAGAGCTTGGCGAAGCCATGCTGGAAGAGATTGTTCTTCGAGCCCCAGGCGTCCAACGCCGCCTTCATCGACGGTGCGGCGACGGCGAGATCGAAGAATCCCGCTGAGGTCGTATAGGTCTTGAGCTTCCGGGCCATGGGTTCCGCGCTTTCCTGCAGCGCAACATTACCCGATTGCAGGAGGTTCCGGGCAACGGGCTCATTGGCCCCGGCATTGAAATCTCAGTGTTGCGCTCACATTGGAGGAGGAGACCGTGACGCCCGTTAAGCCCGCTCTGTTGGCGCGCTGGGCTTGCCTTGGTGCGCTCGTCACCGTTCTCGCCGGCTGCGAGGGCGAAGGAATCACTGCCTGGAGGAAGGACGATCCCGGCGGCATCTACCCGGCCGGAGAGATGAGTGGTGAGCCTGCATTCGGCATCGGATGGCGGCACCGCCTGTATCGATGACACTGAGTGCAGTCAGTGCATGCAAAGAATTTTGGCGTGATACGGTCCGCCAAAATCGCCGCCGTGCGTTTTGAGCTTGTGCGGCAATAGAACTTTAGTTATTATTCAGTTATAAGACGCACGCTCGGCGACGTCCTTTGCATGCCCCAACCATCACAGCGGATCCCGCACGCGCTGCCACGCCCACGACCGGGCGCGACAAGCGTGCGCAATTTGCTGTCTCATCCTGGGTGCACGCCACCCTTGAGGGGGGTAGCGCAACATGCGGGAACTGCGCTAATTCCCCCCGCAAGCCGCCTGCAGTGCAGGCGTCAGCGTCGCTCGAAGTCGATGCGCTCGTCGACCGGCAGGCCGAGCAGGTGACGGCGCAGGCAGTCCAGCCCCATCTCGACCGCGCCGGCGCGGATCCAGTCGCGGTTGCCGATCAGGCGCGCCTGGCGGGCGACAGTGCCGCTGCCGTCGGCGATGCCGATGCAGACCGTGCCGCCGAAATCGGGCCGCTCGGGGCCTTCGTCGAGGTCGATCAGCAGGGCGAGCGCATGGCTGGCGCGGCTTTCGTCGCGCAGCTTGCGGCCGACCGATTGCGCGGCCTCGGCCGACACGCCGTTGATGCCGAGCTCGCCCGGATCGCGCGTGACGACGCCCTTGCGGAAGATCCTCTCGGCGCCGGGCAGGGGCGCCAGCCGCGCCGCCATGTGGCCGCCGCTGAACATCTCCGCCGTGGCCAGGGTGAGGCCGCGCTCGAGCAGCGCCGCCAGCACCACGCCCTCCAGCGTCTGGTTGTCCTCGGCAATGATGAAGTTGCCGAGGCGCTTGCGCACCTCAGCCTCGACCGGCGCCAGCCTGATGTTCAGGTCGGCCTCGCTGTCGCTATGGATGGCGAGCTTGGTCTCGAGCTCGGGATAGTGCGCCTGGAAGCCGAGCTTGATGTGGCCGTTCTGGAAGGCCGGGATGTCGCTCAGCATGCCGTCGGCGCGCGACTCGCCGATGCCGAAGGTGTGGAAGCGTTTCAGCCGCGTCACGCCGGTGATGCCGCCGATCTTGAGCAGGCGCGGGATCAGCTGTTCCTCGAGCATGAGGCGCATCTCGCGCGGCACGCCCGGGGTGAAGAAGAAACGGGCCTTGCCGATGGTGACGGCGAAGCCGCAGGCCGTGCCAATCGGATTGTCGATGAACTCGGCGTTCTCCGGCAGCATCGCCTGCTTCTTGTTGTTGGGCGGCATGACGCGACCGCGCCGCGCGTAGTTCTGCTCCATGCGCGTCATCCAGTGCTCGTTCAGCACCAGCGGGACGCCGCACGCCTCGGCCGCCACCTCCTGGGAGAGGTCGTCGACGGTGGGGCCGAGCCCGCCATTGACGATCACCGCGTCGGCACGCTCGCCGGCCTGGTGAAAGGCCTGCAGCAGGCTTTCCCGGTCGTCGCCGACGGTGGTGCCCCAGTGCACGGTGAGCCCGACTTCGCCGAGCCGCCGCGCCATGTGGCTGTAGTTTGTGTTGATGGTCTTGCCGGTGAGGATCTCGTCGCCGGTGCACAGGATTTCGACACGCATGCGGGGACAGTAGCTGACCGCCTGCAACGAAACCACCTCGCGGAGACGGCCGTTGCCGGAGTTCCCCGCGGCCGGCTAGGGTCTCGCCAACCCAAGGGGAGGATTTTCAATGACGACGCTTTCATCCGATCTGCGCGAGGCCTTGGCCAAGGTCGGCACCTCGACGCTGACCGGCGTGCTGAACCGGCGTGGCCTCAAGAGCATGACGCTGTTCGACGTGTGGCCGCTGCGGCCCGAGCAGCCGCGCCTGGTCGGCATCGCTTTCACCATGCGATTCATTCCCTCGCGCGAGGACATGGACGGTCCCACCTCCAAGAACCGCTCGACCATCCAGCCGCAGGCGATGGAGGAATGCCCGCCCGGCCATGTGCTGATGATCGATTCGCGCGGCGATTCGCGGGCGGCCTCGGCGGGCGACCTCTATGTCGGCCGGCTGAAGGCGAGGGGTGCCGCGGGCATCGTCACCGACGGCGGCTTTCGCGACACCGACGGCGTGTTCAAGACCGGCCTGCCGGCCTACCATCGCCGGCCGTCCTCGCCGCCGAGCCCGATCGCCCACCGGCCGATCGACCTGCAGTTGCCGATCGCCTGCGGCGGCGTCGCCGTCTATCCGGGCGACATCGTGGTCGGCGACCGCGATGCCGTGCTGGTGATCCCGCCGGACATCGTCGAGGCGGTGGCCCAGGAAGCGCTCGACACCTACCACTACGAGGAGTTCGCCGAAGCCGAAGTGGCGCGCGGCCGCTCCCTCAAGGGCCTGTTCCCCGCCGCCGGCGAGGAAGCCAAGCGCGACTACGAGGAGTGGAAGAAGAAAAAGGGCTGACGCCTTCTGGGAGCGCGGGCCTCCGGCCCGCTGATGATGCGGGCCGGAGGCCCGCGCTTCCATCACGCCAGCGTCGTCCTGATCTCCAGCCCACCCTTCAAGGTCAGCGTCACCGGCGTGCGCTCGGCGATGTCGGCCATGCGCTTCTTCTGCTCGGCGTCGACTCCGCCCTCGATGGTGAGCACGCGATCGATGTGCTGCTTGTCGCCCTCGCGCACGAAATGCACGTCGGCGTGCACCGCCGTCACCGGCCACTGCTTGCGCTCGGCATACATCCGCAGCGTGATTGCCGTGCACGCCGCCAGCGCCGAGGTCAGGAGCTCATAGGGCCCCGGCCCGACATCCTTGCCGCCCAACGCCGGTCCTTCGTCTGCAGTCAGCCGGTGATGGCCGGTGACGATGGCGGTCTGGTAGTTGGTCGTGCCGATGCTTGCCTTGGCGTGCGCCATGCTCACCTCCGTCGCGGATGCGGCAGTCTAGCGGCGTGCGCGCTTGGCGGCTTTCCTGGCGGCCTTGGGTGCGACCTTTCGTGCGACCTTCCGGACGCTGCGCTTGGCCCGCGACACGGCCTTGCGGGTGGACTTCTTCGCCGCCTTCTTCTTGGTCGTGACCTTGCGCTTACCGGCGCCGATCTTGCGATTGACTGCCTGGACCGCTTGGCGACCGGTCCTCACGATCGCCAGCTCGGCGCGCACCACTGCATCGGCGACGGTGTCGACGATCCTGTTCTTGGCCATTTGTCGTTTGTCCCCTGCGTGACTCGCGTCGGGCAACGCTGCAGCATCGCCGAGGTTGCGAACCCTTTAGCGATACATCCGCATCCACTTGCGATCGATGTGGTCCTTCCACCACCACACCCATCGTCCTTCGATCGCCCAGCTGCCGCGCGTGGCGACGGCACGGCCATCGCCCGTGCCGAGGATGGAGAGATAGCGACGCTGCGGTACGAAGGGCTGCGGCTGCTCGCCGTTGAGCACGCGCCGCAGGTTGTCGGCCAACGGCGGCCCCTGGCGCACCGCGAAGACGCCGGCCTTGGGCCGGCGGTGCTCGAGCACGGTAGCGCAGTCGCCGGCGGCGAAGATGCGGTCATCGCCAGTCGAGGCAAGCGTGGCGTCGACGGCCAGGAAGCCACGCTCGTCGAGCGGCAGGCCGGTATCGGCGAACCACGGCGCGGCACTCGCCTCGGTGACGACGAACACTGCGTCGGCCTGGTGCCATTGGCCGTCCGCCAGCCGGACCGCGCCGCGCTCGATGCGCTCAGCGCCGCTCTGCTCGAGCAGCCGGATGCCGCGGCGCTGGAAGATCGCCCGCAATCGCCGGCGCGCCGCTTGCGCCTGGCCCATCAGGATCTCGTCCTTGGTGACGAGCGTCACCTGCAGATCGGCTGCCTTCGCCACGTCGCGCAGCCGATGGTCGATCGCCAGCGCCAGCTCGACGCCGCCAGCGCCGCCGCCGATCACCATGACGTTGAGCGGCCCCAGCCAGGTCTCCATGCGGCCACAGAACTCGAGCCAGCGTCGGCCCAGCTCGGCGATCGGCTTCACCGGGATCGCCCCTTGTTCCGCGCGCTCGATCGTGCCGACGTTGGGCGCCGAGCCGACGTCGATCGACAGCAGGTCGTAGTCGAGCGCCGGCCGATCCTTCAGGAGCACGCGCCGCGCCGCGCGATCGATGCCGGTCGCCTCGGCATGGACCAGTCGCGCGTGGGCCCGCTGGCAGAGCCGTGCCAGGTCGATGTGGCACTCCTCGAAGCTGTAAAGGCCGGCGACGAAGCCCGGGATCATGCCGGAGTAGGGCGTCTCGATATCGCGGCCGACCAGCGTCACCTCGGCGTCCGCCAGCGGCCTGTCACCGAACTGCTTCAGGACGTGGACGTGGGCATGGCCGCCGCCGATCAGCACCAGATGTCGCATCACCGATCGGTATATCCGACGATCGCTGGTACTGGTACGCCCATGAAAAATGTTGTATATCAATCCTTTATATCAATTTCTTTCAGTATTTTCGGAGCTACTGATGGCCGACATTTCCGGCCCCTCCGTTTCTCTCGAGCCAGCTCGCGGCAGGACGTCCTCCCGCTCGGGCGCCCGCTCCATCTGGGCGGTGTCGTGGCCGGTCCTGATCGGCCTTGCGGTGTTCGTGTTCCTGAACAACCCGTCGGGCCTGCCGCTCTTGAGCGACCCCGACACGCATTGGCACATCACCGTCGGCAACTGGATCCTGGCGCACGGCGCGGTGCCCACGGTCGACGCCTACTCCTTCACCTTCACCGGCCAGCCCTGGATCGCCAAGGAGTGGCTGTCGCAGATCCTGCTGGCGCTGGCCTTCAACCTCGGCGGCTGGGGCGGCGTGACCGTTCTTGCGTCCGCCGTGATCGGCTTCACCTTCGCGTTGCTGCCGCGCCTGCTGATGCGCGACATCCGGCCGTTGCCGGCGCCGCTGTTCACGGCGGCCGCGGCGGTCATGACGGCGCCGCACCTGCTGGCCCGCCCGCACATGCTGGTGTTCCCGCTGATCCTCCTGTGGGTCGCGGGCCTGGTGCGTGCCGTCGAGCAGCGCCGGGCGCCCGATCTCTGGCTGCTGTTGGTCATGCTCCTGTGGGCCAACATGCATGGCGGCTTCACGCTCGGCCTGCTGTTGGCGGGAGCCTTCGCGCTCGATGCCCTGGTCGGTGCGCGAGACGCCGCCGAGAGGCGCTCCCTGTTCGTCGCCTGGGCCAAGTTCGGCGTTGCCGCGCTGGTGGCGGCCTGCATCACGCCCTATGAACCGGAATCGATCCTGGTGACGTCGCGCATCTTCGGCTTCGGCGAGGCCTTGCGCCTGATCACCGAGTGGCGTCTGCCCGACTTCCAGAAGCAGCCGTTGCAGGAGCTGGTGCTGCTGGTGGCGCTCTACCTCGCGCTGTCGCGCGGGCTGAAGCTGCCGCTCGTTCGACTGCTGATCGTGCTCGGGCTGGTGCATCTCTTCCTGCAGTACGCCCGCAACGCCGAGCTCATGGCGACACTGGCGCCGCTCGCGACCGCCCTTGCTGGCGCGGCAGTTCCCGGCGATCGCCGCGCAGCCGCGGGCGTCCGGCCGCTTCGACATGTTCTCCCGTCCGTCGGGGCCGGCGGGGCTCGCGGCCTGCCTCGGCGTCGCGGGCCTGCTGGCGGGCGTGCTGATCGGGCTCGGCCGCGTCGCACCGCCACTCGAGAATTCGCCCACCGCCGCCATCGCCTTCGCACGCGACGCCGGCCTCACCAAGGGCCGCGTGTTCAATCACTACGGCTTCGGCGGCTATCTGATCAGCGCCGGTATCCCGACCTTCATCGATGGCCGCGGCGAGCTCTATGGCGGCGACTTCGTCAAGCGCCATGTCGAGGCCGTGGCGCTGCGCGGCGAGGAGCCGCTGGAGGCGATGCTCGATCGCTACACCATCGACTGGACATTGCTGATGCCGGAGCAGGCTGCCAACCGGTTGCTGGCGCGCCTGCCCGGCTGGCGCCGCGCCTACAGCGACGAGGTCGCGACCATCTTCGTGCGCGAGCGTTAAGCTTTCTGGGAGCGCGGGCAGAGGCCCGCGCTCCCAGTCTAATCCTTCAGCACGATCCAGGTGCAGGTGCCGACGGCGCACAGCCGGCCGGCCTCGGTGTAGAGGGCGGTGCCGGAATAGAGCTTGCGGCCGTCCTCGCCGATCTTCCAGCCGACCACGGCGCAGCGCTCGCCGACTTTCGGCGGCTCGATCACCTTGGCGGTCATGCGTCCGGTCACCGCCGGTCGCATGTCGTCGATGTCCTGCACGGCGAAGGCGCCCGGGCAGTCGAGCGTGCCCCACACGAACTCCGGCCTGATGCGGCCGGCATCGTCGGCGTGGTTGGCATGCGGCAGGTAGCAGGAGAGGGAATAGCCCGGCTGCGGCCCCGAGGTGCCGAACACGCGCAGGCCATCGCCCTCGCCGCGCTTGCGGCCGCAGACCACGCACCAGGTGAAGTCGCTGTCCTCGGGCGAGCCGCCGGTCTTGGCGCGGCGCAGCACGTCGTCCCAGTCGGTCGGCGCAGGCGGCGGTTTCAGATGCGCCACCGAGCCGGCACGCGCCTCGCAGATCAGCGTGTCGCCGTCGCGCAGCAGCAGCGCCTCGCTGTCGCGCACGACCTGCAGCGCGCGGTCGATCGGGATCGGCGCGCGCAAGGTGATCTCGACCGTGCCGTCACCGCCGAAGGCTTGTGTGAAGCGGCCGGCCATCACGCCGCCGACATAGCCGCCGTTGCCCGACAGGCGCGGGCCGTTGAAGCGCGGCTCGATGATGAGCGTGTCGTCCATCAAAACTCCCTGGCGCCGCGGACCTTGCCGACGCCTCGCCCGCGATGCAAGGGTGAAGCCGATGACGCGGTTCGTGCCCTGGGCGCTGGTGGCGCTGTGCTTCGCGCTGGGCGTGGCGAGCCGCTCGATCAGCGACACCTTCGTGGTCTTCGTGCCGGCGCTGCAGGGCGCCTTCGATGCGAGCCGCAGTGCGGTCACGCTGATCTACAGCTTCGCGCTGCTGGTCGGCGGCATCGCCGCGCCGATCTCGGGCTGGATCGTCGATCGTTTCGGTCTGCGCGCGCTCACCGTCATCGGCATGTCGGCCGCGGCGCTCGCCACCCTGTCGGCCTCGTTCGCCACGGAGATCTGGCACCTCTATGTCGCGCTCGGCATCGTCATGGGCTTTTCCGGTGCCTCGTTGGCGGGCGTGCTCAGCGCCACGCTGCTCGGCCGCTGGTTCCCGGCGAATCGGCTGGGCGTGGCGCTGGCCGTCGCCTGGTCGGCCGCAGGTGTCGGCACCATGGGTATGCTGCCGCTCGCCCAGCACCTGATCGCAACGGACGGCTGGCGGCATGCCTACAGCGTGTTCTCGATCATCAGCGCCGCCTTCATCCCGCTGCTGGTAGTTCTGCCGTGGCAACGCATCGCGCGCGGTGCATCCGGCCTGGTGCCGGCGCGCGCGACCGACAAGCCCGGGCCGACCGTCGGCGAAGCGGTGCGCGAATGGCCGTTCTGGGCGCTGACCGCGTCGTTCGGCTTCACCTCGCTCGGCATCTTCTCGATCGTGCCGCAGACCGTGGTCTATCTGCTGGAACGTGGCTTCGACGGCGCTTATGCCGCGCGGGCCATCGCCGTCGCCGGCTTCCTGACGCCGCTCGGCATGATCGGCTTCTCGTGGCTCGCCGATCGCGGCGGCCGCAAGATCGCGGCCATCCTTGCCTATGCCTGCTCGATCGCGGGCGTCTGTGCGCTCGCCATGGTGCGTACACCGGGCGACGATCTCTGGCTCTGGGTCTACGTGCTGCTGTTCGGCGGCAGCATGGGCTCGCGCGGACCAATGATCTCGACGCTCGCGACCTTGCGCTATCGCGGCGCCCATTTCGGCCGCATCTACGGCTTCATCGGCATCGGCATGGGCCTCGGCGGATTTTTGGGCGCCTGGATCGGCGGCCTGCTGCACGACTGGACCGGCGGATATGCGGCCGTGATGATATTTTCCGTGGCATCCTTGGCGCTCGCCATGGCGGCGCTTGGTGCCGAAGCGGGCGAACGGGAGCGGCTCAGCAGGTAGCGAAGGAGGAGACAAGTGATGTTCAGGAAGATGACGATGATCTTGCTGGCGCTGGTCGGCCTCGCGGCGACGGCACGGGGCGACGTGGCGAAGGGCGACGCCTGCGCGTCGAACCTCTCGGCGGTCGGCAAGCAGATCTATGCCGCCACCGTCGCCGCCAACCCGACGCTACAGACCCTGCGCGACACGGTGCGTTCGCAGGCACGCGGCATGGTGATGGGCGGCCAGATCTCGCGCGACGACGCGGAAGCCAACGCCATCCCCGCCGCCGAGTGCGTGCGCGTGCGCCTGCAGCAGCAGTAGCGCCGGAGAGGCTACGGCAAGATGGCCGAGTGCACGAAGTTGGCGACGAGATCCAGTCGCTTGCTGTGCCAGGGGTCGGGAACGCGGTTGTTGGTGACGTAGGCGAACGACACGCCCGACTCCGGATCGCCCCAGCAGTACGACGTGCCGACGCCGCCATGGCCGAAGACGCCCGGGTTGGCGAAGGCGCCGAGCCCGCGGATGTTGGCCGTGGTGCCGCGCAGATGCGGCCCCAGGCCGCGATGCATGGGCATGCCCATGAACTCGTCGACGCGATCGCCGGTGTGGTTGCGGATGGCGTATTGCAGGGTGCGAGGGGAAAGGATGCGCGTGCCGTTGAGCTCGCCGCCCGCCAGCATCATCTGGTAGAGCGCCGCCATGGCGCGCGCCGTGCCGTAGCCCGCGCCGCCCGGTGCGCCGCCCTTGCGCCATTCGGCGGTGTTCGCATCCCCGTCGCGGCGCATGCCTTCACCGTTGGGCCCCTTATCGCCGGGTACTGTTTCGTGCATGTCGGCGGCGCGGCCGAACTCGGCCTCGGGCAGGCCGACGAAAAGCTCGCGGCCGAGGCCCAGCGGCTCGGCCACGGTCTCGCGGATGACGTCGCGAAAGTCCTTGCCGGTGACGGCCTCGATCAGCACGCCCAAGGTCCAGTGCGCCGACAACCCGTGGTAATGGACCTTCGAGCCGGGCGTCCATTCGAGCGGGAAGTCGCACACGACCTCGCGCAGCCGCTTGTGGTCGGCCCATGCATCCTTGCCGACGACCGCGTTGGGGAAGCCGCCCTGGTGCGTGATGGTCTGCAGAACCGTGATGTTGCCCTTGGCGTGCTTGGCGAAAGCCGGCACGTGATCGGCGATCCTGTCGGAGAACGAAAACAGCCCGCGCTCGGCCAGCGCCCACAGCGTGACGGCCGTCACCACCTTGGTGTTGGAATAGAGGAGCCACAGCGTGTCGTCTGCCGCCGCGCGCGGTTTCGGTTCGGTGACAGCGTTACCGAAGCTTTTATAGAGCGCGAGCTTGCCGTGGCGGGCGAGCGCGATCTGGCAGCCGGGATAGCGGTTTTCCGCGACATGCCGTTCGATCAGGGCGATCAGCCGGTCGATCTGGCCTTTGCGGAAGCCGAGCGATTCGAGATCCGACGAAGGCAGGGGAAAACTTGCTGCACGGGCGATGTTGGTGACGGTGTCCACGATAAGGTTCCCTCCTGTGATGGCGATATTATCGTTCGATTGCATGTCGATGAACCGCTTATCGACATGTTGTGTTTTAGAAAAACTTTGCCACAATGCGCGGCATGTTCGACCGGGCTTTCGACCGACTCGACTTCCGCAGTAGACCCGCTCAACGGCGCCGAGGCTAGCCGTGACGCCGGGGCTCGAATCCTGTCACGCGCTGGTGCTCAACGCCGACTTTCGACCCCTGTCTTACTTTCCATTGTCGATCTGGTCCTGGCAGGACGCGGTGAAGGCCGTGTTCCTCGACCGCGTCAGCGTGATCTCCGAATACGAGCGCAAGATCCACAGCCCGTCCTTCGAGATGCGGCTGCCGAGCGTCATAGCGCTCAAGGAATACGTGCCGGCGGCACGGCGGCCGGCGTTCACGCGGTTCAACGTGTTCCTGCGCGATCGTTTCCACTGCCAGTATTGCGGCGGCGACTTCGCGACCAACGAGCTTACTTTCGATCACGTCGTGCCGAAGTCGCGCGGCGGACGTACGGCGTGGACCAACGTCGTGACCGCCTGCAGCCCATGCAATCTCCTGAAGGGCAACCAGCTCCTCAAGGAAATCGGCATGCTGCTGCAGCGCTATCCGTCGGAGCCGACGACGCAGGAGTTACAGGAGAACGGCCGCGCCTTCCCGCCCGGCTACCTGCACGAAAGCTGGCGCGACTTCCTCTACTGGGACAGCGAGCTGGATCAGACCTGATTGGGAGCGCGGGCCTCCGGCCCGCTCATGCGCTCCCGTTAAAACCGCGTCGACAGCCAGATCGCCAATCGCGAGCCCGCCTTGATGGCCGAGGTCAGCGTCTCGTAGGCCGGCGCCTGCTCGGCGCCGGCGGCGAGGGCCGTTTCCTTGTGCTCGATCTCCTCGGCGCGGAACTTCTCGATGGTGCCGCGCAACTCGGCCTCGTCGTCGCCCAGCGCGGCGGCCTGATGCGCATAGTGCTCGTCGATCGTTTCCTCGACGGCGACGGTGCAGGCCATCGCCGCCTTGTCGCCCATCAGCGCCGTCGCCGCGCCCAGCGCGAAGCCCGCGACGCTCCACAGCGGCTGCAGCACGGTCGGCCGCACGCGGCGCTCGACCAGCAGGTGGTCGAAGACCTCGTTGTGCTCGCGCTCGGCGCGCGCCATGGCGGCGATCTTGCGGCCGGCCTCGCTGTTGGAGCGGCCGGTCCAGCGCATGGCTGCGAGCTGGCCCTGGTAGATGCGCACGGCGCCGAACTCGCCCGCCTGGTCGACGCGGATGGTGCGCTCGATCAGCTCGCGCGGCTCGGCATCGCCGGGATTGCGGGTTTCGCCGGTTTTCATCGACGCTCTCTCACCCAACTCGCGACGCCCGAGGCCAGCACGAAGGCGAGGGCGCCCGACAGGATCGCGTTCCAGCCGGCCATCGAGATACCCCACATCGCCCAGGCGGTCTCGTCGCAACGGACCATCTTGGCGCCGAACAGGTACTTCTTGAGCTGCTCGGGCGTCAGCCCCTTCGGCACGTTGCCGGAGCAGGCCTGGGGGCCGGCCCACCAATGATACTCGACGCCGACATGGAACACGCCGATGCCGGCCGTGACGATCAAGGCCGTGATCGCGGTCAGCATGAACACCAGCGCAAGCCGCGGCCAAGCGAAGGAGGCGAGCGCCAGCAGCCCGACGATGATCGCCACCATGTGCGGATAGCGCTGCCAGTAGCACATCTCGCAGGGGGAGAGGCCCATGACGTATTGGAAATAGTAGGCGCCGCCCAGCAAGGCGCCGCTGCCCAGCGCCGCGAGAAGGCCGAGCTTGCTGGGAAGGGGAAGACGTTCAGCGAGGGTCATGCACGCGACCTAGAAGATGTAGCGGAAGGCGACGAACCCACCGATCAGGGCGATCAGGAACAACCACGTGAGCAGCGTCAGGCGCTTCTCGACGAAGGTCCGGATCGGCTCGCCGAACTTCCACAGCAAGGCTGCCACGATGAAGAAGCGCGCGCCACGCGTCACGATGGACGCCCACACGAACGTGAACAGGTCGAAGTGGGCCGCGCCCGAGGCGATGGTCACCAGCTTGTAGGGGATGGGGGTGAGGCCTTTTATCAGGATGATCCAGATGCCGTACTGCTCGAAGCCGTGGCGGAAGGCGGCCAGGCCCGACTGCAGGCCGTATGTCCGGACCACCCATTCGCCCAGCGTCTCGAAGAAGTAGTAGCCGATAGCGTAGCCCAGGAGGCCGCCCACGACCGAGCAGACGGTGCACACGGCCGCGATGGTGAAGGCCTTGGCGCGATTGGCCAGCACCATCGGGATCAGCATCACGTCAGGCGGGATGGGAAAGACCGAGCTTTCCAGGAAGGAGATGACGCCGAGCGCAGGAAGGGCGCGAGGGTGAGCCGCGAGCCGGATCACCCAGTCATAAAGGCTACGGATCATGCGGGTCGTTCCCTAGCAGGGGCAACCCCACCTGTCATCCTGAGCGCAGCGAAGGATCTCATGCCCGTTGCAAACGGCGATGAGGTCCTTCGCTTACGCTCAGGACGACAGAAACTACTCTGCCGCCTGCTTCAGGCTGGTCGGTACCGTCTCGCCGGCAAAGAGAGCCGCGCGGGCGGCCTCGTATTCGGCCTTGAGGCGCGCCACGATCTCGGCTGCCGGCGGCGCGTCGAAGATCTGGCCGACGCCCTGGCCGGCGCCCCAGATGTCGCGCCACGCTTTCGCCTTGGTGTTGCCGCCCGAGCCGAAGTTCATCTTGCTCTTGTCGGCCACAGGAAGGTCATCGGGGTCGAGGCCGGCTGCAGCGATGCTGCGCTTCAGGTAGTTGCCGTGCACGCCGGTGAAGAGGTTGGTGTAGACGATCTCCTCGCCGCTCGACTCGATGATGCACTGTTTGTTGCCGTCGGTCGCGTTGGCTTCCTTGCTGGCCGTGAAGCGCGTGCCGATGTAGGCGAGGTCCGCGCCGACCGCCTGGGCCGACAGCACCGACGCGCCGTTGGCGATCGAGCCCGAGAGCAGGAGGCAGCCGTCGTAGAACTGGCGCACTTCCGGCACCAGGGCGAACGGCGACAGCCGGCCGGCGTGGCCGCCGGCGCCCGAGCACACCAGGATCAACCCGTCGACACCCGCCTGCAGCGCGCGCTTGGCGTGCACCACGTTGGTCACGTCATGGAACACCAGGCAGCCGTAGCGCTTGGCCGACTTCACCACGTCGTCGGGCGCGCGCAGCGAAGTGATCTGGATCGGCACCTTGTACTTCTCGCAAAGATCGATGTCGTGCTGCAGGCGGTCGTTGGAGCTGTGCACGATCTGGTTGACCGCGAACGGCGCGACCTTGGCCGTCGGATGCTTGGCCTTGTACTCGGCGAGCTCGGAGGTGATGCGCTTCAGCCACTCCTCGAGCATTTCCTTGGGCCGCGCGTTCAGCGCCGGGAAGGAGCCGACGATGCCCGCCTTGCACTGCTCGATCACCAGGTCGGGATTGGAGACGATGAACAACGGCGCGCCGACGACAGGGATCGAGAGGTTGTCGCGCAGCAGGGCGGGAAGAGCCACGATTTCGCTCCTTGGAATGTCTATTTCAGTGTTCGAGCCGGCCTAGCACGACCGGGTTCACTTCAGGAAGGTCTGCGGCCCGCCTCGTTCCAGCGCACGCTTGTAGGCCGGCCGCGCCTGCACGCGCTCGACGAAGCTCCTGAGCTTGGGCAGCTTGCCGGTGAAGCCGACGCGTGCATCGGCCGCTTCGATCGGGAAGCTCATCTGCACGTCGGCCGCGGTGAGCTCGGCGCCCGCGAACCACTCGCGCTTGTGCAGCTCGCTCTCGAGGAAGGCGAAGTGGTTGGTGACCTGCGGGCCGAGCAGCGCCTTGTCGGCGCCGTTGGAGATCATCTTCGCCACCGGGCGCATCGCCCACGGCACGCGCTCGGGCAGGCGGTTGAACACCAGCTTCATGAACAGAATCGGCATCAGCGAGCCTTCGGCGTAGTGCAGGAAGTAGGTGTAGTGCAGCCGCTCCGGCGTGCCGTGCTGGGGCGCCAGCCGGCCGTTGCCGTAAGTCTCGACCAGGTACTCGAGGATCGCGCCCGATTCGGCCAGTGTCTTGTCGCCGTCGGTGATCACCGGCGACTTGCCGAGCGGATGCACGGCGCGCAGCGACGCCGGCGCCTGCATCGTCGGCTCGCGCTTGTAGAGCTTGACCTCGTAGTCGAGGCCAAGCTCCTCCAGCATCCACAGCACCCTTTGCGAACGCGAGTTCTCGAGATGGTGGACGGTGATCATCGTCGTCTCCTTAGAGCGGGCCGGGCCGCCAGTTGCCGTGGAAGCCTGCGGGCACCTTGGTGCTGAGATGAGCGAGCGCCACCGGTCCCTTGGCGATGTCGGTCGCCTCGAACACGGCGAGGTCGCTGCGACCTTCCTTGCCGCGCCACACCACGGTCAGCACCCAGCCGTCGCCTTCGGGAGCATCGTCGCTGCGCGGCACGAAGATCGGCTCGCCGAAGCGGTCGGCCTGCTCGCCGGCAAAAGCCTCGTTCTTGCCGGTCTTGAGGTCGTAGTGGGTGATGCCGTCCATGCGCGGCTCGCCGGTGCGCGTGTCGACGACGTTGCCGGCGACGATCCAGCCGTGCCGGTAGTCGCTCATGCAGAAGCGTTCATCGAAGCGCGGGAACTCGCCGGCGCGGTCATCGAGCTGCTCCTCCTTGAAGGTGTTGGCCTGGCCCGACGGATCGAAGGTCCAGCGGAACAGCCGGGCCTGCGGCGTGGTCGGCGACGACGGCTTGCCGTCGGGCAACGGGAAGAGCGGGGCCACGTCGAACTTCATGACGTCGACCACGACCTTGCCGTCGGCGGTCTCGTAGTGGTTCATCGGATGGAAGACGTAGCTCGGCGGCGCACTGATCCACTTCACATCGGCGACAGTGCCGTTGCGCGGGATGAAGGCGATGTGCGTGCCCTTGTCGGGCTCCCAGGCGAAGGGCGGCAGGCCCGCCATCGCCCGCTCCATAGACGAGGTCAGCGGGAAGATCGGCAGCACGATCCAGTTCCGCGTCACCGCGAAGTCGTGGATCATGCTGGGGAAGGGGCCGTCGAGGACCTCGGCGCGCGTGATCTGGCCGTCTTCCGTTACGGTCTGGATGCTCACTTCCTTGGTGAAGCGCCCCTTGGCCGAGTAGCCGAAGAACACCATCTCGCCGGTCTTGGGATCGAGCTTGGGATGGGCGGTGAACGGCCCGTTGAGCTTGTCGCCGAAGGTCTCGTAGCCGCCGTTGACGGGCATGAGGCTCGCAGGGTCAAGCGAGAAGGGCGCGTGCGCCTCCTCGAGCGCCAGAAGCTTGCCGCCGTGCCAGACGATGTTGGTGTTGGCGATGGTCGAGTTCATCTGGAAGATACGCGGATCGCTGTAACGCGGATTATTGAAGGTGCCGGAAAGGCCCTCGCCCTCCTTGTTCTCGAGCTCCCACTTGGGCGTGCGCACCCAGCGGTTCCGGTAGGAGACGTTGCCGTTCTCGATGTGGAAGGCGTGGATCATGCCGTCGCCGCCGAACCAGTGGTACGGCCCGCGCGGCGCGAATTGCGGGTTGGGGCCGTTGCGGTAGAGCGTGCCGCAGAGCTCCCGGGGCATCTCGCCGGTGATGTGCAGGTGGCCGGCATCGGCCTCGGTGTTCACCGGGCCGTAATAGCCGTGCAGGAAGGGATTGTCGGTCGGGAAGGCCTTGGCCATGGCGCGCTCCGCTCGTCGGTTAAGGGTAACGCTGTGTACTTATCCGACGCTATCAATACACACTGTTTCCCGCAAGAGGATTCTTCAGGCCTCGCGCGCGCTGGTTCAGGCGGCTCTGTTGATGGTCTTGATGGCGAGGGGAGGGATGCCCGACTTCTCCGCTACGGCCCGGTCCTGCTCCTCGATGACACCACGTGCACCGGCATCGCCGTCGGCCAGGGCGTCGGCGGGAACCCGACGATTCGAGCGTTGCGAGCCGTCTTCGTAGGTTACGTTGAAGAAAACGAATTCCGCCCGGGCGCGCGCGCCAGGTTTCTTGGCCATGAAGCTCTCCAATTCTGTGTGATGACGATCTCCATAGCACGTCGAGGTGCCTTGGGTGAGAAAGTTCCGGGTGAAGGTCGTACGGTCTCGAGGCAACTCAAGACCGTCTGCAACCATCTGTTTTCATTCGAGATCGGCGACGATCCTGGGGGTTCGCTCCGGCTCGATCTCGCGCCGCCGGTAATAGAAGTGACCAACCACGCCCAGCCCCAGTAGCAGCAGGCCGAGATAGAACTCGGTGTGCGTCGGGCCGATCAGGTCGAAAAGCGGCGTGGCGCCGAGGTTAAAGACCAGCATCGAGCCCGCCATGATGGCGAGCCTGAGGCGAAACACGCGGGCGATCTCGGCGCCGCGGAAGGTCGTCTGCATGCGCGTGATCATGGGAATGAAGAAGAACGGCCCGCCAAGGCCTGCGACCATGCCGGACAGCATCATGCCCGGCAGCTTGTAGGGGTTGGGCAGACCCCAGGCCGCGAGCGCCAGCAGGACGAAGCCCAAACCCATGGCGACGTAGCCCAGGAACATGGTCGAGAGCGGCCGCGCAAAGCGCACGCTGCCTGCCACGAGGTTGCCTATGACGTCGCCGACACCGATGGTGCCGATGATCAGGCCGAGCGCCGCCAGCCCATGGAAGCCGAACAGGTGCGGGTCGTGCTCGACCACCATCAGGGCGATAGCGAGCTGCAAGGCCACG
Source organism: Reyranella soli (assembly GCF_007992495.1). Classification (GTDB taxonomy): domain Bacteria; phylum Pseudomonadota; class Alphaproteobacteria; order Reyranellales; family Reyranellaceae; genus Reyranella; species Reyranella soli. The sequence continues at coordinate 36,332 of NZ_BKAJ01000003.1, forward strand.
CTCCACGGACCGTTGGCGAAGGCGTTGACCAGGAGCAGCGCGCCGGTCGTGGGCTCGCTCAGCATCAATCGCGCGCCGTCGAGCAGGGCATCCCAGGCGCCGCGCCAGCCGCCGCGGCCGACGCGCGGCTTGTTCGCCGGATCGACGACGCGATCGCGGACCATCCAGACCGCGACGGCCGACGCCACGAACCCCACCGCCGTCACCGACAGGAAGTGGATCACCGGCAAAAGCGCGTTCAACACGGCCGCCAGCACGGGCCCGATGAGCCGCGCCAGTCGAAAGGTCGCGTCGAACAGGCCGTTGATCGCCTGCAGGGCCTCGCGGTCCTTCACCAGCACGGGCACGGCCGACTGCAGCGCCGGATTGAAGACCATGCGCATGGCGGCGAGGCCCATCACCGACAGCACCAGCAGCGGGATCGAGATGCCCCAGATGTAGAAGCCCGCGACGGGCAGCAGCGCGAGCACGGCGCTGGCATACTTGGCGCCGATCATGGCGCGATCGGCGCGCCAGCGGTCGAACAGCGAGGCGCCGAGCAGGCCGACCGCCAGCATGGCGCCATACTGCGCGGCGTTGACGTAACCCGCGGCGTTGCCGATCTGCCCGGCGGCGATCCAGACGACGGCGACACGGAACAGGTCCTCGCCGATGGTCGAGGCGGCAAGCCCCGACCACACCGTGGCGACGGCGGGGTCTTTCAGGGGACGAAGGACGGGGATCATCGACGGATCGTCAGCGGGTCACTTCACCCACACCCCGCCATCCTTGTTGGTGTAGCCGAGCGAAAGATAGGCCGCGTCGACCAGCGCCTGGCCGCGTTCGTTCATCAGCAGGCCGGGGCCCATGCGGTTCATCGTGTAGCCGAAGGAGAGACCGGCGACGGGATCGGCAAAGCCCAGCGAGCCGCCGGCGCCGACATGGCCGAAGGCGGCGCTGCCCATGATCACGCTGTCGACGTCAGGACCGAACAGTTTCGCGCCGACGCTGCGCTTGCGATTGTCCATCGATTTCATGAAGCCCAGCGCGAAGCGCGTCGGGATGCGCAAGGTGGCGTCGTCGTGCGTCGCCATCGAGACCTCGCCCATGCGGGCCAGGGTCGTGCCATCGACCAGCCTGCCGCCGCCGTTTGCCAGCGGGGCATACATGCCGGCGAGCCCACGCGCATTGGTGATGCCGTTGGCCGCGCCGATCTCGGCTGCATGGCCGGCGCGCGAGTTGGCGCCGCTGGCCCGCCAGGCGCCGACGTTGAAGAAGAACAACGCCGCCGGCGAGTCCCGCTTGAGCGCAAGATCGATCATGAACGGCGTCTTGGCCTGCTCCGGCTTGTAGACGAACGGGGTGATCGGCGCGACGCGCGGCTCGATCTCCTCGGGCAGGCCGATCCAGAAATCGAGTCCCAGCGGCCTGGCGATCTCGTTCTGGAAGAAGGTGCCGAGCGACATGCCGGCGGCCCGGCGCACCATCTCGCCCACCGTCCAGCCGAAGACGAAGCCCTGATAACCGTTGCGCGTACCGGGCTCCCAGAACGGCGCCTCCTCAGCCAGCAAGCCGGTCATATAATCCCATTCGTAGGGACCGCTGTCCTTCACCTTGGTGCGCAGGGCCGGCACGCCCACCGAATGGTCGAGCATCATGCGCGTGGTCGCGCGCTCCTTGCCGTTCTTCGCGAATTCGGGCCACAGCTCGGCGACTGGCGCATCGAGATCGAGCTTGCCGCGGCTCGCCAGCATGTGGGCGCAGAGCGCCGTCGCGCCCTTGGTGCAGGAGAAAACGATGCTGACCGTATCCTTGGTCCACGGCGTACCGGTCTTCTGGTCGGCAATGCCGCCCCACAGGTCGACCACCGTCTCGCCACCGACGGTCAGGCACACCGAGGCGCCGACTTCGCCGTTGGCATCGAAATTCTTGCGGAAGGCCTCGGCGACGCGCTCGAAGCCCGGCTTGCAGAGGCCGTCGGTCATTTCGGCACCGGGAGCTTGAACGCTTCCAACAGGAAGCGCGCAGCGGCGGACAGCCCGGTGTCGTTGATGCCGTGGCCGACGCCTTCGGCGATGTGCAAGCCGACCTTCACGTCGTTCTGCTCCAGCACCTGGGCGGCGCGCTGGCTGAGGATATGCGGCAGCATCTGGTCCTGGTCGCCGTGGGTCAGCAGCACCGGCGGGCGCGACTTGATCTCGTCCTTCAGGACCTCCGGTCCTGCCAGCATGCCCGAGAAGCCGATGATGCCGGCGAGCGGCTTGGTGCGGCGCAGGCCGATATGCAAGGCCATCATCGTGCCCTGCGAGAAGCCGACCAGCGCCGTCCTGCTCTCGTCCAGCCCGTGCTCGGCCATCTTCTCGTCGAGGAAGGCATCGACATCGGCCGCCGCGCCGCGCACGCCGGCTAGCGCCAGCTGCGGGTCGAGGCGCGAGACGGGAAACCACTGGTAGCCGAAAGGATTGCCCTCGCATGGTTGCGGCGCATTGGGAGCGTAGAAGATCACGTCGGGCATCAACGGCCCAAGCACCGGCGCGAGACCGATCAAATCGTTGCCGTCGGCGCCATAGCCGTGCAGCAGGATCACCATGTGTCCGGCCTTGCCCTCGTTGTGCGGGCCGTAGCTGGCGCCTTCGAGCTTGGTCATTTCGTTTTTGTCTCCACCTTGGGCGCCTTCGCACTCCAATCCGGCATGTTGCGGCGATAGTGCCAGAGCAGCAGTGCCGCTGCACTGCGCCAGGGCCGCCACTGCTCTGCGATTTTGACCAGCCGTTTCGCATCGGGACGCTTGCGCAGTTTCTTGAGATGCTGGGCCGCGATCACCAGGCCGAGATCGAGGCCCGGCATGATGTCGGGCCGGCCATGGGCGAACATCAGGTAGATCTCGGCCGTCCAGCGGCCGATGCCCTTGGCCTGGCACAGCATGGCGATGGCCGCTTCGTCGTCGAGCGCATCGAGCGTCGCGAAGTCGATGCGGCCCTCGACGATGTCGGTGGCGAGGCTGCGGCCGTAGCGCATCTTGGCGCCCGACAGGCCGACGGCGCGCAGGTCTTCGTCGCTCAGCGCCAGGAAATCCGCCGGCTCCATGCTGGGAGCCGCGGCTTCTAGCCTGAGCCAGATGCTGCGCGCGGCATGAACCGAGACCTGCTGGCCCACGATCGAGCGCATCAGGCCGCCGAAGCCCGTCGGCACCTCGCGCAACTCGGGATGCCCGACCTCCTTGATCGCGCGCGCGAAATCCGGATCGACCTTCGCCAGATGCCGCATCGCCTTCTTGAGATTGGCGGCATCGAGAACCACTTGAGCCATGCGGCCGGCATAGCACGCCGCGAGGCAGAACTGTAAGTTCCACGCCATGGGCCTGGCGAAACTCGACCTTCCCGACCTGCACGCACACATGCTGGAACGCGTCATCGCGGCTGCGCGCGCGGACGGGCACTTCGAGGCGCTGCTGGGAACCGGGTCGTTGGCCTACGGCGGCTTCGACGAGCATTCCGACCTCGACTTCGTGATCGTCGTGCGCGCCGACGATCATGCTGCGGCGATGGCCGAGCGCCAGGCGTTCGCCGCCCGGCTCGGACCTTTGCTGGCGGCGTTCGGCGGCGAGCATGTCGGCGAGCCGCGCCTGCTGATCTGCCTGTTCGGCCCGCCCTTGCTACATGTCGATCTCAAGTTCATCACGCCGGGCGATCTTTCCGCGCTGTCGGAGCACCCCGTGGTGCTGTGGGCGCGTGACACCGGTGATCTCGAACGGCGCCTGGCCGGCATGACGGTCTCGGGCCGCGGCCGCGATGCCCAATGGTACGAGGACCGCGCCTGGGTGTGGCTGCACTACGTTGCGACCAAGCTCTTGCGCGGCGAACACTTCGAAGCCATCGGCGGGCTCGACTTCTTCCGCGACCAGGTGCTGGGTGCAATGCTCCAGCGCAATGCCGGCCGCAAACCGCGCGGCGTGCGGCGAGTCGAGGACGTCGAGGGCGCCAAGGCGCTGCTGGCGCCGACGCTGCCCAGCACCGGCCATCGCTCCATCGCCGAGGCCCTGAAGCGATCGGCGGCGCTCTACGTCGAGCTGCGCACGGCCGAGCCGCCGGCGTCGCCGGTCAAGGGCATGCCCGGCCTGCTCCTGGACTTCGTCGACGGCAAACAGTCGCGCGCATGACGGTCGTCACGCGGTTTGCGCCCAGTCCGACGGGCGAGCTGCATCTCGGCTCGGCCTACTCGGCCTGGACCGGATGGCATCGCGCGCGCGAGGCCCATGGCCGCTTCCTGGTGCGTTTCGAGGACATCGACATCCGTCGCTGCAAGCGGGAGTTCGAGATGGCGATCCTCGACGATCTCAGGTGGCTCGGCTTCGATTGGGACGGTGAAGTGCGCCGCCAGTCCGAGCACTTCGCGACCTACGGCAAGGCGCTCGACCAGCTCGGCGCGCGCGGCCTGATCTATCCTTGCTTCTGCAGCCGCGCCGCGATCGAGCGCGAGCTCGCGGCCTCGGCCAACGCGCCGCATGGACCCGATGGCCCGCTTTATCCCGGAACCTGCCGCCGTCTGTCGGTGCAGGAGCGACGCGACAGGATCGCCGCCGGGCAGGAGCACTGCCTTCGCCTCGACGCCGAACGCGCAGCGCGGGAAGCCGGCCCCTATCACTTCTTCGACGAGACGCTGGGCCGCGTCGAGGGCGAGCCATTGCTGATGGGCGACTTCGTGATCGCGCGTAAGGACACGCCGACCAGTTACCATCTGGCGGTCACGGTCGACGATCATCTGCAGGGCATCACCCTGGTGACACGCGGCGTCGATGTCCTGCCCTCGACCCACGTGCACGGCCTGCTGCAGAAGCTTTTGGGCTACGAGACGCCGCGCTACGCCCACCACAAGCTCTTGACCGACGCCTCGGGCCGCCGCTTCGCCAAGCGCGACCGCGACATGACCATCCGCGCCATGCGTGAAGCGGGTCTCGAGCCCCGGGAGATCATCGTCCGCGCACTGGCGGCGGCCGCGGCCGCGTCCTAAGATTCGAGCCATGAACAGACAAGAAGAACTGGCCGTCGGGAGGCGGCTGCTCGGCCACATCGACGGCCGCACCACCGACCTTGCCGAGGCGATGTTCCGCAATCGCGTCTCGGCCTATTCTTGCCGCGAGCGTGCCGCGCTGGAGCGTGACCGGCTGTTCCGCGAACGGCCGGTCTTCATGGGCCTGTCGACGCGCCTGCCCAGGTCTGGTGACTATCTCACCGAGGATGTCGCCGGCATGCCGGTGCTGATGACCCGCGGCGCCGACGGCGAGGTCCGCGCCTTCGCCAACATCTGCCGCCATCGCGGCGCGCCGGTCGCGCACGGGTGCGGCAACGCCCGCGCCTTCGTCTGTCCCTATCACGGCTGGACCTACGATGGCGCCGGCAAGCTTCTGGGCACCACCGACAAGGTGGGCTTCGCCGGCATCGATCTTTCAAGCCACGGCCTGGTGCGCCTGCCGGTGGCCGAGCGCCATGGCCTCATGTTCGTGCGGCCCAAGCCGATCGGCGCGGGCGAGAGCGGAGCGATCGACATCGATGCCGATCTCGGTGCGCTGGTGCCCGATCTCGCGGCGCTGAAGCTCGACACCTATCCGATCTTCTCGGCCGACCGAGTCGCCCCTCGCATCAACTGGAAGTTCGCCATCGACACCTTCCTCGAGGGCTATCACATCCCGCATCTGCATCGGAAGACGATCGCGCCGTACTTCATCGGCAATGTCGGCACCTTCGACGGCGCCGGGCTGCACGGCCGCATGTGCGTGGCGCGCACCTCGATCGACACGGTGCGCCCGGTGGCCGAGGGCGAGCGCAACTACCGCCCGCACGTCATCTCGATCTACCAGCTCTTCCCCAACACCATCCTGATCTGGCAGGTCGACCATATCGAGATCTGGCGCGCCTTCCCCGACCGTGACGATGCGAGCCGCTGCGATGTCGAGATGACGATCTACAAGCCCCAGGACAGCGACAGGCCCGACGCCTACTGGGAGAAGAACCGCGACATCGCCATCCGCACGGTGATGGAGGAGGACTTCCCGCTGGGCGAGCGCATGCAGATCGGCTTCGAATCCGGCGCCACAGAAGAGGTGATCTACGGCCGCAACGAGCCGTCGCTGGTCCATTTCCACACGTCCATTCGCAACGCCCTCGGCGTGGCGGCTTAGCTCATTGGACCGCGGGCCTCCAGGCCCGCTCATGAATCATGAGCGGGCCTGGAGGCCCGCGGTCCGGCAAGAAGGAGAAGACAATGCAACGTACCACGCCGCCCTTCCGTGCCGACCAGGTCGGCAGTCTCTTGCGCAGCGCACCCGTGAAGGACGCGCGCACCAAGCGGCTGGCCGGCGAGATCACGCCTGCCGAGCTGAAGGCGGTCGAGGATGCCGAGATCAAGAAGCTGGTGGCCAGGCAGGAATCGATCGGCCTGCAGGCGGTGACCGACGGCGAGTTCCGCCGCTCGTGGTGGCATTACGACTTCCTGGCCAAGCTCGACGGCGTCGAGCTGGTGAGCGTCACCCAGGGCCTGCAGTTCAAGGGCACGCAGACCAAGGCCGAGGGCCTGCATGTGCACGGCAAGATCGACTTCTCGGCGTCACATCCCATGATCGACCACTTCAAGTACCTGAAGTCGGTCGCCAAGTCTGTGCCCAAGATGACCATCCCGTCGCCGACGGCGCTGCACTATCGCGGCGGCCGTCAGGCGATCGAGAAGTCGGTCTATCCCGAGATGGATCCGTTCTTCGCCGATCTCGGCCGCGCCTACGGCAAGGCGGTGCGCGCTTTCGGCGAGGCGGGCTGCACCTACCTGCAGCTCGACGAAGTGTTCGTGGCGTACCTCTGCGACGAGGCGCAGCGCGGGTACCTGCGCGGTCGCGGCGACGATCCCGACCGGCTGCTGCATGTCTATGCCGACCTGGTGAACGCCGCCTGCGCCGGCCGCACGCCCGGCATGATCATCTCCATGCATCTCTGCCGCGGCAACTTCCGCTCGACCTGGATGGCGCAGGGCGGTTACGAGCGTGTCGCCGACATCCTGTTCAACCAGATGGGCGTCGACGCCTATTTCATGGAATACGACACCGAGCGCGCTGGCGGCTTCGAGCCGCTGCGCTTCCTGCCGAAGGGCAAGCAGGTCGTGCTGGGCGTCATGACCTCCAAGACCGGCGAGCTGGAGAGCAAGGACCAGCTCAAGCGCCGCATCGACGAGGCGGCCAAGTTCGCACCGATCGATCAGCTCTGCCTCTCGCCGCAATGCGGTTTCGCCAGCACCGAGGAGGGCAACCTGCTCGCCGAGGATGAACAGTGGGCGAAGCTCGGCCGCTGCGTGGAGGTCGCGAGAGAAGTCTGGGGTTAGGGTAGCGATGCTCATCGCGTTTGGCGGAAGACGACCGTTGCCCGCGCACTGGCGCGACGAAGTCCCGGCCGACCTGACACCTCCAGGTTGCTGCGGCGGGGCGAAGCGGGGCACCTATTGTTCGCCGGCGTCGACAACGCCCATTGCGCATGGCAGGCCGCGTAGCCACCTCAGTCACCAGCCCTATAAAGCAGATTTTTTTAGATTGGGACCAAATCATGTTTCGGTTGATTGCAGGCGCGTCGCTTGGACTAGCGTTGGTTGCGTCTTCGGCGGAAGCCAGAGTTTACTGTAATGCAGATGGCACGCCGCAGGGTTGTGTTTGGGAGCCGACTCAGGGCTGGGGCGCGCGTGGTGTTGGCGTCGCTCCGGGCGTTGGTGCCGGCGCAGCCGGTGTCGGTGTCGCTCCCGGTGTTGGCGTGGGCGCGCGGGGCGTCGGCGTTGAGCCCGGCGTTGGCGTCGGAAGAGACGGCGCCGAGGGCGAGATGAATCGTGGCGGCCCGGTCAATCGCGCCGGTCGTCGCTAAAGCACGATCTGCTCGGCTGGAAGCGGCCGAGCAGATCGTGTCCGCTGAACAACGAACATCCGTGCGCTCCACTCGCCGACAGGAAATCAGATGCGAACGATCATGACCGCGACGCTGGTGCTCGCCATGGCGGGCCTGGCGGCTACGGCGCGGGCGGACGGGCCGGCAGGCGAGACCTGTGCGGCTGGCCTGACGAGCGATGGCAAGGCGATCTTTGCCGTGGTCACCGCCACCAACCCGACGTCCGAGACGGTGAAATCGGTGGTCGAGTACCAGACGCGAGCCCTCGCCATGGACGGCAAGATCGGCCGCGACGACGCGCGCGAGAACGCGATGGCCGCAGGGGCGTGCATGAAAGCGCGTCTTCAGTAGCTCAACGTCCGCCGAGTGCCTGGCTGATCCAGTCCTGCACCGTGCTCGACTCGAGATGCCGGTAGGCGGAGGTGCGTTCGCTCTCGTCGACGAGATTGCCGGCGATCACGGCAATGACGAGATCGCACTTCTGCGAGACAGCAATGCCTTCGACATGGCGCGTCGTGCCGTTCGCGAGCTCGTAGCGATAGAGCCGCGCGCGGCCGGACAGCGCTCCGATGCGGACGGCGAGGCCTTCCTTGACCGGCGCGAAGCGTTGGTCGAGCAGGTCGACGTCGGTCACCCGGTCGACCTCCTCGTCGGTGGTGACGCCGGTCTCGCAGTTGCCGCAGAAGCCGAGCTTGGGCCGGAGATAGACTTCAAGCGTGCCGCGGCGCCAGGCGCGGCCCTGGGGCCACGCGTCGCGCGGAAACGGCCAGTTGGTCGGTCGCCACGGCGCGTCCTTGCTGAGCGACGGTGGGTCGTCTTCACTCAGGTTGAGCGCCACCATGCCGGCCACCAGGCCCGCGGCGAGCGATGTTTGGACGACCGTGCGGCGCTTCATGGGATGCCCCGCCTATTTGAGGCCCGCCACTGTGCGCGCCTCGCCGCCCAGCTCGAGGATGTGCATGCCCGTGTTGGCGCGATCGACGATGTAAATGTAGCCGCGCGCGTCGGTCTCGACATTGTTGGTCTGGATCGCCGTCTTGCAGCGGTCCTGGCCGTCGACCTTCACGCAGCGCTTGTCGGTCTTCTCGGTGATCGCCGGGATGAAGTAACCGACTTCCTTGGGCTGGAAGGGATTGCGGATGTCGAGCGCGCGTACGCCGGCATTGAAGAAGGCGATGAAGGCCATCTTCTTGTAGTAGACCGGGTCCATGCTCTCGTTGGAGGAGTGCGCACCGAAGCGGCCGCCGCGCTGGCAGAAATTGCCGCTCGCCTCCGGCACGGTCCAGTTCGACACCATCATCGGCGCCTTCTCGATCGACAGGTCGGCGAACCACACCATCTGCCGCGCTTCCGCGCACTCGTTCAGGATCGATTCGTTCACGATCATGACGATGTCGCGCTCGGCTCCGTCCTTGTCGCGCGCGAACTCGGCCACCGGCATTTTTGGCATGGGGAAGGTGGTGTGCGCGCCGGTCCATGGCGTCATCACCAGCCGCGCCACCTCCGGCGCCGCGAGGTTGGCCGGCGTCGGCTCCTTCGGTCCCTTGAGCAGCTTCTCGCGGTCGACGATCTGCAGCATACCGCCCTTGTTGGTGCCGTAGCCGAAATAGACGCGGTTGCCCTGCGGCCCGGTCGAGATCGGCCCGTGCAGGTCGGTCGGCACCGTGCCGGTGGCGCCCGGCTCCTGGCCGACCAGGCCGAAGTCGCGGATCTTCACCGGGTTCTTCGGGTCCGAAAGATCGTAGATCTGCGTCATGCGCTTGGTGCGCCAGTCGGGCGCGCCGCCGACCAGGAAGGCGATGCCGGTGTCGCACTCCCACCAGCTCTTGTGCGTGTCCTTCAGTCCGCCGATGCGTATCACCAGCACGGGCTCGGCCGGATTGGCGACGTTCCAGATCTCATGCGCCTCGCCGCCGAAGGTGCGCAGCATGTAGACCGCCGCGCGGTCTCCTTTGGGCAGGGCCGAGCCGTCGCAGATGCGCACCATCTGCGCGCCGCCCGCCTCGTACTTGCCCGGCTGGCCGGGCAGGTGGCGCAGGTATTTCGGGTTGGCGGGATCGGTGACGTCGACGATCGACGTGCCGTTGGGCTCGGGCTTGCCGGTCATGGGATTGACGGGCTCGGCGATGTCGTCGGTGCCGCCGTGATGGCCGACATAGGCGATCCAACGATCGCCCTGGCGATGGATGGTGGGCTGGTAAGCGCTGCGCGCCTGCAGGTCGGTCCAGCCGACCAGGCGCATGTTCGAGGCTTCCGGCGGCGCGCCGACTTTCTGTTGCTGGGCAAAGGATGGAAACGCCGCGACCAACAAACCGACGATGAGCAGAGACTGCCGCGTCATGGTGTTTTCTCCGGAGTTTGACCGATTATAGGCCCAACTGGCCGGACCGGCGACGGGGCGGCGGTGACCTCGAGATATCGAATATCGCGCCTTGACGGTCGCCTGCCTATCGCGCCTCGAGCTGCTTGTTCACCCACACCTGCACGGTGTTCGACTCCAGGAACTGATACGCCATCTTGCGCTTGTCGGGATCTGCCATGTCGCCGTCGACGATGGCGACCAGCAGGTCGCACTTGTAGGCGACGGCGATGCCCTCGGCGAGGCGCGGGGCGCCGTTGTGCATCTTGTGGCGATAGAGGCGGCTCCTGCCAAACAGGTCGGTGATGCGGATGCGCTTGCCCGGCCCGTCCGGAACGAAGCGCGGATCGAGGCGGTCGATGTCGATCACGCGGTCGACCGCCTCGTCGCTGATCACGCCCGTCTCACAGTCGCTGCAGACGTCGAATTTCAGGCGGACGTAGAAATCGAGATCGTGACCGGTCCAGGCCCGACCGGGCGGCCAGGCGTCGGGCGGGAAAGGCCAGCGGATGGGCCTGAAACCCCTGCCGTCGGTTGGGCCGAGCGCCACGCGTTCGTCGGCGAGCCAGGCAAGGCCGGCCAGGCCGGCGACCATGCCTGCCCCCAGATAGATCTTCGTGACCGTGCGGCGCGCCAACAGCGCCATCGCGTTCTCCCTGCTCGCTGCAATTATATACCCGCGACGGGCTATCGCTTGACCGTCCGCGCGACCGACAGCATTTTGCCGCCCGCGATGACGATCGGGAATCTCCTGCTTTATTTTCTGGCCTGCGGCGTGGCGACCTTTCCGCTGACGCTGATTGGCATGCGCGTCGTCGCCTCCCTATCGCCGGGCAGCCGCATCGCCCGCAAGCTCGACGACACGTTCGAGGCGGCGCTGACGATTTCCCTCGTCGTCTGGCTGTTGGGCGCCTTCGTGTTCTACGGCATCGCGCTCTATATCGAGCGCAAGAGCGACTGCGCCGACCAGAGAACGACGCAGCTTACCTACGAGTGCCGCAAGCTTTACGGCGGCAGGGACATATAGCTGCGCGAAAGCTGTCATCCCGAGCGCAGCGAGGGACCTTTGAGGCAACGAGTAAAGGGCCCTCGCTTCGTTCGGGATGACAGTCTCGTCGTTGCAAGGGCTGCCTAAATCTGATGCGCCATCGGCGGGGCGGGGATCGGGCGGACGCGCTCGTAGGCGGCCGCCGCTCGCAATACCAGCGCATCGCGGGCGTGGCCTGCGACGATCTGCAGGCCGATCGGCAGGCCCTCACGGTCGAGGCCGCAGGGGATCGTCGCAGCCGGCTGGCGGGTCAGGTTGAAGGTGAGCGTGAACGGCGTCCAGCCGATGTCGACGCCGTCGCCGCCCCAGGCGGCATTCTCGTTCACCGCGAAGGCCGTCATGGGCATGGTCGGCGTCAGCAGCAGGTCGTACTTCGCCACGAACTGGTTCATGATCACGCCGAGCTGCTGACGCTGGTGGATCGCCGCCACCACCATCTCCTGGCCGAGATTGGCGCCGTATTCGGCGGCCTTCAACAGGCCGGGGTCCATCAGCGTACGCTTCTCGGGGCTGAACGTCTTGACCAGGTGAGCGACGTTCGACTGCCAGTGCGCGTTGAGGATGCGGCGCGGGTCGAGACCCATCAGGTCAGGCGAATCCTCGACCACCTTGGCGCCCAGCGTCTTGAACACCTTCACTGCGTTCTCGACGGCAACAGCCACGTCGCGGTCGATCTTCTCCTTCTCGACGAAGCCCAGGTTGGGCGAATAGGCGATGCGCAGCCCCTTCACGCCCTTGTCGAAACCCTTGAGATAGTCCTCGACATCGTCCGGCCGTCCGTAAAGATCGCGCGGATCGGGCCTGGCCATCACGTTCATCATCATCGCGGCGTCGCGCACGGTGCGCGTCATCGGCCCGATATGGGACAGCGTGCCCATCGCCGAGGGCGGCCACAGCGGCACGCGCGCCTGCGTCGGCTTCAGCCCGAACAGGCCGGTGAAGGAGCAGGGGATGCGCACCGAGCCCGCGCCGTCGGTGCCGACGGCGAGATTGCCCATGCCGACCGCCTCGGCCGCCACGCCGCCGCCCGACGAGCCGCCCGGCGTGCGTCCGATCTTCCAGGGATTGTGGGTCGCGCCGTACAGCGCCGAATCGGTCACGCCCTTCCAGCCGTATTCCGGCGAGGTCGTCTTGCCGAGAAGCACGGTGCCCGCCTGGCGCAGGTGCTGGCCGACCGGCGAATCGACGGTCCACGGCCCGTCGGCATCGGTCGCCAGGCTGCCCATGCGCGTCGGCAGGCCCTTGGTCAGCACCATGTCCTTGATGGTGATGGGCACGCCGTCGATATCGGAGAGCCGCTTGCCGCCTTTCTTCCAGCGCTTCTCCGAGGCCCGTGCGGCACGCAGCGCACCGTCGGGATCGAGATGCTGGAAGGCGTTGAGCTGAGGATTGAACGCTTCGATGCGGGCGATGGCGGCCTTGGTCGCTTCGACCGGCGAGGCCTTGCGCGCCTTGTAGAGTTTCACCAGCTGCCAGGCAGGCATCATCGCAAGATCGCCAGTCATTTACTTGGTCTCCGGCAGGGCAGGGAATTTCAGCGGGTTGGTCTCGGCATAGCGAGCGGCGGCGCGCAACACGAGTGCGTCTTTATAGTGTCCCGACGCGATCTGCAGCCCGATCGGCAGGCCCTGGCGGCTGAGGCCGCACGGCACCGATGCCGCAGGATGGCGGCTCAGGTTGAACTGCGAGGTGTAGGGCGACCACAGGATATTGGCCTTGCCCTCCGGTCCCTCGGGCAGGTTCTTGCCGGCCTCGAACGGCTGCACCGCGACAGTGGGTGACAGCAGCAGGTCGTACTTGTCGAAGAACAGGTTCCACGCGATCGAAAGCTCGCGGCGCGTCACCTGGGCGTTGACCACGTCCTGCAGCGAATAGCGCAGGCCGGCCTTGGCCGAGGCCAGAAGGTTGGGATCGAACTCGTTGTGGCGGCTTTCGGGAAAGAGCTGCAGCAGTCGCTGCAGGGCCGCCAACCAGTGGATCACGAAAGCCCGGCCGGCTTCGGGATAGGGGAAGGGCGCCTCGACCTCCTCGACCTTGCAGCCGAGCTTCTCGAACTGCTTGGCCGCCTTGGTGACCAGGGCCGCGACCTCGATGTCGACCGGATGATCGCCGAAGCGCAGCACGAAGCCGACTTTCAGCTTCTTGAGCTTGCCGTCGATCTTCTTGGCGTAGTCGGCGTCGTCTTCGGGCAGGCCGTAAGCGTCGCGTGCGTCGGGTTGGCTGATGGCGTTCAACATCAGCGCGCAGTCGAGCGCGGTGCGACACATCGGGCCGGTGTTCGACAGATCGCCCGTCATCGACGGCGGCCAGGCCGGCACGCGGCCGAACGTGGCCTTGATGCCGACCAGCCCGTTGAAGCTCGAGGGGATGCGCACCGAGCCGCCGCCGTCGGTGCCGATGGCGAGCGGGCCCAGGCCCGCGGCCACCGCCGCGCCGGCGCCGCCCGATGAACCACCCGGCGTGCGCTCGGTGTTCCAGGGATTGCGCGTGATGCCGTGCAGGGGCGAATCGGTCACGCCCTTGTGGCCGTATTCCGAGCTGGTGCTCTGGGCGAAGACGATGGCGCCCGCCTCGCGCAGTCGCGCCACCGCCGGCGCATCGGCGTCGGCCGGCGCCTTGTCGGTGAGCTTGCTGCCCATCGAGGCCGGCCAGCCCTTCACGCGCACCAGCTCCTTGATCGACACCGGCACGCCGTCGATCGGCGACAGCGGCTTGCCCTTCTGCCAGCGCCGTTCGGACTCTCGCGCCGCCTTCAGCGACGGCTCGATGTCGACATGGCAGAGCGCGTTGATCTCGGAATTGACCCTGCTGGTGCGCGCCAGCACCGCCTTCATGGTCTCGACCGGCGAGGCCTTGCCCTTGCGGTAGAGCTTGGACAGCTCCGCCGCCGTCAGTTGGGTGAGGTCGCTCATGACGCCTTTCCTCTCGCATACTGTCGTGACAACTGCTCGGCCTGGTACTCGGCCGCCAGCGCCTGCTCCATGCGGCCGACGCGGCGATAGACATCGCCGAGCGAGCGCTTGGTCCACGGCACGGTCGGCCGCTCGCGGTCGTCGGCCTGGAGAATCTTCAGCGCCGCGTCGTTCCAGCCTGACTTCATCAGGGCATCGAGATGGATGGCGCTGAACAGCGAGCGCTGCGCAATGCTGCCGCCGATCTTGGAAAGATGCGGCATCGCCTGGCCGAGCAGGCGCGCCGCCTCGGCGTGATCGCCCTTGGCGTAGGCGGCAAGACCGTGCGCCGCCGGCACGGTGCAGTCAGCCCAGGCCTCGCGTTCGAAGGGCTTTGCGTTCTCGGCCTTGTCTTCCAGGCTCGCCAGCATCTCGGTGACGGCGCTCTGCTCGCCGGCGCGGGCAAGGCCGTAGAGATATTGCAGGTCGAGGAAGGGCACGAAGTGCTCGTGCAGGCGGGGCTTCAGGTACTGCGCCACGTCAGCCCAGCGGTTGCCGACGTCGACGCCGCGCAGTTCGAGACGCGCCAGCAACGACACAGCGTTGATCTGGTCCTCGCAGAACTCCTTCCACACGCCCCAAACGCGCTTGTCGAACAGGGCCAGCGCCTCGTCGGTGCGGTCGAGGTCGATCAGGAACAACGCCAGATGCCACCAATTGTGGGTGTACATGAAGGAGTTGCAGCCTTCCCAGGTATCCGACATCGCTTCCAGGAAGGCCACGCCCTCGAGCATCCTGCCGCGCGCCTCCAGGCAATGGGCGACGGCGTGATGCGCCCAGGGGTCGCGGCGGTCGACCTCGAGCGCGGCGCGCGCGACGCTCTCAGCCTCGTCGATGCGATTGCACTCTTCCAGGCCGAAAGCATACATCGCATTGACGTAACGGTTGTCCTGGTTGGCGGCGAACAGGCGCTCGCCGATGCGCAACAGGGCCTCGGCGTCACCGCAGTTGAAGGCATGGAGCTGGCCGAGCTTGCCCGCCAGCAGATCGCGCGGCCATTCGGCTGCCATGTCCTCGTGGATTTTCAGGCAACGATCGATGTTGCCGCCGATCCAGGCCTCGGTCGTGGCGAGCCAGGCCTGCTCGCGGGCGTTGGCGTCCTTGGCGAGCGCCTTGGCGCGCGCGAGATACCTGGCTGCCGTCGCGCGGCCTTCGTCGGAGTTCATCGACAGGACGAGGTTGGCCGCCATCACCGGCAGCAGGGTGCATCTTGTTTCCTTGTCGGCGGCGGCGACGAACTCGGGCAGCCGATTGCCGAAGGAGAGCCACTCGTCGCGCAGGAAATCCAGGGAGGCGATCGCCTCCGCACCGGCGTTGCTCACCTCCAGCCCTTGACCGTCCCGCGCCACTACTTTCGTCCCCGGTTGTCTTGTCCAACCTTCGCATGCCGTGGCAGGTTGGGCAAAACGGGAGGCAACATGAAACGCCGGCATCTCCTGGCCGCGGCGGCAGTCGTCGCCATTCCGCAATCCGGCCGCGCGCAGGCGTTTCCCGAGCGGCCCATCCGTTTCATCGTGCCCTATGCGCCGGGCGGGTCGACCGACACTTCCGCGCGCTTCGTCTCCGAGAAGCTGGCCGCCGTGCTGGGCCAGCCGGTGATCGTCGAGAACAAGCCGGGCGGCGGCACCATCATCGGCACCGAGATCGTCGCCAAGGCCAAGCCCGACGGCCACACCATCCTGCTGACGCCGGCCGCCATGATCGCCATCGCCGCGTTCGGCATGGCCACGCCCTACGACATCGACAAGGATCTCGTGCCGGTCGTGGGCTTCGTCGACCTGCCGATCCTGCTGGCCGCCTCCAACAGCGCGCCGTTCAAGACGGTCGCCGAGCTCGTCGCCTGGTCGAAGGCCGAGCCCGGCCGCACCGTCGCCTATGCCTCGGCCGGCATCGGATCGCTGACCCATCTGTGGGGTGAGTACGTCAAGGCCAAGACGGGACTGCCGATGGAGCATGTCGGCTACAAGGGCAGCGCCGAGGCGTTGCGCGACGTCATCGCCGGGCACGTGCCGTTGTTCGCCGACGTGCTGGTACCGACGGCGACGGCGGTGCGCGCCGGCCAGATCCGTGGCCTCGCGGTGGCGATGGCGCATCGCTCGGAGCTGCTGCCCGACGTGCCGACCGTCGCCGAGGCGGGCCTGCCCGGCACGGAAGGTACCGTGCCGTTCGGCATCTCGGTGCCCGGCGGCACGCCGGCCTCGGTGGTGATGAAGCTCAACACCGCGTTCAACGAGGCGCTGGGCGATGCAGCGATACGGCGCAAGCTCCTGGAGCTCGGCTTCGTACCGGTCGGCGGCGCGCCGCAGGCCTACGTCGCGGTGCTGGCCAACGAGATCGCCAAGTGGCGCAAGGTGATCAAGGACGCGAAGATTCCGGCACCGTCATAGGAGCACGGACCTCCAGGTCCGCTCAGAGTCTTCGTCTTCCGGACCGCGCGCGTCCTCGCGCGCTCATGAGCGCGCGAGGACGCGCGTGGTCCGGAAGAGCATGAGCGGACCTGGAGGTCCGCGCTCCGAAGAGGGCTAACTCTTGGGACTGCCCCCCAGGAAGCAATAGATCATCCCGCTCTTGCTGGCGCAGATGTGGCTGCGGCCGTCGGGGGCGAGCTGCTTCAGCACGACGCGCGGCGGCACCGGCACCCAACGACCGTCGAGCAGCGCGTACCACATGCCGTCGTCGTTGAGATAGGCGCGGGTCGGCCGGCAATCGCCGTCCGTGGAACTCGAGCGCCCGTTGCAGCATGAGTAGCCGGTGTCGGGCTGCTTCAGCTCCTTGTACCAGTCGTGATTCTCGGCGTGGCCCTGGCCGTATTGGCCCTCGGCGTGATCGTGCACATCCTGCGCACGGGCGCCGACGCTCGCGATGCAGAGAGTCGATAGCAATATGAAACCAAGAGCGGACAGGCGCATCGAACCGCCTCCGTCTGCCGTGGAAACGAACAAGGCATCGTTTTTCGCAACGAAGCCGGGAACCTCCGGGTCCCTTTTTAGATCTTGGGCGAGCCGCCCAAAAAACAATAGATCATGCCACTTTTGCTGGCGCAGATATGCGAACTGCCATCAGGTGCGAGCTGCTGCAGGACGACGCGCGGCGGCACCGGCACCCAACGGCCGTTGAGCAGAGCATACCATTGTCCGTCATCGTTGACATAGGCCCGGGTCGGCCGGCAATCGCCTTCGACTCCATTGAGCGTACCGTTGCAGCACGAGAGGCCCGTGCCCGGCTGCTTCAGCTCCTGATACCAGTCGTGGTTCTCGACGTGGCCTTGGCCGTGGTGACCATCCTGTGCCAAGGCCGGATGGAAAATGGCCGGATTGAAAGTGACGCAGACCGAAACGACACCAACAAGTGCGTATCGTGGCATGAGGAGTGCCACCTTTCGCAAACTCTGTTGAGCCGGCCACGCATTCCAAGCGACGCGCCGTCGCTCAACCGATACCGTTGAGCGAAGTGTACTCCTTCTTCAGTCCGGAGACGATGGCCATGAACTGTGGATCGTCGGCCGACAACAGCCCGTGGCGCACGAAGAAGTCGATCAACACCAGATTGCAGTTGTATTTGAACTGGGTCGTGTCGCGTACGGTCTCGAACACGCGCTGCACCGGCCACAGCTCGAAGGAGTGCACTTCGCCGTCATTTGCGCGCGGTGTGAAATCCTCGGGCAGCTCGAGATCGAAGCACGTCATGATGTCGGGCTTGAGCTGCGGGCCCGACTGGTTGAGGTAGGTGATGTAGCTCACCGCCTTGGCCTGCTCGGCGAGCTTGCGCGGAATCGAGGCTTCCTCTGCACATTCCTTGATCAGATTGTCGTGCAGGCCGATGCCGATCGGCTGGCCGCCGGCGACGGTGTTGTCGAGCTGCCCCGGGAAGGTCGGTTTCGTATAGGAGCGGCGCGGCACCCAGATGTGCAGGCCATCCTTGCGCCGCACGTAGGCCGTCAGGTGCGGTCCGAAGGCACGCACGCCGAACCACGGCACCGCCGCGCGCTCCATCGCCATCAATGGCGGGTCGGTGAACACCCAGGTGACGGGATAGGCCTCCTCGCGCCACAGACTGCCGAACTGGCCGCGCTCGCGCAGCTCAAGCAGGAAGGCGCGCATGGCAGCGGTGCGCTTGTCGGGCGTGTCGAGCGCGGGATCGAGATGCCAGGCGGCGTCGTGACGGACGAACAGATCGGGCCGCGTCGCCACCACGGGCGCGAAGTCGCGATGGATGAAGCCTGCGCGCTGGCGGCCGATGAACCACGGCTCGAACTGGCTGAGGTCGCCGTTGTTGCAGCGCTTGATGTGGTCGAGGAAGGACATCGGGGAGGCACATAGCTGGCAACGCCTCCGATGTCATCCCGAGCCTCTGTCATCCCGAGCGCAGCCTTCTGTCATCCCGAGCGCAGCGAGGGATCTTTCCTGCGGCCTTAAAGATCCCTCGCTACGCTCGGGATGACAGAGGGCGCTCGGGATGACAGCGGGTATGGTGTCTGCGACATTGAGTCGGATGACCGAAGACGAGCTGCAAGTCCTTCTCGACAAGACCTTGCCGGCGGCCGACCGGCACGACGTGTTCGTCGAGGAGTGCCAGGATCAGGACGTGCGGCTGCGCTTTTCGCTCAAGCCCGGCGAGATCTGGTCGAGCGCGGCGCTGCTGTCTCTGGCCGACACGTCGCTGCGCGCGGCGGCAGGACTTGAAGCTGCTCTTTCGCATCTCAACGTCACGGTGCTGAGGGCAGCGCACGAGGCCGACGTGCTCGCCCTGTCGCGCGTTATCCGCCGCGACGGCGGGACCGTGCATGCCGAGGCCTGGCTATTCAGCCACGCCGTCGTCGAGCCAATGCTGCACGCGACGGCGACGTTGAAAAAGTAACGTCATCGGAGCGCGGACCTCCAGGTCCGCTCATGCTCTTCTGGACCGCGAGCCTCCGGCTCGCTCATGAGCGCGCTGGAAGCGCGCGGTCCGGAAGACGAAGACGATGAGCGGACCTGGAGGTCCGCGCTCCGTCAGGCCGCTTCCTTCCAGGCGCCATCCACGACGGCGACGATGTCGCGCATGATCTGGGTGAGGTCGAAGTCCTTCGGCGTGTAGACGCGGGCCACGCCCGTCTTGATCAAGGCCTCGGCGTCGGCCGGCGGGATGATGCCGCCCACCACCACCGGCACGTCGCCGATGCCGGCGGCGCGCAGGCCGGCTAAAACCTCGCCGACCAGGGAGACGTGGCCGCCCGACAGGATGGAGAGCCCGACCACGTGCACGCTTTCCTCGAGGGCGGCGTTGACGATGCGCTCGGGCGTCAGCCGGATGCCCTCGTAGACCACCTCCATGCCGCAGTCGCGGGCGCGCACGGCGATTTGCTCGGCGCCGTTGGAGTGGCCGTCGAGCCCGGGCTTGCCGACCAGGATCTTTATGCGGCGGCCGAGGCGGCGCGACACCGTGTCGACCTCGCGGCGCGCGGCCTCCAGGCGGCCGTCGCTGACGCCGACGGCGCGGGCCACGCCGGTAGGCGCGCGGTACTCGCCGAACACCGAACGCAAGGTGTCGGTCCACTCGCCGGTGGTGACGCCCGCCTGCGCGCAGGCGATCGAGGCCGGCATGACGTTGCGGTCTTCCTTGGCGGCAGAGGTCAGCTCGTCCAGCGCCTTCTTCACGGCGGCGTTGTCGCGCGCGGTCCGCCACGCCTGCAGGCGCTCGACCTGCTCGCGCTCGACCGAGGCGTCGACCGTCAGGATGGCACCTTCGCCGGTCGAGAGCGGCGAGGGCTCGGCATCGGTGTAGGCGTTGACGCCGACCACGGTCTGCTCGCCGGCCTCGATGGCGGCCAGCCGCTTGAGGTTGGACTCGACCAAGCGCTGCTTCATGTAGGCCGCTTCGATCGCCGCCACCGCGCCGCCCATGTCGGCAATGCGTGCCACCTCGGCGTTGGCTTCCTGCTTCAGCGACTCGACCTTGCGGGCGATCTCGGCACTGCCATCGAAGATGTCGCCGTATTCCAGAAGGTCGGTCTCGAAGGCCACGATCTGCTGCAGGCGCAGCGACCATTGCTGGTCCCACGGCCGCGGCAGGCCGAGCGCCTCGTTCCACGCCGGCAATTGCACCGAGCGGGCGCGGGCGTTCTTGCTCATCACCACGGAGAGCATTTCGAGCAGGATGCGATAGACGTTGTTCTCGGGCTGCTGCTCGGTGAGACCGAGCGAATTCACCTGCACGCCGTAGCGGAACAGGCGCTGCTTCGCGTCGGTGACGCCGTAGCGCGTGCGCGTCAGCTCGTCCCACAGCTCGGCGAACGCCCGCATCTTGCACATCTCGGTGACGAAGCGGATGCCGGCATTGACGAAGAAGGAGATGCGGCCGACGACCTGCGGGAAGTCGGCCTCGGGCACCTGACCGCGATCGCGCACCGCGTCGAGCACGGCGATGGCATTGGCGAGCGAGAAGGCGAGCTCCTGCACCGGCGTCGCACCCGCTTCCTGCAGGTGATAGCTGCAGACGTTCATCGGGTTCCACTTGGGAACCTCGCGGTAGGTGAAGCCGATCGTGTCGGCGGTCAGACGGAGCGACGGCTCGGGCGGAAAGATGTAGGTCCCGCGGGAAAGATACTCCTTGATGATGTCGTTCTGGGTTGTGCCCTGCAGCTTGGCGCGCTCGACGCCCTGCGCTTCTCCGGCCGCGATATAGAGAGACAAGAGCCACGCCGCCGGTGCGTTGATGGTCATCGACGTGTTCATGCGGTCGAGCGGGATGCCGTCGAACAGGGTCCGCATGTCGCCGAGATGGCTTATGGGCACGCCGACCTTGCCGACCTCGCCCTTGGCCAGCGGATGGTCGGAGTCGTAACCGGTCTGGGTCGGCAGGTCGAAGGCGACCGACAGGCCGGTCTGACCGCGCGCCAGGTTGGTGCGGTAGAGCTCATTGGATTTGGCCGCGGTCGAGTGGCCGGCATAAGTCCGGATCAACCAGGGACGGTCGCGGTTGGTCATGGTAGCGGCTGCTGAAAGGTTTCCGGTAGACTGGGATCTCAAGCGATGTTGCATTGCAGCATGAATGATTTCGCAGCGCAACCGAGGTTAGAGACCGCTTCGTGACCAACACGACCTCTCCTTGGGGGCAGGCTGTCACGCCGAGCACGGCGGCGGCAGCCATGGCGGCCGCCACGACCGAGCCGGATCTGACGCCGAGCCGCCCGCGATACGACGGCCGGCTCAGCGAGCTCTATGTCATCTATATGCGCCATCTGGTGCTGATGCTGCTGACCTTGGGCTGGTCGCGCTTCTGGGGGCGAACGCGCATCCGCCGCTACCTGTGGAGCCATTTCGCCATCCTGGGCGACCGCTTCGAATATCGCGGCCGCGGCATCGAACTGATGGTGGGCTTCGTGCTGGCGCTGCTGATGCTCGCGGGCTGGGGCGGCCTGATGTACCTGGTGTGGATCTACGTGTTCCACGAACGGCCGTTCGCGAGCTTCGGCCTGTTCGACATCTTTTCCCTGTCGGTCGCGCTGATCGGCTTCCCCCTGGCCTTTGTCGGCCACTATGCCGGCCTGCGCTATCGGTTGTCGCGCACACGCTGGCGCGGCATACGCTGCGGGCTGGCGGGCTCGGCCTGGCGCTACGGCGCGTCGGCGACCTTTCTGACGTTCGCCAACGCCATCTGCTTCCAGCTGCTGACGCCGGTCGTGTCGGTGAACCTGGCGCGGCCGCGCATCGCCAACACGCGCTTCGGCAGCCTGCCCTTCGTCTTCGGCGGCAGCGCCGGCGACATCTACGGCCGCTATGTCGGCTACTACTTCCTCAACGTCATCGCCTGGCTGGTGGCGGCCGGCATCTTCTTCGCCGCGATCGGCGGCGCTGTCGGCGGCCTCGGCATCAGCTTCACGGAGGAGGAGCTCGGCGAGCTGTTCACGCGACCCAGCCTGCGCACCATCCTGGTGGTCGCAGCGATTGCGATCGGCGTCTACATTGTCTTCAGCCTGCTGATCCTGTCCTTGCGCTGCTGGTGGCAGGCCTATCTGTTCCGCTATCTCGTTTCGCACAGCCGCGCCGGCAACGTCCTGTTCGCTACGGCGATCTCGACGCGCCAGATGTGGGGCTTTCTGGTGCTGAACTATCTGATCATCATGCTGACCCTTGGCCTGGGCTGGCCCTGGGTGATGCATCGCACCTTGCGGCTCATCGCAGCCGAGCTGTGGCTGTACGGTGCGCCCGATGGCGCATCGATCCGCCAGCCGACCGATCTCGGGCCGCGCTACGGCGAGGGGCTTCTGGACATGTTCGACGTGAGCGGCGTCTGAGATGGCCTCGATGGCCCGCTTCTACGACGGCGAGACCGCGCTGGTGCACGAGGTCAGCGTGCGCACTACCACCAACGAGCTGGTGATCTTCCGCCTCGCCGATGCCGGCATCCTGGCGCGCTGGCCGATCGGCGAGCTCGCCGTGCTGGGTGACGTCCAGCACGAGGTAACGCCGCCGATCGTGCGCAAGGGCTCGGAGGCCCGTCTGGTGGTCGACGACCCCGAGCTCAGTCGGCAACTTGCCTCGCTGGTGCCGCAGCTCGCGCCGCTGGCCGGGACGCGACCGGCGCCGGCCGCCCGCATTGCGGCGTTCGGCGCCACCTTCGCCGCACTGGTCGGGCTGTTCTGGCTCGCCGTCGAATACGGCACCGAATATGTGGCGCCGCTCTTGCCCTACAGCCTGCAGGCCAGGCTGGGCGAGAGCGTGTTCGACGAGCTGACGGCCGACAAGGACGAGTGCCACGGCAAGGCCGGCGTCAGGGCGTTGAACGACCTCGCCAACCGGCTGGCCAAGGCGGCCGACTATCCGCACGAGATCGTGGTGCACGTGATGGAGGGCGGCCCGGTCAACGCCTTCACCCTGCCGGGCGGCATCCTGGTCTTCTATTCCGACCTCATCGAGCAGGCCACGGACAGCTCGCAGGTGGCGGGCGTCATGGCGCACGAGATCGGCCACGTCGTGCACTATCATCCGGTCAAGGGACTGGTGCGCCAGTACGGCATCGAGCTGCTGGTCAAGCTGGCGAGCGGCGGCTACTCCGACATGCTGAATACGCTGGCGTCGGGTGGCAATGTCCTGCTGGCGCTGCGCAACGGCCGCGGCTTCGAGCGCGATGCCGACGCCACCGGTATCGCCTTGCTGGAGAAGCTCGAGATCCGTGCCGACGGAGTCGCGAGCTTCTTCGAGCAGATGCTGGCCAAGGAGCCCAAGGACGCGGCTGCCGTCGCCGGCATCTGGTCGAGCCATCCGCCGACCGCCGAACGCATCGCGGCGACGCGGCGCCCGTCGTCCGGCAAGCCGGCCTTCACCGATGCCGAGTGGAGGGCCGTGCGCAATGTCTGCAAGTGAGGGTTAGACGATGCCGATGCGCTGGACGATCTCGCACGACGAGCGGTTGGTGCTGGCGACTGCCGAGGGGCCGTTGGGCTTGCTCGAGATCGAGGCCTATTTCGATGCCCTGATCGTGGCGGGCGCGCAGCCCTACGCCAAGCTGTTCGACGGGAGAAGCATGGACGTACGCCTCACGGACGACGACGTGATGGCGGTGGGCGCGCGCATGAGTGCGTATGTCAAGGACCAGCAGTGGACCGGTGGGCCGGCGGCCTTCGTGGTGACGACCCGCGCCAACCGCGAGTTCGTCAAGCGCTTCATCAATCTCACCGCTTCGCCGCGCCAGGCGAAGATCTTCCAGACCCTCGACGAGGCCCGTGCCTGGCTCGACGAGCAGAAGAGCTAGGCATGGCCGGTACGATCGTTCTCGCGACCGCGGCTGACCAGCCCGACATCACCGCCTCCGACGAGCTCTACGCCGCGGCGCTGCGGCGGCGTGGCTTCGAGGTGCTGGGCGCGGCGTGGAACGGGCCGCGCGCCGCATTCGACGGGGCAGCGGCTGTCGTGTTGCGCTCGACCTGGGGCTATTACCGGGCGGCCGCCGAGTTCAGCGCCTGGACGGAAGCCATCGCGGCATCGACGCGCCTGTTCAATCCGATCGGCCTGGTGCGCTGGAATTTGCGCAAGGACTACCTCGGCAAGCTCGCAACGGCCGGCATACGCACGCCCGGAACGCGCATCGTCGCGCGTGACGTGGCCACGATCGAGAAGGTCTTCGACGAGACGGGGTGGCAGTGCGCGGTCGTGAAGCCGGCAACCGGCGGCGGCGGACATTCCGTCGAGCTGCTGAGTCGGGACACGGTGGCCGACGCTGTGCCCGGGCTCGCTGCCGGCGACGTGCTGGTGCAGGAATTCCTGCCCGAGATCGCCGACGGCGAGCTGTCGATGGTCTACTTCGACGGCGTCTTCAGCCACGCCGTCCGCAAACGGCCGCCCAAGGGCGAGTTCCGCAGCAACTCGCGCTACGGTCCCACTCGCGCCGCCGAGAGTCCGGCAGACGAGGTGGCGGAGCAGGGCGCCGCTGCGTTGCGGGCGCTGCCCGAGATGCCGCTCTATGCCCGGGTCGACGGTGTCGTGCGCGACGGCGCGCTGATCGTGATCGAAGTCGAGGTGCTGGAGCCGTCGCTGTTCATGGAGTTCGATCCGCCATCGGCCGAGCGCTTCGCCGAGGCGACGGCGAAGCGCCTGCGTCAGAGCGCGATGACTTTCGCTCCATCGTCCCGACCGGAGCCGAGCCCCTCGACTTCGCTCGGGACAGGCTACGCGAGGCGTAGCGGAGGGACCTCCTCTCTACGACAAGCGGCTTATTGTCGAGAGATGCGTCGGCGTTGAAAGCATTGCTGGCAGCTGGGGCCAGCGCCACAACGATGGCGTGCCCGCGGGTTCGACCTGCCATTCGTGGCCCTCTACGGACGGCACCTCGCCGCCAAAACCTCTGTGACGAGCCACTAGCGCTGCTGCTTGGCCTTGTAGGCCAGCCAATCGACGATGGCGTCGAGATCGCTGTCGCTCAGCTGCGACTGATCGAGGCTCTGCATCTTCTGGTCGGGCCACTGGCGCACCGATGCCGGATTACGGATCAGCTTCTTCAGCGCCGGGATCTGGAAATAGTCGGTGACGTTCATCGGCCGGCCGAGATCGGGCCCCTGGTCGCCTTCGCCTTCGCCGTTGAAGCGATGACAGGACATGCACATGGCGACAAAGCGGTCGAGGCCGGTGCGAATGCGGTCGCCCGCCGGGACGTCGGGGCCGACCGCGAGGCCGGGCCAACGCTTCAGCGGACTGTCGGTGACGGCGAGCGCGGCGAGGTGGTAGGCCCAGTATTCGGGGCTGATAGTCACCGACGGCGCGCGTCGCCAGATGATGTAGAACGGGCCGGCGCTCTCCTTGTCCGGCTTGCCCGGTATGGCAGGCCATGGCGCCGCCGGATCCTCGATGGCGAGGAAGGCTTCGACCTGTGCGATGTCGGCGGAAGCAGCCAGGCGGCCGGGAATGCTGACCGAGAAGTTGTCGATGGCGCGCGCCTGCACGTGATCGTCTGCGCCGATGCCGGTTCCTTTCAGCAGCTCGGACAGCGGGATCGCACGGTAGGTCATCGTGCGGCGATAGACGGGATCAGCGACAGTGACACTGCGCAGGGACGGATGGGCGAGCAGCGCCTTCTGCGCAAAAGTCTTGCTCGAGTCCCTGCCGGTGACGGTGAGGGTCGGCGATTGTGCGGCAACGGACAGCGCCACAAGGCAGGCCATGGCGCCGAACAGCGCAGCCGCGAGAAGCCGCGCTGCGGCCATCACGTCATCCTCTGGCCGCCGATCCGGCAGTCCTTGAGGATCTCGAGTCGGAAGGCGAGGCCATGGCCCGGCCGCTCGGGCGGCGTCATGGTGCCGGTTTTCGACGGCAGCACCGGCTCAATCCAGAGATCGTCGTTCCAGTCCATGTATTCGAGGTAGTTGGCATTGGGGATCGAGGCCAGCAGATGGACCATGGTCTCGTGGAAGAGATGCGGGGCGATCCTGATGCCCCACGGCTCGGCGGCGGCCGCGATCTTGCGCAGCTCGGTGTAGCCGCCGCGCATCGGATCGGGCTGCAGGATCGGCACGCACGGCGTCTCGAAGAAGGGGCGCAAGTCGTTGCGCGTGAAATGGCTCTCGCCGCCCACGATCCGGGTTTTCAGCGCGGCGGCGATGCGCCGGTAGCCGGCGAAGTCTTCCGCCGCCACCGGCTCCTCGAGCCAATAGGGATCGAACTCGTCGATGCGATGGCCGGCCTGGATGGCGGTGTCGGCGTCCCAGCCCATGTTGACGTCGATCATGATCTCGATGCCGCCGCCCATCGCCTCGCGCATCGCCTTCACGTTCAGAACGTCCTCGCGCCACGGCCGGATGTGCGCCACCTGCATCTTGATGGCCTTGAGGCCTTGGTTGGTGAACTCCTTGGCGCGCGCGATCATGCCGTCGCGGCCGAGGCCGCGGAAACAGCCCGAGCCGTAGGCCGGCACCTCGGTGCGCGCGGCACCCCACAGGCGGAAGAGGGGCAGGCCGGCGCGTTTGCCTAGAATGTCCCACAGCGCCATGTCGACGGCGCTCTGCGCGAACACCGTGACGCCCATGCGGCCCAGCCAGAAGTTGCTCTTGTAAAGCACCTGCCAGATCGCCTCGATCTCGGTGGCGTCGCGGCCGATGATGTGCGGGGCCATCAGCTCCTTCATGCAGGCATCGAGCGTCTGCAGCCCGCCGCGCAAGGGCATGAGGTAGCTCATGCCGATGAGGCCGCCCTGGGTCTCGATCTCCAGCACGTAGATGTCGCGCTTGGGTGCAGAGAGGATGCCGGCGGCCGGCGGCGGGCCGCGCCAGGGTACCTGCAGAAGGGTTGAACGCAGCTCGACGATGGTCGTGGGCGTGGTCATCAGGCGTATCTCCCGCGCGTTTGGCTCACTATGATGCGCCCGCCATGACTTCGTCCAACCGCCTCTACCTCTTCGACACTACCCTGCGAGATGGCGCCCAGACCCAGGGCGTCGACTTCACCGTGGCCGACAAGGTTGCCATCGCGCGCGAGCTCGACCTTCTGGGCATCGACTACATCGAAGGCGGCTGGCCCGGCGCCAACCCGACCGACGACCGCTTCTTCGCCGATCCGCCCGAGTTCCAGAACGCCAAGTTCGTGGCCTTCGGCATGACGCGCCGTGCCGGCCGAAGCGCGGCCAACGATCCCGGGCTGGCCGCCATCCTGCAGACCAAGGCGCGCAACCTTTGCATGGTCGGCAAGACCTGGGACTTCCATGTCGACGTGGCGCTGGAAGTCGATCGGGCCGAGTACCTCGAGATGATCGGCGATTCGCTCGCCTATGCGAAGACCCGCATGGAAGAGGTGATGTTCGACGCCGAGCATTTCTTCGACGGTTACAAGGCCAACCCGGACTATGCGATGGCCTGCCTGGCCGCGGCCGAGAAGGCGGGCGCGCGCTGGCTGGTGCTGTGCGACACCAACGGCGGAACCTTGCCGCACGAGGTCGAGCGCATTGTCGGCGACGTGGTGAAGAAGATCCCGGGCGAGCGGCTCGGCATCCATACCCACAACGACACCGAGAATGCCGTCGCCAACACACTGGCGGCCGTGCGCGCCGGTGTGCGCCAGGTGCAGGGCACCATCAACGGCCTGGGCGAGCGCTGCGGCAATGCCAACATGATCGCGCTCATTCCCAACCTCGTGCTGAAGATGGGCTTCGAGACGGGCTTGAAGGACGGTGCCCTGCAGCGGCTGACGCACCTGTCGCGCCTGCTCGACGACCGGCTGAACGTCGTGCCCAATCGCAGTGCGGCCTATGTCGGCACGCGCGCCTTCGCGCACAAAGGCGGCCTGCACGTTTCGGCCGTCGAGAAGGATCCCAAGACCTACGAGCACGTCGATCCCGAGACGGTCGGCAACCAGCGCATCATCGTGGTCAGCGACCAGGCCGGCCGCTCCAACATCATGGCGCGCTTTCGCCAGATCGGATTGGAGGTCGATCCCAAGGATCCCGGCGTCGCGCGGCTGCTGGAGATCGTCAAGGAGCGCGAGGCCGAGGGTTACGCCTACGACGGCGCCGATGCCTCGTTCGAGCTTCTGGCACGCCACGAGCTGCATACCGTGCCCGACTACTTCGCCCTGCATAGCTTCCGCGTGCTGGCCGAGCGGCGGGTCAATGCGCGCGGCCAGCTCATTGCGCTTTCCGAGGCGACGGTGAAGCTCGACGTCGGCGGCCGCCGCGCCATGGAAGTGGGCGAGGGCAACGGCCCGGTGAATGCGCTGGATGCTGCCCTGCGGAAGGCGCTGCTGCCGGTCTATCCCGAGCTGCAGGACATGCGGCTGGTCGACTTCAAAGTCCGCATCCTCGATGCGGCCGGCGGAACGGCGGCGACGACGCGCGTGATGATCGAAAGCGCCGACGCCGAGCGGCGCTGGTCGACCATCGGCGTGTCGCCGAACATCGTCGATGCTTCCTACAACGCGCTCTACGACGCCATCACCTACAAGTTGTTCCGCGACGGCGCCAAGCCGGCGGAACGAGCGTAGCTTCCTCATCAGACTCCTCTCCCCCGCTAGGGGGAGAGGTTGGGTGAGCGGGCCGCGCACGTCGTAACCCCCTCACCTAGCCTCTCCCCCTAGCGGGGGAGAGGAAGCTGAAAGCGCCTGAAGGAACGTCGCCAGCGCAACCGACCTACCTGCCATGCCGCCGCTGCCAGTTGACCGGACTGGGGCCGCGGCAGACCATATATAGGTGCGAGACGGAGAGCATTTGGACGGCCGTTCCCCGGTGGGGACGGTAACGCCCCCGGTTGCGGCCATTCAGAAGCGGCCGCGCATGGAACGGCGTATCGTCGCTCGAGCCGTCATGTGGTCGCTGCCCGCGATCGTGCTGGCTGTCAGCGTTTTCGTCTGGCTGTCGTCCGGCCGCTACGTCAGCACCGACAACGCCTATGTGAAAGGCGACCGTGCGCAGATCGCGCCCGAGCTCAGCGGTATCATCGTCGAGGTGCCCGTGCAGGAGAACCAGCACGTGTCGCGCGGCCAGCTCCTGTTCAAGCTCGACGATCAGTCCTACCGGCTGTCGCTTGCCAAGATCGACGCCGAGATCGAGACGACACGCGCGGACATTCGCGGGCTGCGTGCGCAATGGCGCACCAAGCGCGAGGAGATCAAGGCGGCGCAGAGCCAGCTTACCTTTGCCCAGCAGGAATTCGACCGGCAGTCCGATCTCGCGGACAAGAAGATCGCCTCGGCGCAGAAGCTGCAGGAGACGCGGATGGGGCTCGATATCGCCCGCCAGCGCATTTCGGCGGCGCAGGAGGACCTGCAGCGCATCGAGGCACAGCTCGCCGGTGATCCCAAGATCCGCACCGACGACCATCCGCGCGTGAAGCAGATGGTGGCGGCGCGCGACGAGGCCTTGCTGCAGCTTCGCCGCACCACCATCGAATCGCCACTCGACGGCATCGTCTCCAAGCGGCCGGTGCCCGGCAGCTACGCCACCGCCGGCGTGCCGGTGATGGTGGTGGTGGCCGACAGCGATCTCTGGATCGAGGCCAACTTCAAGGAGACCGAGCTCACCCTGGTGCGGCCGGGCCAGACGGCGATCGTCAAGGTCGACACCTATCCCGACGCCGAATGCACCGGCAAGGTCGCGAGCATCGCGCAGGCGACGGGCGCGGAGTTCGCTGTGCTGCCGCCGCAGAACGCCACGGGCAACTGGGTGAAGGTGGTGCAGCGCATTCCCGTGCGAATCGCCGTCACCTGCCGAGAGGGCGATCCGCCCTTGCGCGTCGGCATGAGCACGACGATCGAGATCGATACCGGCCACAGCCGCTCGATCGGCAGCCTGTTGAGCGGGCTGGCCAAGGCGGTCGGTCTCACGAGCGCGTCGGCCACGGCCAAGCCATGACGCCGGTCGATCCGGCGGTGAGGCGCCGGCGCGGCCTGATCACCATCACGGTGATGATGGCCACCATCATGCATGCGCTCGACGGCACCATCGCCAACGTGGCGCTGCCCTCGATCCAGGGCTCGCTGTCGGCGACCCAGGAGCAGGTCTCCTGGGTGGTGACCTCCTACATCGTGGCATCGGCCATCATGACGCCCTTCGCCGGCTTCTGCGCAACGCGGTTCGGCCTGCGGCGCACGCTGTCGACCTGCGTCATCGGCTTCACCATTGTCTCCATGCTGTGCGGTGCGGCCCAGACGCTCGACCAGCTCGTGCTGTTCCGCGCCTTGCAGGGCGGGTTCGGCGCGGCGCTGGTCCCGGTCTCTCAAGCCATCATGATGGACACTTATCCGCGCGAGGAGCAGGGCAAGGCGATGGCGCTATGGGGCGTCGGCACCATGATCGGCCCCATCGTCGGCCCGTCGCTGGGCGGCTGGCTGACCGACGAGTTCACCTGGCGCTGGGTGTTCTACGTCAATCTGCCGGTCGGCCTCCTGTGCACCTTCGGCATCCTCGTGCTGGTGCGTGATACCCTCCCGGACCGCAAGCGGCCCTTCGACATGCTGGGCTTCCTGTTCCTGGCCATCGCCATCGGCAGCTTCCAGCTCATGCTCGATCGCGGCCAGCAGCTCGACTGGTTCGATTCGATCGAGATCATCGTCGAGACCCTGGTGGCGGGCGTCGCGTTTGCGATGTTCCTGATCCACATGATGACCGATCATCATCCGTTCCTGTCGCGTGACCTGTTCCGCGACCGCAACCTCACGGTCGGTCTGTTCCTGACCGCCATCACCGGCCTGGTGCTGATCGTGACGGCGACGCTGATGCCGCCCTTCCTGCAGCAGCTCAAGGGCTACCCGGTGTTCACCACCGGCATCGTGCTGGCGCCGCGCGGTGCCGGCATGATGATCTCGATGATGCTGGTGTCGCGCCTGATCGGCCGCTTCGACGCCCGCGTCATGATCGCCCTGGGCTTCGGCCTGTGCGCGCTCTCGCTGTGGGAGATGACGACCTTCACGCTCGATGTCAGCGAGAGCCGGATCATCTGGAACGGCGTGCTGCTGGGCTTTGCGCTCGGCCTCGTCTTCCCGCCGCTCACCACGCTCACCTTCGCCACCCTGCCGCCCCGGCTGCGCACCGAGGGGGCGGCGATCAACGCGCTGATGCGCAATCTCGGCGCCTCGGTCGGCATCGCCCTGCTGGTGTCGCTGCTGGCGCGCAACACCCAGGAGAACCGCTCCGAACTGGTCGGCCAGCTCACGCCCTACAGCGCCGGCTGGCCGTTCGGCCGCGTCATGCCCGGCCCCGATTCGCAGATGCTCGCAGTGTGGGATGCCGAGATCAACCGCCAGGCCGCGATGATCGGCTACCTCAACGACTTCCGCGCCATGACGATCTGCAGCCTGGTGGTGATTCCGCTGCTGCTGCTCATGCGCAAGCAGATGTTGGCGCGTTAGACTTTCCGCTAACTTGACCTCGAGATGTTGACGGTGCTGAGGTGCGTACATCATAATTTGATGTAGCCGCATCATCCAATCGCGCGGCCAAGTACCAACAGGAGGAAACATGGCACGCATGTCCTTTGCGGCGCTGATTGGCGCTGCTGTCCTGGCCGGCATTGCGGTGAGCAGTTCGGCTGGCGCGCAGGTGATCGGCGTGAGCTGGTCGAACTTCCAGGAAGAGCGGTGGAAGACCGACGAGGCGGCGATCAAGGCGGCGGTCGCGGCGGGTGGCGGCACCTACGTGTCGGCTGACGCGCAGAGCAATGCCGCCAAGCAGATCACCGACATCGAGGCGTTGATCGCGCGCGGCGCCAAGGCGCTGATCGTGCTGGCGCAGGATGCCAACGCGATCCGGCCGGCGATCGAGAAGGCGCTGAACGAGGGCATCCCGGTGATCGGCTACGACCGCCTGATCGAGATGAAGGACGTGCTCTACATCACCTTCGACAACAAGGAGGTCGGGCGCATCCAGGCGCGCGAGGTGTTCAAGGTTAAGCCCGATGGCAACTACGTCTTCATCAAGGGCTCGTCGGCCGATCCCAACGCCGATTTCCTGTTCTCCGGCCAGATGGAAGTGCTGGGCGACGCGCTCAAGGGCGGCAAGATCAAGAATGTCGGCGAGGCCTACACAGACGGCTGGCTGCCGGCCAACGCGCAGCGCAACATGGAGCAGTTCCTGACGGCCAACCGCAACAAGGTCGACGCGGTCGTGGCGTCGAACGACGGCACGGCGGGCGGCGCCGTCGCCGCACTGGCGGCGCAGGGCATGGCCGGGTCGGTGCCGGTCTCCGGCCAGGACGGCGACCACGCGGCGCTGAACCGCGTGGCGCTGGGCACGCAGACCGTGAGCGTATGGAAGGACTCGCGGCTGCTCGGCCGCACTGCGGGCGAGCAGGCGATCACCCTCGCCAAGGGCACCAAGCTCGGCGCGCTGAAGGACACGAAGACCTGGGCCGACGGCCCGCGCAAGGTCGCGATGACCTCGATCCTGCTGACGCCGGTGCCGATCACCAAGGACAACCTCGATGTCATCATCCAGGCCGGCTGGGTGCCGAAGGATGTGGTCTGCCGCGGCGTGAAGGCGGGGACGACCAAGGTCTGTAACTGAGCGTTATTGAGGCTTCTCCCCTCATGTTCCTCTCCCCGCTAGGGGGAGAGGTTAGGTGAGGGGGCAACGACGGGTGTAACCCCCTCACCCGACCTCTCCCCCTAGCGGGGGAGAGGAGCACGAGTGTGGTGAGTCATGAGTGGTGGCGGGTGAGGGGGCAGAAATTCGGGTGTGGGGACTGAAGTGGACTCATCGCTCTCCGGAGCATCGCAACGCGTGAGCGCGCCCCGACGTCGCGCCTTCGCCGACCTGTTCCGCGCGACCGAGATCGACGCGCGGCTGGTCGGCATGCTGGGTGCGCTGGTGCTGATCTGGATCGGCGTCGACCTCCTGTCGGGCGGCGCCTTCCTGACGCCGCGCAACCTGTGGAACCTCTCCGTGCAGACCGCGTCGGTCGCCGTCATGGCGGCCGGCATGGTGCTGGTGATCGTGGCGCGCCACATCGACCTTTCGGTCGGCTCCGTCCTGGGGTTCGTCGGCATGATCATGGGGGTGACGCAGGCCGAGTTCCTGCCGAAGTATCTCGGCTTCGAACATCCGCTCATCTGGGTCATCGCGCTCGCCGTCGGCATCGCCGTCGGCGCCGCGATCGGGTTGCTGCATGGCGCCATCGTCGCCTATCTCGGCGTGCCGGCCTTCATCGTCACCCTGGGCGGCCTGCTGGTGTGGCGCGGCTGCGCCTGGTGGGTCACGTCGGGCCGCACCGTGGCGCCGATGGACGATGCTTTCCGGCGCATGGGCGGCGGCATCGAGGGCGCGATCGGCGCCGGCTGGACCTGGGTCGTGGCGCTGCTCGCGCTGGCAGCCATCGCCTTCAGCACGCTGCACGCGCGCCGGCGGCGCCGGCAGGTCGGCTTCGCCCTTCGGCCGGTCTGGGCGGAGGTGGCGGTTGCCGGCCTGGCCGGCCTCGCGGTGCTGGCCATCGTCCTGGTCGCCAACAGCTATGACCTGCCGCCGCGAGTCGCCGAACGCATCGCCGCCGAGCGCGGCCTCGTCGTGCCGCCGCAGGGCCTGTCGATCGCGCATGGTCTTGCCCTGCCGGTGCTGATCGCCGTCGGTGTCGGCATCGTCGTCACCTTCCTGGCCCGGCGCACACGCTTTGGCCGTTATGTGTTCGCGCTCGGCGGCAATCCAGAGGCGACCGAGCTGTCGGGCGTCGACACCAAGCGCGTCACTGTGCTGGTCTTCGTGCTGATGGGCGTGCTGTGCGCCATCGCGGCCGCCATCTCGACCGCCCGCCTCAATGCCGCGACCAACGCGCAGGGCATGCTCGACGAGCTCTACGTCATCGCCGCGGCCGTGATCGGCGGCACCTCGTTGGGCGGCGGGCTCGGCACTGTCGCCGGCGCCATGCTGGGCGCGCTGGTCATGCAGAGCCTGCAGTCGGGCATGGTGCTGATGGGCCTCGACACGCCGTTGCAGAACATCGTCGTCGGGCTGGTGCTGGTCGTGGCCGTGTGGCTCGACCGGCTCTATCGCTCGCGCACCCTGAAGGGGAGTGCGGGATGAGCGATTCCCGGCCCCCACTGGTCGAGATGCGCGGCATGAGGATCAGCTTCGGCGGCGTGCGCGCCGTCGACGACGTGTCGCTCGACCTTTTAGGCGGCGAGGTCGTGGGCCTGCTGGGCCACAACGGCGCCGGCAAGTCGACGCTGATCAAGATGCTGTCGGGTGCCTACCGGCCCGATGCCGGCGAGATCCGCATCGACGGCCGGCCGGCCGCCATCAACAGCCCGCGCGATGCCAGGCGCTACGGTATCGAGACGATCTACCAGACCCTGGCGCTGGCCGAGAATCTCGACGCAGCGGCCAACCTGTTCCTGGGGCGCGAGCTCAGGAGCGGCTGGGGCACGCTCGACGACGTCGCCATGGAGGCTGAGACGCGCAAGGTGATGGCGCGCCTCAATCCGCACTTCGCCAAGTTCAAGGAGCCGGTGCGCGCGCTGTCGGGCGGCCAGCGCCAAGCCGTCGCCATCGCCCGGGCGATCCACTTCAACGCCCGGGTGCTGATCATGGACGAGCCGACGGCGGCGCTCGGTCCGCAGGAGACCCAGCAGGTCGCCGATCTCATCGTCCAGCTCAAGAAGGAGGGGATCGGCATCTTCCTGATCAGCCACGACATCCACGACGTGTTCGACCTCTCCGATCGCGTCGCGGTGATGAAGAACGGCAGGCTCGTCGGCACGGCGCGCACGCGCGCCGTGACCAAGGACGAGGTGCTGGGCATGATCATCGTCGGCACCTGTCCGGCCGCGGCCATTCCCGGGCCGGACGCTCTCGCCGTCGGCAGCGCCTGAGCGGCCATGACGCGCCGAACCCTCGAAGATGTCGCCCGCGCCGCCGGCGTTAGCCTCGCCACCGCCGACCGCGCCCTCAATGGTCGGGCGGGTGTGCGCGAGCAGACGCGGCGCAAGATCGAGAACGCCGCGCAGCGCCTCTGCTACCGGCCGGACCGCGCCGCCGCGGCGCTGGCGCGCGGCCAGCGCTGGCGCTTCTGCTTCGTGCTGCCGGCTGGCGACAACGTGTTCATGAACCAGCTCGCCGAGGCGGTGCGCGAGACGGCGGCGTGGATGGCCGAGGAGCGCGCCGACATCGAGCTCGTGCATGTCGACGTGTTCGACGGCCCGGTGCTGGCGCGCGAGCTGGCGCGGCTCGGGCCGCGCTACGACGGCTTCGCCATCGTGGCGCTCGATCATCCCGCGGTGCGCGAGGCCATCGATGCGCTGGTGGCGGACGGGCGCTATGTCGTCACCCTGGTGTCCGACGTGCCGACCTCGCGGCGGCACCACTATGTCGGCCTCGCCAATTTCGCCGCCGGGCGCACGGCCGGCACGCTGCTCGGCCGCTTCGTCGGCGCGCGCCTCGGCACGGTCGGCGTGATCGCGGGCTCGCTCGCCTTGCGCGACCACGCCGAGCGCCTCGCCGGCTTCGTCCAGGCGCTGAGCGAGGTGGCGCCCCATCTCGACGTCGCCGCGACGCGCGAGGGCCGCGACGACCGCGAGCGCACGCAGGAGGCGACCGAGGATCTCTTAGGCGCGCATCCCGGGCTGGTCGGGCTCTATGTGATCGGGGCTGGCAAGCGTGGTGCGGTGGCGGCGCTGGAGATCGCCAGGCGTGCCGGCGACATCATCTTCGTCGCCCACGAGCTCACGCCCGACACGCGCCGCTTCCTGCTGTCGGGGACGATGGCCGCCGTCGTGAACCAGGACGCCGGCCACGAAGCGCGCTCGGCGGCGCGGGTGCTGCTCGCCTACTGCGAGGACCGGGCGATCAACGCCGCCCAGGAACGCATCCGCATCGATGTCTTCGTGAAGGACAACTTGCCTTAGCTCTTGAGCCTTTCAAATCCTCCCCCGTCATACGGGGGAGGAATATGAGAGAGTTCATGGGACGTCCCGCCAAAGGTCGCGCTACCACCAACGCCGCGCCGACGATCATCCTGGTGCGACCGCAGCTTGGCGAGAATATCGGCATGGCGGCGCGCGCCATGCTGAATTGCGGCCTGTCGAGCCTGCGCCTGGTGGCGCCGCGCGACGGCTGGCCGAACCCGAAGGCTGAGCGCGCGGCGTCCGGCGCCGACGTGGTGCTCGACAAGGCCAAGGTGTTCGATACGGTCGAGGCGGCGGTCGCCGACATGGGCCGCGTGGTCGCGACCACGGCGCGCAACCGCGAGCTCAGCCAGCGCATCGTGACGCCGCGCCGCGCCGCCGCCGAGATCCGCTCCTGGACGGCCGAGGGCGACAAGGTCGGCGTCCTGTTCGGGCCGGAGCGCACCGGCCTCACCAACGACGACATGGTCCAGGCCGACACGGCGCTCTCGATCCCGCTCAATCCGCAATTCTCGTCCCTCAACATCGCCCAGGCGGTCCTGCTGGTGGCCTATGAATGGGCGATGGCGGGGGAGGAGGCGCCGGCCGAGCGCATGTCCGACCATTCGACGCGGCCCGCCACCAAGGACGAATTACAGAATCTGTTTGACCATCTCGAGCGCGCGCTCGACCAGTCGGGCTTCCTGCGCCACAAGGCGATGCGGCCGGCGATGGTGAACAACCTGCGCGCACTGCTGCA
The DNA here is from genome assembly GCF_007992495.1 of Reyranella soli. Lineage (GTDB taxonomy): Bacteria > Pseudomonadota > Alphaproteobacteria > Reyranellales > Reyranellaceae > Reyranella > Reyranella soli. Next base: position 73,106 of record NZ_BKAJ01000003.1, read on the forward strand.
GCGCACGGCGATGACCGAGCAGGAGGTCCGCTCCTTCCACGGCGTCATCAAGTTCCTCAGCAAGCGCAAGCACGACGAGGAGTAGGGCCTCAGGCAGGGCATCCGCGGCGCAGCGTCTCTGACGGCCTTTCGCCGTAGCGCCTGCGGTACTCGACCGAGAAGCGGCCGAGGTGGCAGAAGCCCCACTGGACGGCGATGGTCGTCACGGTGTCCTGCGGGCAGGCCTGCAGCAACGCCTCGCGCACCTCGGCAAAGCGGCAGTCGCGTGCGTAACGCATCGGCGAGGTGCCGCGTGTGTCGTGGAAGTGCTTGTAGAGCGTGCGATGGGCGACGCCCGCGGCGGCGGCCACGTCGCCGACGGTCATCGCATCGTCGAGATGCGCGCCGATATATTGCTGGGCGCGCTCCACGTCAGGCATCAGATCTTCGATGTCGGGAAGCAGTGAGGTCGGGCTGTTCATCCGTGTCGTCTCAGCAACAGTTTTCTGCGATTTGCGGGAACTGGGGACTTTGGGCGGTTTCCGGATAGTGGCTGGCCCGGTTGCATTTCATTTTCCCTTATCGCGATCCCATCGCGACGGATGGAGGCTTCAATGCAAACCAATTATTCCTATGCATCGGCCCTTGCTGCCTCGCAGCGCCTCAACTGGCGAGTCGAGGACATTATCGGCGGTGAAAAGCGGCTAGATTTTGACAAGCCGTTCATGCCCGAGGCGCTTGCCCGCATCGCCCCGCTCGACAGCCTGTCGGCGCGCGAGAAGCTGCTGCTGAACCAGATCCGCGGCCACGGCTATCTCTACCAGTTCGGTCTGGTCGAGGAGTTCATCCTGCCCTTCCTGCTCGACCACACGCGCCCGCGGCTCGCCGGCGACGATGCGCGCTGCCGCGCCTTCCTGCAATTCGCCGGCGAGGAGGCCAAGCACATCGATCTCTTCAAGCGCTTCCGTGCCGAGTTCCAGAAGGGCTTCAGCACGGAATGCGAGGTGATCGGCCCGCCCGAGGCGATCGCCGAGGCCGTGCTGAAGCACAAGCCGTTGTCGGTGGCGCTCTTGATCCTGCATCTCGAATGGATGACGCAGCGCCACTTCATCGAATGCATCCGCGACGACGGCGGCCTCGACAAGCAGTTCGCCAGCATGCTCCGGCATCACTGGATGGAGGAGGCCCAGCACGCCATGCTCGACACGCTGATGGTCGCCGATCTCGCCAAGGGCATGCCGGAAGGCGAGATCGTGAGCTGCGTCGACGGCTATCTCGAGATCGGCGGGATGATCGATGACGGGCTGAAGCAGCAGGCGCTGTTCGACCTCGCCGCCATGATGAAGGCAAGCGGCCGCAAGCTCGGCGAAGCCGAGCATGCGAGGCTCGCCGAGCAGCAGCACCAGGCCCAGCGCTGGACCTTCATCGGCTCGGGCATGAGCCATCCCAACTTCCTCGGTACGGTGCAGCAGCTCTCGCCGGCGAGCGCCAAGCGGCTGACGGAAATCGCGCCGGTGTTCTGTTAGGCGCTTGATGCCTTGCGCTCGGTGAAGGATGTAGTGTCGAACCGACACGCATTCTTCACGGAGCCGAGATGTCCACGACTGCCAAGATCTCCTGGGTCGACGGCGCCCTGTTCGTCGCCGAGGCCGGCAGCGGCCACACCATCACCATGGACGGCGCGCCCGACGTCGGCGGCCGCAATCTCGCGTCGCGGCCGATGGAAGTGCTGCTGATGGGCATGGGCGGCTGCACGGCGATCGACGTCGTCTCGATGCTGAAGAAGCAGCGCCAGGACATCGAGGGAATCGAGGTGTCGATGGTCGCCGAACGGGCCGACGATTTCCCCAAGGTCTATACCTCGGTGAAGCTGGTCTACACGGTGCGTGGCCGCAAATTGAACAAGGCGCTGGTTGAGCGGGCGGTCAGCCTGTCGGACGAGAAGTACTGCTCAGCGACGGCAATGTTCAAGAAAACCGCCCAAGTGACCCATGAAATCGTGCTGGTCGAGATCTAAGCCATTGATCTTTAAGGGCGAACAGGCGCTTGACTGGCCGGCGTTCGCCAGTATGTTCCGCGCTTCTTCCGGAGAACGTGACTGAAGGCCTTTTCAGGCCCTCATTCCGCCCCAGCAAGCCTGCTGCAAATAGCGGGTAGCTGGATCCAGGCCTATCCGGACAACAGCGTCACATGACGCACAACGATGGAGCGATCGCGTGAGCAAGCGCGAGAATTCGAAGTACAAGATCGACCGCCGCCTCAGGGTCAACCTGTGGGGCCGTCCCAAGAGCCCGATCAACAAGCGCGAATACGGTCCCGGCCAGCACGGCCAGGGCCGCCAGAAGCCGACCGACTACCGCCTGCAGCTCATGGCCAAGCAGCGGCTCAAGGGCTACTACGGCTCGGTCTCGGAGCGTCAGCTGCGCCGCTATTATCTCGAGGCGGTGCGCCGCAAGGGCGATACCGGCGAGAACCTGGTCGAGATCCTGGAGCGCCGGCTGGACGCCGTCATCTACCGCATGAAGTTCGCCATCACCGTGTTCGCCAGCCGCCAGCTGGTCAGCCACGGTCACGTCAAAGTGAACGGCAAGCGGGTCAACATCGCGTCCTACCTGGTCAAGGACAACGACGTGATCGAACTCACGGCCAAGGCCAAGGACATGGCCCGGGTGCTGGAAGCCACCCAGACCGCCGAGCGCGACGTGCCGGAATACGTCTCGGTCGATCATAAGGACATGAAGGGCACCTACGTGCGCGGCCCCAAGCTCGCCGACGTGCCCTATCCGGTCCAGATGGAGCCTTCGCTCGTGGTCGAGTACTACAGCCGTTAAGCTTAAGTTAAAGGCTGTGATCTGCAAAAAGACGAAGAACCCGCCCAATGTGGCGGGTTTTTTGCTTTGAGAATTCGGGGGTAAAGGGCGGTTCTGGCTGTCCGGCAGGGCAGGCAACCCCTATAATCCCTCTTAAGGGGCTGGGGATCTGGAGAGTCTGGGATGCGGATGGTCCGGGTGGCGGTTTTCGCTGTGATCGCGGTCGCGGTCGGCGGGGCCGGGTATTTCTATCGTGATGAGGTCGCCCAAAGGCTGGGTCTTGGGGCGTTTGCAAGTGCGGCCGAAAAAGGAAGCGCGGCCAGTCCTGCAGCCGCCGCGCAACCGCAGGGCCGGCGTGGCCGATTGAACCCGGGCGGGCCTGTTCCCGTGGTCGTCACCAAGGTCGCCAAGAAGCCGCTGCCGATCGTGATCGAAGCGGTCGGCACCGTGCAGGCCATTGCCTCGATCCAGATCAAGCCGCGCCTCGACAGCCAGATCATGAAGGTGAATGTCGAGGAAGGTGCGCTGGTGAAAGAGGGCGACGTCCTCTTCGAGCTCGATGCGCGCACGCTTAAAGCGCAGCTCGGCCAGATCGAGGCGCAGATCCGCAAGGACCAGGCCCAGGTCGCCCAGGCCAAGCGCGACGTGAGCCGTTACGAAGAGCTGCTGTCGAAGAACGCCGGCACAGTGGTCAATCGCGACACTGCCCAAACCACGCTCAAGGCGGCCGAAGCCCAGCTCGAAGCCGACGAGGCAGCCAAGGCGAGCGTGATGACCTCGCTCACCTACACCGAGATTCGCGCACCGGTGTCGGGCCGCATCGGCTCGATCTCGAGCAAGGCCGGTACCGTGGTTCGCGTCGGCGACAACACCGCGGCGAGCTCGCTCGCCACGATCAACCAGGTCGACCCGATCTACGTCGCTTTCGCGATCCCCCAGGTCTTCCTGCCGGACATCCGCGCGGCGATGGCCAAAGGCGATGTCAAGGTCAACGCCCTCATCGACGACAATCGCAAACAGTCGGGCGTCATCGCCTTTCTCGAGAATACCGTCGATCCGCTGACTGGCACGGTGACGGCCAAGGCGCGCATCAATAATGCTACCGAAGGCCTGTGGCCCGGTCAGTTCGTCAAGGTCGAGGTCATTCTCGGCATCGAGCCCGAGGCGATCGCCGTGCCGGCACCCGCCATCCAGCTCGGGCCGCAAGGTCCCTATCTGTTCGTCGTCAAGGACGGCGTCGCCGAACTGCGCAATGTCGTCATCAAGCGGACCCAGGGCGGAGAATCGGTGATCGGCAAAGGCCTGGAAGGGGGCGAGCAGGTCGTCACGGACGGCCAGCTCCGTCTGGTCAACGGCGCCAATGTCGGCATCAGGCCGGCGACGCCCGAGACGCCGTCGACTGCCGCCGCCCCGCCGCGCGGCTAGAGCCTCAGAACCAGAGACCGGACATGCTTTCAGCTCTTTGTATCCGCCGCCCGGTCATGACGATCCTGGTGATGGCGTCGTTCGTCCTCGCCGGCATTTTCGGCTACAAGCAACTGCCCGTCGCGGCCGTACCGCGTGTCGACTTCCCGACCATCCAGGTCCAGGCGCAGTTGCCCGGCGCCAGCCCGGAAACGATGGCCGCCTCGGTCGCCTCCATCCTCGAGCGCCAGTTCGCGACCATCGCTGGCGTGACCACGATGACCTCGACGTCGTCGCTCGGGAACACCTCGATCGTCCTGCAGTTCGATCTCAACCGCTCGATCGACGGTGCGGCGCTCGACGTCCAGTCGGCGATCTCCTCGGCGATGCGCCGCCTGCCGGCCGAGCTGCCGACGCCGCCCAGCTTCCGCAAGGTCAATCCAGCCGACTTCCCGGTCATGTTCCTGGCGCTGAAGTCGTCCCAGGTCCGGCTGTCGGACGTCGACGCCTTCTCAAACCGCGCGATCCTGCCGCGCATCTCGACCTTGCCGGGCGTCGCCCAGGTGCTGATCTTCGGCTCGCAGAAGTACGCAGTACGCGTGCGCGCCAATCTCGACCAGCTGGCGGTGCGCGGATTGACGCTGCAGGAACTGCAGAACGCCATCGTCAACGCCAACTCGAGCAAGCCGGTCGGCGCCATCGCCGACTCGCGGCAGAGCTCGATCCTCGACGCCACAGGGCCGATCAACAAGGCCGCCGACTACATGCCGGTGATCGTGACCTGGCAGAACGGCGCGCCCGTGCGCATCTCCGATGTCGCCACCTCGATCGACAGCGTGGAGAACGACAAGGTCGCGACCTGGCTCGACGGCACACGTGCCATCGTGCTCGCGGTCTATCGCCAGCCCGACGCCAACACCGTCGAGGTCGTCGACCGCGTCAAGGCGATGCTGCCCGCCATCCAGGCCGAGCTGCCGACCGGAGTCGAGATCAGCGTGCTGAACGACCGGTCGGTCTCGATCCGTCATGCCATTGAGGACGTCCAGTTCACCCTGTGCCTGGCCGGTCTGCTGGTTGTCATCGCCATTTACTTCTTCTTGCGCAGCTTCCGCGCCACCCTGATTCCGGCCATCGCGCTGCCGATCTCGGTCGTCGGCACATTCGCCGGCATGTATGTCTGCGGCCATTCGATCGACAACATCTCGCTGCTGGCGCTGACGCTCGCCGTGGGCTTCGTCGTCGACGACGCCATCGTGATGCTGGAGAACATCGTCCGCCACATCGAGGCGGGCGAGAAGCCGATGGAGGCCGCCTTCAAGGGCTCAAAGGAGGTGGGCTTCACCATCATCTCCATGACGCTGTCGCTGGTCGCGGTATTCATCCCGGTGTTGTTCATGGGCGGCGTGGTCGGCCGCATGTTCAACGAGTTCGGCCTGGTCATCAGCTTCGCCATCCTGATCTCCGGCGTGGTGTCGCTGACCCTGACGCCGATGCTGTGCTCGAGGCTGCTGAAGCCGATCGACCACCACGAGAAGCACAATTTCCTGCTGCGCTCCTTCGAATGGAGCTTCAACAAGGTGACCCAGGGCTACACCTGGGCGCTGAAGCGGACGGTGACCGTGCCGCGGCTGGTGCTCGCCATCACGCTCGGTACCTTCGTATTGACCGCCATCATGTTCCAGGCGATCCCCAAGGGCTTCTTCCCGACCGAGGACATCGGCCAGATCTCCGGCGCCACGGTCGGGCCGGACGACGCCTCGTTCGACGCCATGGTGGCGCGCCAGGCGGTGCTGGCGGAGATCATCAAGCGCGATCCGGATGTGGTCTCGGTGATCTCCACGGTCGGCGGCGGCAACGCGGCGAGCACCGTCAATTCGGGCCGCATCTTCGTCACTTTGCGCGACAAGCCGGAACGCACGGACAGCGTGACCCAGGTGATCGCCCGCCTGCGTCGGGCGACCTCGACGGTGCCCGGCATCAACGTCTTCTTCCAGCCGGTGCAGTCGATCAACATCGCCACCACGCAGACCCGCGCCCAGTACCAGTTCGGCATGCGCTCGAGCGATCTTGCGGTGCTGCGCGACTACGCGCCCCGCATGGAGGAGCGCATGCGGCGCATCCCGACAATCCAGGACGTCAACTCCGACCTGCAGGTCAAGGCAAGGGCGACGGTCATCGACGTCGACCGCGACGTCGCCTCGCGGCTCGGCCTGTCGGTCGACCAGATCCGTTTGCTGCTCTACTCGGCCTTCGGCACGCGCCAGGTATCGACGATCTATGCGCCGGACGACACCTACCAGGTGATCCTGGAGGCTGATCCGAGATATGCCGACATCAACGAGGTCTTGCGCCGCATCCAGGTCCGTACGCCGAGCGGCGCGCTCGTGCCACTCGACACCGTGGCCAAGCGCAACGACAAGCCGACGTCGCTCACCGTCAATCACATCGCCCAGCTGCCGTCGGTGATCATCTCCTTCAACCTGGCGCCGGGCGTGGCGCTGGGCGAAGCGGTACAGGACATCACGGCCGCCGCGACCGAAGTCGGCCTGCCGCAATCGGTCGCCATCAGCTTCGAGGGCAGCGCCCAGGTCTTCCAGCAGGCCGTGGCCAACCAGGGCATGCTGCTGTTTGCCGCCGTGCTGGTGATCTACATCATCCTCGGCATCCTCTACGAAAGCTTCATCCACCCGCTCACCATCCTGTCGGGCCTGCCATCGGCCGGCATCGGCGCACTGGCAATCCTGATGCTGTTCGGCATGGACCTGAGCGTCATCGCCCTGATCGGCGTCGTCATGCTGATCGGCATCGTCAAGAAGAACGCCATCATGATGGTCGACTTCGCGATCGAGCGCCGCGCGCAGGGCGCCACCGCCGAACAGGCGATCGTCGAAGCGGCGCAGCTTCGCTTCCGACCCATCATGATGACCACCACCTGCGCCCTGCTCGGTGCCTTGCCGATCGCCATAGGCGCCGGCGCCGGCGCCGAGCTGCGCCAGCCGCTCGGTATCACGGTGGTGGGCGGCCTGATGGTGTCGCAGCTGCTCACGCTGTTCATCACGCCGGTGGTCTACATGTGGTTCGACAGGCTGACCGGTGTGAAGCTCGGCTCGCGCTGGCGTTGGCGCCGGCGCGCCGCGACGCCGGCCGAATAAGCCTCTACGATAGCCGTCATGACTGACGATATCGGCGCTTTCGTGCCGGGTCCGCGCGTGCGCGTCGAAGGCCGCACCGGCGGCCCGCTGCAGGGCCTCACCTTCGCTGCCAAGGACCTGTTCGACGTGGCCGGCGTGCCGACCGGCGGCGGCAACCACGACTGGCCAACCGGGCGCCCAGTCCCCAGCCGGCATTCCTGGGCGGTGCAAACCCTGCTCGACGCCGGCGCCACCCTGATCGGCAAGACCATCACCGACGAAGTCTCGCTCGGCATCCTGGGCGAGAACGCCTTCGACGGCACCCCGGTCAACACGCGCGCGCCCGGCCGCGTGCCCGGCGGCTCGTCGTCGGGCTCGGCCGCCGCCGTGGCGGCGGGGCTGTGCGACACCGCGCTCGGCACCGACACCGGCGGCTCGGTGCGCGTGCCGGCAAGCTTCTGCGGACTCTACGGCATCCGCCCGACGCACGGCCGCATCGACGTCACCGGCATGCTGCCCCAGGCGCCGACCTCCGACACCACGGGCTGGTTTGCCCGTGACGCCGAGACGTTCGCCCGGGTCTCGTCGGTGATGCTGGGAGAGGCGATACCGACCGTCCTGCCGACGCGGCTGATCGTGGCCGTCGACGCCTTCGGCTTTGCCGACGCCAACGTCGCCGCCGCTCTCCAGCCGATGGTGAAGCGCCTGGCCACGCTGATCGGATCGAGCCGCGAGGAGGTCATGGCGCCGCCCGGCCTGTCGGCGTGGGCGCGCGCGCAGCGCATGCTGCAGCCGGTCGAGGCCTACAACACCTTCAAGTCCTGGCTGGACGAGCGCAACCCGCGCTTCGCCTTCTCGGTCGCCAAGGCGCTGGTGATGGGTTCGCTGGTGCCGCCGGCCGAGCAGGCCTGGGCGCAGCTGATGCGCCAGGAAGTGCGGGCGCGCGTGGCGTACCTGCTGCCCGCCGGCACGATCCTCTGCCTGCCGACGACGCCGTTCCCCGCGCCGCTGGTCGGCCAAGCGCTGTCGGTTCTCGATCCGCTGCGCGATCGCATCACCTGCCTCTGCGCGCAAGGTGGACATGCTGGTCACCCACAGGTCAGCCTCCCGGGCACGACGGTTGACGGGCTGCCGGTCGGTCTGTCGATCATCGGGCCGCGCGGCAGCGATGCGACGCTGGTCGCCGTGGCGAAGGCACTGGAGGCAACGACGTGAAGGACATGACGCCGAACATCCCGGAAGTCGTCGAGGAAGTCCGGGAATTGTTCGAGCGCTACGAGCAGGCCCTGATCGACAAGAACGTCGACGTGCTCGACGCCACCTTCTGGAACAGCCCGCACGCGATCCGCCTGGCCAATTACGAGCACGGCTACGGCTTCGACAGGATCCACGCCCATCGCGTCGCCCGGCCTCCCGGTCCCGGCACCAAGGAGAAGCGCCATCGCCTCGACATCGTGACCGTGGGCCGCGACGTCGCCACGGTGACGCTGGTCTACAAAGTTCGCGACAGGGACATGGTCGGCCGGCAGACCCAGACGTGGGTGCGTTTCCCCGATATCGGTTGGAAGGTCGTCATGGCCCATGTGTCGATGATCGACAAGGAACCGACCTTGTGAGGGCGCGCGAAGGCGGCCTGGTTTTTGCAGATCACCGTCCGGGAGGAGCCCTCATGCGTCGTCTTGTTCTTTCATCCATCGCGGCGCTTGCCGCCGTTTCCACGGCGCCGTTGGCTTCGGCACAGACCCTCAAGGTCGTCATGCATTCCGACGTGAAGGCGCTCGATCCGATCTGGAGTGGCGCCTACATCACGCGCAACCACGGCTACATGATCTACGACACGCTGTTCGCCATCGACGACAAGCTGCAGGTCAAGCCGCAGATGGTCGAGAGCTGGACGACCAGCCCGGACGGCCTCACCTGGACCTTCACCCTGCGCGACGGGCTGGAATGGCACGACGGCGCGCCGGTCACGGCGGAGGATTGCGTGGCCTCGCTCAAGCGCTGGTCGGTGCGCGATGCGATGGGCCAGAAGCTCAACCAGTCGCTGCAGGACTACAAGATCGTCGATCCCAAGACCTTCCAGATCGTGCTCAAGGAGAAGTTCGGGCCGTTGCTCGAATCGCTGGGCAAGCCGTCGGTGGTCGTGCCGTTCATGATGCCCAAGCGCGTCGCCGACCTCGACCCCATGAAGCAGCTCGAGGACACGACCGGCTCCGGGCCCTTCATCATGAAGAAGGATGAATGGAAGCCGGGCGAGAAGATTGTCTACGTGAAGAACCCCAAGTACAAGCCGCGTACCGAGCCCGCCGCAGGCCTCGCCGGCGGCAAGGTTGTCAAGCTCGACCGCGTCGAGTGGATCTGGATTCCCGATGCAGAGACGCAGCTCAACGCGCTGATGAACGGCGAGATCGACATGATCGAGAGCGTCTCCTACGACCATCTGCCGATCCTCGAAAAGAACAAGGACGTCCGGCTGATCTCGAACAAGACCTCCAACCAGTATGTCTTCCGTGCCAACTGGCTCCAGCCGCCGTTCAACAACGTGAAGGTCCGCCAGGCCGCGGCCTACGCGCTGAACCAGGAGGAGTTCCTGCAGGCCAACATCGGCGACAAGCGGTACTACCGCGTCTGCAAGGCGATGTTCACCTGCGATTCGCCGCTCGCCTCGACAGCCGGCACCGAGGGCATGATGGAGGGCAACGTCGCCAAGGCGCGCGAGCTCCTGAAAGAGGCCGGCTACGACGGCACGCTCGTGGTGATGCCGCAGCCGACCGACCTCGGCGTCATCAAGCAGCTGGCGCCGGTCGCCAAGTCGCAGCTCGAGAAGGCGGGCTTCAAGGTCGAGGTCCAGCCCATGGACTGGCAGAGCATGGTGACGCGTCTCACGACCAAGCGAGGACCGCCGTCGGACGGCGGCTGGAACGCTTTCGGCACGAGCTGGGTGCAGCTCGACATCCTCGACCCGCTGATGACGCCCTATCTCATCGCGACCTGTGACAAGGCGCGGGCCGGTTGGCCGTGCGACGAGGCCATGGAAAAGCTGCGCGACAAGTTCGTCGCCGCCACCTCGGATGCCGAGAAGAAGGCGGCTGCCGAGGAAGTGCAGCGCTACGCTTTGCAGATCGTGACCCATGTGCCACTCGGCGAGTGGTTTGCGGTCTCGGCAGTGCGCACCAATATCGGCACGCGCCCCGTGCCGCCGCCGATCACGGTCTTTTGGGACATGACCAAGAAGTAGGCTCACGGCCATGTGAAGGGCCCGCTGTCGTCCAGTGCTGCTGCCACGCCGTAACAGGCGGGCCAGACAATGGAGGCAGGGAATGGCAGACAACGTGAAACTGATCCGGGATTGCTTCGATGCGTTCGGTCGCGGTGACCCGGGTTTCATCGTGGCGCGCGTGGCCAAGGATGTGGATTGGCGTCACGCTGGCGGCCCGGAAATCCCCTATGGCGGGGCCTACAAGGGCCGCGACGGGGTCGGCGACTTCTTCACCAAGATCGGTGCGGCGGTCGACGTACTGACCTGGGAGCCCAAGCATGTCTTGCCGGCCGGTGACGAGGTCGTGGCGATCGGCCACTGGACAGGCAAGGCCAAGCCGACAGGCCGCACCTTCGCCGCCGACTGGGCCATGGTGTTCGGCGTGCGCAACGGCGAGATCACCTCGTTCCGCGTCGTCGAGGATACGGCAAGGGTGGCGGCGGCCTTTCGCTAAGGTCTTCCGGACCGCGGCGTCAGAGCATCGCGCCGGCGTCTCTCAGCTTCTCGCGCAACGTCGCCGGATCGAGTTGTGCCGTCGGCTGGTTGGAGGCGGCGAGCAGGGCCGCTGCGGTGCCGACGGCCTGGGCGACGGCCATCGCCGTCGGCATGACGCGAATGGCGCCGTGCGCCTCGTGTGTGGCCGAGAGGCCGCGGCCCGCAACCAGCGCATTGTCGAGACCTTGCGGCACGGCGATGCGGTAGGGCAGGGCGTAGACGTGGTCCGGTCCCAGCTCCTCGAAAGTGATGTTGGCGTCGCCGGCGTGATGGACGTCGATCGGATAGGCGCCGAGCGCCATGGTGTCGGTGAACTCCGCGCCGTTGCGCAGGTCGTCGGCCGTCAGCGTGGCGAGGCCGGCGATGCGGCGCGTCTCGCGGATGCCGAGTTGCGGCGCGAACGACACCAGCCGCGCCCTGGCGCAGCCCGGCACGTTGGCGGTGATGAAGCGTGCCGCGGCGAGCGCCTGGCGGCGGCCTTCGCGCTCGCCGTCCGAAAGGGCGAAGGGATCGCTGGCGTCGATGGCAAGCCGGGTGACGTTGAACCAGCCATCGTCGCCGCCCGGCACGCGGCTGCAATGCAGCGCCGCGCGCGGCAATGCGCCCTCGGCGACGCCGCGGGCCGCGAGGGCTGCCTTGGCGTCCGCACTCATGCCGTCGAAGGCGGCGAAGTCGATCGGCCCCAAGCGGAACATCATGGTCGCGGGCTGCAGGCTCTCGCCCTCGTCGAGGTCGAGGAACGGGGCGCCGGCGCGCGCCATCAGGTCGAGGTCGCCCGAGCTGTCGATGAAGAAGCGGGCCCGCACCTCGAGCAGCCCACCCTTGGTCAGCACCGTCGCCGAGCCGATGGTGCGGCCGCGGCGCGAGATCTGGGCGAGCTGACCGTGCAGCAGCACCCGCACGCCTGCCTCGTGCGCCATCTCGTCGAGCACCACCTTCAGGATCTCGGTGTCGTATTCGACGCGATCCATGCGATGGCCTGTCGACATCACGAAATGGCCATGGCCGCTGCTGCCGCCCATGGCTTGCAGGCGCCCCACGATCTCCTCAGCGAGCCCCGCGATCACCCGACGGCCGGCCCGCGTCTCCCAGCCGACGAACTGGCCGACGGCGCCGGCCGTCGCGGCACCTCCCAAAAAGCCGTGGCGCTCGAACAGGACGGTCCGGGCGCCCTGGCGGGCCGCCGCGATGGCAGCCACCGTGCCGGCCATGCCGCCGCCGCTGGCCAGTACGTCACAATCGATGGGATTCATCTTCTCGACAGCAGTCATTCAGCCTCTGAGCCGTTCCTAAATAGCGGCATGCAAGGCTGCCCGCCAGACAACTCGCGCCGAGAGATCGTTGCAGAAATACTCGTCATAGTAGCATTCTGCTTGACCGCGCTATATAATGCCAAACAGGGGGCTTCGAGCGAATGTCCAAGAAGATCGTCATCTGTTGCGACGGTACCGGCAATGAGATCGGAAAGAAGATCTCAAATGTCCTGAAGCTCTATCGTATCCTGAAGAGGACCGACGCCCAGCGGGTCTACTACAATCCGGGAGTAGGCACGATCGGGCAGCAGAATGCCTGGCAGAGGTTCAGGCAGAACGCGAGCGCCGTGTTTGGACTGGCGACAGGATACGGCCTGGATAACGACATCCTGAGCGCCTACCGCTTCCTGGCCGAGACATACGAGCCCGGCGACAAGGTGTACCTGTTCGGCTTCAGCCGGGGAGCATACACGGTCCGCGCGCTCGCAGCCTTCACGCACGTCATGGGATTGCTCCCCAGGGACCAGCTCAATCTCGCGACGTATGCGTTGTCGGCTTACAAGAGGGCAAGCAGCGACAGCCAGAAATCGTCGGATACGGACGAAAGAGAAGTAAAGAGCGAACAGCTGGCGGCAGCGTGGGACTTCAGCCGGGTTGCCGGCGGGCGACCGATCAGGATCGAGTTCATCGGCGTCTGGGACACCGTCGCCTCGGTCATCGTGCCGAGAACAGATCGGCTGCTGCCCAACCTGCAAACCCTGCGATTCACGCGAACCAACCCGAGTGTCCGCATCTTCCGGCAGGCCATCGCGATCGATGAACGCCGGCGCATGTTCCGGCTCAACCGATGGATCGACCCGCAGCCCTATCAAGACAACCCTTTCGATCGCGCATCGGCTGTCGAGCAGAACATCCGGCAGGTATGGTTTGCCGGCGTTCACTCGGATGTCGGCGGTGGATACGCGGAGGAAGAAAGCGCTCTCTCCAAGTATCCGTTGATCTGGATGATTCAGCAGGCATCGGACGCCGGCCTCGACATGAACGACGGCATGTTGAGGCGGCTGGCCTTTGGCCAAGGGAAGGCGGGCGACAAGTATCAGTACGCAAAACCTGACGCGACCGCCGACATGCACGATTCGATGAACGCAGCCTGGCGCGTGCTGGAATGGCTGCCGAAGCGAGCGCGATGGCGCGATGACAAGTCGCTTCCGACTTCCGGCTGGTACCTGCCTCGCTCGGAGCCCCGGCTGATTCCCGAAGGCGCAATCCTTCACCACTCGGTGATTGAACGGAAGGAAAAGCGCGGCTACGGCCCGCCGAATCTGCCCGCAAAATTCGAGGTGGAGGGCAAGACGCAGCTGGAACTCGGCAACTCGACCTGACTGAGCAATAACGTTGTAAGTCTCGCCGAACCTTTGGCATTGTTGAGCCGGCGGCTTCGCCCAAGGGGAACGGGAGGCTTCAGGGTGTTTTCCAATCGCACGACGCGCCGGTGGGCGCTGGGCGGCATGGCTGCGCTGTCGATGGCGCCGGCTGCAAAGGCCCAGGATCTGACGAAAGCCTCGATCGCGCTGCTGAAGCTGTCGTCGTCGGGCCCGATCTTCATCGCCCAGGAGAAGGGCTGGTTCAAGGAAGCGGGCCTCGATCTCACGATGAAGGACTTCCAGGCGGCGGCCCAGGTGCCGCTGGCCGTGGTGTCGGGCGATGCCGATCTCGGCGTCACCGCCTTCACCGCCGGCTTCTTCAATCTCGCCGCGAAGGGCGGGCTGAAGGTCGTGGCGGCGCAGAGCGCCGAGCGGCCGGGCTACCAGCTCAATGTCATCGCCGTCACCAATGCCGCCTGGGATGCCGGCGTTCGCGACGTGAAGGACCTGTCGGGCAAGCGGGTCGCCGTGACCACGGTCGGCTCCTCGGTCCACTATTCTCTGGAAGTCGTGGCGCGCAAGCACGGCGTCGACATGAAGACCGTGACCATCGTGCCGCTGCAGACCATTCCCAACATGGTGGCGGCCTTCAAGGGCGGGCAGGTCGACGCCGCGGTGTTCCCCATCACGACCTTCCGCCAGGTCGAATCGGAGGGCAGCGGCAAGCCGATCGCCTATGTCGGCGACGAGGTGCCCTGGCAGCTCGGTGCGGTCTTCACCTCGCCCAAGACCATTGCCGAGCGCCGGCCGCTGGTCGAGAAGTTCCTGGTCGGCTATCGCCGCGGCGCCGCAGCCTATCACGAGGCGTTCGGCAAGCGCGAGAACGGCAAGCTGGTGCCCGGCCCCAACTACGACGAGATGATCGGCATTCTGTCGAACGTGGTAAAGCAGCCGCCGGCGCTGATCGCCGCCGGCCTGCCCTACATCGATCCGGAGGGCAGGCTCGACGTCGGCGACATCTATAAGCAGGTCGCGTTCTGGCAATCGACCGGGCAGGTCTCACGCGACGCCGATCCCAAGTCGTTCATCGACCTCAGCTTCGTGCAAGGGCACTTCAACGTGCCTAAGTGACATTGCGCCAACGGCGCGGTGTTATCCTGAGCGCAGCGAAGGATCTTTGAGGCCCCAAAGATCCTTCGGCCTGCGGCCTCAGGATGACAGCTTCGCTGTCATTCAGCCGCCTTCAGCTCCGCTGCCCGCGCGGCGCGCAGGGCGGCGTCCTCGGCTTCCCAGCGCATGCCGATCTCGGCGAGCTTGCCTAAAACGTCGTCGAGCTCGTGGCCGCGCTGGGTCAGCGAATACGTGACCTTGGGCGGAATCGTCGCTTCATAGTCGCGCCGCACCAGCGAGGCGCCCTCGAGCGTGCGCAGCCGCTCGGTCAGCATCTTGGCCGAGATGCCGGCCACCCGTCGCTTCAGCTCACCGAAGCGCTGCGGGCCGTGGGTCTTGAGGTTGTAGAGGATGTACGTCGTCCACGGCCCCATCAGCATGCGCAGGATGAAGTCCATGGGGCAGGAGGCACTCTCCTTGCCGTGGTGGATCTGTTTGGCGTCCATGGGAATATCCATGAGTTACGAATTGGTACCTACTGGTGAATATATAGAGCGCTTCCTAAATCTTTCCAGTCACAAACGGTAACCTAATAAACTGGGGAAACATATCGTCTTTTCTCTAGTTGAATCAAAGGATTGGAGAGAATCGTGAGCACCATCGCCATCGTCTATCACTCGGGCTTCGGCCATACCCAGGCCTTGGCTGAGGCCGTCGCCAGGGGCGCCGAATCGGTTGCCAGCACCAAGGTGAGCCTGATTCCGGTCGCCGACGCGGAAGCCCGTCAGGCCGAGCTGGACGGCGCCGATGCCATCATCTTCGGCAGCCCGACCTACATGGGCGGCGTGTCGGCCGAGTTCGCCAAGTTCAAGGACTGGACGTCGAAGCGCTGGATGGAAGGGGCGTGGCGCAACAAGCTCGCGGCCGGCTTCACCGCCTCGGCGTCGTGGAACGGCGACAAGCACAACACGCTCTATCAGCTGCTCACGCTCGCCCTGCAGCACGGCATGGTGTGGGTCGGGCTCGGCCTGCCGCCGGGCTACAACCATTCCAAGGGCTCTGCCGAGGATCTCAATCGCCTGGGCGCGTCGGTCGGCGCCATGGCGCAGGCCAATGCCGATCAGGGTATCGAGGGCATCGCCGCCTCCGACTTCCGCACCATGGAGGCGCTCGGCAAGCGTGTCGCCGATTCAGCGCGCCGCTGGCGCGAGCAGCCGCTGGCCCAGGCGGCGTAGCGAGCTGCGTAGCATCGGACGGGCGCATCCGGCAGGGCGCCAAGGCCTGCCGGATGTCCACTCGGAGCTACTTCTTGCTGATGTTCCACACCACCGGCACGGGCCCCGCCAGCCAGCCGGAGAGGCGGTCCTTGCGGTAGGCGCCGAAGGCCTTGTACTGGCCGACCGGCGCGTAGAGGCCCTGATCGACGAGACGGTCCGAGATGGCGTAGCCCAGTTCCTTCTGTTTGGCCGGATCGCTCTCGCGGATGAAGGCGGCGCGCAGCGTCTCGATCTCGGGGTCGCACGGCCAGCCGAACCAGGCCTTCTCGCAGGTGCCGGCGGCATAGGCGTTGATGCCCGGATTGTCGAGGTCGAGCGTGATGTTGGTGGTGAAGAAGATGTTCCAGCCGCCCTGCGCCGGCGGCTCGCGGCGGGCGCGGCGCGACACCACCGTCTGCCAGTCCATCGGCAGCAGGTCGATCTTGAAGCCGGCCTTCTCGAGTTGCTGCTTGGCGACCGCCTGGACCTGGTTGGACGACTGCAGGTCGGTTTGCTGCAGCATCGCGACGGGCGTGCCGTCGTAGCCGCTCTCCTTGAGAAGCGCCCGCGCCTTCTCGAGGTTGGGCTTGATCAGGAGATCGCCGTATCCCTTGCCGTACTTCGTGCCGCAGACGAAGGGTGCGTTGCAGACCTTGTAGATCTCGGGATCACCGACCTGGGCGCGCAGCATGTCCTCCTGCGCCAGCGCCCACATCGCCGCCTGGCGCGCCTTCACGTTGTTGAAGGGCGGGTGGAGTGTGTTGAAGCGCATGATGATCTGGCTGCCGAGCGCGTTCCAGCCGAACAGCGCGATGTTCTTGTCGGCCTTCAGCATCGGGAAGAGATCGGGCACGGGCGATTCGATCAGGTCGATCTCGCCGGCCATCAGTGCGTTCACCGCGGTGGCGGGATCGGGGATGGCCAGCCACTCGACGCGATCGACCTTGGCGATCTTGCCGCCGGCCAGCATCGAGGGCGGCTCGTTGCGCGGATTGTAGCGGGGGTTCTTGACGTAGACGATCTTCTCGCCCGGCTTCCACTCGTCACGCTTCAGCATGAACGGGCCCGACCCGGTGTAGTCCTCGATCTGCTTGTTCGGGTCGGTCTCGGCGACGCGCTTGGGCATCATGAAGGGCACGTTGGACGAGGGCTTGCCCAGCGCGTCCAGCACCAGGCCGAACGGCTCCTTGAGGACGATGGCGAACGTCCGTGCATCGATCGCCTTGATGTCGCTGGTGGCCTTCAGCAGGATCTGACCGAAGCCGTCGCGGGCAGCCCAGCGCTTGATCGAGGCGATGCAGTCCTCCGACGTCACCGGCGTGCCGTCGCTCCATTCCAGGCCCTCGCGCAGGGTGATGGTCCAGGTGAGCTTGTCGTCGGAGACGGTGTATTTCTCCGCCATCTGCGGCTGGATCTTGAGGTCGGCGTCCTTGGCGAACAGGACATCGTAGACCATGTAGCCGTGGTTTCGCGTGATCAGCGCCGTCGTCCAGATCGGGTCGAGGATCTTGATGTCGGCGTGCGACACCATGCGCAGCGTCTGCGCCGTCGCCGGTCCCGCCATGGCACCGGCCGCCGTCGCCAAACCGAGCGCGACGGCACCCCGTGCCACCCATTTCCACAAACCCATACTCATACCCTTTCCATACTTGACGATGCCCCGCACGCAGCTCGGCGCGCCGGGGTTGACGAACGATGCGATGTCCGTGCCAACGATGTTCGCCCGGCAAAGCGGGCCGCGAATGGCCTACTTCTTGGTGATGTTCCACATCACCGGCACAGGGCCGGGCAGCCAGCCCGAGACGCGATCCTTGCGGTAGGCGCCGAACGCCTTGTACTGGCCGAGCACGATGTAGCTCGCCTGGTCCATCACGCGATCCTGGACGGCCATGGCGATCTGCTTCTGCTTGTCGGGATCGACCTCGCGCGCGTATGCAGCGCGCAGCTTCTCCATCTCCGGATCGCACGGCCAGCCGAACCACGCCTTGTCGCAGGCGCCGCTGGTGAAGGAGTTGCTGGCTGGATTGTCGGCGTCGACCGTGACGGTGGTGGTGAAGAAGATGTTCCAGCCGCCCTTGTCGGGTGCATCCTTCTTGGCACGGCGCGACACCACGGTCTGCCAGTCCATCGCCTGCAGGTCGACCTTGAAGCCGACGCGCTCGAGCGCCTGCTTGGCGACCGGCGGCAGCTGGTTGGACGATTGCAGGTCGGTCGCCTGCATCATCACGATCGGCGTGCCGTCATAGCCGCTTTCCTTGAGGAGCTGCCGCGCCTTGTCGAAGTTGGGCTTCACCAGGAGGTCGCCATAGCTCTTCTCGTAGGGCGAGCCGCAGACCAGCGGCGAGTTGCACACCCGGTAGATCTCGGGATCGCCGACCTGCGCCTTGAGGAAGTCCTCCTGGGCGATGGCGTACATCGCCGCCTGGCGCGCCTTCACGTTGTTGAAGGGCGGATGGAGATGGTTGAAACGCATGATGATCTGGCTGCCCTGGGCGTTCCAGCCAAACAGCGCGATGTTCTTGTCAGCCTTCAGCACCGGGAAGAGATCAGGCACCGGGATCTCGACCAGGTCGATCTCGCCCTGCTGCAGGGCGTTGACCGCGGTCAGCGGATCGCTGACGGCGATCCACTCCAGGCGCTCGACCTTCACCACCTTGCCGCCGGCCAGCATCGAGGGCGGCTCGGCGCGCGGCTTGTACTTGGCGTTCTTGACGTAGACCACCTTCTCGCCGGGCTTCCACTCGTCCTTCTTGAAGATGAACGGGCCCGAGCCGGTGTAGTCGTCGATCTGCTTGTTCGGATCGGTCTCGGCGACCCGCTTGGGCATCATGAAGGGCACGTTGGAGGAGGGCTTGCCCAGCGCATCGAGGACGAGGCCAAACGGCTCCTTGAGCGTGAGCGTGAAGGTCTTGGCGTCGACCGCCTTCAGGTCGCCGACCGAGGCCATGAACTGCTGGCCGAGCGCATCGCGCGCGCCCCAGCGCTTGATCGAGGCGACACAGTCCTCGGCCGTCACCGGCTGGCCGTCGTGCCATTCCAGGCCGTCGCGCAGGGTGAACTTCCAGGAGAGCTTGTCGGCCGAGACCTCGTATTTGTCGACCATCTGCGGCTGGATCTTGAGATCGGCGTCGCGCGCGAACAGCACGTCGTAGATCATGTAGCCGTGGTTTCGCGTGATGAAGGCGGTAGTCCAGATCGGATCGAGGACCTTGAGGTCGGAATGGGCGACCATCCGGAGCGTCTGGGCGCCGGCCGGAATCGTCCACAGCAGGGCGAGGCACGCCGCAAAACGCGTCAAAATCCGAAAAGCGTGCATTATATCTGTCTTCCCTGATACGAGCCCCGATTGCACACAGGCTGCCATGGGGCGGCCGAGGAATAAAGCGATGTCGATGCCAACGGTCTTTGTTTCGCACGGCTCTCCCATGCTGATCCTGGAGGATCGGCCGGCGCGCGCCTTCCTGGCATCGCTCGGCCAGGTCCTGCCGCGGCCCACGGCCATCGTCGCCGTCTCGGCCCACTGGGACACCGACGTGCCGGCCGTGTCGACGGCGCACAAGCCCGCCACCATCCATGATTTCTATGGGTTTCCCGAAGCCCTTTACGCGCTGCGCTACGATCCGCCGGGCGCGCCCGAACTGGCCGAGCGCGTGGCGAAGCTCACCGGCGCGGCCCACGATCCCCATCGCGGGCTCGACCACGGCGCCTGGGTGCCGGCCAAGCTTGCCTGGCCCGAGGCCGACATCCCGATCTTCCAGCTTTCAGTGCAGCCCAATGAAAGCCCGGCGCACCACATCGCGCTCGGCCGCAAGCTTGCGTCGCTTCGGGAGGAGGGCGTGCTGGTGATGGGGTCGGGCAGCGCCACGCACAACCTGCGGGCCTTGGTGCGCGGTGCAGGCAACGATGCCGAGCCCGAGCCGTGGGCCAAGGCGTTCGACGACTGGCTGGCCGAGACGCTGGAGAAGGGCGACGAGGCGGCGCTGGCGGATTACCGCACCAAGGCGCCCTATGCCCGCGAGGCCCATCCGACGGACGAGCATTTCCTGCCGATTCACGTCGCCTTCGGCGCGGCCGGCAAGGGCGCGCACGGACGCGCGCTGCATCGGTCGTTTACGTTGGGGAACCTGTCGATGGCGTCCTACGCCTTCGACTGAAGGCGCAAGCGCAGCAACAACGGCACTGTCACCCCGAGCGTAGCGAGGGGCCTATGAGGCCGCAGGAAAGATCCCTCGCTGCGCTCGGGATGACAGCGAGGGTGGATCGACGACGCCCGAAACGAGCGAGGTCTAGGCCGCGTTCGCCAGCGCGACGCCCTTTTCCTTGAAGAACTGCTCGAGCTCGCCCGTCTCGAACATCTCGCGGATGATGTCGCAGCCGCCCACGAACTCGCCCTTCACGTAGAGCTGCGGGATGGTCGGCCACTGGCTGAATTCCTTGATGCCCTGGCGCAGCTCCGGGTCGACCAGGATGTTGACGCCGTGGAACTTCACGCCGAGCTCGCTCAAGCACTCGACGACGGCGGCCGAGAAGCCGCACTGCGGGAACACCGGCGTGCCCTTCATGAACAGCAGCACGTCGTTCTTGGCGATCTCGTCGCGGATACGGTCGAAAACCTGGGGCTCGCTCATAACGATCTCCTGATGCGCCAAATTACGCCAGATTGGGGAGGCGCGGGTCTGGCCTTGAATATAAGGCCCCTAAGGCCTTTGCGCCATGGTGGTCAATTTAAGCGCATGCAGCACGCCGCCCATGCGACCACCCAGCGCGCCATAGACCATCTGATGCTGCTGGATCTTGGACTTGCCGGCAAAGGCAGCGGAAACGACCGTGGCGGCATAGTGGTCGCCGTCGCCTGCGAGGTCCTGGATCTCGACCTCGGCGTCGGGGATGCCCTCCTTGATCAGGCGGACGATGTCTTCAGCGACCATCGGCATGGCTTGATTTTCCTGCGTTATTCCGTGGCCGACATATAGCCCGGCAGCCAGGCCTCGTGGGCCGCCTTGATGTCGCTGAGCGGCAGCGACAGCAGGTCCCTGACCACCAGCGACGCGCCGCCCGAGTAGCCCAGCAGCACCGCCGGAACGCCCGCGGCATGGGCTGCTTCAATCACGTCGTCGGCCGAGCCGCTGGCGATGACATAGCGGCCTTGATCCTCGCCATAGAAAAACGCGTGCGAGGGCACGACGTTTCCGGCCGGCTGGGCGATTTCCATGCCCGTGCCGCCGGCGATGGCCATCTCTGCCAGGGCCACCAGGAGGCCGCCGTCCGACAGGTCGTGGCAGGCCTCTACGCGGTCCAGGGCAATCTGCGAGCGCACGAAGTCGCCGTTGCGCCGTTCGACGGCGAGATCGACCGGCGGCGGGGCGCCTTCCTCGCGGCCGCAGGCCTCGCGCAGGTAGAGCGACTGGCCGAGCCAGCCCTGGGTCTCGCCGATCAGCACGATGCCCAGCCCAGCCTGGGTCAGCCGCGAGCCGACCGCCTTGGCGATGTCCTCGATCACGCCGACTGCGCCGATGGTCGGCGTCGGCAGGATGGGGCGGCCCTCGGTCTCGTTGTAGAGCGAGACGTTGCCCGACACGACCGGGAAGTCGAGCACCTTGCAGGCCTCGGCCATGCCCATGATGGCGCCGGCGAACTGGCCCATGATCTCGGGCTTCTGCGGGTTGCCGAAGTTCATGTTGTCGGTGACGGCGAGCGGCCGCGCGCCGACCGCGGTGATGTTTCGCCACGCCTCGGCCACGGCCTGGCGGCCGCCGGTCTCGGGATGGGCCTGCACGTAGCGCGGCGTGCAGTCCGACGTCATGGCGAGACCCTTGTGGCCACCGTTGACGCGCACCAGGGCAGCGTCGCCGTCCTGCGGACGGATCGCCGTGTTGCCCATGATGAGGTGGTCGTACTGGTGCCAGATCCACGACTTGCTGGCCAAGTCAGGGCAGCTCATCAGCGCCAGCAGGGAGGCGCGCCAGTCCTTGGGCACCGGCACCGAGGCCGCGTCGAGCACCGCCGGCAGCGGCGTCAGCGTCCACGGCCGCTCATAGACCGGCGCCTCGGTGACCAGCGGCGGGATGGGGATGTTGCCGACGATGTCGCCGTGCCAGCTCAGCACCATGCGCTCGGTGTCGGTGAGATGGCCGATGACGGCGAAGTCGAGCTCCCACTTCTCGAAGATCTTGCGCGCCTGCTCCTCGGTGCCGGGCTTCAGCACGATCAGCATGCGCTCCTGGCTTTCCGAGAGCATGAGCTCGTAGGGATTCATGCCGGTCTCGCGCATCGGCACCTTGTCGAGCTCGACGATGACGCCCAGCCCACCTTTGGCCGCCATCTCGAACGACGACGAGGTGAGGCCGGCCGCGCCCATGTCCTGGATGGCGACGATGACGTCGGTCGCCATCAGTTCCAGGCAGGCTTCGAGCAGCAGCTTTTCGACGAAGGGATCGCCGACCTGCACGGTCGGGCGCTTCTCCTCGCTGTCCTCGCTGAACTCGGTCGAGGCCATGGTGGCACCATGGATGCCGTCGCGACCGGTCTTCGAGCCGACATAAACCAGCGGATTGCCGACGCCGGCCGCCGCCGCATAGAAGATGCGGTCGGTCGGCGCGATGCCCACGGTCATGGCGTTGACCAGGATGTTGCCATTGTAGGCGGCATGGAAGTTGGTCTCGCCGCCTACCGTCGGGATGCCCATGCAGTTGCCGTAGCCGCCGATGCCGGCGACCACGCCCGACACCAGATGCCGGGTCTTGGGATGCGCCGGATCGCCGAAGCGCAGCGCGTTCAGGTTGGCGATCGGCCGCGCGCCCATGGTGAAGACGTCGCGCAGGATGCCGCCAACGCCGGTCGCCGCGCCCTGGTAGGGCTCGATGTAGGAGGGGTGGTTGTGGCTCTCCATCTTGAAGATGGCGGCCTGGCCGTCGCCGATGTCGATGACGCCGGCATTTTCGCCCGGGCCCTGGATGACCCACGGCGCCTTGGTCGGCAGCTTCTTCAGCCACACCTTGGAGGATTTGTAGGAGCAGTGCTCGCTCCACATGGCCGAGAAGATGCCGAGCTCGACCATGGTCGGCGTGCGGCCCATGATCGCCAGCACGCGCTGGTATTCCTCGGGCGACAGGCCATGCTCGGCCACGATCTGCGGCGTGATCACGGGCTCGTTGGGCAGCTTTACGGGGGGATTCTTCTCCACGCTCACGCCATTGCCGCTCATGTGAGGGCCTCGACCAAACCTTCGAACAATGCCTTGCCATCGCTGCCGCCGAACATCGGCTCAACCGCGTTTTCCGGATGGGGCATCAACCCCATCACGGTCTTCGTCTCGTTGAACACGCCCGCGATGTTGCGGATCGAGCCGTTAGGATTGCCGGTGCCGTCGACCGTGCCGTCCGGCGCACAGTAGCGGAAGGCGATCTGGCCGCGATCTTCCAGGCGCTTCAGCGTGTCCTGGTCGGCAAAGTAGTTGCCCTCGGCGTGGGCCACCGGCACGCGGATCACCTGGCCCGCCTGGTAGCGGTTGGTGAACAGGCTCTGGCTGGTCTCGACCTTAAGGTGCACGTCGGAGCAGACGAACTTCAGGTGCGCGTTGCGCATCAAGGTGCCCGGCAGCAGGCCCGCCTCGGTGACGATCTGGAAGCCATTGCAGATCGCCAGCACCGGCACGCCCTGCGCCGCCCGCTTCTTGACCTCGGCCATGACCGGCGACAGCGCGGCCATGGCGCCGCAGCGCAGGTAGTCGCCGTAGGAGAAGCCGCCGGGGACGACGATCAGGTCGGTCTTCTCGAAGTCGCCGTCGCCGTGCCAGACCATCTGTGGCTTGCGGCCAGTGACGAGCTCGATCGCCTGGGCGACGTCGCCCTCGCGGTTGGAGCCGGGGAAAACCAGAACGGCTGCCTTCATGACCCGGATGCCTTTCTGTCTTGCCGGACCGCGGGCCTCCAGGCCCGCTCATATTCTTTCGGACCGCGCGCGCCCCGCGCGCTCATGAGCGCGCCAGAGGCGCGCGGTCCGCAAGAGCATGATATGAGCGGGCCTGGAGGCCCGCGGTCCGGCAAGAGGATGAGGTCTGTGCGTGACATCAGCCGACCAGCTCGATCGAGTAGTTCTCGATCACGGTGTTGGCCAGAAGCTTGCGGCACATCTCGTCGAGCCGCGCCTTCGCCTTGGCCTTGTCGGTTTCGTCGAGCTCGAGCTCGATGAACTTGCCCTGGCGGACATCGCCGACTTCGGGAAAGCCCAGCCGGTTGAGGGAATGTCCGATGGCCTTGCCCTGGGGATCGAGCACGCCGTTCTTGAGGGTCACGTGGACTCTGGCTTTCATTGCGCCTCATTACTGCAATGTGGTGGGACCGCGGACGTCGCCCGGCCCCTGGTCGATCAGGATTCCCAAACGCCGCGCCACTTCCTGGTAGGCCTCTTCGACCTTGCCGAGGTCGCGGCGGAAACGGTCCTTGTCCATCTTCTCGTTGGTGCGGAGATCCCACAGCCGGCAGGAATCGGGGCTGATCTCGTCGGCAAGCACGATGCGGACCATGTCGTCCTCATATAGGCGGCCGAACTCGACTTTGAAGTCGATCAGCTTGATGCCGCAGCCCAGGAACAGGCCGAACAGGAAGTCGTTCACGCGCAGGGTCAGCGCCACGATGTCGTCGAGGTCCTGGGGCGTCGCCCAGCCGAACGCCGTGATGTGCTCCTCGGTGACCATGGGGTCGCCCAGCGCGTCGTTCTTGTAGAAGAACTCCATGATCGAGCGCGGCAGCTGGGTGCCTTCCTCGACGCCGAAGCGCTTGGCGAAGGAGCCGGCTGCGACGTTGCGCACCACGATCTCGAGCGGGATGATCTCGACCTGCCGGATGAGCTGCTCGCGCATGTTCAGCCGGCGGATGAAATGGGTGGGCACGCCGATCTCGCCGAGCTTGGTCATCAGGAACTCGGAGATGCGGTTATTGATCACACCCTTGCCGGTGATCGTGCCCTTCTTTTGGTTGTTGAACGCGGTAGCGTCGTCCTTGAAGTACTGGACGATGGTCCCGGGCTCTGGCCCCTCGAACAAGGTCTTGGCCTTGCCCTCGTAGATGCGACGGCGGCGGGACATATCTTACTCCTGGGCGGACGGCGCCATCGGCCCACCATTCGGCCGGAATATGGCGGAAGTCCCATGCGCTGGGACTGGGGAAAAATCCATTGAAAAAGGTGACGTGGCCGTCATATTTACCTCACATCGGAGGCCCCAAATGGCCCAGCAAATCACCTACGACAAGGCCTATGACACGATAATGCCGGAAGACTTCCCAGCGATGCTGGAAGTAGCGCGTTACGGCCGGCGCAGCGATGCCTTCGACAGCATTATTTCGGCTACCCACGACCATTTCTGGGATCCGCTGGACAAGAACTACATCGATTTCGACCAGCCGTTCGACATGGCCGCCATGTCGGTGGTGCCTTTCGACATGATCGTGGAGCTCCGGAGCGCCGTCGCCGACCGGCTGGACGAGGGCCAGAAGATCCAGCTCGCCAACGACGTCATGCATTGGTCGATCTCCAACCTGCTGCATGGCGAGCAGGGCGCTTTGTCGCTGTCGGCCAGCCTCTGCCACATCCTGCTCGATCCGGGCGCCCAGGAGTACGCCGCCAACCAGGCGCGCGAGGAAGCGCGCCATGTCGCGGGCTTCACCCGTTACATCGCCAAGCGCTGGGGGCAGCCACTGCCGGTCGGCAAGACCATTGCCACGGTGCTGGCCGATCTCGTGAGCACGCCCGAGGTCTACAAGAAGATCGTCGGCATGCAGATGCTGATCGAGGGGCTGGCAATGGGCTCGTTCGCGACGCTGAATGCGCGCACCAACGATCCCGTGCTGCGCCGCCTGGTGCAACTCGTGATGAGCGACGAGGCGTTCCATCACCGCTTCGGGCGCATCTGGGCGTCGAAGACCATCCGGCACCTCAACGAAGAGGAGCATCGCAAGGTCGAGGACTGGGCGGCCCAGATCTTCCAGACCCTGCTGTTCAACTTGATCAACGCCGAGCAGAAGCAGGTCATCTACGCCAAGTACGGGCTCGACTGGCAGTGGGTGCGCGACGCGGTGAAGGAGAGCTTCAGCGACGACGATCGCCGCAACTCGCTGAAGGAAAGCACCAACATGTTCCGGGTGCTGATCAAGACGCTGCTGCACGCCGGCATCATCACCAGCCGCACTGCGCCGCTTTACGCGGTGTGGGTCGACATGAAGGAGCTCGAGGCCGAAGGCGACGGCATCCCCGGCGACGTCGTCGCCGAGGAGATGCTGGGCGTGCTGCGCGAGATCAACGCCAAGCGCCGGCGGATCAGCTCGAAAGACGTCGCTGCAGCGGCCTCTTAGTCTTCCGGACCGCGAGCCTCCGGCTCGCT
>NZ_BKAJ01000004.1 GCF_007992495.1 Reyranella soli
CATGATTCTTGAGCGAGCCGGAGGCTCGCGGTCCGGAAGAGCATGATCCTTACTGCCCGCGAAACCGTGGCTTGCGGCGCTCGCGCCAGGCCTCGTGCGCCTCGGCCTTGTCCTCGCTCATCTCCAGCACCATGAAGCGGTAGGCGTCGACCAGCGAGGCGTCGGCGATGCTGGGAATGTCCTGGCCGCGGTTCATGGATTCCTTGACCATGCGCACGGCAAGCGGCGGCAGGCCGGCGATATGGTCGGCGACGGCCAGCGCCTGAGCCATCAGCTCGGCATGCGGCGCCAGCCATTGGGCCAGCCCGATGCGATGGGCCTCGTCGGCCTTGAGCGGGAAGCCCATCGCGACCCGCATCGCCAGGCCCTTGCCGACGATGCGCGCGAGCCGCGTTGCGCCGCCGTAGTTGGGCAGGATGCCGAGCGCCACCTGCGGCAGGCGCCACTCCGCCCGGTCGGAGGCCACCACCAGGTCGCAGCAGAAGGTGATGATGCAGCCGATGCCGATGGCATAGCCGTTGACCGCCGCGATCACGGGCTTGGGGAAGTCGGCCAGCAGATTCGACGGGAAGTTGCGCGCCCGCCCCACGCGCTTGACGAAGGCGGCGGCCGAGCGCGTGTTGTGGGTGTTGGGATCGCGCAGATTGGCGCCGGCAGAGAAGGCGCTGCCCGCCTCGTCGCCCGTCAGGATGATGGAGCGGACCTCGTCGTCGTCGGTCGCCTCGTCGAGATGGCGTAGCAGGCCGTCATTGTAGTCCTGCCCCCAACAGTTGCGCGCTTCGGGGCGGCTCAGCGTCAGGATGCCTGTGTGGCCCTGTTTGCGATAGAGAACGGGCATGGGGGTTCCTCCTATATTTCGTCATCCCGAGCGAAGCTGCCCGAAGGGCAGCGTAGTCGAGGGGCCTGTTCTTGTCGGCAGAAGGAAAAAAGGTCCCTCCGCTTCACCTCGCTATGCTCGGCTCCGGTCGGGATGACGGTATTAGCGTCTAGGGCTTGCGCGCCAGCACGAAGGCCGACAATCCGGCCAAGCGGTTGACCGTAAGGAGCGGCAGTTCCGCAGCGCACACGGTGGCCAGGATGCCGTTGGTGAGGGCGCCGTGCTTCTTCAGGCTGCTCCTGGGTTCCGTCGCGCCGCGCGTGGCGAGGCGTACTGCGGCTGCCAAGGGAAAGACGAAGCCGAAATAGTAGGCGCCGTGGACGACCTGCAGGCCGGCATCGCGCATCGTCGTCTCGATCTCGCCAAGGCGATAGCGCCGCTTGTGCTCGAGGAAGACGTCGTGGCCGCTCCACAGGAAGCGGAAGGCCGGTACCGTCGCCAGGAAATGCGCGCCGGAGGGCACCCTGGCGGCGTAGTGGCGGACCAGGCCGCGATCGTCGTCGACATGCTCCAGCACGTCCATCATCAGCACCAGGTCGCAGTCGGTCGGGCCGGTGTCGCGGCGATAGAGGACGGGCTTGCCGCCTTCGCTGTCGTCGCGGTCGCTGGGATAGCCGATGTCGACGCACAATGCCGATTGCGCGCCGGCTTCGGCCAGCAGATGACGGGAGAAGAAGCCCGATCCGGCGCCGATATCGAGAATGCGCCTGGCATTGAGGCCATCGACCATGCGCCTGAGCGCCGCCGCCTTCGACCGGTAGTACCAGTGCCGGCCGATCTCGGCGCCCAGGATGTCTTCTTCCTTGAGGTCCATTTCTTGGTCTGGGGCGATCAGGACTTCGGCGCCTGGACGTCCCCGTTCTCGTACACACCTTCGACCACGTAGATCGGCCGGCCTTTGACCTCGAGGAAGAGGCGGCCGAGATATTCGCCGATGATGCCGAGCGACAGAAGCTGGATCGCGCCCATCAACAGCACCGCGATCAAGAGCGAGGCATAGCCTGGCGTGTCGATGCCGAAGATCAGTACGCGGGTAACGATGAACAGGGCATAGAGCACGGCGATGGCCGCAATCACCACGCCGACATAGAACCAGGCACGCAAGGGCGCGGTCGAGAAGCTCACCACGCCGTCCAGCGCGAAGTTCCACAGGCGCCACAAGTTGAACTTGCTCGAGCCCGCGGCGCGCGGCGGCCGTTCGTAGGGCACGCCGACGGCGTTGAAGCCGACCCAGGCGAATAGCCCCTTCATGAAGCGATTGCGCTCGGGCAACTGGCGCAGCACCTGCACGGCGCGGCGGTCGACCAGGCGGAAGTCGCCGACATTCTCCGGGATGCGCACCGGCGACATGGTGTTGAACACCCGATAGAACCAGTTGGCCGACAGCCGCTTGGCCGCGGTGTCCGAGGCACGCTGGGTGCGCACGCCGTAGACGATGTCGTAGCCCTCGCGCCAGCGCGCCATGAAGGGCTCGATCAGTTCCGGCGGATCCTGCAGGTCGATGTCCATGGGCACGATGACGTCGCCGCGCGCATGGTCGATGCCGGCGGTCAGCGCCGCTTCCTTGCCGAAATTACGCGACAGGTTGACGATCCTGAGGCGTCGGTCGAGCGCCCCGCGATCGAGCAGGTGTGCCAGCGTGTTGTCGCGCGAGCCGTCGTTGACGAACACGATCTCGAAGCGAAAGCCGTCGCGCTCCATCAGCGGCACGACGGTGTCGAGGAAGAGGTCGATCGACTCCTCCTCGTTGAACACCGGGACGACCAGCGACAGCAGCGGACTCGCCGGCCGGCGTTCGCGCTGGCCGGCCAGTTGCCGCTCCAGCGCGTTGCCGCTCAATCGGGGGTGGGGAACGACAGATTCGGGCACGAACGAAGGTTACCGGTCGGACCCCACCATTCTATCAGGTCACGACCTGGACGGCACCGTTCAAGGCCATGATTCCGAGATCGGCGTCGAGGCCGTGGCGCTTCTTGACCTCGGCACGGAAGGTCCGCAGCGCCTCGCTGAGCTTGGCGGTCTCGAAGGCCGGGTCCGTCTTGATCTTGTCGCCATAGGCCAGGACGGCAGCGCCGCAGTCGCGATGGCAGAGGCCGACGACACGCTTGACCTGGTGCAGCTGGATCGAGATCGCGAGATTGTCCCACCAGGCCTTCTGCCACGTCTTGAAAGGGTCACTGTCAACGACGGCTGCGACCGGGCCGCCCGCGATGGTGAACTGGCTGTAGAGGTTCTGCCAGCCCTGGGTGCCCATGTACGCCCACGTCCAGGTGGAGAAGCGTGGGTCGATGCAGTTCATCAGCATCGCCTCGTACTCGAGGCTGGGCGTCGGCTTCTGGGCGAAGGCGAGACGCGGTGCGGTCAGCGCCACGGCGCCCGCCGCGACGCCCATGCCGAACAACGAGCGGCGCGACAGGGCCGCCATGCAGCCGCATCCTGCGTGATGAACGTGTTTGGTCATTGGAATGCTACTCTCCCCTGTTGCACCAAACCGCCAGTGCGGTCGGCAATCCATGTGGCGACGCCCCCATCGCCCTCGCGACGCGCCTGCACCGTAAACGCGGCACCAGCATAGACCGGCGCCAGCGCGCGAAACTCGAAACTCTTCGCAACCTTATCGGGATTGGCGCGACGGGCCAACTCGATTTGCACCATGCCCATCAACGGGCCGTGAACGATCAGCCCGGGATAACCTTCGGTGCCTGTGACATAAGGTTGGTCGTAGTGGATGCGGTGTCCGTTGAAAGTGAGTGCGGAAAACCGGAACAGCAGGACCGAATCGGCCATGATCTTCTTCGACCACGTGGCGTCGGTCGGCGCGGGCTTGGGATCGCGCTGCTTTTCGCCGGGCTTGGCCGCCTCGCGATAGACGATGTCATGGTCCTCGACGAAGGAAACGCCGTCCGGCCCGGACACGGTGTGCTCCACGGTGACGAACACCATGTCGCCGGTCGTGCCGCTCTTGGGCTCGACCGACTTGATGCGCGAGGAGCGGCGGATCGTCTGGCCGACCTTGATTGGCGGACCGGTGAAGGCGAAGCGGCTGCCCGCCCACATGCGGCGCGGCAAGGGCACCGGCGGCAGGAAGTCGCCGCGCTCGGCATGGCCGTCAGCGGCGACCTTCGACAAGGGTGCCGCCTCGAGGAAATAGAGCCAATGCCAAAGCGGCGGCAGGGCGTCGCCGGGCCTTGGATCGGGGTCCTTTTCGTCGAAAGTGGCGATCAGCGCACGCACCGGAAAGGGCGCGGCAAAATCCTCGACGGCCTGCGTGCGGCCGACCCATTCGCGCAGCTTTTCCAATGACATCGGGGCGTTTCCTCCGGGCGCCTGCGACTTTGCCACCGCCAGCCAGTGGTGGAAAGACGTCGCCCACGTCGCTATATACCGCGCAAGAGCCAAACCGGAGCGGCCATGACCACGTTCGACGAGCGCGAAAGAGCCTTCGAGAAGAAGTTCGAGCACGACCAGGAACTGCAGTTCAAGGCGAACGCGCGCCGGAACAAGATGCTGGGCCTGTGGGCCGCAGGCCTGATGGGCAAGACCGGCGCAGATGCCGAGGCCTATGCCAAGGAACTGGTCGTGGCCGACATGGAGAAGCCCGGCCATCATGATGTCGTGGAAAAGCTGGTGAAGGATCTCGCCGCCGCCGGCAAGCCAACCGAAGACCACACCATCCGCAAGCAAAGCGAGCGCCTGTTGGTCGATGCCAAGGCGCAGATCATGAACGAGACGCGCTAGCCGTCTCGCCGGAGCGCGGACCCCTGCCTTCGCCGAAGCGAAGCCGCTTCGGCTTCGCGCAGGCAGGTCCAGGTCCGCTTCATGTCATCCCGAGCGAAGCGAAGGATCTCATGCCAATTGCGAGCGGCGATGAGGTCCTTCGCTGCGCTCAGGACGACAGAATATGAGCGCTCCGGCAAGATCGCTTGGCGAGCGGACGGGCTTTCGCTTCCGGGTGCCAAGAGGCCATTCTTCCTCTCTGGACAGATCGGGAGGAAATTGGTGGCCGGCCTTCTTCAAGGACACATCGCTGCCGTCACAGGCGGCGGATCGGGCATCGGGCAGGGGATCTGCCAGGCCTATGCGCGCGAAGGTGCGCGTGTCGTCGTGCTCGATGCCAATCTCGAGGGCGCCAACGAGACCGTCGACCTCGTCACGGGCGCGGGCGGCAAGGCGTCGGCGCTGAAGGTCGATGTCACGGACCGCCAGGCTTGCGTGGCCGCCGCTGCCGAGGTCGCCAAGGGCGGCAACATCTCCATCCTGGTCAACAACGCCGGCATCAACCGCCGCAATCCGATGACCGGCGATCCCGCTGCGGTGGCCAAGGACTGGGACGACATCCTGTCGATCAATCTCGACGGCGTGTTCAATGTGACGCGTGCCTTCCTCGACCAGCTGCGCGCGACCAAGGGGCGGATCGTCAATATCGGCTCGATCCAGTCGTTCGTGCATGTGAGCTGGCCGAACTCGGCCGCCTACACGACCTCCAAGCACGGCGTGCTGGGCTTCACGCGGGCACTCGCGGCGGAGCTCGGCAAGGACGGCGTGCGCGTCAATGCCATCGGACCCGGCCTGATCGAAACCAGGATCAATGCCGAGGCGCGGGCCAAGAATCCCGACATGGTCGCCATGGTCATGCGGCACACGCCGCTGAACCGCGCCGGCAAGCCCGAGGACATCGCAGGACCCGCGGTCTTCCTGGCGTCGGACATGTCGGCCTACGTGACCGGCAGCATCATCATGGCCGACGGCGGCTTCCGGACGGTCTAAACTCCCTCCCTTAACCCCGAGGCACCGACATGCAGGACCGTTATCTCCGAACCGGCATCTTTCTCGCGCCGTTCCACGCGCTGGGCGAGAACCCGACGCTCGCCATCGAACGCGACATGGAGCTGGTCGAGCATCTCGACCGTCTCAACTACCACGAGGCCTGGATCGGCGAGCATCACTCGGGCGGCTTCGAGATCATCGCCTGTCCGGAGATGTTCCTGGCCGCCGCCGCCCAGCGCACGCGCAACATCCGGCTGGGCACCGGCGTGGTGTCGCTGCCTTACCATCACCCCTTCACGCTGGCGTCGCGCATGATGCAGCTCGACCACATGGCCCGCGGCCGCGCCATGTTCGGCGTCGGCCCGGGGGCGCTGATCTACGATGCCGACAAGATCGGCCTGAAGGCGGCAGACCAGCGCCGGCGCATGAACGAATCGCTCGATTGCATCATGGAGCTGATGCAGGGCGGAACCATCACCCGCCAGAGCGACTGGTTCACCCTCAACAAAGCTCGCCTGCAGTTGATGCCCTATTCGCAGCCAGCGATGGAAATGGCTGTCGCCTGCTCGCGCTCGCCCGTCGGCGCCGTGGCCTCAGGCAAGCACGGCATCGGCATGCTGTCGATCGGCGGCACGTCGGACGAGGCGCTGCAGGGTCACGCCAAGAACTGGTCCATCCACGAAGAGGCGGCGGCGAAGGCCGGCAAGAAGTCCGATCGGGCGAAGTGGCGCATCGTCACCTTTGCTCATGTCGCGGAGACTCGCGAGAAGGCACGGGCCGACATGGCCTACGGGCTGAAGGACTTCGCGCGGTACTTCACCGACGTCGCCACTTTCCCGATCATTCCACCCGACGTCAGCGATCCCGTCGAGTTCCTGACCAGCAGCGGGCTTGCCTGCATCGGCACGCCGGACGACTGCATCCGTCATTTCGAGCGGCTTTGGCTCGGTTCCAATGGCGGTTTCGGCGCGGTCCTGCTGCTCGCACACAACTGGGCCGATTGGGAAGCGACGAAACGGAGCTACGAGCTGATGGCACGCTATGTCCATCCGCACTTCCAGCGCCAGTCGAACACGCTTCGCGTGGCCAGCTACGACGACGCCAAGGCCAAGCACGAGACCGCAGGAGCGGAGTCGGCACAGGCCGTGATGACCGAGATCGAGCGCTACGAAAAGGCCAAGGCGGGCTAGCGGAGGTCAACGCGGCGCTTCATGCTCTTTCGGACCGCCGGCTCCAGCCGGCATCATGATCATGAGCCGGCCGGAGGCCGGCGGTCCGGAAGACGAAGATCTATCCGAACACGCGTTTGAAGATCGTGTCGACGTGCTTGGTGTGGTAGCCCATGTCGAACAGCGCAACCAACTCGTCATCCGACAGGAATTGCCGGATGTCCGTGTCGGCGCGGCACAGCGCCAGGAACGAGGCGTTGCCGCGCCAGGCTTCCATCGCATTGCGCTGCACGGCCGCATAGGAGTCGTCGCGGCTCATGCCCTTCTGGGTCAGCGCCAGCATCACGCGCTGGGAGAACACCAGCCCGCCCAGCGAATCGAGGTTGCCCTTCATGCGGTCGCCATAGACCACGAGCTGGTCGACCACCGAGGTCAGCCGATTGAGCGCGAAGTCCAACGTCACCGTGGCGTCGGGCGCGATATAGCGCTCGGCCGAGGAGTGCGAGATGTCGCGCTCGTGCCACAGCGTCACGTTCTCCAGCGCCGGGATCACGGCGCTGCGCACCACGCGGGCCAGCCCCGTCAAGTTCTCGGTCAGCACCGGATTGCGCTTGTGCGGCATGGAGGAGCTACCCTTCTGCCCCTCGGAGAAGAACTCCTCGGCTTCCCGCACCTCGGTGCGCTGCAAGTGGCGGATCTCGGTGGCGAGATTCTCGACGGAGGATGCGATGACCGCCAGCGCCGCGAAGAACGCGGCATGGCGATCGCGCGGGATCACCTGCGTGGAGACCGGCTCGACGCTGAGGCCTAGCTTCTTGGCGACGTGCTCCTCGACCCGCGGATCGACGTTGGCGAAGGTACCGACCGGCCCCGAAATAGCGCAGGTCGCGATCTCGACGCGCGCGGCGACCAGCCGGGCTCGATTGCGGGTGAAGGCCGCATAGTGGCCGGCCAGCTTGACGCCGAAAGTCGTGGGCTCGGCATGGATGCCGTGGCTGCGGCCGATGGTCAGCGTGTCCTTGTGCTGTAGCGCCCGCTTCTTGAGTGCGGCGAGCAGGCGGTCGACGTCGCCGATCAGGATGTCGGCGGCCTCGGTGAGCTGCACGGAGAAGCTGGTGTCGAGCACGTCCGACGAGGTCATGCCCTGGTGCACGAAGCGCGAGGACGGCCCGATGAACTCGCCCAGCCAGGTCAGGAAGGCGATCACGTCGTGCTTGGTCACCCGTTCGATGGTGTCGACCTTCTCGACGTTGCCCTTGGGGTCGTCCTTCAAGGCTGCCATCGCCTTCTTGCCGCCTTCCCAGATCGCCTTGGCGGCGTCCTTGGGGATGATCCCGAGCTCGGCCATGGCGTCGCAGGCATGCGCCTCGATCTCGAACCAGATGCGGAAGCGGTTCTCGGGCGCCCAGATGGCGGCCATCTGCGGCCGGGTGTAGCGGGGAAGCATGGCCGGGCTTTTAGCCCCGAAGGGTCGGCGGCGCCATGTTAAGAAGTGTCGCCCATGAGCAGAAATACCGAGAAGACGATGACCCCTCTGGCGGCATGCCCACGCGAAACCCTGGCCGCCATCGAGGGCGTGCTGACCGACATCGACGAGACCGTCTCGACCCATTCCCAGCTCACCGCCGAGGCCTATGGCGCCATGGAGGCGCTGAAAAAGGCCGGTTTCCGCGTGATCCCGGTGACCGGGCGGCCAGCCGGGTGGTGCGACCTCATCGCCCGCTTCTGGCCGGTCGACGCCGTGGTGGGCGAGAACGGCGCCTTCTGGATGTGGCACGACGACAAGGCGAAAAAGCTTCGGACACGCTTCGTGCAGAGCGAGGCCGAGCGCGCCGATGGCCGCCACCGGCTGGAGACGGTGCGCGCCGAGGTGCTGCGCGAGGTGCCGGGAGCGGGCATCGCCTCCGACCAGCCCTACCGCGTCGCCGATCTCGCCGTCGATTTCTGCGAGGACGTGCCGCCGCTGCCGCACGACGATATCCTGCGCATCGTGCGGATCTTCGAGAAACACGGCGCGCACGCCAAGGTGAGCTCGATCCACGTCAACGGGTGGTTCGGCGACTACGACAAGCTCACCACCAGCCGACAGATGATGGCCGAGCTGTTCGGCGTCGATGTCGACAGCAGGCGCGACCGCTACGTCTTCTCCGGCGATTCGCCCAACGATGCGCCGATGTTCGGCTTCTTTCCCAATGCCGTGGGCGTGGCCAACGTGAACGACTTCGCCGCCGACATGGATCACCTGCCGCGCTGGATCACGACGGGCCGGTCGGGCGCCGGGTTCGTCGAGCTGGCCGAAGCGCTGCTGGCGGCCCGTCGATGACGCTTCCCAGACAGCCCGCCGCCGTCGTCTTCGACATGGACGGCCTGCTGTTCGACAGCGAACGGCTCTACGCCCAGTCGATCCTGACGGCCGCGCGCGAGGTCGGATGCGCGATGAGCCACGACGTCTTCCTCCAGCTGGTCGGCAGATCGCGGGAGGTGAACCATCGCTTCCTGCTCGACCACTATGGCGCCGATTATCCGCTCCAGGCCCTGATCGCGACGTGGGGGCGGCACTTCCACGCGCTGGCCGCGGCGGGTTTGCCGCTGAAGCCCGGCGTCGTCGAACTGCTCGATCTGCTGGATGAGCTCGGGCTGCCGCGGGCGATCGCGACGTCGAACACGCATGCTTCGGTCCACCGCAACCTGACGGCGCTCGGACTGGCCGATCGTTTCCATGCGATCGTCGGGCACGGCGACTACACCAGCGGCAAGCCCTCACCCGATCCCTTCCTGAAGGCGGCCGAACGGCTGGGCGTTGCACCGGCGCTCTGCCTGGCGTTGGAGGACTCGCATAATGGCATCCGATCGGCCTCGGCGGCGGGCATGATGGCGGTCATGATTCCCGACCTGATTGCGCCAACCGAGGAAATCCACGGCCTGTGCACTCTGGTGGTGGACGACCTGCACGCCGTCTGCCGCCTCGTGGAGCAACGGCGATGAAGCTTCCGCAGCCCCCTGCTGCCGTCGTGTTCGACATGGACGGCCTGCTGTTCGACACTGAGCGGCTCTATGAAGAAGCCGCGCTGGCTGCGGCGGCCGAGCTCGGCCATGAGATGGACTCAGGGTTCTTTCGCAGCACGGTCGGCTTCCCCTGGCTGGTCACGCGCAACCGGTTGATCGAGCTCTACGGGCCGACCTTTGCGGTCGACGAGTTGAGGACCGTCGCGCGACGCATCTTTCAGGAGATGGTCGACAGGGATCTGCCGCTGAAGCCCGGTGTCGCCGAGCTGCTCGGCCTTCTCGACGAGCTCGACTTGCCGAGGGCCATCGCCACCACGTCGTCGCGCGCGACCGTCGACCATCATCTGGGGGCGCATGGCCTCGCCCACCGGTTTCATCACATCGTCGCCCATGACGACTGCGAGCGTCACAAGCCCGACCCCGATCCTTTCCTGAGGGCTGCCGCCCGGTTGGGGGTGCAGCCCCAGCATTGCCTGGCCCTTGAGGATTCGCACAACGGCGTCCGCGCGGCATCGGCGGCGGGCATGATGACGGTGATGGTTCCCGATCTCCTGCCGGTGACCGACGAGATGCAGACGCTCTGCCTGCACATTGTGGGCAACCTGCACGATGTCCGTCGCCTGTTCAGGTCGGAGCGTTCGTAGCAGCTCAGCGCACCGGCGAGACCAGCAGCGAGCCATATCGGGTCACGCTGTCGGCCTGGCTCCATACACCCATGGCCCCCGGTTGCGGCAGGCTGCGATCGGTGACGTCGAACAGGGGCTTGCTGTCGAGCGCCACCTCGAAGCGGTCGTTGGCGGCGATTACGCGCAATGAATGCCATTTCCCGGCCTCGAGCGGGGCATCCTTGGCCGCGAGCTGGCTGCGCTTGCCCTTCTCGACGCGATAGAGGCGCACCGAATTGTCCAGGGAATTGGCCCGCACGACATAATAATCGCTGGCGCTCTGGGCGCGGAACATCAGGCCGGCGACCTGGGCGCGGGTGCCACTGATTGGCTTGAAGCGCAGGGTGGCGTCGAGGTCGCGGGTCACGGCCTGCGCCGAGATACACAGCGGGAAGCGAAGGTCGGCGGGATCTTTCGCCGCTTCCGTAAGCGCCCAGCCGTCGGGCGCGTCGGGATCGGGGACCGGCTGCCAGTCCGGCGGACGGCCGACGCCGGTCATGCCCTGCGTGCAGGCGACCCGGCCGTCAGGTGTGGTGAGCGGCACGACGAGCTGGGCGGCAGCGGGGAAGGAGAGGAAGAGGGCCGCCAGGATGAGCAGAAATCGCATGATGTGAACCTGGAAAAACGCGTCGCGCTTGACCGTCGATGCGGGACGGAGGAGTTTACGCCGCGACCGAGTACGCGGAATTTTTAGGGGGGAATCAATGCGACTTTGCACCATCATGAACGGCGGCAAGGCCGTTGTCGGCGTCAAGACGGATGATGGCAAGATCATCGACCTCAGCAAGCAGATGCCGCGCGGGCCGAAGTCGGTCGTCGAGATCCTGGCCGGCGGCAAGAAGGTCCAGGCGGAGGTCGCCAAGGCCTGCACCAAGCTCAAGGCAGGCGCCACGGTGTCGGCGAAGTCGGCCAAATACCTCTGCCCGATCCCGAACCCGGGCAAGATCCTGTGCATCGGGCTCAACTACCGCAAGCACGCCGAGGAGACCGGAAACCCCATCCCGCCGTATCCCATCGTGTTCTGCCGCTTCAACAACACGCTGGCGCCGCACAACGGCAAGATGCCGATGCCGAGCCACAGCACCCAGCTCGACTGGGAGGCCGAACTCACCATCGTGATCGGCAAGAAGTGCCGCAACGTGCCGAAGGAGAAGGCGCTCGGCGTGATTGCGGGCTATGCCTGCTTCAACGATGGTTCGGTGCGCGACTGGCAGTTCAAGGGCAGCCAGTGGACGCTGGGCAAGAACTTCGACGGCACCGGCGGCTTCGGCCCCGACATCGTGACCTCCGACGAATTGCCGCCGGGCGGGGCGCCCCTGCGCATCATGACCCGCGTCAACGGCGAGGTCATGCAGGACAGCAATACCGACGACCTGATCTTCGATGTGCCGACCCTGGTGCACGAAATCTCCAAGGTCATGACGCTCGATCCCGGCGACATCATCATCACTGGTACGCCCTCGGGTGTCGCTTCGGGGCGCACGCCGCCGAACTGGCTGAAGCCGGGCGACGTCTGCGAGGTCGAGATCGAGAAGATCGGCGTGCTGCGCAATCCGATCGTGCAGGGGGCGTAGTTTTTGCCGGAGCGCGGACCTCCAGGTCCGCTCATGAGTCATGAGCGAGCCGGAGGCTCGCGGTCCGGAAGACCATGAGCGGACCTGGAGGTCCGCGCTCCGGCGAGAGAACTACCGCCGCGGCACGTGGTCGAGGCCGCCCATCATCAGGCGCGTGGCGAATTCGGCGGCGCCGGCGGGATCGACCGGGTCGCGCGCTACCATGACGATCGAGATCTCGAAGGCGACGCCGGCCATGGCGGCGGCGAGGTAGCTGACGTCGACATTCGGCAGCACGCCCGAGGCGATGGCGGCGCGGATGTCGTCGTTCAGGGCAAGCGCCAGGGCGCGCACGTCGGGCTTGTCGAGCAGGGTGCGGATGGCGGTGAAGTTCTTGCGGGCCAGCGCCAGCAGCTCGGCGTCCTCGACGATGAACTCGAAATAGACCGCGTAGTGGGCGCGGAAGAACGCCTCGGCGGTCGTGGCCTTGGCTCGGCCGTTGTGATGGCGCTTCAGGATCTCGCCGGTCAGCTCGCCGACCACCGCCTCGAAGATCTCGTCCTTGTCCTTGAAGTAGTTGTAGAAGGTGCCGGAGGCGAGGTCGGTGCGGCGCACGATGTCGCGCACGCTCGCCGCGCCATACCCCATTTCGGCGAACACCGCGCGCGCTGCCTTGAGCAGCGCCGTGCGGTTCTCCGCCTTGTTCTGCTCGCGCCGCCCCGAGCGCTCGCGCTGTTCTACCGTGATTTGGCCGTCGTCGCCCATGCTCATCTTCCGAGTTGCGCCAGTTCGTGCCGCAGGCCCGCCACCATGTCGTCCATTGCCCGCGCCGCGGCGGATACTGTGCCGCGCAGGCCGACGAAACCATGGATCAGCGAATCGAATTCGTGGTGGATGGTCTTCACGCCGGCCGCCGTCAGGCGATCGGCATAGGCCTGTCCCTCATCGCGCACCGGATCGAAGCCCGCCGTATAGACCAGCGCCGGCGGCAGGCCCGAAAGATCGTTGGCCTTGAGCGGCGAGGCGCGCGGGTCGCCGATGTCGGCCTGGCCGTTGAGATAGTGACCGCGGAACCATTCCATGGCCGCGCGGGTCACCATGAAGCCCTCGCCACAGCTCCTGAAGGAGGGGGTGTCGAAGCTGAAGTCCGTGGCCGGAAAGATCAGCCATTGCAGGCAGGGCGGACGTTCCTCGCCGCGCAGAAGCTGCGCGGCCACGGCGGCGATATTGCCCCCCGCCGAATCGCCTGCGACGACGATACGCGCCGGATCGATGCCTAGGCCCATGGCCTCGGCCTGCAGCCACCGGTGGGCGGCGACGGCATCGTCGATGGCGGCGGGAAACTTGTGCTCGGGGGCGAGCCGGTAGTCGACCGCGACCAGCGCGCACCCGGCACGGGCGCAGAAGTAGCGGGACACCAGATCGTAGCCTTCGAGGCTGCCCATCACCCAGCCGCCGCCATGGAAATAGAGGATCGCCGGCAGCAGGCGCGCCACCGCGCCGGCGGGGCGGTAGAGGCGAATGCGCAGGCGGCCCGCCGGCCCGGCGATGGTCCGATCGACCATCTCGCCGATCGGCGCGGCGCGGCCGCCCATCTCGAGCATGAAGGCGTCGTATCCGGCGCGCGCCTCGAGGACGGTGGTCTGCTCGATCGGCGGCTGGCCGCTGCGCGCCAGCAGCTGCAGCAGCCACTGGGTGCGGCCGTCGAGTGTGCGGCCGTCGACCGCCACCGACGGGCCGGCCAGGATATTCACCCAGGCAATCGGCATGCGCACGGCGAGGTTGGCGGCCTTGCCCTGCAGTTCGCGCGCGATCTCCTTGAGCGGCATGACCTGTTCCTACCATCCCGCCCCGCCGTTGTGGAGCCTCGGGCTGCCGGTTAGGTTGGTGCGTCCGATGGCTGAAGCGACCCCAGACGGCTATGCCAACGAGCTGCGCCGCGAGATCCTGCGCAGCGAGATCCAGCGAGTGCGGGTGCTCGCCGTCATCCTGGTGGCGCTGCTCGGGGTGACGCTGTGCGCCGTGAACTTTCTCCCCGGCCTGATCCACAGCATGTTCCACCAGGGATTGGCCTGGTGGCTGCCGCTCGCGGGCATCGGTCCCTTCGCCCTCTATGAAGTCGTCGTGTTGTTCGCGCTGCGCTGGCGGGCGTCCCACGACAGGGACTTTCCGCGCTACGCCCGCTTTGGCAACGCCTTCATCGAGACCAGCATGCCGAGCGTCTTGATCTTCGCGTTGGCGCATCACATGGCGCCAGAGGCGGTGTTCGGTTATTGGCCGCCGCTGCTCTATTTCGTGTTCGTGCTGCTTTCGACGCTCCGGCTCGACTTCTGGCTGTCGCTATGGACGGGCGCCGTTGCGGCTGTGCAGCAGTTCCTGCTGGTCTTGCTGTTCGTGCCGCTGGAACTCTTCTCCGATGTGCCTGAGCACTCGCTGCTCTACAATCTCAGCCGCAGCATCGTACTGCTGGGCTGCGGCGTGATCGCCGGCATCGTGGCTGGCAGCTTGCGCCGGCAGTTCGAGAAGTCGGTGGCTGCCGCGGTTGCGCGCGACCGCGTCACCAACATGTTCGGCCAGCACGTGTCGCCCGCCGTGGTCGATCGGCTGCTTGCTTCCCACAGCGACCCGCCGAGCGAGCTGCGCGAGGTCTGCGTGCTGTTTCTCGACATCAGGGGCTTCACCGCCATGACCCGCAAGCGGCCGGCCGATGAGACCGTGGCGCTGCTGAACGACTTCTTCGCCGAGATGATCGAGATCGTCGATCGCAGCAACGGCATCATCAACAAGTTCCTGGGCGACGGCTTCCTGGCGATCTTCGGCGCGCCGCTCGACGATCCCAAGGCGGCGGTCAACGCCCTGGCTGCGGCGCACGGCATGCTGGAGGCGGTCGAGCGCTGGAACAAGACGCGGCCTGACAAGACGTTGCGGGTGGGCATCGGAATCCATCTCGGCAAGGCGGTAACCGGCACGGTCGGCTCGCCGCAACGCAAGGAGTACACGGTGATCGGCGATACCGTGAACCTGGCGGCGCGCCTGGAGCAGCTCACCAAGGAGACGGGCTCGCAGCTCCTGGTCTCGAGCGCCGTCCATCTCGCGACGACTGGCGCCGACGGCGCGACCGATCTCGGGCCCTTGCCCATCCGCGGCTACGACGAGGAAGTGCGGGTATGGAAAGTGGTCTGAGCTGGTACTTCGCCTACGGCTCCAACATGAGCGCGCTCAGGCTGTTCGAGGAACGGCTGAAGCCGGAAGGCATCGGCCTGGGCGAGCGGATTGCAGGTCGGCTCGATGGCTGGCGGCTCGCCTTCAACAAGCAGGGGCGCGTGCCGGGCACCGGCGCGGGCAACATCATGCTGGCGCCGGGCGAGGTGGTGCACGGTACGTTGAACCTGCTGCCGGCGAAGGGGTTCGAGGTGCTCGACCGCTACGAGGGCGTGGTCGGCGGTCATTATGAGCGGCGGACCGTGCCGGTTTGGCGCGGCGACACCGGAGTCGCGGTCGAAGCGATCACCTATGTGGCGCTGTTGACGGGCGAGAACCTGTGTCCGACCCGCGAGTATCTCAGCCATCTCCTGGCCGGCCGCGACCTGCTGCCGGAGGACTATTTCCGCCAGCTGGGCGAGACGCCGACAGTGGATTGAGCCTCTTGTCGGACCGCGGGCCTGGAGGCCCGCGGTCCGGCAAGATTACTTCGCGCCGGCGAGCTGCTTCTTGCCCTTGGCCTTCGCCTTCTTGGCGAGCTCGTCGCGGGCGACCGGCGCCTTGCCGGTCTCCTGGAGCTCGGGCACGTCGGCTTCGTGCCAGAAGTTCAGCTCGATCATGACGCCATCGGGATCGTGCACGAAGACCTGCTGCAGGGGCCGCGCCGGCACCTTGCGGACCTCGTACGGCAGGCCGTCCTTCTTGATCTGGTCGATCGTGCCGCGGATGTCGGAGCAGTTGATGGCGACATGGTCGATGGCGCCGCTGCCATGATCCTTGCGGTCGGTCTCCGAGACGATGTGCAGGATCGCCTTGTCGCCGGCATACATCCACGCGCCGGGGAACATGAACGGCGGGCGGTCGCCGTTCTTGAGACCCACGTAGCGCTCATAGAAGCGCACCGTGGCGTCGAGGTCCTTGCAGTAGATATTCCAGTGGTCCAACGAAAGTGCGGGCATCCATCCCTCCTACGTTGGCCGGCAGTCTACCCAGTCCGGCTCAGCCGTGGCAGCAGGAATTTCCGGCCTTTTCCTCATATTTGTCGTGGTGGCGGACCCAGTGGGAGAGGTTCCCGCCAGGCGGCTCGTTGCGCCCCTTGGGCGTGATGTCGAGGAAGCCGTAGACCGTGCCGACATCCTCGGTGCCGCGGGCAAATACCGAATAGGTATGGAAAATCTGGCCCGTCTCATCCTTTGTGAAGACGCTGAAGCCGGGTAGCTCGTCGCTCATCCAATCCCGTTCCTCGAAATTGTAGAAGACCTTGCCCTTGGTCTTCTGCTCCTCCGTGAACGACACATTGTAGTCGAAATTGAAATCGCAGCCGGCCGACGACACCCATTTGAAGGGCCAGCCCATGCGCTTATGGAAGGCCGCGATCTTGGCGTACGGCGCGCGCGAGACGGCGACCACCATCACGTCATGATGGGCGAGATGGATGAGCGAGCCTTCCATCTGGTCGGCGCCGAATGAGCAGCCGACACAGCCTTCCTGCCAGTCCGGCCCGAACATGAAATGCTTGACGATGAGCTGGCTGCGACCGGCGAACAGGTCGGAGAGCGTCTCGCGGCCGTCGGGGCCGTCGAACACGTAGCTCTTGTCGACCTTGACCCAGGGCAGCTCGCGGCGCTGTCGCGCGAGCTCGTCGTGCGCGCGCAGATGCGCCTTCTCCTTGGCGAGCAGCGCGCGCCGCGCTTCCAGCCATTCGTCGCGAGAGACGGTCTTGTGCGCCTGCATGATGGCCTCCTTCAGTGGACGGGATCGGGACGGTTGAGGACGGCGTTGAACACCGTGCTGGGCACGGCGACGCGCTTGTCCTTGTAGATCGCACGCAGGTCGCCGAAGTGGCGATCGGGCGCGTGCGAGAATTCGGCCAGGCGGTCGATGAAGGGCAGGTCGAGCTCGGAGTCGGTTTGAGCCATGGCGCCCCACACATCCCACGGCAGCATCTCGCGATTGTTGAGCGCGGCGACGTCGCGCACGACGTTGCCCGCGATGAACCACAATCCGTGCATGTCGAGGATGCCGAATGCGCCGGGATCGGCCTTGCCGCTCCGGCACAGCCGCCAGGCGTCGCCTGCCACCACGAACTGATCGCGCGGCACGTCGAGCGGATCGAAGGCGATGCCGAACAGCTCACGCTGGCGCTGGTCGAGCTGGGCATCGACCAGCAGCCAGCGCTGCGCGCGTTCGTTCCAGTATTCCGTGACCCAATGGTCGACGAACTTGCCCTTCTCGAAGTAGGCGCCGAAGCCGCAACGCGCCCGCGCCGCCATTCCCTGCCGCCGCAACATGGCGACATGCAGGAGCGTGAAGTGCCGGCAGACGCCGACCACGCGAGCAGCCGGCGGACGTGCCTGCGGCAACGGCCGACTGTCCTGGCGGGTGATGCAGTCGAGCATCTTCTCGACGCCGCGCACGTGAGCCTGCTTATGCTGCTCGGCTGACAGGGTAACGCCGTAGGCGGGCGCGATATGCTCGTGGATCAGCACGCCCTGTACGACCTCGGCCAGCCTGCCGACGTCCCGCGGCAGTCCGTCCAGCAAGGCAGCCTTGGCTCCGGCGTCGCTCATCGAGATCGGGGCGCGAAAGGCGTCAGTGTTCAT
Source organism: Reyranella soli (assembly GCF_007992495.1). Taxonomy (GTDB): domain Bacteria; phylum Pseudomonadota; class Alphaproteobacteria; order Reyranellales; family Reyranellaceae; genus Reyranella; species Reyranella soli. Next base: position 17,842 of record NZ_BKAJ01000004.1, read on the forward strand.
GGAAAGACCTTCTCCAGATTGTCGAGGGCCAGCGTCCAGCCGCGGCGATGATCGTCGCGCGCCTTCTCATCGAAGAACTGCTCGTGCGTCAGGGTGAGGATGGTGGACTCGCCGTCGGGCTTGAAATCGACCGTGACCTGCGATTCGCGTTCGGGCGTGCTCTGCCAGGCCCAGGAGAAGACCAGCTTTCGCTCCGGCACGATCTCGCGATAGACGCCGCTCACGCTTTGGTGCTCGCCGTCCGGCGTGTGGAACTGAACGCGAAAGCGGCCGCCGACCTTGACGTCGGCCTCGGCGATGGGCGTCTTGGGATGGCCGGTGACGCCCCACCAGCGGATCATTTTTTGCGGCTGCGTCCAGGCCTCGAAGAGCTGCGCCGGCGACGCTTTGAAGCGCCGCTTGAGGGCGAGGCTGGGTTTGCTTGCCATGAATCTTCCTCCAGGAATGCAGCGAGACGGTCGAGCTGCTCGGTCCAGTAGCGCTCGTAGCGGGCCAGCCAGTTCATCGCTTGCTCCATGGGCGCGGCCTTGAGCTGGCAGGTCACCGTGCGGCCCGTCTTGGTGCGCTCGATCAGGCCGGCGTCCGACAGCACGTCGAGATGCTTCATGATGGCGGGCAGGGAGACCGGGAAAGGCCGCGCCAGCTCGCTGACGGTGAGCCCTTCCTCCTCGTCGAGCCGTGCCAGCAGGGCGCGCCGGGTCGGATCGGCCAGGGCGGCGAAGGTGCGGTCGAGCACGGCGGTTTGATAGTTAACCATAAAGTTAAGTGTAAGGAGGTCGGCCGCCCCGAGTCAAGATGACCATCGGTCTATCTGGTGGAAAGAGGCGGTCCCGTGGGAGGCTGCCCGCCTTCCAGGAGCTGACTATGACCCAGCGTCTCGACTACCAGAAGCTCTCGAACCCCGGGCGTGCGCGCCGTCGGCGGCGTCTACACATACGTCTTGAATTCAGGCCTGCCCAAAATCCTGCTCGATCTGGTCTTCCTGCGGGCTTCGCAGATCAACGGCTGCGCCTACTGCATCGACTCGCACTCGCGCGATCTCCAGGAGGAGGGCGTGCCGGTCGAAAAGATCATGCTGCTTCAGGCGTGGCGCGAGGCAGGCGATTTTTTTTCGACAAAGGAGAAGGCTGCCCTGCAATGGGCCGAGGAAGTGACTCGGGTCTCCGAGACCCACGCTTCCGACGAGGCCTTCGCCGCCGTGTCGGCCGAGTTCCAACCCAAGGAAGTGTCCGACCTGACGATCGCGATCGGCCTGATCAACCTGTTCAATCGCCTGGCAATCAGCCTGCGCCGACCGCCGGGCAGCTAGTAGCTCTGCACAGTGATCATGACGGGCGCGGGGCCGATGAGATTGCCAGCACTGCTGGCACCGGTCCCCGACCCCGGAGTAATTGCGTCGATCGACCGCCTATGGAGCGCAAAAACTAAAACCGTAGTTGACCCGTTAAATCACTTCAGTTATATTATCCTTGTGCCTGCCTCCCGGCGGCTCTGCTCTATGCATCGTTCATCCGATACCATCGCGTCCGGACGCCGCCGCCGGACCCGGTCCCCTCCGGTCGAGTGAAAAACCCCGTTGCGATATTTGCGTAAAATGTCCGAGTTCGCCGGCACGCCCCATGGGTAGTGGGTCGGCGTCCGACGCGCCGCTACGACCTCCGTCGGAAATGCCGATAATGCCGGAAAATCATCTCGCCGCGCCGAGGAACGCGATCCCGTTGCCGTTCAGCCCGTCAAAAGCTGTGCGAAGAACGATCAGACCTTCTCCATCAGCGCCTGCGCGGCCGCCGGATTGCGCACCTTGGCGCCCGAGATGAAGTAGACGAAGGCGTCGCCCTTCTTGGCCCAGCCCTTGGCGCGCTTGGCCCACTGGTCGAGCTCGGCGGGCTTGTAGCCCGTCTTGACCTTCTCCTGCGAGCCCATCAGGCGGGCGTAGGTGAAGTCGGCGGTCGGCTCGTCGATCTCCGGGAAGTCCTCGTCGTGGGCGAAGACGATGGCGGCGTTGTACTTGCGGGCGAGGTCGTAGAAACGCTTGTCCTTGAAGCTGTCGTGCCGGACCTCCAGCGCGTGGCGGACCGGCAGCTTGCCGACCTCCTTGGGCAACAGCTTCAGGAACGCCTCGAAGTCCTCCGGGTCGAACTTCTTGGTGCCCATGAACTGCCAGTTCACCGGGCCCAGCCGGTCCTTGAGCTCGACGATGCCCTGGGCGAAGAAGCGCTGCACCGATTCGCCGGCTTCGGCGAGCACCCGGCGGTTGGTGCAGAAGCGCGAGGCCTTCACGGCGAAGACGAAGCCGTCCGGCGTCTCGTCGTGCCACTTCGCCCAGCTCGTCGGCTTGAAGCTGGAATAGTAGGTACCGTTGATCTCGATCGAGCTCAGCTTGCGGCTGGCATATTCCAGCTCGCGCTTCTGGCTGAGGTCGTCGGGATAGAAGACGCCGCGCCACGGCTCGAAGGTCCAGCCGCCGATACCGACATAGATCTTGCCTGCCATTGGATGCTCCGCGATGGGCTTTGGCGGTAGAATGGCAGGCCGCCCACCATCGGGTCTAGCGTGCTCGTCTCGCCAGAGACCAGGCCGCCTTGGCGATGCGTCGCTCGAAGAGCAGCAGACAACCGCCCAGCAGCGCCGCGCCAATCGCGACCTCGAGCCACCAGAATTGGTGAGCCGGGGCGGGCAGGAAGGCGATGCCGAGGGCGACCGCGAGCGAGCACAGAAGCGGCGGGATCAGCAGCGGCAATAGCGCAAAGCGCCCGAGCTCCAGGCGCCGGCGGGCGATCGCGAGCATCGTGACGCTCATCGTCTCGGCCGCCAGCAGGGCCGCGATCGCGCCCCAGCTGCCGTAGCGCGGGATCAACACGATGTTCAGCGCCAGGCTGGCCACGGCCGACATGGCGATGATCTTCAGATGCAGCTTCTGATGCCCCCAGGCCAGCAACGGCGTGCCCAGGCCGATGTTGGTGAAGGTGAGCGCCACGACCAGGCACAGCCATTCGAAATACGGTCCCGCCGCGGCGAACTGGGCGCCGAACAGCAGATCGTTGACATGCCGGCCGCAGGCCCAGCCGAGAGCGGCGATCGGCAGGCCCATCCAGACCATCAGGGTGGCGAAGTCGTGTGCCACGCGCTTGGCCTGCTGGGTGTCGCCCGCGACTTGGGACAGCACCGGGAAGTAGGCGTTCATCATGGCGCCGCTCACCACGGTCGAGATGAACATCAGCTTGTAGGCCGTGGTGTAGAGGCCGACCTCGGTATCGCTGTGGCTGAAGCCCAGCAGGATCGCGCCGCCGTTGTAGACCACCAGCACCGCCAGCAACGACAGCGCGAGCGGCCACGCTTCGGACAGGAGCTTGCCGCCGGCAGCGAGGCGCGGGCGCACGTCGGCCAGGCGCAGGATGCCGTGGTGCTGCAGGTACCAGAAGTAATAGCCCACCAGGGCGAGCGAGAAGGGCAACGTGTAGGCGGCGAACAGGTAGATGTCGCCCGGCTCGCGGATCAGCAGGAGCAGCGCGGGGATCTGCAGCAGGTTGATGACCAGCGAGGCGATGGCGGGCCCGGCCATGCGTTGATGCGCCTGCAGGACCCAGATGGTGCTGCCGGCATTGATCAGGATGATGACGCCCTGGATCAGCAGCAGGGTGCTGGCTTGCCCGCCACGCGGATCGAGGAGCGCGATCGCCGCGACGACGGCATAGGCCGCGAGGCCGAACAGCATCTGGAGGCCGATCACCAGCGAGGTGATCGACGCGGTCTGCTTGGGGTTGGCGGCGATGTCACGCTGTCCCACCATCGCCAGGCCCGGGCTGGCGAGAAGGGCGAGGAAGGCGAGCAGGGCCGCGTTCCAGTTCACCTGGCCGATCGCGGCCGGACCGAGGACGCGGCGGCTGTAGGCGGTGGCGAAGATGCCGACCAGCAGGACGATGCCGCTGACGGCGGTCATGGCGATGAAGTTCGTGGCGATCGTGCGTCGGCGATAAGCGGGGGGCGCCGCCGGCGCATCGATCGAAGAACTGATTTGCATGCACCGATGTCTCATCCCGAACCCGGGCAGGACAACGGCCGTGGCGGCCGGACACAGCTTTGACACCCCCGGGAACAGGACTGCAGTGCGGGCGTTGTCACGCAATGACCATGGCAACACCAGCGGCGGTCGAGGCCGAAATCCACGCCATCATGAACGACCGGATCGAGGCCGTGCAGGCAAAGGACGCGGCACGCCTGGTGTCTCATCATGCGGCGGACGTCGTGGCCTACGATCTGCTCGAGCCTCTGCAATACAAGGGAGCGGCCGACCTGCGGCGTCGTGCCCAGCAATGGTTCGATGGCTATGACGGACCGATGGCGTATGAAATCCGCGAGCTCGTCGTCGTCCCGGGCCACGGCGTGGCGTTCTGCCACGGCCTGCACCATGTCGCTGGTCGACTCAAGACGGGCCAGCAGGTCGACATGTGGTGGCGCGCCACGCAGGGACTGCGCCTGGTCGGCGACAAGTGGCAGATCGTCCACGAGCACAGCTCCCTGCCGTTCGACATGGCGAGCGGGAAGGTCTCGTTCACGCTCAAACCTTAGGGCGACGACGAGGAAGATCGGCAGCCATCGCCTGAAGGGTGCGTTCGAAGGTCGTCAGCGGCAGGGCGCGTCTCGGGCATCAGGAACCACACGGTGGCCAGGGCGCATAGCGCGACGGCCGCCAGGCCCATGAAGGCTACCGAGCTGCTGAACGTGTCACTCATGTAGCCGGCGAAGGTGGGGCTGATCGAGGCGCCCACGCCCATCATGGTGCCGACCACGCCTTGGGTGAGGTTGAAGCGACCCGAGCCGCGCGTCAGATCGGCGATGGTGAGCGGCACCATGACGCTCATCACAGCGGCGGTCAGGCCATCGAGAAGCTGCACGGCGACCAGCAGGTAGGGGTCGCTCACCGTGGCGAGCAGCAGGCCGCGAATCGGCAGTGCCGCGAAGCCCGCGATCAGCAGTGGCTTGCGGCCGATGCGCTGCGCCTGCCGGCCGACCCAGGGCGAGAACAGGGCGACCACGATCTGCGGGCCGACGATGCAGGCGCCGATCAGCACGGTGGCCCACTGGCCCGAGCGCGTGGTGAGCACGCTGCCCATCAGCGGCAGCATGGCGGCATTGGCGAGATGGAACAGCAGGATGCAGCAGCCGAACACCAGCAGGGCGCGCTTGCTGAGCAGGCTGCGCAGATCGACCGGCGGCTTGCCGGTACGCATCTCCGGCAGGTTGCCGTGCGCGCGCTCCGGGTCGATTTCCGCTGCCGCGACGCCGCGCAGCACCAGCAGTGTCGGCACGAGCAGCGCCGCGGTCACGAAGAACACGGCCTGGGGCGAGAAGAAGTAGCCGAAGCCGCCCATCACCGCCGCCGACAGCCCCGCGCCGATCGAGGCGAAGCGCGCGTTGCGGCCAAAGCGCTCGCCGATCGCGGCGTGGCCGACGAGACCCAGGCTGATCGCGGCGATAGCCGGCCCCAGGACGCAGCTTGCAGCGGCGTGCAGGGTCGCGGCGAGCAACACTGCCGGAAAGATCGGGAAGGTCGCATAGACCATCGCGCTGATGGCGATCAGGGTCACGGCCACCGCCGCGACCACGCGCTCGGAGCGCACGGCATCGACCAGCGCACCGCCTGGGATCTGGCCCAGCAGCGAGACCAGGCCGGCCACGGTCAGCACCAGGCCGATCTCGATCTGCGTCCATTGCTGCGATGTGAGATAGACGGCGACGAACGGCCCGAAACCGGTCTGCACGTCGGCGACAAGAAAGATGAACCAGTCGAGCCGTTTGAGGCTGCGACTGGATGGATGCGGCGGCGAAGGAGAGGGAAGCTCCGTCACCGGCATGGCGCTACGGCAGGGGCTCGAGCTTGCCCGAAGCCACGATCACGATGATCGGGCGGCCTTCCTTGTACTCCGGTGCCGGCTTTACCTGGTCGCGCGTCAGTTCGAGGACGATGCCATAGCGTTTTTCCGCCGCCGGCACGAAGTGCAGCGCCTGCCAGGCGACGGCGATCTTGCGGCTGCCGACGCCCAGGAAGCCGCCGAAGTCGATGATGGCGGCGCGAGTCGCACCTTGTCCGTCGACAAGGACGTCGACGATGCGGCCCATGTTCTCGTCGGCGAGGCTGCGGACCTCGCGACCGAGGATGCCCTGCACTTCCAGTGTGTCGAGCACGGTGACCGAGGGCTGGCCGGGCGCCTGTGCCGGGACAGGTGGCGGTGGCTGTGCCGGGGCAGGTGCCGGTGTCGGGGCAGGTGCCGGTACCGGGGCAGGTGCCTGTCCTTGCGCGCCGCCTTCGGTCTGGCCCGCCGCGGCGAACGCGGTCAGCGCCACGACCAGCAGGACAGCTGCGAACTTCTTGATCATGGAATGCCCCCGCGCGAATTTCAGCTCAAGGATCAACTCCGCACGCGGCTCCGGGTTGCCGCGGGAGAGGCGAACGTGGCCAAAGCGACGACAGAGAACACAGCAGCGGCGACAGGCCAGTGCCTTTGTGGCGCGGTTCAGTTCGAGATCGGCGTTCCGGCGCGGTGGGCCTGGCACGATCATTCCGGCGCGACGAGGCGGGCGCACGGTGCCGCCTACGCGACCTATGTCGGCAGTTGGCGCAGTCGCTTTCGCGTGACCAAGGGCCAGGCGAAGATCACACGCTTTGAGGACAAGGCGACCAGGACGACGAGAGGCTTCTGCTCCCACTGCGGAACGCCCATCCTCTACGAACGGGCGCACTCGCCGCAGATGATCAACATACCGCGTGCGCTGTTCAGCAGCCGCACAGGGCGCGAGCCGCGCTATCACATCGCCATCGCCGAGCTGCAGGACTGGACGTATCTCGGCGAGCCGCTCGTTCCGTTAAAGGGCTATCCCGGCGTTGTATGGGAGCGGCCTGCCAAGAAGAAGCGGCGTCAGGTCATCCGTGGGCAAAGGACAGGATATCCCGCGCCAGACGATCCCGATGAGTGATGACGAGCCCGTGCGGCGCGCCCTCATATACCTTGAGCGTCGAGCCCGGTATGAGCTCAGCGACCTTCCTGGCGGTCGTGTCCAGCGGGTTGACCACGTCCTTGTCGCCATGGGCGATCAAGGTCGGCACGGTGACGGCCTGCATGTCCGCGCGGAAGTCGCCGCCGGCGATGGCGCGCATGCAGTCGATGGTGGCTTTCGGCGAGGCCCGCATGAACTGGGCGACGATCCACTCGGTCAAGGTGGGTGAAACGGCGGGATGGCCGCCGGTGAAAGCGGTGACGCCCTTGGCAAGGAAGGCCGGCCGGTCCTGCTTCAGGCCGGCGATGAGCGGGCTGAAGTCGCTGGTCGACTGAGGCGGGACCGTGCTCAGCATCACCAGGCGGGCGATGCGTGCGCTGCCGTGTCGGCGCAGGTATCGCACCGCTTCGCCGTTGCCCATCGAGTGGGCGACCAGCGTGACGTCGCTGAGGTCGAGCTGGTCGATGACCGCGGCCAGGTCGTCGGCCAGGCGATCGTAGTCGTAGCCGCGCCCCGGATCGCTCGACCGTCCGTGGCCGCGCCGGTCATAGGCGACGCAGCGCAAGCCCTGGTCGGCCAGCTCGACGAGCTGGTACTCCCAGATGTCGGCATTGAGGCTCCAGGCATGGGTGAACACCACGGGCTTGCCGGTTCCCCAATCGAGGTGGAACAGGCTCGCGCCATCGTCGGTCTCGATGAAGGAAGGCCGCGCTGCGACCGGCACCCTGGCCGCGGCCGGCCGGCTGCCGGCGGCGACGAGGGTCGCGACGGCGCCAGCAGCGATCGAGGTTGTCGCACTTCTCCGGTCCATCGCGACCTCCCGATCAGCTGCGCGCGGGTGCGGCGTCGACGAAGCCGACGACCGACTTGATACGGCCGTCGCCGGCCACGACGACGAAGTCGGTGCCCTTGATGTAGAGCGGCGCATCCGCAGTGCCGCCGGCCACCCAGCTGAACCGCACGTAGTCGTGATGCGCCTCGATGCCGCTGGCCAGGCGCAGCCGGTAGCCGGGGAAGTGGCCTTGCGCCGTCGCGATCATGGCCTCCAGGCTGTCATGGCCTTTGCCGTCGCGCGCGGCGTCGACGTACGTGCCGTCGTCGGTCCAGGCCTTGGCCACCAGCTCGCGCCGCCGCTTGGGCTCGGGTTCGTTCCATGCCGCGAGGTATCGCACCACGACTTCGTTGGCGTTGCTCATCGCCTTGCTCCTTTGAGATGGGGATTGGGCTCCAGCGGGGCTGGGCAGCGCCGGCGACGCTGCGACGCCGACCGCGACGATTGCTCGGATCAGGTCTCGTCTTTCCATGGCGCCGAACCTATGGCGGCGACATCAGGCGGTCGATTACCTGACGGGTAAGTTGCTGCTCGTCGGCGACAGATGTCTCAGAGGGCATTGCGCCTGCCGTTGACCTGATGCCACAACAACGGGCGACAGGAACGCGATACTCTTCGGTCATCTCAGGGACAGGCGTCGATGCAATTCCATTTGAACGGATTTGAGGCGGGCGATCCGGAAGTCGCCGATCCCGCGGAGCGCGTTCGAGCCTCTGGGGCGTTCGGGCCTGTTCCGGCTGAAGTCGATGTCTTGATCATCGGTTGTGGCCCGGCCGGCCTCAATCTCGCCGCCCAGCTTTCGGCGTTTCCCGACATCAAGACCTGCATCGTCGAGCAGAAGCCCGGCCGGCTGCTGCTCGGGCAGGCCGACGGCATCGCCTGCCGTACGATGGAGATGTTTCACGCCTACGACTTCGCCGAACGCGTGATGAAGGAAGCCTGCTGGATCAACGAGACCACGTTCTGGAAGCCGGACCCGCACAAGCCCAAGACCATCGTGCGCAGCGGCAGGGTCCAGGATGTCGAAGACGGGCTGTCGGAATTTCCGCATGTCGTCCTCAATCAGGCGCGCGTGCATGATCATTTCCTCGATGTCATGCGACGATCGGCGGCCAAGCTCGAGCCGTACTATGCGCGGCGTGTGCTCGATCTGCGCATCGACCCCGCGGCGCGCTTTGAAGACCATGCCGTGAGCGTCCGCCTCGAGCGGCTCGATCCGTCGCACGAGGGGAGGTTCGAAACCGTCAAGGCGCGCTACGTGGTGGGCTGCGATGGGGCGCGCAGCACGGTACGCAAGGCGATCGGCCAGGAACTGCACGGCGATTCGGCCAATCACGCGTGGGGCGTCATGGATGTGCTGGCCGTCACCGACTTCCCCGATATTCGTTTCAAGTCATTGATCCAGTCCGCCTCCGACGGCAGTGGCCTCATCATCCCTCGCGAGGGCGGCTATCTGGTCCGGATCTATGTCGAGCTCACCGCGCTCGAGGCTGGCGAGCGGGTCGCAAGCCGCAAGATCACGGCGGACGACGTCGTCGCCAAGGCCCAGCGTATCCTCAAGCCCTATACGCTCGACGTGAAGGAGATCGCCTGGTGGTCGGTCTACGAGATCGGCCAGCGGCTTGCCGACAAGTTCGACGACGCGCCGGTAGCGGGGACCGAGACGCGCCTGCCGCGCGTGTTCATCGCCGGCGATGCGTGTCACACGCACAGCCCGAAGGCGGGCCAGGGCATGAATGTCTCCATGCAGGACACCTTCAATCTCGGCTGGAAGCTCGCCGCCGTTTTGCGCAAACGCGCGGCGCCGCATCTCCTGCATACCTATTCGGCGGAGCGCCACGCGGTCGCGAAGGAGCTGATCGAGTTCGATCGCGAATGGGCGGCAATCATTGCGTCGGGCAACCGGCATGGCGAGGCCCTCGATCCGGCCAAGACGCAGGACTATTTCGTCCGGCACGGGCGCTATACCGCGGGCACGGCCACGCATTATCCGCCGTCAATCCTGACGGCGGAGCCGAGCCACCAGCATCTCGCCGAAGGGTTCGTGATCGGCAAGCGCTTCCCGTCGGCGCCGGTGATCCGCCTGGGAGATGCCAAGCCCGTTCACCTCGGCCACGTCGTCAAGGCGGATGGCCGCTTTCGGCTCTTTGCCTTCGCCGGCGCCGAGGATCCCGCGGCCGCCAACTCGCGCCTCCGCGCCCTGTGCGACTTTCTCGCCGAGGCGGGCGATTCCCCAATCAGGAAGTACACCGCAAAGGACGCAGATATCGATTCGGTGATCGATGTCCGCGCCGTATTCCAGCAAGCGCACCGCGACCTGGCTCTCGAGGCCATGCCGTTGCTACTGATGCCGCGGAAGGGGCGGTATGGACTGCGCGACTACGAGAAGATGTTCTGCCCAGATCTCAAGGCTGGTCACGACATCTTCACGATGCGCGGCATCGATCGGGCAATGGGATGCCTGGTCATCGTGCGGCCGGATCAATTCGTCGCGCAGGTCCTGCCGCTCGATGCCCATGGGCAGCTCGCCGCGTTCTTCGATCGCTTCATGCTGCCGGCGAGCTGAAGACAGAACCGCTACTTCTTCTTCTTCGGCGACCAGCCATACGCCTTGGCGCAGGCGCCGCCCATCAACATGGCGCGTTCGGAGGCGCTCAGGCGGTCGGTCTGCAGGAAGGGGTCGACGGCCTGCTGGTAATTGACGACGGCGAACGCGCGCGTCCAATCGGTGCCCCACAGGCAGCGCTCGAAGCCCCAGGCATCGAACACGCGCGCCAGCGGGTCCCAGATGTCGGGGAAGGGGTAGGGCTCGCGCGACAGGGTGCAGGCGCCGCTGACCTTGATGACGGCGTTCGGGCGCTTGGCGAGGTCCAGCACCTTCGGCAGGTCGGCCCACGGTTGCGGCGGCGCGGGCGGAACGCGCGGCTGCAGGATGCCGAGATGATCGATGATGAAGCGCGTCTGCGGATGTCGGTCGATCAGGGCCATGCCGGCGTCCAGATTGCCCCAGCACAGCAAGTTGACCGGGAAATCATGCTGCACGGCGGCGCGCAGGATGCGCTCGAAGCCGGGATCGGTCGGTGAGCGCTTCTCTTCCTCGCGTAGCATGATGCGGATTCCGACGGTGCCCGGAATCTTCTTCCACTCGGCGATGACGTCGGCCACCGCCGGATCGTCCGGATCGACCGGCTTGACGATGGCCATCCGGTCCGGATGGGCCCGCGCCACCTCGACGGCGTAGCTGGCGTCGTAGCGGTACATGGAAAAAGACGAGATGAAGATCGCTCCGTCGACACCGACCTTGTCCATCGCCGCCACCATCTCGTCGCCCGTGACGTGCGGCGGCCAGTTCGGCACGGTGGCCCACGGCCGCTTCGGGGTGTTTGCCTCGTAGGCATGGACCTGGGAATCGATGATCGGCATGGCGCAAGCTCCTGTCGGGCGGGCGAGTTTGAGTATCGCGGCCCGCTCCTGTCCAGAGGCGACGCTATTTCTGTTCCGCTGGTGTGGAGGTGGCGGGCCCTTCGCCGGTGATCAACAGCACCGCCTCTTCATCCTTGGCGCCGTCGTAGTGCACCTGCTTGCCGAAATGGGTGACGAAGGTGCCGGCCGGCATCGGGACCGTGCTGTCGGGATCGAACTTGGTGCCCGTGCCCACCCACCACGTCCCTTTGAGCACCGTGATGAAACGGTCATTGGGATGGAAATGCGGACGGCTCATTCCGCCGGGCAGCCACTTGACCATCACGACGTAGAGGCCGGGCTTCGACGGATCGCCTGCCAGGATTGCCTGTTGGTTGCGACCGGATCCCTGCTTCCACTCGATCTTGTCCGGCAGCGTGAAGGCGACGGCCGCGGGATTGAGATCGGCAGCGATCGCGCTGGTGAACATCGTGGCCGACGCGGCCACGCCGAGGAACAAGCGGGTCAACGAGTGCATTTTAGTCCTCCGACGACCTGTTGGCTGTTTCACGTCAGTGGGGGCACTGTGCCGATCTTATCAGACCTCGGCCGGATTTGGCCGCGAGGGTGAAGAACTCGGCCGCGGAAGTCGCTTATCGATCGACTCGGTAAAGGCGCCACCGCTTCGGCACACCTTTGAGTTGGTGAACACCGCGATCCTTGAAGCGGATTTCAGACTGCGACATCAGATCCTTGACTGCGCTCGAGACCAGGATTTCGCCTGCCCGCGCTTTCGCGGCGACTCGGGCGCCGATGTGAAGCGCGAGACCGAACACGTCAGGCCCGCTCACCTTGTATTCGCCCACGTGTAGCCCTACCCTGATCTCCAGCCCCAGCGTGCGCACTGCCTCGCGGATTGCGGTTGCGCAGCCGACCGCCGCCGCCGGCGCGTCGAATGTCGCGAGCAGTCCGTCCCCCGTCGTCACGACTTCCTTTCCGCGCAACGTCTTCAGCTCTTTACGGACGGCGGCGTAATAGTGATTCATCACTTGTGTCCAACGCGAATCGCCGAGCCGCGCGACCTTTTCCGTGGACCGGACGATATCGACGATCAGGATCGTGGCGAGCACTTGTTCGAGTTCGGCGCCACGATTGGCGGGTCGACGCCGGATCGCGATATTTTCAGCCAGCGGTTCATAGCTATGGCTGCGTCGCCGTGCGACTGCGTTTCTCACATAGTCTTTGGCAGGCTGCACCGCGCCGCAACGAATTGCTTTCTCACGCGGTGGAACCGTCCAGTAAATCTTTCGTCCATCTCCCACGCCATGGACCTCGACAGCGCCCCACTTCAGGAAAACCGTCGAGCCAACCCGGCGAATCCACCATGCCTTTGAGGTGTATCCGGACACGTTCGATTGATGGACTCCAATGCGAAGGAATTTGGGCATGTGCGTGCGGCGCGACTATTCCGGATGGCCCCGCCGAGAATGTGATCGTGCATTCCTGCCTTGGCAACAATGTTCCGAGTCAAAAACTGCATATGACTTGCGCTGTCGTGGATGGCGATGCCTAGCGCGTGATCCTCACGCTTTGCGCTGGACAGTATTGTCGCTCTGGTCCGAACGCCGCCCGGCGAAGCCCTTGTGTCAGGTACCCACCAGGCGCTCCGCCGGCCAGTTGCCAACCCCGCCCCGATTGTGTCTCCTATCGCGACGTCCCGTTGGTTGGCCAAGGGAGTTCACGATGTTCATTCGCAACGCTTGGTACATCGCGGCCTGGGCGGATGAGCTCGGGCAGAAGCCGCTGGCGCGGCGGATTTGTGACGAGCCGGTCGTTCTCTTCCGCGATCAGGCAGGGCGGGCTGCGGCGCTGGTCGATCGCTGCTGCCATCGCTCGGCGCCGCTCTCGAAGGGCGAGCTGGTGCCGGCCGGCATCCAGTGCGGTTATCACGGTCTCGTCTTCGACGGCAGCGGCCGCTGCGTTGCGGTGCCGGGGCAGGCCCACATCTCCGACAGCGTGCGCGTGCGAAGCTACCCGTTGGTGGAAAAGAACCAGTTCGTGTGGATCTGGATGGGCGATGCGGCCGCGGCCGACGCCAGCAGGATCGTCGATTTCCCCTATCACGACGACAAGGCCCGATGGCCCAACAAGCACGACTGCTATCCGATCAGGGCCAACTACATGCTGATGGTCGACAATCTGATGGACCTGACGCATCTCGGCTACCTGCACGCCAAGACGGTGGGCGGCAATCCGGCGGCGCACGTCAACGCCGAGATGCAGACGACACGCACCGCGACCGGCATCAAGTTCACGCGCTGGATGCGCGATTCGGTACCGCCACCGAGCTACGTCAAGGCCGCGGGCTTCAAGGGCCGCGTCGATCGCTGGCAGGAGTTCGAATGGGTGGCGCCGAGCTCGGTCCTGCAATGGACCGGCGCGGCCGATGTCGGCACTGGGGCGTATGAAGGCAAGCGCGAGGGCGGCTTCCAGTTCCGCCTCTTCCACGGGCTCACGCCGGAGACCGAGACCTCGTGCTTCTACTTCTGGTCCTGCGCCAACGGCTATCGCCAGAACGAGCCCGAGGCGACCGAGCAACTCTATCGCGAGATTGCGCCCACCTTCGTCGAGGACAAGGATATGGTCGAGGCTCAGCAGGCGAGGCTCGACGAGCTCGGCGAGCAGGGCCTGGTCAATATCGTGTCCGACGCCAACCGCGTGGTCATGCGCCGCTTCATCGAGCGCCTGCTGGCCGATGAGAAGGGCGCGCTGGCAGCGGAGTAGGAGCCCGTCGAGGAAAGGAGGTGACTCATGCCACGCGTGACGCCCGTTGCCAGCAAAGCCGACGTCGCTCCCGAACATCAGGCCGTCGTCGACGACGTGCTGAAAGTGTTCGGCGCCGTCCGTGGCCCGTTCAGCATGATGCTGCACAGCCCGGAGATGACGAAGCGCATGTTGCCGCTCGTGCCCTTCTTCCGCGACGAAAGCGTCGTCGAAAGCAAGTTGCGCTCCGTTGGCATCCTCGCCGCCGTGCGGGAGCGTGAAGCCGCGTACGTGTGGGCGGCGCAGGTGGCGGCCGCGCGCCGCAACGGCCTACGTGAAGAGGCGATCGATCTGCTGCGCGCGAAAGCGGAGGAGTCGAAGTTTCCGGCTGAAGAGGCCGCGATCGTGACGTACGTCCGTCAGCTCATGCGCACGAATCGCGCGGAGCAGGCCGCGTTCGATGCCCTCCACAAGAAGCACGGTACGAAGTGGCTCGTCGAGCTGACCGCAGGCGTGCACTACTACGCAATGCTGTGCGGCGTGGTCAACGCATTCGAGGTGGCGGCGCCACCGGATGGGGACAAGCTGCCGGCGTAGCGCTTCATCGAGCGCTGCCTCGCTTCGGTGGAACGCATTGGCGGGGCAGGAACGAATGTGGTCACGCGCCTCACGGCATTCATCCTGCTGGCAATCGGGGTCGAGATCGTGTGGGGCGGACTGAAGCCGCTGATTCTCCCCCTTTCCGCAAAATGATCTCTATGTCGGTAGATCCAAGCTATGCCGAGGACCGCAAAGGCCGCGCGAAACTGAGCTCGTGGCCATCGAGGTCGGTCAGATGAAAGTAGCGTTCCCCCCACTCGGCATCGCGGGGCACAGTCGTGGGCTGCCATCCGGCCGCCAACGCACGGTCGTATAGTGCGTCCACGTCGACGACGTAGAAGATGACGCGCCCCCACCAGGACCAGCGATTTTGCGCTGGCTGGGCAATCAGGTTGAGATAGCCCGTTCCCGCCCGAAAGCTGGTAAATGAGGACGCTTCGTCGCCATGCGCGATGTCGAACCCCAGTGAGCGGTAAAATTGAACGGCCCGCCGCATGTCGTGCGTACCGAGTGTGATTGCACTAATCGCTTCGATCATGACGACACATCCAGGCGATGAGATTGACGGAGACGTCGGCGTTCTTGGCCGAGGGCATCGGCATCTTACAGCAAGCCCAAGCTCCTGAAGCTCGCATGCCCCTTGCGGCCGATCACCAGGTGGTCGTGGATGGCGATGCCCAGCGCCTCGGCGGCGGCCTTCACCTGCACGTCATCTCGATGTCGTCGCGTGATGGCTTGGGATCGCCACTGGGGTGATTGTGGACCAACATTGCTCGGAACGCATCGCGTTGACCTGAAACGAGTTTTGTTGCGGATCGGAATCGCTGGGGTATGGAATTGGGATCGGTCACTCGATGATCCAACGTGATCCTCACGCTCGGCAACGTCTGATCACGGCGACGATGCTCAGGGAACGCTTAGGCAGTGGGCGCCGTTGCTCAGGTCCGAAAACGGCCAGCGTTACGCGCAAGTGTGTAGCAAAGTGCCCCTATGGAATTGCTCGACCACAGGACCTGCTACCGCGCGCTCCAGAGCCGCGACGCTCGCTTCGACGGGCATGTCTTCGTGGCCTGCACCTCGACCGGCATCTATTGCCGGCCGATCTGCCCCGCGCGCACGCCGATGTTCAAGAACTGCCGCTTCTTCGCCTCGGCCGCCGCTGCCCAGGAGGCGGGCTTTCGGCCCTGCTTGCGCTGCCGGCCCGAGATCGCGCCCGACCTCGCCTTCTGGCGCGGCACCGCCAACACGGTGAGCCGGGCACTGGCGCTTATCGCCGACGGCGCACTCGACGGCGAGCACTCCGACGTCGAGACCCTTGCCGGGCGGCTTGGCATCGGCGGCCGGCAGTTGCGGCGACTGTTCCAGCGCCATCTCGGCGCCTCGCCGATCGCCGTCGCCCAGACGCGCCGCGTACTGTTCGCCAAGCAGCTTCTGCACGACACGCGCCTGCCGATGACGGAAGTGGCGCTGGCCTCGGGCTTCGGCAGCGTGCGCCGTTTCAACGACGCCTTCCACAACCTCTTTCGCCGACCGCCCAGCGCCCTCAGGCGAAAGGGCGCGGGCACGTCGGCGCGCAATGGGGCGCGCGATGGCGTAACGCTGCGACTGGCCTATCGGCCGCCCTACGACTGGTCGGGAATGCTATCGGCGCTCTCGTTGCGCGCGATGCCTGGCATCGAGTGGATCGACAAGGACGTCTGGCATCGCAGCGTCGACGTCGACGGCAAGCGCAGCAGCGTCGCAGTGGCTCATTTGCCCGAGCGCAACTCGGTGCTCGTCACGATCCGGTTCTCCTCGGGCCGCTTCCCCTCAGCCCGCTTCCCCTCGGTAAAGGCGCTGCCGACCATCGTAGCGCGGGTCCGCCGCGTGTTCGATCTCGGCGCCGACATCGCCACCATCGACCGCCATCTCGCTCGCGATCCCAGGCTCGCGCCGTTGATCAGGAAGCGGCCCGGCCTGCGCGCGCCCGGCGACTGGGAGAGCGAGGCGATGAGCATCGCGCAGGCAAATGTCCCGCCGGCCTGGCGGCCGTGGCACGCCTATGCCGCACAACATCTCAGGATGGCCAAAGTTGGCTGAGCGGCGTTCAGTCCTGACGACGCTTGCTCTTGGCTTAAGCACCTTCCTGATCCTGTTCGATGTGACGGCGGTCGTCGTCGCCATGCCCGCCATCGCCAAGGACGTCGGGCTGGATATCGCGGGCCTGGCATGGGTCATTGACGCCTACAGCCTTGCGTTCGCCGCTGCCCTCCTGGCGTCCGGCGCGCTCGCCGATCGCTTCGGCCGCCGACGGTGCATGTTGGCCGGCAATGCGGTGTTTCTCGTTGCTTCCGTTGCGTGCGGGATGGCCTTGAGCGAACAGATGCTCCTGGCCGCGCGCGTGGTACAGGGTATCGGCGCGGCCTTCATGGCCACGGGCGGAACGGCCCTCGTCGCTATCGCCTTTCCCAACGTCGCTGAGCGGAGCCGTGCGTTCGGCGTCCTGGGCGTGATTGCCGGCGTCGCCATGGCGTTGGGGCCGACGCTCGGGGGCTTCCTGGCTTCGTGGCTCGGTTGGCGCTGGATCTTCTTCGCAAACGTCCCCTTTTGCTTGGCGCTGGCGCTTGTGGTGCCGCGATTGGTCGCCGAGGCGAACGATCGGGAAGGGCGACGGCTGGATCCCATTGGTATCGCGTTGCTGACGATGTCGTTGGGCCTGGCGATCGATGCCCTCTTGAGGCGTGACGGGTCCTTTGCCCTCCGAGCCTCGTGCCTTATTGCCGGCATGGCATTGGCGTTCGTATTCCTGTGGCAACAATGGCGCAGTCCGCGCCCGGTGCTTGATCCCCGCGTGTTCGCGACGTTGGCCATGGCCGGGGTCGCCACGCTGCTGACCGCCATCCAGTTCGGATATTGGGCCGTGCTGGTCTATCTTCCATTCTTCCTGAGTGCGGCCTTGCACCTCAGCATGGACATGGCCGGCGTCGCCCTGCTTGTCGCGACACTGCCGATGCTGCTGGTACCGCTGGTCGGCGGGCGCCTCGCGACGCGCTGGGGATGGCGGCGCCTGTTCATAACTGCCTTTGGGCTCGTCGCCATTGGCGACGTTTCGCTTGTGATTGCGGCCCTTTCTGACGGTCCCGGTTTCCGACTTGCCGCGGCGATCGCCGGCATGGCCATCATCGGCGTTGGCGCTGCACTGGCGAACCCGCAATTGTCGGGTGTCGCCCTGGCTCTTGCCCCGCCAACTCAAGCGGGCATGGCCTCGGCCGTGACGTTCGTCGTGCGCCAAGTCGGCTTCGCCCTTAGCATCGCGGTGTTGGGACTGACGCTTGGCGCCGTGGATGCCTCAGCGACGTTCGCGCAACCCTTCGCCCTCGCCGCACTTGTGGCATTGCTTGGCGTGGTCGCAGCCTCCGTTCTGCTTCCGGCGAAGTCGGACGCCCTGTTGGGACGCCACAACTAGAGCAGCCCAAGACTCCGGAAGCTCGCGTGGCCCTTGCGACCGATCACGAGATGATCGTGGATCGAAATGCCGAGCGCTTCGGCAGCGGCCCTGACCTCGCGCGTCATCTCGATGTCGTCGCGCGACGGCTTGGGATCGCCCGAGGGGTGGTTGTGCACCTTACTCTTCGAGATTCCAATCGATTGGAATAGCTAGGAAAACGTTCGGTCCAAACGGATTTGGTGCCGGCAATTGGGGTATGTTTGTCGTGCACCATCGTGATCATCACGCTCGTTCATCTGTGCACTCGATCAGGCACTTTGGGCCACGGCATGTCACTCCATCCCTTCATTCATCCCGGGCATCAAGTTCAGCGACTGAGGGCGCCTCTCTGATTACCGTTCTGGTAGCCCCGCTTTGCGAAGTCCTTCCGCGAATACCGAATGGTCCTGCGGCCGGCTGATCGGCAGCCAATCTCTGATGTTGGAAATGCGAAGAGCAGGGTCGAACGCCTGCAGCTGATCCGCGGCCCGCTGTGCTTCTTGCAGTCGACCAGTCAATGCCCGACTCGCGGCCACTATGGCAATCGTCATCAGGAAACTCGGCAGCTTTGTGTATGCCTCCTCCGCCCACGCCGACGCAGCGTCGAAGCGGCCCGCGAAGAGGTGTGCCATCGCGATACCAGCCTGCATTCGGTACAATTCCGGATCAACGGGACTCAAACGCATGGCGCGTTCGAAATACTCGATAGCGTTTTCGGGCTCGCCGCGCCAGGTCCTCAGGAAGCCGCCAAGAAACCAGGCAGACGCCAGATTGGGATTGAGAAAAATAGCCCTGTCGAGCAGCGCGATGCCGATGTCGAGCTCGCCTGCGAGATGGGCAAGAGCGTGACCGGCTCGAGTGAGCGCTACGGCATCGTCCCTGCCCAACTCGACCGCAAGGCGCGCCAGTCGTGCGCCATCGGCCGTTTCCTGCTGGCGGTCGATCGACCAGCCGTTGACTCTGCGCCAGAAATAGCACCACGCGGCCATTGCGTGAGCGGCAGCAAACGCGGGGTCGAGGTCGATGCTTCTATGGAATAGCGGCAACGCCTCATCGAGAGACTCCCTGCTGCCTTGGTGCACATGCGCGAGTCCGCGCAAATAGCAGTCGTAAGCATCGAGGCTTCCCGTCGGCTTGCGCTTGGCACGTTCGATCTCGGCCAACTCCACCTGCGGCGCAATGGCGCCGACGACGTTCGTGGCGATCTGATCCTGCAGCTCGAAGATGTCGTCCAGGGTGCCTTCGAAGCGGTCCGCCCAAAGGTGAGCACCGGTCCTCGCATCAATCAGCTGTCCCGTGATGCGGATGCGGCCTGCGGCCTTGCGTACGCTGCCTTCCAGCAGATAGCCAACGCCAAGCTCCCTCCCGATCTGCCTCACATCCACAGAGCGGCTCTGGTACGTGAAGCTCGAGTTGCGGGCGATGACGAATAACCAGCGAAGGCGCGACAACGCGGTGATGATGTCCTCTACCACGCCTTCGGCAAAATAGGCCTGCTCGGGATCTCCACTCAGGTTCTGAAATGGCAAGACCGCGATGGATGGCTTGTTGGGAAGGGAGAGCGCCGGGCGAGGAGATTCGTCCAACATGCGCGAACCGATCTTCGAAGGATCACTTTGGGATTGAGCTTCCGTGACGGCGCCAACGAACCGGAAGCCTTTGCGAGGAACCGTGCGAATGAGGTGTTGCGCCTCACCACTGTCGCCTATCGCCTTGCGTACTGCGTTGATGTGGCTGGTCAGGGTCGATTCGGAGACGATGCGTCCGCCCCACACGGCGTCCAGAAGATCGTCTTTGCTGACAACACGCTCACGATTCTGCACGAGGTAGGCCAATAGGTCGAAGACTCGCGGGGCGATAGGAACTTCCTCGGAGCCGCGCGTCAGCTCCCGTCGCTCGAGATCGAGCATACAATCCTTGAATTGAAATCGCACGCCGTCGGCACCTTGGACGAAAAAGCAAGCTAAACCCAAGAATAGTCCAAGCCCGCCACAAAGCCATGAGCCCTTTCCGTAGCCAATCTCTGCTCCTAAGCCATCTGCCGGCTGGGCCGATGACCAAGGAGCAGCGATGAAGATCGTCATCATTGGAGGCAATGGCCTCATCGGCAAAAAGGTCGTCGCCAGGCTTCGTCAAGAAGCCAATGACGTCGTGGCTGCGTCACCCAGTTCAGGCGTGAACACCATTACGCGCCAAGGGCTTGCCGAGGCTCTTTCGGGCGCGCGTCTCGTCATCGACGTGGCCAACTCGCCGTCGTTCGAGGACCAGGCGGCCCTGGAGTTCTTTGAGAGATCCAGCCGGAATCTGTTGGCCGCCGAAATTGCCGCCGGCGTAAGGCATCATGTTGTGCTGTCGGTCGTCGGAGCCAAGCGCCTGCCTCAGAGCGGCTATCTTCGCGCCAAGGCAGCGCAGGAAGACCTCGTCAAGGCTTCTGCGATTCCCTTCACGATTCTGCAATCGACGCAATTCTTCGAATCCGTCGATGCAATAGTTCAAGCGGGCACGGATGGAGACATGACCCATCTGTCGCCGGCGCTCGTGCAACCGATCGCATCCGATGACGTCGCGGCTGCACTGGCCGATCTCGCGGTCGACAAGCCGTTGAATGGTACCATTGAGATCGCGGGGCCCGATCAGATGCCTCTCGATGCCCTTGCTCGGCAGTATCTCGCCGCAAGAGCGGATCAGCGTCAGGTAATTGCGGACATCCACGCCCGGTATTTCGGCGCCCGGCTGGACGACAAGTCGCTGACCCCGAGCGCTCAGCCCAGTCTGGGGACGATCCGCTTTCATGATTGGCTTAGCGCCTCATTGGGTACAGATCCATGAGTAAGCTGAGCCTGCGCGATCTGCCGGTCGCGCCCGATGCGGAGCAGAGCGACCTGCCGGTTGCCCACCGGCGTTCTGCGAATGTCGAGATGGCACGCGTCCTCAGGACTGTACCGCTAAGCATTGCTCTGGATCCGTCCGGTGGCGCTATCGCCCACTGGAATCACGGAGCGCTGCACGACTTCGTCGAGCCCATGACTGAGCACGTCGTCATGACCTACATCGGCACCATGCAGCGCCTGGAGCGGCGCTCGGAACGGTCAGTTGCGATTGGAATGGCGCGCTCCGGTGCCGTCACGATCATTCCGGCTGGCTCGAGCGCCCGATGGGACATTGCCGGGTCCATCAATGTCCTCCAGCTCTATCTTCCGCACGCAACACTGGAGCGCGTTGCCGCCGAAGCCGACATGGCGGGACCGTCCAATCTCCTGGAGCGAACGGGACATCCCGACCCGACGACCTCGCGGCTGCTCACGAGCGCGGCGGACGTGCTGGACAGCAATAAGGCGCTGGACGCCTTGTTCAGGCAGCAACTGACGGATCTCCTCGCCACACGCCTCCTGGCTGCGCACACCGGCATGCCCGCCACCCACCAGGCAGCCTTGGGCGGCCTCTCGCCGACGGCGCTACGTCGCGCCGTCGAACGCCTGCGCTCCGATGGCGATCCGGACTTGTCGCTCGCTGCCCTGGCTTCGGACGCCAGCTTGTCACGCTTCCACTTCTGTCGCGCTTTCAAGGAAAGCACCGGGCTTTCACCTCATGCCTGGCTGCGTCAATACCGGCTCGAACAGGCCATGACAATGCTGCGTGACCCCAGCGAGTCGATCGCATCGGTCGCGGCGGCGCTCGGCTATGCCTCGCAGACGGCCTTCGCTGCAGCGTTCAGACGGATGACCGGGGAAACCCCGAGCAATTGGCGACGACACGCGCGTTAGCAGCAATCGCTCTACAAGCACGTCAATCGCTCTGGGACAGCTGCACACCCGGTTCACTAGATCATTGCTCTGTCCACACCAACGACCGCCGGAGGCAAGTAGTTCACATGCGACTCATCATCATAGGCGCCGGCTTCGCCGGCATGTATGCCGCACTTTCCTCTGCCCGCCTTCGCGATATCAGGGGCGTCTCACCCAAGGATCTCGAGATCGCGCTGCTTGCCCCGGAGCCCACCCTTGTGGTTCGCCCGAGGCTCTACGAGACGAAGCCCGAGACACTGACGGCCCCTCTCCAAGACGTCCTCAAGGCTATCGATGTCGTCTTCGTGCAAGGCCGCGCCGAGACGATCGACACCAAGGCCCGCGCGGTGGAAATCGTCACCGCCGACGGCCCGTGGAAGACGCTGAACTACGACCGGCTGGTCGTGGCCGCGGGCAGCCGGTTGTTCCGCCCCCTCATTCCCGGACTCGCCGAGTACGCGTTCAGCGTCGACCAGCTCGACGATGCGATCGCGCTCGACCGACACCTGCACAGCCTGGCGGATCGGCCGGCGTCGCGGACGCGCGATACGGTCGTCGTCGCGGGCGGCGGCTTCACGGGCATCGAGGTGGCGACGGAAATGCCCGCGCGTCTGTGCGCGATCTTCGGCAAGAATGCCGAGCCGCGCGTCGTTATAGTCGAGCGCGGCGACGCGATCGCTCCTGACATGGGGGCCGAACCCCGGCCGATCATCGAGGACGCCTTGCGTGAAATGGGTGTGCAGACCCGGCTCGGTGCCGCCGTCGCGGCGCTGGACGGCTCGGGCGTCACGCTGACCGACGGCGCGCGAATCGAGAGCGCGACCGTGATCTGGGCGGCAGGCATGCGCGCGGCGCCGTTGACCGCACAGATTCCGGGCGAGCGCGACAATTTCGGCCGGCTGCTTGTCGACCGCGAGTTGCGCGTGCCGTCTGTGCCTGGGGTTTTCGCCACCGGCGACGCGGCCCGGGCGGCATGCGACGATATGGGCAACTACGCACTGATGTCGTGCCAGCACGCCACGCGGATGGGCGCCTTCGCGGGCCACAATGCGGCGGCCGAACTGCTGGGAGCGCCGACCAAGCCATATCATCAGGAGGCGTACGTCACCTGTCTCGACCTCGGGCCGGCCGGCGCGATCTTCACGCGAGGCTGGGACCGCAAGGTCGAGATGGTCGGCGCGAAGGCAAAGAAGACCAAGCACGAGATCAACACGGAGTGGATCTATCCGCCGCGCCCAGAGCGGGCCGCTGTACTGGCGTCGGCTGACCCCGAACGCGTCACCGCCCTGTAGATGCCTCACGTGGCGCGGGCTGCGCTGTGTGCAAGCGCGCAGCCGGTTTCACCCATCAGATGTTCCTCAACGATCATCGTAGCGTCGTCAATGCCGCGTGTAAGGCGGCCGTTAGCAGGAGACAAACATGAGCTTAGACAACACCGTACACCCCAGTACATCGGGGTCCGAAGAGTTGGTTCCGTCGCGTTACGCGCTGCGCGTCGGCGAGATTGACGTACTGGTGGTCAGCGACGGGGTGCTATTGCTGCCAACCACGACGCTGGCCACCAATGTCGACCCGGCTGTCCGGGCGGCCTGGATGGAGGACATGTTCCTGCCGCCGGACAAGTTCGATTGGCCGCTGAACGTGCTCGTGGTGCGTAGCGGCGACCGGACCATACTCGTCGACTCAGGGCTAGGGGGTGAGTATCCGGGCTTCCCGCGGGCCGGGCACTTCCCCAGGCGACTGGAGGCCGCCGGCATCGATCTCGCATCCGTGACCGATGTGGTGCTTACCCACATGCACATGGACCATGTTGGCGGGCTGCTCGTCGACGGGATGAAGGAGCGGCTACGTCCTGACCTGCGGGTCCACGCAGCGGACGCCGAGGTCAAATTCTGGGCGTCGCCCGACTTCTCCCACACCACCATGCCGTCGCCGGTACCGGACGTGCTTCGGTCGACCGCGAAGCGGTTCTTGAGCGAGTACCGCAGCCAGCTGCGGACGTTCGAGGAGGAGTACGAGGTGGCGCCGGGGGTGGTCGTCCGGCGCACCGGCGGCCACACCCCCGGGCACAGCGTGGTTCGCCTGGCGTCCGGCGGCGACCGGCTGACGTTCGCCGGCGACGCCATATTCCCGGTCGGGTTCGACCACCCCGACTGGCACAACGGCTTCGAACACGACCCCGAGGAGGCGGCCCGCGTTCGGGTCCGTCTTTTGCGGGAGGTGGCGGCGACCGGCGAGACGTTGGTGGCCACTCACCTACCGTTCCCGTCCGTCGGCCGGGTGGCGGTCACCGGCAACGCCTTTCGTTGGGTACCGGCTGTCTGGGACTTCTGACCGCTTGTCGGTTAGGGCCGACCTAGGGCGCGCACTCATAGCGTTGATGAGCTCATGCCCTAGGTCGGCCCGATCTTTGCGCGAGCAGGAGATGCAGCATGATGGGTCAAATGCCCCTTGAGGCACTCGTTGTGTCTCCCCTTTGGCAAATGAACTTGATCGGCCTTGCCGGGATCATCGTCTGGCACCTGATACCGAGCAGGCGCTCGAACACCCGACTGGTGGTCCAGATCGCATTCTTTGCGGGCATGACTGCCGTTCTTATCGGCAACAACCTGATGTCGTTCGAGCCAGAAGCGCCTGAAGCCCTGGACGCCAATTCGCTGCTCGTCATCTTGGCCAGGTTGCTGTGGTGGATCCATCTGGCGTGGGCGATCATCGGTTTCGTGCGCATCTACCTCGTGCTCGAGCGCTATCCGCATGAGGCGCGCCTGCTGCAGGAAATCGTCGTCGGCGTGGTCTATCTCGGCGTGGGTTTGTCCATCCTAACCTTTGTCTTCGGCATTCCCATCGGGACGCTGGTCGCGACGTCAGGCTTGGTCGCTATCATTCTTGGCTTGGCGCTCCAGAACACATTAAGTGACGTCTTCTCCGGCATCGCGCTGACGCTGGGCCGGCCCTATGTCCTCGGCGACTGGATCGTTCTCAGCGACGGGACCGAGGGACGGGTTGTCGAGAGCACTTGGCGCTCGACCCATGTCCTGACCGGCTCCAACAACGTGGTGGTGCTGCCGAACAGCTTTCTGGCCCGGCTCGGGCTGACCAACGTCAGCCGCCCCGATGAGACGCACCTGCTGACGCTGACGGTGCGCATTGCACCCACACGCATGCCTTCCGTCGTAATGGACGTGATGCGATCCGTCATGCTGAGCTGCAGCTCCATCGTGGCCGAGCCGCCGCCGACCGTGGCGCTCAAGAGCCTGGATGCGGTGGCCTTGACGGTCGAACTGCAATTCAGGGTCACGAGCCCTGCCGAACGGTCACGCGCGCGAAGCGAAGTGCTCGACCTCGTCTACCGCCACTGCAAATCTGCCGGCCTGCTTCTGGCGATGCCGGCGGAATCCGTTGTGGCTATGACCGATTTACCCACCGAAGAAACAGCTCGGCCGCAACGCGTCGAACCGATCGAGCTCATCGAAGCCATACCGATCTTCGCAACTCTGACGCGCGACGAAAAGCTGTCGCTCGCGAAAGCGACCACTACTCGCGAATTTCGCAAGGGGGACGAAATTGTCCGACAGGGAGACATACTGTCCGCACTGATGATGATCAGGGCCGGCGTCATCGTCATGCGCTGCGACGGCAAGGAGACCGGCCGACTCGCACCCGGCGACTTTTTCGGAGAGACCGGGCTGCTTGCGGGTATGGGTGAAGCTTGTACGCTGCAGGCGCTGACCCGTGTGATCGTCTACGAGATTGACCAGCACGCTTTCGCCCCACTGCTTGTGGATCGTCCGACTGTGGCGGAAGACCTGGCTCTGAGTCTATCCAGGCGCGCTCTGCCGGCCCGAGCCGATGAGCTGCAAAGTCTCCGACACGACCGTGGTACGCAGGTCTTTCGCAAGGCCATCCAGAGAATCTTCCACGACAGGCACACCCATCACTTGTCATCTCGCCCCTGACTAGTGATTCGCGGCTGCTTCGGTGGAGCTCTGCAATACATCGATAGCGGACGTTCGTCGGAAGTCTGCATCGTGGGCGCTACGATAGCAGCCCGAGGCTCCTGAAACTCGCGTGGCCTTTGCGGCCGATCACGAGATGATCGTGGATCGAGATGCCCAGCGCTTCGGCGGCCTTGCGGATCTCTTTCGTCATCTCGATGTCCTCGCGCGACGGCTTGGGATCGCCCGAGGGATGGTTGTGCACCAGGATCAGCGCGGCGGCGTTCAGCGTCAGCGCGCGCTTCACCACTTCGCGCGGATAGACCGGTGTGTGATCGATCGTGCCGCGCTGCTGCACCTCGTCGGCGATGAGGACGTTCTTGCGGTCGAGGAAGAGGATGCGGAACTGCTCGGTCTTCTCGTGTGCCAATGCCGCATGGCAGTAGTCGATGAGCTGCTGCCAGTTGGTCAGCACCGGCATGTCCTTGACCTTGCGCTCGGCCAGCCGCCGGCCGGCCTCGCGGGATGCCTTGAACAGCACGAGCGTACGCTGATCGATGTCGAATTCGCGTAGCTGCACGGACTCGGCGGCGAAGACGTCGCCCAAGGTACCGAAGCGGTCGAGCAGCCGCTTGGCGAGCGGCTTGGTGTCGATGCGCTCGATCGAATAGAAGAGCAGCAATTCCAGCAATTCGTAGTCTTCCAGCACCTCGGCGCCCGCTCTCATGACACGCTCCCGCACGCGGCGGCGATGGCCGTGATAGTGGGGCTGCGGCTCGGCTGCGCCGGCATTGTGTCCGATGCCGGCTGGCTGGGCCTCGAGCGCCGAGGCGAGCCGGTTGGTCGGATCGTCGCCGGAGAATTCCCAGCACTGGTCGAGCCGGTTCCAGCTGCCGCCCGCCTCGCGCAGAAGCAGGCGGTACGAAAGGGTATTGCCGATGACACGCCAGCGATCCTCCCCGGCCTGGACGCGCAGTCCTGCCGAGAGAAGCGTGCACAGCGCGTCGTCGCTCGCCGCAACGGCCTTTGCAGTTCGCTTGTCCTTGGCTTCAGAACGTCGGTCCACACCCTGAGGACGAGGCGACTAGACAAGGCGTTACAGGAAACTTCGTTCCTTCCGACGAGATTGCCAGCACTGCTGGCATCGATGATCGAATTTCTGCGATTTTGGCGCCCTATGGTACGCAAAAATAGAACCGCAGTTGATTCTATGGAGAACCTAAGTTATATTGATCGCGTGCCGCCTTCCCGGCGACTCTGCTCTTTGCATCGTTCATCCGCTACCATCGCGCCCGGCCGCCGCCGGGCCTCTCTCCCCGGTCGACCAAAAGCCAATAGCGCAACTAGCGTAACTGTCCGAATGCGCGGCAAGCCCATCGCTAGTGGGTCGGCTTCCAAGGAAACGCTGGGCAGGTACCGGCGGAAAGGGCGGAAAGGGCGCTAACCCCTCGCGCTAGGCCGAGACGGTCTTGCGCGGCTCTTCGCCGATGGCGGCGAGATCGTAGGGCGGCTTGGCCAGGCCCTTCGGTGACAGGGTGAAGAACTCCACGCCCGTTTCGGTGATGCCGACCGAATGCTCGAACTGGGCCGACAACTGCTTGTCGCGCGTCACCGCCGTCCAGCCGTCGCTCAGGATCTTCACCTGCCAGGTGCCGGCATTCACCATCGGCTCGACGGTGAAGAACATGCCAGGCTTCAGCACCGGGCCGGTGCCGGCCTTGCCGTAGTGCAGGATGTTGGGCGCGTCGTGGAAGATGCGGCCGAGGCCG
Organism: Reyranella soli; assembly: GCF_007992495.1. Classification (GTDB taxonomy): domain Bacteria; phylum Pseudomonadota; class Alphaproteobacteria; order Reyranellales; family Reyranellaceae; genus Reyranella; species Reyranella soli. Next base: position 45,390 of record NZ_BKAJ01000004.1, read on the forward strand.
TGGCCCGAGAAGTCGCGCACGACCGAGAAGCGCTGCGCCTCGACGAAGGTCTGGATGGCGTGCCCGATGTCGCCGACGCGGCCGCCCGGCTTGGCGGCGGCGATGCCGCGCATCATCGCCTCGTAGGTGATGTCGCAGAGGCGCCGCGCCTTCACGCCGACGTCGCCACAGAAGAACATGCGGCTGGTGTCGCCGTACCAGCCGTCGAGGATCACCGTGACGTCGAGGTTGACGATGTCGCCCGACTGCAGCCGCTTGTCAGACGGAATGCCGTGGCAGACCACGTGGTTGATCGAGGTGCAGATCGACTTCGGATAGCCGCGATAGCCGAGCGGGGCAGGTATCGCCTTGTGGTCGAGGATGTAGTCGTGACAGAGCTTGTCGAGTTCGGCGGTGCTGATGCCGGGCTGGACGTGCGGCGTGATGAAGTCGAGCGTCTCGGCCGCCAGGCGACCGGCGCGGCGCATGCCCTCGAAACCCTCGGGGCCATGGACCTTGATCGTGCGCTCATCGCGCCGCCAATAGTCGTCGCTGTCGTCGATGAAATCGCGGGGGCTGCTCATGCATTATATTTGGCATGCGATACCGGCGGTAACAAGGCCGTGCGGCGCTTGGCCCCCCGGCATACCTCCGCTAGTGTCCTGAAAGACAAGGAAAATGAGCGCATGTCCGAGCCGGTAAAAACCGTCACCGCCTGCATCGTTGTCATCGGCAACGAGATCCTGAGCGGCCGGACTCGCGATTCCAACATCCAGTATCTCGCGACCGAGCTGGGGGCGCTGGGCGTGCAGGTGCGCGAATGCCGGGTCATCCCCGACGTCGAGGCCACGATCGTCGCCACCATCAACGAGGTTCGCCGGAAGTTCGACTATGTCTTCACCACCGGCGGCATCGGCCCGACGCACGACGACATCACCGCCGATTCGATCGCCAAGGCCTTCAGCGTCGGCATCTCCGAGCATCCCGAGGCGGTCGCCCGCATGACCCGGCACTACGGCGATCCGGCCTTGTTCACGCCGGCCCGGCGGCGCATGGCGCGCGTGCCGCATGGCGGGCTGCTGGTCGACAACCCGGTGTCAGTGGCGCCGGGCTTCCAGATGGAGAACGTCTTCACCTTCGCCGGCATCCCCAAGGTCGCCGAGGCGATGTTCCAGTCGATGAAGCACAAGCTGGTCGGCGGCACGCCGGTTCTGTCGCGCACCGTGCGCACCAACCTGCCCGAGGGCATCATCGCCGAGCCGCTGGGCGCCCTGCAGAAGCGCTTCGAGGATCTCGACATCGGCAGCTACCCCGCCTTCCGCAACGGCAAGCCCAGCGTCTCGCTGGTGCTGCGCGGCACGGATGATGCACGGCTCGCCGCCGCGGCGGTCGAGCTTTTGGCCACCATCCGCGGCATGAACGGCGAGGCGGAGGAGTTTGCCCAGTAGATTTTCAAGCAAGCTGGCAGCGGCCCTTCAGTGGGGCGTGCTGATCGCCCTGTCGGCGGGCATTGCAGCCTTCCTGCTGTGGATCCACGCGCCGGCGGCGCTGATGCTGGGACCCTTGATCGCCGGGATCATCGTTGCCTCGTCGGGCGGCAAGGTGCGCTTCCCGCTGCCGCCCTTCGTGCTGGCCCAGGGCGTCGTCGGCTGCCTGATCGCCAGCATGGTGCCGCTGTCGATCGTCGACGACGTGCTGCGCCACTGGGTGCTGTTCGGCGCTGGCGTCCTGCTGGTCGTCGTGGCCTCGAGCCTGCTCGGCTGGCTGATGACGCGCTGGCAGATGATGCCCGGCACGACGGCGTTGTGGGGCACCAGCGCGGGTGCGGCCTCGGTGATGACCATCATGGCCGAGCACTACGGCGCCGATCCGCGCCTGGTCGCCTTCATGCAGTACCTGCGGGTCGTGCTGGTGGCCGCCATCGCCGCCTTGGTGGCGCGCCTGTTCGGCGTGGCGCCCAGCCATGCGGCACACGACATCGTCTGGTTCCCCATCGTCGCCTGGGTGCCGCTCGGCGAGACGCTGGCGCTGGCGATCGCAGGGCCCATCATTGCCCGCTGGCTGCGCATTCCGGCCGGAGCCTTCCTGGTGCCGCTGGTGTTGGGCATCGTGCTCACCCATTTCGGCCTCGTCAGGATCGAGCTGCCGACCTGGCTGCTGGCGGCGAGCTATGCCTTCGTCGGCTGGAATGTCGGCCTGCGCTTCACGCGGCCGCTGCTGATCCACGCCCTGAAGGCGTTGCCCGTCATCTTCGGCGCAACCTTGACCCTGATCGCCCTGTGCGGCGGCGTCGCCGTCCTCATGGTCTGGGGCGCCGGCGTCGATCCGCTGACCGCCTACCTGGCGACCAGCCCGGGCGGCTCCGATTCGATCGCCATCATCGCCGCCTCGACCAATGTCGACGTGTCATTCGTCATGGCCATGCAGACGGTGCGCATGATCGCCGTGCTGTTCCTCGCGCCGGTCTTGACCAAATTCATCGCCGAACGTCTAAGGTATCCGAATGACCGCCCTCCATGACATGACCGCCGGCGAACTGCTCGCCAACTACAAAGCCAAGAAACTGTCGCCCGTCGAAGCCGTCGACGCCGTCATCGCCCACATCGAGAAGTGGGAACCCAGGCTCAAGGCCCTCTATGCCCCCGACTTCGAAGGTGCGCGCAAGGCGGCCAAGGCGTCGGAGCAGCGCTGGCAGGCCGGCAAGCCGCAGGGCTCGCTCGACGGCGTACCGATCACCATCAAGGAGAACATCGCCACCAAGGGCGTGCCGGTGCCGCTCGGCACCGCGGCGACCGACCTCGTGCCGGCCACCGACGATGCGCCGGCTGCGGCGCGGGTGCGCGAGGCGGGCGCTGTCATCCTCGCCAAGACCACCATGCCCGATTACGGCATGCTGTCGTCGGGCAGGAGCTCGTTCCACCCACTTACGCGCAATCCCTGGAACCTCGCCTGGAACCCGGGTGGCTCGAGCGCTGGCGCCGGCGCGGCCGCGGCGGCGGGCTACGGCCCCCTGCATCTCGGCACCGACATCGGCGGCTCTGTGCGCCTGCCGGCATGCTGGAACGGCATCTTCACCCTGAAGCCCAGCCTCGGCCGCGTGCCGGTCGACCCGCCGTACTTCGGCCGCGCCATCGGCCCGATGACGCGCACGGTCGCCGACTCGGCGCTGCTGATGGTGGAGCTCTCCAGGCCCGATGCGCGCGATCACATGAGCCTGCCGCCGGCCGCGATCGACTGGAACGCGGGTCCGCTCGAGCCCAAGGGCCTGAAGATCGGCCTGCATCTCGATGCCGGCTCCGGCCTGCCGGTCGATGCCGAAGTGAAGGCCGCCGTCGAAGCCGCCGCCAGGATGTTCGCCGATGCCGGCGCCAAGGTCGAGCCGGTGGCGCCGTTCCTGTCGCCCGACATGCTGCATCTTCAGGACCTGTTCTGGCGCGTGCGCAGCTGGGTCGATTTCTCGGCGCTGAGCCATGCCAAGCAGGCGAGCGTGCTGCCCTTCATCGCCGACTGGTGCCGCGGCGGCGCCGACGTCTCGGGCGCCACGGTCATCAAGGGCGTCGCCAACTACATGGCGATCCGCGCTGCGACGACGCGCGCCACGCAGCCGTTCGACTACGTGCTGTCGCCGGTCTCGCCGGTGCCGACCTATCGCGCCGAATGGGAGACGCCGACCAATGACGTCCACCGGCCACTCGAGCACATCTCCTTCACCATGCCCTACAATATGAGCGAGCAGCCGGCTGCCTCGATCAACTGCGGCTACACCAAAGAGGGCAAGCCGATCGGCCTGCAGATCGCCGGCCATCGCTTCGACGATCTCGGCGTGATGCGTCTGTCGCGCTGGTTCGAGCAGGCGAGGGGGCCGCAGAAGGCGTGGCCGCAACCGCGATGAAACCGATGAGCAACGGTCCTCTCGGCATCCTGATGCTCGACACGCGCTTTCCGCGCATCAAGGGCGACATTGGCAACGCCCAGTCCTTCGACTTCCCGGTGATCTTCCGCCGCATGGAAGGCATCGGCTCGGCTGACGCCGTGACCGCCCATCCCGACCGGCCGCGCGTGCTGGCGGCGCTCGAGGCCAACGCCCGGGCGCTCGCCGCCGAAGGCGCGATCGGCCTGTCGACGAGCTGCGGCTTCCTCGCGCTCTATCAGGACGATCTTTCCGCCGTCTCGCCAGTGCCAGTAGCGACGTCGGCGCTTCTGCATATCAAGCAGCTAGCCGGCAAGCGCGTCGGTGTGCTCACGGCGTCGGCCCGGAACCTGACGCCGGCGCACTTCGCTGCCGTCGGCGCACCGACCGACACGCCCTTCGTCGGTCTGCCCGAAGAAAGCTCGTTCGCCAAAACCTTCATCGGCAACGGCACGATACTCGATCGCGATCAGGTCGAACGCGAAGTGGTGACCGCTGCGTGCGATCTGGTGGCACGCCATGCCGGCATCGACACGATCGTCTTCGAATGCACCAACCTGCCGCCGTACAAAAACGCGGTCCAGGACGCGGTAGGCCTGCCTGTGTTCGACGTGCTCGACCTGTTGAAGGGCTTCCATGACGAGCTTACGGGCGCGGCAGGTGGCGGTAGACGGGCTGTAGCAGGGTAGGGATCAGGTAGATCGGGAACTGCACGGCGGCGATGAACAGGAAGATGTCGGCGTCGACCGAGGCGGGCAGCACGGCCATCAGCAGCGCATTGTGGCGGCCTCCCGAGCAGTAGCCCGCCGTCAGCGCCACGCGCCGGTCGACGAACGGCAGCGCGCACGCGACGACCACGAGATTGCACAGGATCATGCCGGCGAAGGCGCCGACGACGAAGCCTGCGAGCTTCAGGGGCTGCGCCGTGGCCTGGGCGACCACGCCGTCCATCAGCGGGATGGCGAAGACCATCAGCACGATGACCGACAGCCCATCGAGCGTCGGCGCTTCGTCCATGATCCGCGTGCCGAGCCAACGGCGGATGGCGAACGCGCCGGCCGACGCCACCACCACGATCAGCGCCAGGCGCAGGCTGAGATCGACGGCGCTGACATGCAGGTCGAGATCGAGCAGCCACAACGCCAGCGGCGGCAAGGTGAAGGGCACCAGGAAGTTGGTGAAGAGCGTCAGCAGGAGGGCGAGCGAGGAGTCGAGCCGCAGGAAGGCGGCAGTGGTGGCGGCCGAGATGATGCCGGGCGCCATGGCGCTGAGGCAAAGCGCTGCGACCAGGCCGGGCCACAGGCCGAGCCCCTGCCAGATCGGCCAGACGATCAGCGGAACGACGATCAGGTTCGCCAGCGCCAGCAGAACGGCGGGGCCGGGCCGGCGCAGGAGCGCGCGCACCCGAATCCAGTCCATGCGCGCCAGGGCCAGCATCAGGAGCAGGACGGCCAGTGGCCATAGCAGGACGCGCGCGGCCGAGGCGACGTTCTGGAAGGCGAGTCCGATCGCCAGCGACAGGGGCAGAAGCGTGGTGGCGCGACCGCCCATGCGCCGCAAAACGTGAACGACCGGATTCATCGGAGCCGAGCTTACACGTGCTAGCCTGCGGCATGTTCCGGCGGGCTTTCATTGCTGCATTGCTGGCGGCGACTCCCTCCCTGGCCCAGCCGTTGGCCCAGCCGGTCGCTGTGCCGGACTGCACCGTCGATGGCCGGCTGGCGGACAACAACGGGCTCAAGCTCGATATCACCTATCGTTGTCGCGCGACCCAGCCTTTGTCCTTCCGATCGGTCGAGGATCGCACCTCGTCCTACGTCCAGGACCTCAAGCTCGAGCAGCGTGACGGCATCGCCGAGGCGCGCTACCGGTTCGATCTGTCCGGCTTCGCCCGTGCCGTCGATTCGACGTCGCTCGCCGTGCAGCGCGGCAATGGCGTGCTCGCGATCCTGGGAAGCTGGCTGCTCGAGCCACAGGGCTACGATCGTGCCCCGACGATCGACATCCGCATGGCGACGGGCCCGGGCCTGGTGTTCGCGGCCGGCCTGCCCAAGGTAGGCGATGCCTGGCGGCTCAGCGGCGCGCCTGTGGTCACCGCAGGCTACACGGCGCTGGGACGACTGGCCTATCGTGAGCTTGCCGTTCCCGCTCCCGGATCGCTGCGGCCCGGCCAGCCAAGGACGGATGGCGTGCTGCGCGTGGCGATCCTCGACGGCGTCGGCGAGGGCGCTCGCGACGACCTGTTCGACTGGGTCGAGCGCACGGCGCAGGCGCAGTCCAACTACTGGCAGGGTTTTACGGCCAAGCAGGCGTTGCTCGGCCTGGTGCCGGTCACGCATCGCCGCGGCGTCGGCTACGGTCGCAGCGTGCCCGGCGGCGGCGTCACGGTGATGGTCGAGGTCGGCACCGACGTCGACCGCCGCCGCCTGTTCGACGACTGGGTGTTGACGCATGAACTGATCCACACCGGCATGCCGTTCATCCGCCGTGGCGGCACATGGTTCATGGAGGGCGCCGCCACCTACGTCGAGCCGATCATCCGTGCCCGCGCCGGCTGGAAGACAGAGGAGGAGGTGTGGCGCGAGTGGGTCGACAACATGCCCAAGGGCGTGCAGGCCTTCTCGAGCAGCATGGCCAATGCCCGTGGTCAGGAGAACTACTGGGGTGGCGCCACCTTCATGCTGCTGGCCGACGTCGGCCTGCGGCGCGCCACCAACGGCGCCAAGGGTCTGGAGGATTGCCTGGCCGGCGTGCTGTGGAGCGGCCTCGACGGCGCGCGGCGCGCCATCATCGCGGAATACGCCGCCGCCTGCGACCGTGTCACCGGCACCACCGTCATGAGCGGCCTGGTCGAGCGCCATTTCAACAACGCCGAGCCCGTCGACCTCGCCGCGCTGTGGAGGGACCTCGGCATCTCGTTGGTCGGCAGCCGCATCGCGCTCGACGAAAATGCGCCGTCAGCGAAGTGGCGCAAGCTGATCGTGCCCGGTACGCATCCGCCCCGGCGCATCAAGCTGCCGTGGGAAAGCTAGGCTGAGATATCGTTACAAGGCCATGACGGCGGCAACTTTCGGCGGACAGGTCGCGTTGCGTCGCCATGTTTTTTCGCGACCTCCTGGCCAAGGCCGACGAATACTTGCCGTGGATACCGAACTGGCTGTGGTCGGCGTTGATGCTCGTCATGGCGGCCGCCCTGGCGCTGCTGCTGCATCGCGCCGCAGTGCGCCTGATGCGCCGGCTGATCTCGCCAAAAAATGCCTTCCTGCAGTCGCTGATCTCGGCGACGGATGGCCCCATCCGCATGGCGTTGGTCATCTTCGCCGTCGGCATCGTACTGCCGGTCGCGCCGTTGGACCGGGACGCCCGGTCCGCCATCGGCCATGCGCTGATGGTGGCCTTCATCTTGTTGATCGGCTGGAGCGCGACCGCGGCCATCGTTCTGGCATCCGACTTCTATCTTCGTCGCGCCGATGTCGCTGGCGCCGACAATCCGCTGGCGCGCAAGCACGTCACACAGGTACGCGTCCTGCGCCGCGTGATCGAAACGATGGTGATCATCGTCACCGTCGCTGCTGCGCTCATGACCTTCGAGTCGGTGAAGCAGTATGGTGTGAGCCTGATCGCTTCGGCTGGCGCCGCCGGCATCATCGTGGGCCTGGCGGCGCGGCCGCTGCTCACCAACCTGATCGCCGGCATCCAGCTTGCGATCACGCAGCCGATCCGCATCGGCGACGCTGTGATCGTGGAGAACGAGTGGGGTTGGGTCGAGGAGATCACGGGCACCTACGTCGTCATCAAGGTGTGGGACTGGCGGAGGCTGGTCGTGCCGCTGTCGTACTTCCTGGAGAAACCCTTCCAGAACTGGACGTTCCAGGGCACCGACCTGATCGGATCGGTATTCCTGTGGGTCGACTACACGGTGCCGGTCGCCCACGTCCGGTCCAAGCTCGAGGAGATCGTGCGCACGACCAAGCTATGGAGCGGCGAGGTGGTCAACCTCCAGGTCGTCGAGACGAGTGAGCAGGCCGTGCAGCTGCGCGCCCTGGTCAGCGCCCGTACGTCGGAGCAGGCATGGGACCTGCGTTGCGAGGTGCGCGAGAAGCTGATCGTCTTCCTGCAGGAAACCTATCCGGCGGCCTTGCCCAAGCAACGCGCCGAATTGGTCGAGCTGCAGCGCGACGCCGCCTGACGTCGCGGAGCTCAGAACATCCCGTTGTTGTTCGCCGGCTTCTCCGGGATCGGCTGCACGGCGTCCCAGTGCTCGACGATCTTGCCGTCCTCCAACCGGAAGATGTCGACGATCGCCACGCCGCGCTCGCCCGGCTCGCGCACGCTGTGGACGTGCAGGATCACAAAATCGCCTTCGGCAAAGACGCGCTTGATCTCGCTCTTGGCGGTGGGGAATTTCTCCTTGCGCATGGCGATGAAGGCCTTGAAGCCTTCGATGCCGTCCGGTGCGCCGGGATTGTGCTGGATGTAGTGCGGGCCGAAATGCTTGGCCGCGGCATCGAAATCTTTCTGGTTCAGCCCTTTCTCGTAGAAGTCGAGCACGACCTTCTTGTTGGCTTCGAGGTCGGCCGCGTTGGCCGGCAACGCGGCCACGAGCAGCGCAAGGAAAAGAGCGATCTTTTGCATCAGTTTCTCCCCGTTCACTGTCTCCATGCTAGCGTGGTCCCATGACAACCGACACCGGCGTTTGGCTCGAAGACCTCACCTGGCCCGAGGCAAAAGCTCGTTTCGAGGCGGCGGCATTGGTCGTGGTTCCGGTCGGCGCGGCCGCCAAGGCGCACGGCCCGCATCTGCCGCTCAAGACCGACGCGCTGACGGCGCGCGCCCTGGCCCAGCGGCTGATCGAGCGCCTGCCCGCGGTCGCCGCACCCGTCGTCGGCTTCGGCTTCTATCCCGCCTTCACCTCGTTCGCCGGCAGCCAGCATCTGTCGGCTGAGACCTTCAAGGCTCTGCTGGCCGAACTGCTGGGCAATTTGCGCAGCCACGGCGTCCGGCGGCTCGTCATCCTGAACACCGGCGTGTCGACCGAGAAGCCGATCGACGAGGTCGCCTCCGGCGCGGCCGATCTCCTGGTGCTGCACATGCGCGGCATGGGTTCCGCTGCCGAGAAGCTGCTCGCCGTCGCCGACGGCGGCCACGCCGACGAGCGCGAGACGTCGGTGATGCTGGCGCTCGACCCGCGCAGCGTGCGCACTGACAAGCTGGCGCTCGACGGGCCGTTCGAGCGCACCGGCGCTACCGGCGACCCGACCCGGGCAACCGCCTTCAAGGGCGAGCGCATTCTCGCCGCCCGCATCGACGATATCGTCATGGCCATCGCTGCCCGCTGGCCCGACCTCGCGCCGCGACGCTAGAGCGGCCTGCCGCGGCAACTCGTCGAACCATCGTGACGTTTATCGCGCACGCACCAACAATCAAGAAGGAACCCAGCGATGGCCGACATCACCAGGATCACGCCCAACACGCTCATCAACGCCGAACGCGTCGAAGGCACCTCCGTCTACAACCCGCAGGGCGACAAGCTCGGCACGATCGACGACATCATGCTCGACAAGGTGAGCGGCAAGGCGATCTACGCGATCATGTCGTTCGGCGGCTTCCTCGGCATCGGTGAGAAGTATCATCCGATTCCCTGGTCGGCCCTGAACTACGACGAGAGCAAGGGCGGCTATGTCGTCAACCTCGACAAGAGGATGCTCGAAGCGGCGCCGACCTACGACATGGACGAGGACTTCCACTGGACGCCGGATTACGGCCGCCAGGTCGATCGCTACTACAACGCTCCGACCTATTGGTAGGCGCGCGGCTGGCCGGTGGCGCCGTTCTGCGGACGCCATCGGCCGCTCTTTCGTCTTGGATTTGTCAGAACGGAGAGCGGCGGCGCAGGCCCAGCCGGCGGCCGCGTCGGTCGCGCGGCGCCGATGCGTGCTGCTGCAGCTCCGGCGCCGCCTGCGGCGGCGCTTCGCTCGGCGCGGCGGCGATCGCGCGCCCACGCTCGGTCAACCGAATGCCGTCGGCGCGATCCTCGATCAGGCCCAGCATCTCGAAACGCAGGCGCTGCGTGGACGACAGCGGAACCGCCAGCGCCGCCGCGTTGCGGGCGATGGCGCGAAGGATCTCGTGCTCCTGGGTTCCGAGGGGAATGCTCTTGCTGCTCATGATCGACCTCCAGGTCAACGTGCCCTGTGAACGGAGGTTGCAGCCGGTGCGCGCCCTCCCTACTGTGCCGCCGGGGAGAATCGGCAGAGAATCGGCGGGTCTTGCGTGCCCATCACTTGGACGATCGATCACGACCAGCGCTTGCTGACGGCCATATGCCAAGGCGACGTCACGCTGCAGGATCTCGAGGAGTATCTCGACGCCGTGGTCGTGGCCGGCAGCATGCCCTACCGCAAGCTGTTCGACGGAACGCACGGCGATTCCCGGTTGACCGACGAGGAGATGATGCTGCTGGGCGCGCGTATCCGTGCCTATCACACGGCAGGAGCGATGGGGCCGCTGGCCATCGTCGTGGTCTCCGAACACACACATGGGCTGGCCCGCCTGTTCGGAGCATTGGCCGCCGCCGATCGCCCGATCAAGATCTTCCGCGACGTCCGTGCCGCCCGGCGCTGGCTGGACGCCCAGCCGGCATAGATGGCGCTTTACTGGACGATCGATTCACGCAGGCGCGCCGTCGAGCTGGTCGCGGACGGCGAAGTGTCGATGGCCGACGCCATGGCCTTCTTCGACGCGGTCGAGGGGGCGGAGGCGCTGGCCTACAGCAAGCTGCTCGACGGCACGCGTGCACGGGCGGCCATGACGCCCGATGACCTGCTGTCAATCGTCGTGCGCATCCGCGCGCTGCACGCGCTTGGCACCATGGGCCCGCTGGCTGTCGTCGCCACCGCCGAGCAGGCCGAGCGCATTGCGCGTCTGCTGGGGGCGGCTGCCGTGGCCGATCGTCCGATGAAGGTATTCGAGGACGTCAAGCAGGCGCGTCGTTGGCTCGAGGCTCAGCCGTCCCGGAGTCATTGACCAGGCGGGCGAGCGCCGCGATCACCTCGTCCGGCTCATAGGGCTTGTCGAACAGCGGCCGTTCGCGGTGCGTGTAGGGCATGAGGGCGCTCGACAGGCCGCTCACGAATACGAAGGGGATGTTCAGCACCGCCAGGACGTCGGCCAGCGGGAACGACGTCTCATTGCGCAGCCGGATGTCGAGAAGGGCGCCATCGAGGCGGTTGTCCGCCATGACCGCGTGGGCGCCAGCCACGGAGGCGACAGGCCCGATCACGATGCCGCCAGCCTGTTGAACCGCTGCCGCGAGGTTGAGGGCGATGGGAGCCTCGTCCTCGACGATCAGGATCTTTCGACCGCTGAGCGGCGTTTCGGAGGGCGGAGGCACAGTCGACATTAGAACTGTAACGCCGAGCCCGGGCCTGCGGTTCCTCGCAACTTGGCGCGTGCAGCGTCGAGGAAGAGGAAGACGTCGACGACCTACCCGCTCTTCTGATCGTCGGGAACGAAGTTTTGTCGGTGCCGTTTTACGGAGACGCTGCATGAAAGGTGAAACATGCCCGACTATGACCCCAAGACCGACATCCATGTAACCGCCGGTCCAACTACCGGCGGCGGTGGCCTGTACTTCATCGTCGGAGCGTTGGCGGTGGCGGTGCTGATTGGCGGCTATTTCATGCTCGGAGCGCCCGGCCTGCACAGCAACGTTGCCCGCGCGCCCGACAGTAACGTCAACGTCACGGTTGAGCAGCCACGCGCTCCGGCGCAGCCGGCCCCAGCAAATCCCGCTCCGGCGCCGCAGCGCCAGCAGTAAGCATCCGAATTGGATCGCCCGACGACAGCGCAGCGGGCTATGCTGCGCTGTCGCCAGACAGCAGGAGCGATCCAAGTCGATGAAGCGTTCTGTCATTGCCGCAGCCATTGCGGCCACGTTGATCACCGGCCCGACTTTCGGCCAGACAGCCATCCAAGCGGGTCTGTGGGAGACCACCGACAAGACGACCCTTGAAGGGGTGCAGCCGATGCCGGCCACCTCCAAGCGCGTCTGCATCAAAGGCGGCGAGGCCACCCTGGAGCGCCTGCTCTATCCGACCCCCGACGACTTCGCCAAGCACGGCTGCACCTTCAGCCCAGGGCCCAAGCAGCCCGGCATCTTCAAGGCGACCACGGTCTGTCCGTCGACCGCCGAGACGCCCGGCGTCACCGCCGAGGCGGAGATCAGCTACAAGCCGGACAGCTACGAGGGCCTGGGCCAGCTCACGGTCAAGGACAAGGCCGGCACCACGGTCAAGGGCAGCAGCGTGTTGAGCGGCAAGCGCGTGGGCGATTGTTAGTCTTCCACCTCCCCGTCATACGGGGGGAGGCCTCAACGAGAACGTCAGGCTTTTTCAGATCATGAATCATGATCTTCGCCTTCCGCACACCACCTCCGTTGTTCTCCCCCTCCCTGCTTCCCCCGTAAGACGGGGGAGGTGGATGAGGCGCGCCACGAAGTTGCCCCGATTCCATCAGGGATAGCGCCGGTAAGCGGCCCGTATACCCGCCGTAGGAGCGGGGTTTTCGGTGCGCCTGACGCGGCTCGTAACGGTATTGATGGCTTCTGGCCTGGCGCTGCTGGCCCTCGCTGTTGCGCTGTCGCTCATGACCGCGGCCGCGGCGACCGGCGAGGCACGATACGACGTCTCCGCCTACCGTTACACGGACAGGCCGTCAGCCGCCGCGGCCAGCGCACGCACGCTCACCGTCTATGTCGATCATGACTTCGATGCCACCGAGAGAGAGCGCATCGGGCTGGCCTTGCAGCAATGGAATCATGTGCTGAACGGCTTCGTGCGGCTGCGCCCCGTCCTGTTGCCGGCCGATGCCTCGGACAGGGCAATGGCTCAGCTCCGCCGTCAGGGAGCCTGGATCGTCGCCAAGGTCGACAGCCGTCATCCGGCGGCCTGCGACCGCGGCGCTCTCGCCATGACCGTGGGCAATCGCGGCGGCGGCTTCGTCTACGTGATCGCTGATCGCTTCGCCGTGCGCGACCTGACGGCGGTGATGCTGCACGAGATCGGCCATGTGCTGGGTGCCGGTCACGATCCGCAGGGCCATCTGATGGCCCCGGTCTACGACGGCAACAACGGCCATTGCATCGATCGCGCCGCCGTGTCGATGGTGGCGTCGGCGCAGCGCCTGCCGCTCGGCCAGCTCAACTGGTGCGTCGGGCCCGGCCTCGATGGCGGCCGCATGAGCTATCGCTGACGACGCTCTGCGTCTAGTCCCGGAACGCCGGCATCACCTGTTCGCCGAAGCGGCGCATCGAGGCCATGTTCTGCGCATGGTCCATGGCGCCGAAGCCGGTCTGGCAGAGCAGATGTTGGACGCCGACGTCGCGCAGCTCGGCCACCTGCTCGCGCACCCGCTTGACCGAGCCGTAGAGCGATCCGGTCTGAAGGGCAAAGGGAATGGCGACCGAATCCGGCACCTTGGGATCCGTCCAGGCATTGAGCGTGGCCGGCTCGGGCTCGAAGTCGGCCGGATTGTAGGCATCGCGCACATGCATCATGTGGGCGCGCGTCTCGGTGAGCAGCGCGGCGAGCTCATCCTCGGCCTGCGCGTCCGATTCGGCCACGTAGACGTTGCGCCACAACGCACTCTGCGACAGCAGCCGCGCCCGCGTGCGCTCGTCATGGCCGCCTTCGGCGATGCCGGCCTCGTAGGTCGCCCACCGCTCCCTGATGCGTTCGACGGGCAGGCGCGCCGTCAGGATCGGCACACCGAGCTTGCCGCAGTCCTTGAACGAGCCAGGCGAGATCACCGAGCGCCACAGCGGCGGTCCGGGCTGCTGCACGGGCTTGGGCCGGATCGCCGGGATATGCACCTTGTGGAAACGGCCGTCGTAGGTGAGAGGAGACTCACGCCAGGCGCGCTCGATGATGTCGACCGCCTCTTCCATGCGCTCGCGGCTGTCGGTGCTGCGAAGCCCGTGCCCCACGAACTCGTACTCGTTGTAGACCGTGCCCTTGCCGATGCCGACATCGATGCGGCCCTTGCTGAGGTTGTCGAGCAGGGCGAGCTGCACGGCGAGCCGCACCGGATGATGGAACGGCATCTGCACGACGGCGAAGCCGATGCGAACGCGCTCGGTCTTCACGGCGAGCGCCGCGGCGAACATCAGCGAATCCGAATAGACGCTCTCGCCGGTGAAATAGTGTTCCGTCAACCATACGTCGGAGAAGCCCAGGCGCTCAGCGCCGCAGGCCTGGTCGATCAGGTTGTCGATACGTTGGGCGTCCTCGTCGGGCGAGGGCGACATTTGAAGGGTAAGCCAGCCGAACTGCATGCGCCAATTCACCCGCTTTGGGCGGGCGAGGCAAGGCGGCTGTTTCTCGACGCGCAGTCAGAAGGGGCGCAGTCAGCCGGTGCGCAGGCTGCGCCACCGCGTGCTGAGGCCGGTCGCAAAGGCCGCGGGATTGTAGCTCTCCTGATAGCTCGCCAACCAGGAACGCGCCGCACCGACGCTGGTGAAGATGCGAAACGGACGATCGCCCGACCGCTGCTTCAGCAGCACCGCCCTGTCGAGATTGAGAGCGGAGCCGACGACCATGGCGACGGGACCCGCCCGCTCGCCCCTGCCGTACTGCATGAGGCGATCAGCGACCGCCTCCAGGTCGTCGGCGTCGAGCGCCAGTGTACAGCCGGTGATGTCGACCAGCTTGGCGTAGCCCTTGGCGCCCGAGGCGATCGTACCGGTGAGATAGGCGTCGATGTCGGATCGCGTCACTGTGTTCTCGCCACTGACGATGCAGAGCCGGGAAGCGGGAAAGGTCGAACAACTGAGCGGCATCACTCGAACTCCTCAGGGGCTGTTGGGGAGTGCAAAAAGTCACGCGAAACAGACGGTTAGCTCTCTTTTCGCCCAAACGCCACGCCGGGGGTAATAGTTGCTGCAAATACTTCAGGGGTGATGCAGTGCGATGGCCCGCCTTTTTGCATCCAACGGGGCCGATGAATCGTGTAGGACCAGAGTCGTGGGAAGGGTTTGGCTGAACGCTCTGCTGGTCGTGGTCTCTGTTGCGCTGTGCACCGGCGCGGCCGAGTTTGTCGTGCGCCAACTCGATGCGAACGCCGACAACGCGCCTACAGGTCGCCATCTGGACGAGATCGCCCTTGCGCCCGGAGTCGATCGCGCGTGGTTCTTCGCCAATCCGCCGCCGTTGCCAAACCGCAGGGCGATACCGCAGGAATGGCTCGACCTGGTGAGCAAGGTCGAGCAGAGCGGCGTCACCGAGGGCACACGCCGTGCCGACATGTTCAAGGCCTGGAACGCCAACTTCGTCGGCGATCCTTGCCGTCACGCCTATCTCTGCGGCGCGCCGGGGCACCTTTATCTGTACGATCCGCCGTCGGGCGAGGCACGGCCGCCTTACCGTTTCCTGCCCAACGCGACGACGCCGATTGGCCTGGTCACCAACGACTACGGATTTCGCGGACCACCCGTGCCGTTCGAGCGTCAGCCGCGGACGGTGCGCATCGCCTTCATCGGTGCCTCGACGACCGTCGGCAATCACTACTTTCCCTATTCGTATCCCGAGTTCGTCGGCAGCTGGCTGAACATGTGGGCCGCTGCTCGCAAGCTCGGCGTGAGGTTCGAGATCCTCAACGCGGGCCGTGAAAGCATCACCTCGAGCGACAACGTCGTGATCGTGCGCGACGAAGTGCTGCCGCTGCGTCCGGACCTGCTCGTCTACTACGAAGGCGCGAACCAGTTCGATCTGCGCACCATGACGGCCGCCACGCCTGGCGGCGCCAGCGCCGCCGGCGACCATTGTCCGGCGCAGCCGGTTGGCGGCGGCACCGCTGCCAGCGGTTCGTGGTTGACCGACCTTCAATACGAATCGGCGCTGGTTCGACGCATGCAGGCATTGTTCAGCGCGCGCAGCCTGCCCGAAGGCGGCGCCGAATGGCCGAAGAAGGACTACACGCTGCAGTGGCCCAAGGGTCTCGATGAACGCGATCCCGACATCACCCGCACCGACCTGCCGGTGCATCTGCCGACTATTCTGCGCGATCTCGATACCATCCGAGCCTCGGGCGACGCCGTCGGGACTGAATTGGTCATCGCGTCATTCTTCTGGCTGGTGAAGGATGGGATGTTGCTGGATCCTATCCGCCACCGCTCGATCCTCGACCATATCAACCAGAACTACGGACCGTTCCACTATCGCGACATGGAGCGGATGGCTGCCTTCCAGAACCGCGTCTTCGCCGAGTATGCCCGTGCGCATGGCCTCGCCTTCATCGACGTGGCGCGGCTGATGCCGTTCGATCCCGATCTCTTCGTCGACGCCATCCACAACAGCTATGCCGGCGAGCGTCTGCGAGCCTGGGTGTTCCTGCAGGGCCTGGTGCCGATCGTGGAGCGCCATCTGAAGAGCGGCGCATGGCCCCGGAAATTCGAGGCGTCGAAGAAGCCCGCGCCTGTCTTCAAGCCGCGGTCAATCACCTTCACCTGCACCGGCAAGTCCTGACGTCGGATGTTCTGAGAAGGAAGGAGATGCCGGCGGTCCACCCCGAACGCGCCGGCACTCCACACACCTAGTCGACGATCGAAGGGGCCGAACTCCCCCAAGCACCCCGGCGTCCCTCGATCACTCGACGTCAGTTTTATGAACTGATTGCACCCACGGCGCAATCAATTTCTGACATTATAATTGCATCAAAAAGGCAAATATTTTCGATTTACTGCAAGGACACAGTGAGATTGTACGGACTGGGGGCCGGTGCCGCGGCGGGACGCATCGTGACCAGAACCAGGTAATTGCCGTCACGGGGGATGGCGCCGATCCACGCAGTCGCGTTGTCGGCCGGCCCGGCATCCGGCAGCGTGCCGCCGGTCACGACGGGCAGGCCGTCGGCGCCCTTGGCCAGGCTCGCATCGACCTTGAAGACCTGGAAGCTGACACCGGTCGCGACCGGCATCACCGACACCATGAGAGTCTGTCCCGCCTTCGCCTGCACGTAGTAGACGCTGCGGCCACCCGGCGCCAACTGGCCGGCAAGCGTCGTCGAGTTGGAGCCGGGCGGAAAGGTGACGGTCGTCATTCCCGGCAGGGTGTTGACCGATTGGGCGAAGGCGCGAGCCGAAACAAGCGAGAGTGCGGGAAGCGCGAAGAGAACACGACGACGGATCATGCCGTGACAATCGCATCCCAAGGCACAATCCGTCTAGCCGAACACAACCGCACGCGGTTCCATCTAGATTGGATGTCGCTTTAGGGCGACGCCTCGCGGCTGGTCCTGACCGCATTGGCCACGGCCTCGGCCAGGGCATCCTGCCGAAAAGGCTTGGACAGCCGCGGCACGCTGGACTCCGCAGCCGGCGGCAGCTCGGCGTATCCAGTCGCCAGGATGATCGGCATGCCGGGACGACGAGCCATGATTGTCTTGGCCAGGTCGCTGCCGGTCATCTTGGGCATGGCGTGATCGGTGATGACGAGGTCGACTGTGGGCGTGCGTTCGAGCCGCTCGAGCGCCTGCTCGCCGGAGTAGGCCACGACGACGGTATGGCCGAGATCCTCGAGCATCGCGCGCGTGTTGGCGAGCACCAGCGCATCGTCGTCGACGGCCAGGATGGTGAGCGCCCGGCTCTGCGCGATCGTCCTGATCCCGGCCTCCGACGGCTCGGTCGCGGCCGCCTGCTCGACCGCCGGCAGCCAGAGCTCGGCAGTCGTGCCTTCGCCCGGCTTGCTGTGCAGGATTAGTTGTCCGCCGAGCTGCTCGACCATGCCGTGAACCATGGAAAGGCCAAGTCCGGTGCCCTTGCCGGTGCCCTTGGTCGTGAAGAACGGCTCGGTCGCGCGCGTCAGCGTCTCGGCATCCATGCCCTCGCCGGTGTCGCGCAGCGTCAGCCTGACATAGCGGCCGGGGCGCAGAGGGGCATCGGCCACGGTCGCCTCGTTGCGGGCGGCGATGGTCAGGATGCCGCCAGCCGGCATGGCGTCTCGGGCATTGATCGCGAGGTTGAGCAGCGCCGTCTCGAGCTGATGCGGATCGGCCATCACGTAGTCGAGAGGCAGCGGAAAGCGCGTTTCGATGGCGATCTGGGGGCCAAGCGAGCGTTGCAGCAGGTCGCGCATGCCGCGCGTCAGCTCCACCAGATCGACCGGCCGCAGGTCGAGCTCCTGCCGGCGTGCGAAGGCCAGCATGCGCTGCGTCAGGGTGGCGCCGCGTTGCGCGCCCTGCAGGGCGTTGTCGAGCAGCCGGGTGACGCGAGGATCGTCGTTGGGCAGGTAGCGACGCAACAGATCCAGGCTGCCCAGCACGACGGTCAGGAGATTGTTGAAGTCGTGCGCCACGCCGCCCGTCAACTTGCCGATCGCTTCGATCTTCTGCGAGTGCGCCAGCGCCTCGCGCGTGCGCTCCAGCGCAAGCTGCACCTCGCGGCGCTCGGTGATGTCGCGCGTGATCTTGGCGAAACCCACCAGCTTGCCCGACGGATCGCGAATGGCGTCGATCACGACATTGGCCCAGAAGCGGCTGCCGTCCTTGCGCTGCCGCCACGCCTCGGCCTCGAAGCGTCCTTCGCGCTCGGCGATGGCGAGGCTGCGCGCCGGCTCACCGCGGCTACGATCATCGTCGGTATAGAAGATCGAGAAGTGCTGGCCGACGATTTCGTCTGGACCGTAACCCTTGATGCGTTGGGCACCGGCGTTCCAGTTGCTGACGATGCCGTCGGGGTCGAGCATGTAGATCGCGTAGTCGGTCACGCCCTCGACAAGCCGGCGGAACAGCTCTTCGCTGCGCCGCAACTCCTCCTCGGCCTCCCGCCGCTCCGTTAGATCGCGCGTGATCTTGGCGAAGCCGATGAGCTCGCCGTTGTCGTAAATGGCATCGATGATGACGAAGGCCCAGAAACGGCTGCCGTCCTTGCGCACGCGCCAGCCTTCGGCCTGGAACTTGCCGTCGCGCGTGGCGATCGCGAGGACGCGTTGAGGGATACCTGCCTTGCGGTCGGCCTCCTCGTAGAAGTTCGCGAAGCTGCGGCCGAGGATCTCGCTGGCCTTGTAGCCCTTGATGCGCTCGGCGCCGGCGTTCCAGCTCGTCACGATCCCGTTGGTGTCGAGCATGTAGATGGCGTAGTCGGTCACGGCCTCGACCAGCAGGCGAAACCGCTCGACCTCGGTGGTGCCTACCAACAACGCTGCCTTGGTCATTCCCGCTGCGTTCATACACTCCCCATCGACGGTCAACGCCTGGACCGCTTCCAGGTTGCAGGCAAAACGAATCGCCGCGTGATGTCGCGGAACGCCCGCCTCGGGCCGGCGTTTTTCCACTTATGTCGCAGCGTTCGATTGTCGCCCGGCTGGTCGAGGAAAAGGGCCTCGTGATCGTCGGACCGGCGGCGCTGACGCTGCGGCGCCAGCGTTGTGGCAAGGGCTTTGCCTTCGTCAAGCCCTCCGGCGCCTTCGTGCGCGATCAGGAAGAAATTCGCCGCCTGAAGGCGCTGGCTGTCCCGCCGGCCTATGCCAACGTCCGCTTCGCGGCCGACCCGGCCGCCCATTTGCAGGCGATCGGCGAGGACGCCGCCGGCCGGCTGCAGTACCGCTATCACCCCAAATGGACAGAGGTCCGCGAGGCGCTCAAGGCACGCAGGCTCGCGGGCCTGGCAAAGTCGCTGCCGGCAGTCCGCCGGGCCGTCGGCCGCTGCCTGTCTGTCGAGGAGATCGATCGGCGCTTCGTTGCCGCATCGATCGTCGAGCTGGTGCGCCTCACGGCGATTCGCGCCGGTGGCGAGGAATACGCTCGCGAGCATGGCACGCGCGGTGCCACGACCCTGCTGAAGTCGAATGTCAGGCTCGCCGACAAGCGCCTCGTGACGCTCTCGTTCAAGGCCAAGGGTGGCAGGATCATCGGCAAACAGGTGCGGAGCGCACGTCTCCACACCGCCCTGACGCGACTGCTGGAATTGCCCGGGCGACGTCTGTTCCAGTACCGGGAGGGCGACACGATGCGGCCGATGCGCGCCGCGGAGGTCAACGCGTTCCTGCAGGAAGTTGCCGGCAGGCCTATCTCGCTCAAGGATTTTCGCACTCTGGTCGCTTCGTCGGCCGCCTTGAAGGCGCTTGCCGCGACCGAGCCGGCCGACAGCGAACGTCAACGTCGACGCCAGGTGCGCGAGGCGGTGATCGAGGTGGCCGAGGAATTGGCCAACACACCCACGGTCTGTCGCACCTCATACGTGCACGACGCGGTGATCGCCGCGTTCGAAGCCGGCGCGCTGAAACGTCCACGAATCAGGAAGGCGAAGTCGCCGGCAACACAGACCGAAGTGCTGGCACGCATCGTGAGCAGGCATGCCGGATGAGGGCATGACCGGCGTTCGCGCGCTCAGCGGGGTTTGCCGCAGTCGAGCGGCACGAGCCGCGGCGGCACGACGAAGGCGGGATGGGTCGGCGGCATCGTCGGCACCGGTTTTGGCCAGGCGCCGCTCGCCAGCCGTTGCTCGATCAGCGGCACGAGCAGCAGGAAGGTGACCCAGCCCTGCATGCGCTCGCCGGGATAGGTCTTGTGCACCGCGTCGAAGAACAGGTTTGGATCGAAGGGCATCGTGGCCGCAACGTCGAGGAAAGGCAGGCCGTGCGCGCGGGCATAGGCGGCGAACACGCGGTTCTGGAAGGCGGCGAGACGCGCGAGATCGCGATAGCTGAACGGAAAGTAGCCGCCGTTGAGTTGCTCGAGGATGTAGCGATGACGCATCGGGTCGAGCACGAGGCCGTCGCGCACCATCCATATGAACGAGGAAATCGCGAGCTCGGCATCGACCTTGGCCAGGTCGGTCCTGATCTGGTCGAGGTCGCCGAGGATGACAGGGAGATTGACCGGCAGATCGGCCCGCGTGATGTCGGGCGCGTTCTCGTCGAGGCCGGCAGGCCACTTGAGGGTGTAGGCGGGCTTGGGCCATTCCGCGCCGTTGCCCGGCTGATCGAGCAGGCCGGTGCTCGCCTCCAGACGCCTCGCCAACGCCGACCAGCGCGCCGCGTCCCTCAGCAGCTTGGCGAGCGGTCCCGGCGGTGCCCGGTCGGCGGTTGACGGCCGTTGCGGCACGCTGTCGGCGATCGACTCGAGCGCGAACTGGTTGCCACCTTCGTAGTAGATGACGAGGTCGGGCCGGGTGGGCACCACTTCCTGACGCACGATGGCGGCGATGCCGGTCGAGCCGATGCTCTCGCGCGCCGCGTTCAGCACCTCGAAGCGCACGTCGAGCCCCCGCGCCTTGGCCCACCGGTTGAGGAAGTGGCCGACGAACTCGGGGAAGGAATGCGGCATGTGATGGCTGCTCACCACCGTCGAGGAACCGACGAAGACGATGCGCACGGTGCGTGGGCTGCGCGCGAAGGTGACCGGCCCGCCCCGCCAACCGAACTCGTTGGTCACCATCGTTTCCGGATTGGTGGCGCTCGGCAGGAAGCGGAAGGGCGGCAGCGGGTTGCCGTCCGGCGGATCGAAGACGAAGAGCGCGCCGGGCGC
The DNA here is from genome assembly GCF_007992495.1 of Reyranella soli. Classification (GTDB taxonomy): domain Bacteria; phylum Pseudomonadota; class Alphaproteobacteria; order Reyranellales; family Reyranellaceae; genus Reyranella; species Reyranella soli. Next base: position 66,799 of record NZ_BKAJ01000004.1, read on the forward strand.
GTCGCGCAGCATGATATGCTCACAGGGGTTGGGCGTCAGGGCCGTGTTCCAGACCTTGAACATGTCGCCGCCGCGGAACAGCGACCCGGTCGCGGCGTGTTTGCGCTCCAGGTCGTCATACCAGCGCTGCCACTGCTCGGGCACCGGTTGTCGCGGTGGTGGCGGCACCTTGTCCGAGAACCAGTCGCGGTTGACGCCTGCGACAGACGGCAGCGAAGCGACATGGGAGGCAGCCGTGTCCTGGCCGACCGGCAAGGGCAAGGGGAAATCGAACAACGGCACGTCGTCCTGCCAACGTGTGAACGCCTCGGCCGCCGCCAGGCTAATCCCGAGCGAAGCCAGCAGGAGCAGCCCGTTGCCTAGAAATTTCGAAAGCCGCGCTTTTGCCGCGCTTTGCGGCATCTTCCATTTATCATTCACAGCGCCTAAAATGCCTCGCTTTCCCGGCTTTTGGCATCTGGAAAGCACATGGCTCACATCAGACTGAACACCCACCCCTCGCAGGGCGGCCAGGCGGCTCCCCCGATAATCTGGGGTGCGCGCGATCCCAAACTTCGCGGACCCGTCGTGGGCACCGTGGGTGATCCCGCCAAGCGCAATGCCATCGGTGTGCATTCCGGGTCCTACGGCATCTACCGGGCGCTCGCGATCGCGGCACAGGAACTGAAGCCTGACCATCGCCCGGACTTCACCAACACCTCGCCGGCCGAGCCGATCGGCCCGTTCGAGAGCTGGTTCGATCCCAAGAAGATCGTGTCGCTCGATCCGTGGGGCCACATGGTGGCCGAGGTGTTCGCCGACAAGCTGGCCGCCGGTTGGGACATCCGGCCGACCATCGCGGTCACCAAGGCGCATGTGAACATGCCGGAGATCATGGACGCCATGGCCGCCGGCCGGCTGAAGCCCGACAACGACATCCTGAGCGGATCGGGCGACGTGAAGGTCACCAAGGCGGCGATCGAGCCGGTGTGGTGGCTGCCCGGCATCGCCGAGCGCTTTGGCGTCAGGGAGGTCGACCTGCGCCGCACGCTCTTCGAGCAGACCGGCGGCATGTACACCGAGCTGGTGACGCGACCCGACCTGGAGCTGTTCCTGCCGCCGATCGGCGGTTCGACGATCTACTTCTTCGGCGACGTGTCGAAGCTCGGCAAGCCTGATACGAAGATTGCCTGCCGTCTCCACGACGAGTGCAACGGCTCGGACGTGTTCGGCTCCGACATCTGCACCTGCCGGCCTTATCTCGCGCACGGCATCGAGATCTGCATCGAGATGGCGCAGAAGGGCGGCGTCGGCGTCGTCATCTACAATCGCAAGGAAGGCCGCGCGCTGGGCGAGGTCACCAAATTCCTGGTCTATAACGCGCGCAAGCGCCAGCCCGGCGGCGATTCTGCGGCGCAGTACTTCAATCGCACCGAATGCGTGGCCGGTGTGCAGGACATGCGCCTCCAGGAGCTGATGCCCGACGTGTTCCATTGGCTGGGCATCGCCCGCATCGACCGCTTCGCGTCGATGAGCAACATGAAGTCCGATGCGCTCCGGGAGCAGGGTATCGAGATCGTCGAGCAGGTGGCGATCCCCGATGAGCTGATCCCCGCTGATGCCCAGGTCGAGATGGATGCCAAGAAAGCCGCTGGCTACTTCACGTCCAAGAAGCCGGAGACGGCCGAGCTCGCCAAGGCGAAGGGACGGGGTCTCAACGAGTGAACCCCGCCGAGCTTGCGTACCTGCGCACGCCCGCGGCAATCCGCGAGCGGGCGGAGGCGATGCTGAAATATGCCGAGGACGGGCGATCGGCCTGGTTCTCGGTTGATCCCAACGGGCTCGAGGCCGCTGTCCAGGCGACGCTCGCGGTGACGCGGCAGCGCTTCGCCAATCCGGCCGCGATCCCGTTCCATTCGCGCTGGCGGCATTTCGAGGCCGGCGGCCGCGACCGCTGGCAGGCGCTCGCGGAGCGGCTGTCCGGATTGCCCAAGGAGGAGGTCGCGCGCCGGCGCATGGACCTCGCCGTGGTGTCGGTGCTGCTCGATGCCGGCGCGGGTCCGACCTGGTCGTATCGCGAGCCAGGCACCGGCGAGACCTATGCGCGCTCAGAAGGGCTGGGCGTGGCGAGCTTCCACATGTTCGCCAACGGCGCCTTCAGCCGCGACGCCAAGGGCGATCCATTGCGCGTCGATGCCGAGCGGCTGGCCACGTTGACGCCGATGGACATCGCCATGGGCTTCCAGGTGAAGGCGCACAATCCGCTGACCGGCCTGGAGGGCCGCGCCGAGCTTTTGCGCAAGCTGGGCGGCATCGGCCTGTCACGGCCGGGCGACTTGTTCGACATCGTGGCGCGCCCCGAAGTGAAGGCGGCGAGCATCCTGGCCGCCGTACTCGACAAGCTGTCGCCGATCTGGCCGCTGCCCATGGGCGACGTCTGGCAGCACGCGGCCATCGGCTGGGTGCCGTTCCACAAGCTGTCGCAGTGGCTGTCCTATTCCCTGGTCGAGCCGCTGGAAGGCGCGGGCCTCAAGGTCGTGGCTCTCGATGAGCTGACCGGCCTGCCCGAATACCGCAACGGCGGCCTGCTGGTCGATGCCGGGGCGCTGCGCCCCAAGCAGAGGGCGCTGCTGGAGAAGGCCTATGCCGTTGGCGACGAGCCGATCGTCGAATGGCGGGCGCTTACAGTGGCGCTGCTCGATCGCATCGCGCAGCACGTGCGCGGCCATCTCGGCCTCGATGCCACGCGCCTGCCGCTGGTGAAAGTCCTGGAGGCCGGCACCTGGTTCGCCGGCCGCGTGCTTGCCGCGGAACGCCGTCCCGGCGGCGGCCCGCCGATCGCCATCGTGAGCGACGGCACCGTGTTTTGAGTCAGTTCGTCGAGAGAGCGCCGTTGTCATCCCGAGCGCAGCGAGGGACCGTTCCTCGTGGCCTTAAAGGTCCCTCGCTGCGCTCGGGATGACAGGATTATTTGGGGAGATATTGAGATGTCGTTGCCGCATTCGATCCACGTCGTCACCCATCCGCTGGTGCAGCACAAGCTCAGCAAGATGCGCGACAAGGAAACGTCGAGCACCAACTTCCGCCGCCTGCTGCGCGAGATCGGCCTGCTGCTGGGCTACGACGCCACCCGCGACCTGCCGCTGGTCGAGCGCGACATCACGACACCCATCGAGGCGATGAAGGCGCCGCTGCTCGAGGGCAAGAAGCTGGTGATCGTGCCGATCCTGCGGGCAGGGCTGGGGCTTGCCGAGGGCATCATCGATCTCGTGCCGTTGGCGCGCGTCGGCCATGTCGGCCTCTACCGCGATCCCAAGACGCTGCAGGCGGTCGAGTACTACTTCAAGATCCCGCAGGACATCTCCGACCGTGACGTCATTGTCTGCGATCCCATGCTGGCGACGGCGCACTCCGCCATCGCCGCCGTCGATCGCCTGAAGGAGTCGGGCGCCAAGCGCATCAAGTTCATCTGCGTGCTGGGCTCCGAGCAGGGCGCGCGCGCCTTCGCCGAGGTCCATCCCGACGTGCCGGTGTTCGCGGCGGCGATCGATGCCAAGCTCAACGATCACGGGTATATTGTCCCCGGCCTGGGCGATGCGGGCGACCGCCTGTTCGGGACCAAATAAAGCGACAGGGGAGAAAACGCCTATGTCACCCGACCTCAAGTACCTTCTGTTCTCGACCATCCTGTGCTTCGTGCAGGTCCTGATCGCCGCGACCGGCGCCAATCAACTCGTCGGCCTGCCGACCTTGGCCGGCAATCGCGAGAGCCTGCCCGAGTATGGCGGATGGGCCGGCCGCGCGCGCCGCGCCCATCTCAACATGATCGAAAACCTGGTACTGTTCGCGGCCCTGGTCCTGATTGTGGCGGCGGCGGGCAAGGCCAACGCCACCACGGCCATGGGCGCCATGATCTTCTTCTGGGCGCGTCTCGCCTATGCCGTGATCTACGTGGCCGGCATCCCCTGGCTGCGTACGCTCGCCTGGTTCGTGTCGGTGATCGGCATGGCCATGATCGCCTGGGTGCTCCTGCAGGCGATGTAGGGCTTGATCGCCCGGCACACTTCGAAGCCGCACGATCGACGTGAGATGATGCGCTACTCATGCGCTCGGTGCGAGTCCGGCGGCGCCAGGGACCCGTTGAACTCTTTGCTTCGGATAGAAGCAGCGCCGCGTTCGCCAAGAGTTGGGCCCTGGTCGGTGGGTGGCGAGACCTGGCCCAACGATCATGGAGGCGCCCATTCTGCGCGTCTAGGCTACCGCGCGAAGTTCAGAGCTCGGTGAATGCCGTAACCGCTGTAGCGCAGCTGTATCGGACACCGGTCGGCCGATCGATCGGCGATAAAGCGCCTCATACTGCTCGGCTGCGGTTGACCACGAAAAGCGCCGGCACATCGCGGCTCGACGCATGTTCTCAAACACGACCGGATCGCCATAGGCTCTCAAGGCGCGCTGGCAGGCCGCATGGAGTCCGGCGGCCGAGCACTCGGTGAACAGGAACCCGGTGGCGTCGTCCTCAATCGTGTCGGCGAGCCCTCCCGTTGCGCGCGCTATTGGCAGGGCGCCATAGCGCTGCGCCTGCATCTGCACCAGTCCGCAGGGCTCGAATCGCGACGGCATGAGGCAGAAGTCGCTTGCACCGAGGATCCGGCGAGCCATCGCCTCGTTGAAGCCGTTCAGGAAGGCGATGTGGTCGTGCTGGCCGCGCGCCAATCGGCCCAGCAAGAGTTCCGTTTGCGGATCGCCGAGGCCCAGGATCGCGAATTGGCCGCCTTGCTGCACGATGGCCTCCGCCACGTCGGACACCATGTCCAGCCCCTTCTGGTGCACCAGACGCGACACGATGCCGAACAGCGGGCCATCGGAGGGCTTCAGGCAGAGCCCGGTGCGCACGAGGTTGGCCAACGCCCGCTTGCCCGAAAGATCCTGGCTATCGAAGTGGTCCGGCAGCTGTGGATCGGAGCTCGGGTCCCAGCTGTCGTCGAGGCCGTTCAGGATGCCGACCAGGCGGCCGTCGGCGGCAATCGTCTGCATGAGGCCATGCAGGCCCCACCCGAGCGCCTCTGTGGTGATTTCGCGCGCGTAAGTCGGGCTCACGGTCGTCACTTCGTCGGAATAGAAGACGCCCGCCTTCAGGAAGGACAAGCGGTTGTAGAATTCGACGCCGTGCATATGGAACGCGGCCTCGGGGATGCCCAAGCCGTGCAGGCGATCCCTGTTGAAGACGCCCTGGTAAGCGATGTTGTGGATGGTGAAGACCGTTGGCAGCGACGCACCATCCCAGCGCAGGTAGGCCGGCGCGAGGCCTCCCGGCCAGTCGTTGACATGCAGCAGGTTGGGCTTCCAGGCAAGCCCGGCACACTGCCCCTTGGCGATCTCCGCCGCAGCGAGGGCGAGACGGGCGAAGCGCAGGTCGTTGTCGGGCCAGTCGCCGGCGTGCGGGCCGCCATAGGGCGTTCCGCCGCGCTGATAGAGCGACGGCGCGAGCACGAGGTACAAGATCAAGCCGTCTGGCGTCCGAACTTCGCCGAGGAAACACGGCTCTATCTCCGCACGCCCCGGCAGGCTTGCGATGATCGAGATGGTGCCCGCTTTCGCAATCACCTCCGGATAGGCGGGCAGAAGGATGCGAATATCGGTGCCGCCACGCTTGAGGGCGCGCGGGAGAGACGCCGCAACTTCGCCCAACCCACCCGCTTTGGTGAAGTCCGCAAACTCGCTGGTGACGAACAGGACCTTCATGTGTCACTCGTGCCGCCAATGCGTCGGTGCCGCCTGGCGTTTCGTCCCTTATATTCCAGAGCCATCATCGCCAACCCACGGTCATGTCGAGCGCCAGGTCATGAACGACTGGAGATTGTGCGGTGCGATCGTGACGACGCGCACGGCTTGCTCTTGGACACCAATGCAATTCATGCGCCAAATGCAGCTCATCCTGGCCCGGTGCTCTTGCGCTTCACATTAGATCAGGCATCGGTGGCGATTCCTGTTACAAGTCGTTGACAATCAGTCTCACCAGCGACGGCCGGCATCGTGCCGGAAAGCATTGGTGGGAATGACCATGTTCGCCCGCCGCGCCGAATGTTAGGACGAGGGAGCGGTCCGGCGAGCGTTGCCTCGACCCCGGTTGACCGCATGCGGTGCGGAGGCAAGCATGGACCCTGCGATCGTCGATGTGGCGGAACAGGCGCGTTTGAACGCAGCGCGCGAGGCGCAGGTCCCATGGAAGAAATGGGGACCGTATCTCAGTGAGAGGCAGTGGGGCACGGTCCGAGAGGACTACAGCGAGAACGGTGACGCCTGGAACTACTTCACCCACGACCAGGCACGTTCGCGAGCCTACCGGTGGGGCGAGGATGGGCTCGGCGGATTGTGCGACGACAGGCAGCGGTTGTGTTTCGCGCTGGCGTTGTGGAACGAGCGCGACCCGATACTGAAGGAGCGCCTGTTCGGGCTCACCAACAGCGAGGGCAATCACGGCGAGGATGTGAAGGAGTACTACTTCTACCTCGATAGCACGCCCACGCACTCGTACATGAAATACCTGTACAAGTACCCGCAACGCGAGTTTCCCTATCGCGACCTGGTCGAGACGAACCGGGGCCGATCGCGCAAGGAGTTCGAGTACGAGCTTCTCGATACCGGCATCTTCGACGGCGACCGCTACTTCGACGTCTTCGTCGAGTACGCCAAGGCAGGTCCGGAGGACGTGCTGGTCTGCATCACCGTCCACAATCGCGGGCCCGAGCTGGCCCGCCTGCGCGTCCTGCCGACCCTGTGGTTCCGCAACACCTGGTCGTGGGGCGAGGATGCACGCAAACCGTCGCTGCGGGAGGCGGCGCCGGGTCTCCTTCAGGCGACGCACCCTGATCTCGGCGAGTACTGGCTGCACTGCGACGGCGCGCCGGAGCTGCTCTTCACCGAGAACGAGAGCAATGCGCGGCGGCTCTGGGATCAGCCGAACGCCTCGCCGTACGTCAAGGACGCCTTCCACGCCTGGGTCATCTCGCGACAAGCCGAGGCAGTGAATCCCGCCAGGACCGGGACCAAGGCGGCCGCCCACTATGCCCTCGAGCTGCCGGCGGGCGCCAGCACGACGGTCCGCCTTCGCCTGTCGGCCAGCAGGATGGACGATGCCTTCGGCGATTTCGAAAAGGTCGCTGCGAGCCGCATCGCCGACGCCGATGAGTTCTATCAGCGGATTGTGCCGCGGTCCCTCACCGAGGATCAGCGTCGCGTCCATCGCCAAGCGATCGCTGGCGTGCTGTGGGGCAAGCAATACTACTACTTCGACCTCGAGCGCTGGCTGCGGGAGCACCACAGCCATCCTTTGCAGGAGACCGCCGTCCGCGGCGTGCGGAACACGGAATGGTTCCACATGCTCAATGCCGACGTGATCTCCATGCCCGACAAGTGGGAATATCCCTGGTACGCGGCGTGGGACCTTGCCTTCCATACGATCGCGTTGGCCCAGGTGGATTTCGATTTCGCCAAGGAGCAGCTGCTGCTGATGCTGCGCGGTCTGTACTTCCACCCGACCGGGCAGATCCCCGCCTACGAATGGAACTTCAGCGACGTCAATCCGCCGGTGCACGCCTGGGCGACGCTGTGGCTCTACAGGTACGAGAAGCAGCTCGGCCGGGAGGATCTCAAGTTCCTGGAACACTCTTTCCACGGCCTGATTCAGAACTTCAACTGGTGGGTCAACCGGAAGGACCCGGCCGGGCGCAACGTCTTCGCCGGCGGTTTCCTCGGGCTCGACAACATCGGAATCTTCGACCGCAGCGCGCCGTTGCCGACCGGCGGCTCACTGGAGCAGGCCGACGGCACCGCGTGGATGGCGTTCTACTGCCAGTGCATGCTGGAGATCGCCCTCATCCTCGCCGAGACCGACACGGTCTACGAGGAGCTCGCCTTCAAGTTCGTCCAGCACTTCATGTGGATCGCCTACGCCATGGATCGTCGCGGAGAGCAGCACGACGAGATGTGGGACGAAGAGGACGGCTTCTTCTACGACCTGCTGCGACTGCCTGACGGCCGGGCGATGCGTTTGAAGGTGCGGTCCCTGGTCGGCCTGCTGCCGCTCTGCGCCTCGGCGGTGATCGAGCCCGACGTCATCAAGCGCTTTCCCAAGCTGATGGCGATGGTCGCGCTGTTCCGGGATCGCAATCCGGAGTTGGTATCCCAGGTGGCGCCGACGGAAGCGGGCTTCATCGGTCACAACGGGCGCAGGCTGTTGTCGATCCTCAACCGCCGGAAGCTCGAGCGCGTGCTTGGCTACCTGCTCGACGAGAAGGAGTTTCTCGGGCCGCACGGCATCCGCTCGCTCTCGCGCTATCACCTGGAAAATCCGTTCGAGTTCCATGTCGATGGCCAGGAGTACAAGGTGCAGTACCTGCCCGCCGAATCGGACACCGGCATGTTCGGCGGCAACTCCAACTGGCGCGGACCGGTGTGGATGCCGGTCAACACGCTGATCGTGCGGGCGCTGGTGAACCTGTACGCCTTCTATGGCGATGAGTTCAAAGTCGAGTGTCCGACCGGCTCGGGGCGGCAGATGACCTTGTTCGAAGTGGCGCAGGAGATCGTCCGCCGATTGACGAGCACCTTCCTGCGTGACGCCGACGGGAGGCGGCCGGTCTACGGCGGAACGGCCCAGTTCCAGGATGATCCCCACTGGCGCGACCTCATCCTGTTCTACGAGTACTTCCACGGCGACAACGGCGCCGGCCTTGGTGCCAGTCACCAGACGGGATGGACCGCCTTGGTCGCCCCCTTGCTGGATCTGTTCGCCCGGGTCGACGCCAGGTCGCTGCTCGAGGTCGAGCGCGGCAGCATCCTTGCCAGGGTCGTTCGGGAACAGGTCGGCGGCGAGCCGGTGAGAACGGGCTGAGGAGCGGCCATGCCCGATCCACGCTACCCGGCGCGCTACCAGATCAACACCCGCGTCTGGCTGACCGAGCTCTCGCGCACGTTGGGCAGACGCGGGACTCTGGACGATCTGCCCGACGCCGAGCTCGACCGGCGCGGCTCGGGTTCAGCAGGCTCTGGTTCCGCAGCGTCTGGCAAACGGGCCGGCGGCGCAGGTGGTCTCGCGCGCGCATCTCGGGTGGCGCTGTGAGTTCAGGAGCCGCTGCCCGACCTGCGCGACGACGACATCGCCGGCTCTGAGCTGCGAGCATGAAAGACGCATGAAAAATGGCACGGCGACTTGTCGCTGCCCGCGCGCCTCTCAGTGCTTCGGTTGGTCGGGTGCCGCCGCGCCCATCCCCTGCACAGCCATCGCGACATCGATGCTGCCGGCCTTCTCGAAGACCAGCGTCACCGGCACCTTGGCGTCCTTGGCGAAGGGCGCCTTCAGCTCCATGAACATGATGTGATAGCCGCCGGGCTTCAGCGCCACGGTGGCGCCGGGCGGGATCTCGACGCCCTTGTCGAGCTCGCGCATGCGCATGACGTTGCCGTCCATCTTCATTTCATGGATCTCGACCTTGTCCGAGGCGGCGCTGCGCACCGCGATCAGCCGGTCGGGCGTCGTGCCCTTGTTGGTGATGGTGACGAAGCCGCCGCCGGCCTTGGCGGTGGGTGGGGTGGCGCGTGTCCACGGCTGGTCGATCTCGAGCGAGCCGAGCTTGTAGTCGGCCGCCCACGCCGGCGTGGCGAGTACAGCCACCGCGGCGGTGAGCGAAAGCAATCGGATGAACATGACAGGCTCCTCAATGAGACTTGGATTGGGCATCGAGCCATTGGCGGACCTGGGCGAGGTCGGCGACGCCGGGCAGCACCGTCGCCTTGCCGTCGCGGTCGATCATCACGGTGCGCGGCAGTTCGCCGGCCCACGCCGGATCGATCTCGTAGCGCAGGCGTTCGTAGAAGCGGTCGGTGAAGGACCAGCTCTCGGCCTTGTCGAGACCGAAACGCGCCAGGGTCGCGTCGAGACGCTCGGGATCCTGCGGCACAGGGTCGGCGGCGACCAACACCAGGCGCATGTCGGGCCGGGCCTTCTTGAGCGCCGCCCATTGCGGCATCTCGACCAGACAGGGCGCGCAGGTCAGCCCCCAGAAGTGGATCACGGTCGGCTGCCCGGCATGGGCCGCGCTGAGCTTGGCCCAGCTTCCGCGTTCGAAAGGCAGCGGATCAGCCTTGGCCGGGCCGACCGTCGCGAGGCCGAGCAGCAGGGCGAGGAAGAGGGACAGTCTCATGGCTGGTCTCCCAGCGGGATCAGGCGGTAGCCTTCGTTCTTGGTCAGCCACGACAGGTAGGCGCGCTGCTTGTCGGCGACGAGCAGAGGATGATCGGAGGCGTCCGCCGTCTCGGCCACGGTGCGCGGTGCGCTCCATTGACGACCGCTGTCGTGGCTCACCTGCCAGCGCACCGCCACCTTGTCGCCGTCGAACTCCTTCCACACGAGATGCAGCGCCGGGCCGTTGGCCAGGAGATAGGGCCGTGACGGCTGGCGATTCGCCGCTGATAGCGGCCGCGGCTGGGAGTAGGGAGCGTCGCCGGAATCGGCTCGGGCATAGAACAGGCCCTTGCGCACACTGCCGTCGGTAAACCAGGCGACGTGGTACGAGCCGTCAGGCGCGATCGCCAGACTCGGGCCATGGTGCGGGCAGGCCTCGATCTTCCAGTCATCGACGCTGACGCGGCGCACCGGTCCAGGCGTCGCGGGATCGCGGAACGTGATCACGCCATGATCGCGGACCGAGCCCGGGAAGATGTTGCGGAACACCACGGCTGGCCGGCCGGCGCCGGCGAAGGCGAGCCCCAGCCGGCAGCATTCGCAGGTGTTGTCGAGGGCGATGGCGGTGTTGCCGAAATCCGCATCGCCGTCTTCCCAGGCATAGGCGAGAGCCGCGCCGTCATAGGCTTTGCCGGCGGCACGCGCCTTGGCGACGTTGCGCTTGTCGAGCCAGGCCGCGAAGACGCGGCCGTCAGGATCGACGCCCGCGACCTCGAAGCGCTGGCTGGTCGTGTCGGCTGTGATCGGACGCGGCTTGGTGAAGGAGGCGCCGCCGTCGCTCGAGCGGGCGAAATAGGCGCGGCCATTGAAGTTCTTGTCCTGGAAAGTGCCGAACGTGACGACGAGCTGGCCTTTGGGATCGACGACGATGCGCGCCCGCGCATCGGGTCCCCAGTCGAGGTTCATGGGATCGGGCGTCACCGTGACCGGTGCGTCGAACGTCTTGCCGAGGTCAGCCGAGCGCTGCACGACGACGCGGTCGATGTTGGGCCGCACGACCCAGAGCGCGCCATCCGGCCCAAAGGCCGGCGTGGCGGTGAACGCTTCCAGTATGCTGCCGGGCTTGCCGTGCTGATGCTGGGCAGCGGCGGTGGACCCGAACAGGACGAGCGCGGCAAGTGCAAGCAATGGACGCATCAGAACCTCACTCTCAAGCCGGCGATGGCGGTGAGCGGCATGCCGAGCTGCGGGATGGACGTCGTACTCACGGTCGACCCTTCGAACGACGTCAGCGTATAGCCCGACGCCAGGAACTGGACGTTCGTCAGATTCTGGATACTGGCATAAATGTCGACGTCCTTGGCAGGCGACCAGCGCGCTCCGAGGTCGATCAGGGTGGCGCCGTCGTTCAACTGCGTGTGACCGGTGTCGTTCCAGTACGGCGGAAAGGATTTCATCGAGGCCGTGAGGACCAGGTTCTCGATCGGGCGCCATTCGACACCGGCCGTGAACATATAGCTCGGCACCTGGCCGAGCTGCACGCCGGTGCGCACCAGCGCCGGATTGGTCGAGCTGGTGAGATAGGCGACTGTGTTGGTGAAGCTTCCCATCAAGCGGAGTTGCTCGAAGGGCTGCCAGGTGGCGATCAGCTCGAATCCCTGGAAGGTGGCGTTGCCGACGTTCTGGTATTGGCGGATCGTCGTGAAGGCCGGGCTCAGCCCCGCCGTCGTGATGAAGGGCGCCGCGCAGACCGGGTTGGTGTTGCACACCGTCACGAAGTCGATGAAGTTGTTCAGGTTGTTGTTGAAGTAGGTGCCCGACAGGGTGAAGCCCTTCCATTCGAAGTCGAGACCAACCTCCTGGCCGAAATTGGTCATCGGCTGCAGGTTGGGATTCGTCGCCGTGAAGGACGTGCCGCTGGCGAAGCTGCGGTACATCTGGTTCATGCCCGGCGCCGAGAAGTTGCGGTAGATCGCGCCGCGCAGCGTCACCTCGTCGCTGGCGTAGAACTTGAAGCCGACTCGCGGATCGAAGCTCGAGGCGCTGGTGTTGGGCACCACGTTCAGCGTGCTCGAGTTCTGGGTGAGCACGCTGGCATTCAGCGCCTGCCAGAAGTCGCCACGCAGGCCGACGGTGATGTCGACCGGCACACCGGTGAAGCGGTACGTGCCCTGCCCGAACACGCCCTGGAAGCGGTGCTCGCCGTTGGTGACGAACGCCGTAGGATTCGCGACCGCGCTGGCATAGAGGCTGTTGTAGTCAGTGATCAGCGTGCGACGGCCGTCGACGCCGATTTTGACGTCGCGCAGCGGGCCGACGTTCGCCTCGTAGAAGATCGAGCCGCCCTGGTCGGCGCTGGGCGAAGCCTCGATCTGGCTGACGAACTGGTTGGTCGCGTTGATGTTGTTCAGGGTGTAAGAGCCGCTCGCCACGTTGATGGTGCCGAACGAGCCGCTGGCCACCCAGGCGCTGGCGTTGATCGAGGATTGCTCGTCGATCTGGTAGGCGGCCCCCATCAGCAGGCGATAGGTCGACCAGTTGTTGTGGGCGAAGGTCCAGACCAGGCCGTCCTCATAGGTCTGGTTCCAGTAGGCCTTGGCGAAGAGCTTCAGCTTGTCGGTCGGCGTCATGAAGACGCTGGCGGCAAGGTTGTCGGCCTTCGACGCGGTCGGCACCAGATTGACGTTCTGGTACTGCGCGGGGGTGAGGTTATAGCCCGAGCTCTGGGCGTGGTTGTAGCTTGCCCCGACCTTGACCTTGTCGTTGACGACATAGCTGCCGGCCGCTTCGGCGGTCGAGGTGTTGTAGCTGCCGTAGCTGGCGTCGGCCGACGCTCCCGTCCGGTTGGGTTCGCGGGTGATGATGTTGATCACGCCGCCCATCGCCATGTTGCCCCACAGGCTGGTGGCGCCGCCACCCCTGATTACCTCGATGCGCTCGACCGAGTTCTTGGGGATGGTGCTCCAGTTGATGGTGCGGAAGTAGGGATCGTTGATCGGCACGCCGTCGACCATCACCAGGGTGTTGATGGTCGTGCTGGTGCCGAAGCCGCGGATATTGACCGGCTGCGCCGTCGGATGGAGCTGGCCGGTCGGGATGTTGGGCAGCCAGACGCCCGGGATGCGGTTGACGATCTGGTCGACGCCGGTCTCGGGCAGCGCCTGGATCTGCTCGCGCGTCATCAGCGTGGTGCTGACGTCGAGCTTGTCGAGCGCCGAGCCGCGGCCGGCGCTGACGGTGATGGGCGGCAGGCTGACGGGCGCCTGCTGCGCGGGTTGGGCGGGCGGCGGCGTGTCCTGCGCCTTGGCCAGCGCTGGGATCAGCGCCAGGCCCGCACATGCGGCGAACGTCGCCGCGCGAACGGTAAACATGAACAAAACTCCCCAAAAGACGAACGAACGCGACGCACGGCCAAGTGCGTCGCGGTTTCAGGCGTCAGACGGGGAGGGGTGGCGCTCGCGGTTGGCTGGGCCCGTCGCGGATGCCGACGGGCGTCTGCGCCTCGGCTGTCTCGAGCGGACGGACAGTCGTTGCCGGACGGTCGACGGAAACGAATGTCGTCGACGGCGCGGCGAGGGTCGTCGCATGGGCCAGGCCCAGGCAGCATTCGTGCGACGTGCTGGCTTTGGCCGGACGCTGCTCGTCGCCCTGCTGGGAGCCGGCCTGCTGCATACTCGGCAGGCACATCGCAGCCCAGTTGCCCGGCGCGCCGCTGCGCATCAGGGCGGCATGAGCCAGCGGCTGCAGGAAATTCAGCGTGATCGCAAACAGCGCCGCGGCCAATGCCGCCGCGCGCCAGCCCTGGTCGGAGCGTCTGCGATTCATGGCGTCAGTAGGCACCAATCGAAGCTCGGTGAAAAGGGACGTCTTGTCACCCCGAGCGAAGCGAGGGGCCTTTGAGGCAACAGGAAAGGTCCCTCGCTTCGCTCGGGATGACAGCGGAGCTTTATTTGCCGAAAGCGTCCCTTGCCACGGTAAGGATTTCCCGCGCCAGCGCCGGATCGTCGACGGCGCGCGCCAATGTGAGTGCGCCGACCATGCCGGCGTAGGTCGCAATAGCGTGGCGCCGGCGGGCTGCCGGGGTGCCGCGCTTCAGCAGGGAGACGATGCGGTCGAGCTGCTGGCGTATCCCTGCGGTGATTGCCTTGCGCAGCCCCGGGCTCTGCCGGGCCGCATCGGCGCCGAGCGCCGCCACGACGCAGCCGTTAGCCCTGTCGGTGCGATGGCGGTCCGACAGGTAGGCGGCCACGAGCTCAGGGAGGCTCTCGAGCCGCTCCTGCCACGCCGTGCTGCGCTCGACGGCATGGGCCATCGCCTCGGCCATCAGCGCGTCCTTCGACGCGAAGTGGCCGTAGAAGCCACCGTGGGTCAGCTCGGCCTCCTTCATGATGGCGTCGACGCCGACGCCGTCGAAGCCCTCGTCGCGGAACAGGCGCGACGCTGCGTCGACGATGAGCTGGCGATTCTCCATCGCCTTCTGCCGGCTGACCCGCATGAAATTACCTCACCGATGCCTGTCGAAATTATATATGACGATCGTCATCAAAGTAAATATATGACGATCGTCATTCAAACAAGGAGTTCGCAATGGCCAACCGCACCGCCCTCGTCACCGGGGCCTCCACGGGCATCGGCGCCGTCTATGCCGACCGGCTCGCCCGTCGCGGCCACGATCTCGTCCTGGTGGCCCGTGACAAGGCCAAGCTCGACGCGCTGGCCGCCCGGCTTAAGAGCGAGACTGGCGTCGCCGCCGAAGTGCTGCCGGCCGACCTCACCGACTCCGCCGACCGCAGCAATGTCGAGTTGCGCCTGCAGGAAGACAGCCGGATTGGCATCCTGATCAACAATGCCGGCACGACGGTGCCCGGTGGCTTCAGCAATCCCGACCTCGACTCGTTGGACAGACTCATCCGCCTCAACGTCACCGCCGTCACGCGGCTCGCCGCCGCCGTGGCGCCGCGGTTTGCCGCAGAGGGTGAGGGCGCCATCGTCAACGTGGCGTCGGTATTGGCGCTCGCACCGGAAATATTCCCCGGCATCTATCCGGCCACGAAAGCCTTCGTGCTGACCCTGTCGCAGTCGCTGCAGGGAGAGCTCGGGCCACGCGGCGTCTATGTCCAGGCCGTGCTGCCTGGCGCCACGCGCACCGAGATCTGGACGCATGCCGGCCGAGATGTGAATACCATCCCGGGTGTCATGGAGGTCGACGAGCTGGTCGATGCGGCCCTTGTCGGCTTCGACCGGCGCGAGCCGGTGACCATCCCGCCGCTGCCCGACGCCGCGCAGTGGGATGCCTTCTCCGGCGCCCGGATGGCGATGCTGCCCAACTTCCGCCAGTCCCACGCCGCGGCCCGCTATCGCGCTTAGGAGTCTTCTGGGACCACAGGCCTCCAAGCCCGCGGTCCCATCAGAAGACTAGAGACCCAGCGCCAACAGCCGCGGATCGCGTGTCTGGCGGGCGAACACCCGAAGCTGCCACAGCGCGGCGAGGTGCAGGCCCGGAATCTCCAGCCGACCGTCGGCGAGGTCGGCCAGGAAGCGCTCCCATGGCACGAGGTGGGTGCTGATCATCTCGCCGGCATCCAGCTCCGGCTCGGCGATCTTGCGGGCATCGAGCGCCAAGAAGGCATGGACGCGGTTGTTCTGGCGCGCCGTGTTGGCCGTCGACGAGCCCAGAGCGTGCCATTCCTCGGCGGCGTAACCCGTCTCCTCGCGCAGCTCGCGCTTGGTCGCGTCCAGCACGCTTTCGCTTTCATGGTCGGGCGTGCCGCAGGGCAGCTCGAAGGAGTTGCGCTCGATGCCGTGGCGATACTCCTCGATCAGCACGATCTCGCGCTCCGGCGTGAGCGCGATCGCGCAGATCCACTCGGGGAATTCGATGGTGTGGTAGGGCGACAGGATCGTGCCGTTGGGCACGCGCACCGTGTCGCTGCGCACCGCCAGCCAGCGGTCGCGATAGGAGTACTTCGAGCCCAGCACCTGCCACGGCGCGATGGTCGTGGCAGGCTTCTTCGGATCAGCCATCAGACGCCCATCATCAGACAGCCGTCCAGCCGCCGTCGACCACAATCTCCGCCCCCGTGACGTAGGACGATTCGTCCGATGCCAGGAACAGGATGGCGTAGGCCACCTCGTCGACCTCGCCGGCGCGGCCCATCGGCACGCCCTTCAGCGTCTTGGCGCGCGTCTCGGGGTCGGCGGTGCGGCCCGAGGTGCGCATCGGCGGCATCAGGCCGGGATGGACCGAGTTGACGCGGATGCGATCGCGGCCGTGCTGTGCTGCCGCCGCCTTGGTGATCAGCCGCACGGCGCCCTTGGAGGCATTGTAGCCGACATGGATGTAACCCTGGCCGACGATGCCGGAGATCGACGACAGGTTGATCACCGATCCGCCGTTGCCGGCTTTTTTCATGGCGGCGATGCCGTACTTCATCCCGAGGAACACGCCGGTGGCGTTGATGCCCATCAGCCGGTTCCAGGCCGCCGTGTCGTAGAGGTCCTGCTCGGCCGAACCCGAGATGCCGGCGTTGTTCACGAGCACGTTGAGCCCGCCATGAGCCGACACGGTCTTGTCGACCACCGATTTCCACTGGCCTTCGTCGGTGACGTCGAGATGCATGTAGGTGGCGGTGCCGCCTGCCTTCTTGATGTCGGCGACGACCGCTTCGCCCTCCTTGTCCAACAGGTCGGCCACCACCACGGCCTTGGCGCCCTCGCGGGCGAACAGGCGGGCGGTCGCCGCCCCCATGCCGCCCGCTGCGCCGCTCACCAGGGCCACCTTGTCCTTCATACGCATGATTCGTGCTCCTTCTTCACGCAAGCTTGACCGGCCGGCCGATCTCGCAAATTCCCGCCAATACAAGATAGAGCCAAGCCATCTCCCCTCCTTAACGACAACGGCCGTCATTGACGGGGCCGTTGCGTCCTGTTCTGATTGAGACTTGCACGCATCTTGCAGGATAGCGAGAGCGTCGCAGGGAATGACGAGAAGGGGTTTAAGGGAGCGAGTCATGAACGAACAAGAACTGCGCCGCCTGATCGGCGCCGTGAAGCATGGGAAGCTTTCACGACGAGGCTTTGCGCAAAGGATGCTGGCGGTCGGCCTGACCGCACCGATGGCAACGCAGTTGCTGGCAATCGCGGGCGTGGCGCACGCGCAGCCGAAGTCTCAGTACAAACCTGCGAAGCGCGGCGGCGGCGGCCTTCTGAAGGTGCTGTGGTGGCAGGGCCCGACTCTGCTCAATCCGCACTTCGCTGTCGGCACCAAGGACCAGGATGGCAGCCGCCTCTTCTACGATCCGCTGGCCGCGTGGGATCCCGACGGCAACCTGAAACCCAAGCTCGCCGCCTCGATCCCGGGCCGCGAGGACGGCACGCTCGCCGCCGACGGCAAGTCGGTGGTGTGGAAGCTGAAGCAGAACGTCACCTGGCACGACGGCAAGCCGTTCACCGCCGACGACGTCGTCTTCAACTGGGAATACGCCAAGGACCCGGCGACCGCCGCCACGACCGCAGCCTCCTACAACGAGTGCGTGGTCGAGAAGATCGACCAGTACTCGGTGATGGTGAAGTTCGCCAAGGCGACGCCGTTCTGGGCCGACGCCTTCGTCGGCACGCGCGGCATGATCATTCCCAAGCATCTGTTCGCCGATTACATCGGCGCTAAGTCGCGCGAAGCGCCGACCAACCTGAAGCCGGTCGGCACCGGGCCCTACATGTTCAAGGACTTCAAGCCGGGCGACATGGTGTCCGGCGTGATCAACCCGAACTACTACGAGAACAACAAGCCCTACTTCGACGCCATCGAGATGAAGGGCGGCGGCGATGCGGTCTCCGCGGCGCGGGCGGTGCTGCAGTCGGGCGAGTACGACTTCGCCTGGAACCTGCAGGTCGAGGACGAAATCCTGGCGCGCCTCGAGAAGGGCGGCAAGGGCAAGGTCGAGATCTCGCCGGGCGGCAACATCGAGCACATCCAGCTCAACTTCACCGATCCCTGGACCGAGGTCGACGGCGAGCGCGCCAGCCTCAAGACCAAGCATCCGACGCTTTCCGACCCGGCGGTGCGCCAGGCCATCTCGCTGTTGGTCGACAAGGATTCGATCGAGAAGCACATCTACGGCCGTACCGGCCCCGCCACGGCGAACTTCGTCAACAACCCGGCGCGCTTCGTCTCCAAGACGACCAAGTACGAGTTCAGCGTCGACAAGGCCAACGAGGTCCTTGAAAAGGCCGGCTGGAAGAAGGGCGGCGACGGCATCCGCGAGAAGGACGGCAAGAAGCTGAAGTTCGTCTACCAGACCTCGATCAACCAGCCGCGCCAGAAGACGCAGGCGATCATCAAGCAGGCCGCGCAGAAGGCCGGCATCGACATCGAGCTGAAGTCGGTGACGGCGTCGGTGTTCTTCTCGTCCGATGTCGCCAACCCGGACACCTACACCAAGTTCTACTGCGACATTCAGATGTACACGACGACCATGTCGCAGCCGGACCCGGAAGTGTTCATGGTCCAGTTCGCCTCGTATGAAGCCGCCACCAAGGAGAACAAGTGGCAGGGCCGCAACATCACGCGCTGGCAGAACAAGGAATACGACGACAACTACAAGGCCGCCCAATCGGAGGTCGACCCGGTCAAGCGCGCCGCGATGTTCATCGAGGCCAACAACATGGTGATCAACAACTACGTGGTCATCCCCGTTGTCATGCGCCCCGGCGTCGCCGCCACCGGGACGAAGCTGAATGCCTCGATCAGCGGCTGGGACAACAATACGTGGGACCTGTCCGACTGGTATAAAGACGCGTGATCGCTGAACGTTGCGGTTCCGGGGCTTCGGCCCCGGAATTGCATATTGTCCCGAGAGACATCTCGTGAACCGCCAGTACATCATCCGCCGCCTGCTGATCGCCATCCCCAGCCTGCTCGGGATCAGCGTCATCCTGTTCGGCATCCTCGCCATGGCGCCGGGCGATCCCTTCGAGGAACTGGCGACCAATCCCGCCATTCCGCCCGAGGTCCGCATGGCGCTGCGCGCCAAGTTCGGCCTCGATGATCCGGTATGGCAGCGCTACCTGCACTGGTTCGCCGCCATGATGCAGGGCGACTGGGGCTTCTCCTTCCAGAGCCGCATTGACGTCGACAAGCTGATCCTGCAACGCCTGCCGGTGACCTTGATCGTGGTCGGCGCCTCGCAGATCCTCGCCATCTCGGTCGCCATTCCGGTCGGCGTGCTGGCCGCCGTCCGCCCCTATTCGATCTTCGATCAGATCGCCAGCACCTTCGCCATGATCGGCTTTTCGCTGCCGACCTTCTTCACCGGGCTTGTGCTGATCCTGGTGTTTTCGATCCAGCTCGACTGGCTGCCGTTCGTCTACCGTGCCGACATTAACGCCACGGGCTGGGCCTTCTACGCGGAGCACATCAAACAGTCGATCATGCCGGTCGTTGTGCTGGGTCTTGCCCAGGCCGGAACGCTTGTGCGCTTCATGCGCTCATCCGTGCTCGACGTGATCCGCCTCGACTACGTGACGACGGCGCGCTCCAAGGGCATCGGCGAGCGCAAGGTCATCGTCAGGCACGTGGTGCGCAACGCCCTGATCCCGGTGGTTACGCTGATCGCGTTGCAGCTGCCGGCCGTGTTCGGTGGTGCCATCGTCACGGAGCAGATTTTCCGCGTACCGGGCATCGGCTCGCTGCTGATCGCGGCGATCCTTGCCAACGACACTCCCGTCGTGATGGGCGTCACCTTCGTGTTCGCCTGTCTCGTCGTCCTCTTCAACCTCATCGCAGACATCCTCTATGGCTGGCTCGACCCCCGCATCTCTTTCCGCTGAAGCGCCTGTCCAGGCACCAGCGGTCGCCGCCGCGCAGGCGCGCAAGGCGCGCTCGATCTCGCCGGCGCTCGAAACCTGGCGCCGTTTCCGCCGCCATGTGCTGGCGGTGACGGGGGCCGTTGTGCTCCTGATCCTGGTGCTGGCCGTGCTGGTCGGGCCCTACCTCTGGCCGGTGGCGATCAACGACATCGACTTCGCCGCCAAGCTGCAGGGCCCCTCGCTCGCCCATCCGCTGGGTACCGACGATCTCGGCCAGGACCTGCTGGCCCGCATGATGTACGGCGGCCGCATCTCGCTTGCGGTGGGCTTCGCCGCGATGCTGGTGGCGCTGACCGTCGGCGTGCTGGTTGGCTCGGTCGCCGGCATGTCGAGCGGCTGGGTCGACGCCTTCCTGATGTGGCTCACCGATCTCTTCCTGGCGCTGCCGACGCTGCCGGTGCTGCTGCTGGTGATGTACCTGTTCCGCGACAGCATGAAGAAGGTGATGGGCGTCGAGGGCGGGGCCTTCATCCTCATCGTGGTGGTGATCGGCGCCCTGCGCTGGATGCCGGTGGCGCGCCTGGTGCGCGCGCAGTTCCTCAGCTTGCGTGAAAAGGAGTTTGTCGAGGCGGCCCGTGCGCTCGGCGCTTCCAAGGTCCGCCAGGTTGTGCAGCACATCCTGCCCAATGCGCTGGGGCCGGTGATCGTGGTCGGCACGATCGACGTGGCCGCCGCCATCATCTTCGAATCGACCCTGTCGTTCCTCGGCCTCGGCTTCCCGTCCGACGTCCCGACCTGGGGCTCGATGCTGCGCGATGCCAAGGACTATCTCGATATCGCCGCCCACTGGGCCTTGTTCCCGGGCGCCGCCATCTTCCTCACCGTACTCGCCATCAACTTCATCGGCGACGGGCTGCGCGACGCCTTCGATCCGCGCCGCGTCCTCTAGGAGCAAGCGCCAGCGTGCCAGACACTTTCGTGCCAGACACCTTGTTGGACATCCGTGGTCTGAAAACCTGGTTCAAGACCGAGGATGGGATGGTTCGCGCCGTCGACGGCGTCGACCTGCACATCGACCGCGGCGAGACCGTGGGCGTGGTGGGCGAATCGGGCTGCGGCAAGACCGTCACGGCGCGCTCGGTCCTCAAGCTCATAGACATGCCGCCGGGCCGCTTCGAGGCGGGCCAGATCCTGTGGCAGGGCAGGGACCTGATCCCGCTCGAGCAGGCCGAGATGAACCGGATCCGCGCCCGCGAGATCGCCATCATCTTCCAGGAGCCGATGACCTCGCTGAACCCGGTCTACACCGTGGGCGACCAGATCGCCGAGGTGATCGCGCTGCACCAGAAGCTGTCGCCCAGGCAGGCGATGGCCGGCGCCGCCGAGATGCTGAGGCTGGTCAACATCCCCAACCCGCAGAAGCGCGTGCACGATTATCCGCACCAGTTCTCCGGCGGCATGCGCCAGCGCGTCATGATCGCCATGGCGCTCTCCTGCCAGCCCAAGCTCCTGATCGCCGACGAGCCGACGACCGCGCTCGACGTCACCATCCAGGCGCAGATCCTGGAGCTGATGCAGGAGATGAAGGAGAAGTTCGGCATGGCGATCATGCTGATCACCCATGCCATGGGCGTGGTCGCCGAGACCTGCCAGCGGGTGACGGTGATGTATGCCGGCAAGGTCGTCGAAGAGGCACCGGTCGAGGCATTGTTCAGCGATCCGCGGCATCCTTACACCCAGGGCCTGATCCGCTCGATCCCGCGAATCGATCGTGCGGTGAGCCGCCAGGCGCGGCTGGAATCGATCCAGGGCACCGTGCCGAGCCTGCTCAACCCGCCGGCTGGCTGCCGCTTCGCGGCGCGCTGCAAGTATGCCATGGACATCTGTACCCAGGGCATCCCGCCGCTCAAGGAAGTGGCGCCCGGCCATCGCGTGGCGTGCGTGCTATGAACGCCCCTCCCATCGTCGCTCCCATCGTCCCTGGCGCTCCCGCCGAGGAACTCCTCAAGGTCCGCGACCTGCGCAAGCGCTTCGCGATCAAGGGCGGCATCCTATCGCGCACCGTCGACCAGGTTCATGCCGTCGACGGCGTCAGCTTCGAGATCGGCAAAGGCGAGACCCTGGGGCTGGTAGGCGAATCGGGC
This sequence comes from Reyranella soli, assembly GCF_007992495.1. Classification (GTDB taxonomy): domain Bacteria; phylum Pseudomonadota; class Alphaproteobacteria; order Reyranellales; family Reyranellaceae; genus Reyranella; species Reyranella soli. The sequence continues at coordinate 88,912 of NZ_BKAJ01000004.1, forward strand.
TGCGGCAAGTCGACGACCGGCCGCTGCATCCTGCGCCTGATCGAGCCCAGCTCGGGCGAGGTCTGGTTCCAGGGCAACGATGTCACCAAGATGGATCACGGCGCGCTGCAGGCGCTGCGCCGCGACATGCAGATCATCTTCCAGGATCCCTATGCGTCGCTGAACCCGCGGCTGAAGGTGGGGGCGATCATCGGCGAGGCGCTCACCATCCATAAGCTCGCGCCGACGCAGAAGGCGATGGAAGACCGCGTCGTGCAGCTTCTCGAGACGGTAGGCCTGCAGCCCGACCACATGCACCGCTTCCCGCACGAGTTCTCGGGCGGCCAGCGCCAGCGCATCGGCATCGCCCGCGCGCTCGCTGTCGAGCCCAAGCTGATCGTCTGCGACGAGCCGGTGTCGGCGCTCGACGTGTCGATCCAGGCGCAGGTGATCAACCTGCTGGAGGACCTGCAGGAGCAGTTCGGCCTCACCTACCTGTTCATCGCCCATGACTTGAGCGTGGTCGAGCACATCTCGACGCGCGTGGCGGTGATGTATCTCGGCCGCGTCGTCGAGATCGCACCCTCGCGCGAGCTCTACGACAACCCGCTGCACCCCTACACCGAGGCGCTGCTGTCGGCCGTGCCGATCCCCGACCCGACGGTGAAGCGCAAGCGCATCATGCTGCAGGGCGACGTGCCGAACCCGATCCGGCCGCCATCCGGCTGCCACTTCCACACCCGCTGCCCCATCGCCAAGCCCGACTGCGCCCAGCGCGTCCCCGAGCTGCGCGAGAGCAAGCCGGGGCACTGGGTGTCCTGTCACTACAGAGGTTAGTGCCAGCGAGGCGTCATGGTCTTCCGGACCGCGAGCCTCCGGCTCGCTCATGATTCTTGAGCGAGCTGGAGGCTCGCGGTCCAGAAGAGTCTGAGAATTCCTGATCGTAGACCGGTGCGTCCGGCCTCTGGCGATCGAGAGACTCCCGGTACTTCACGCAGCCGCGCAAAAACTTCGGCCACGGTGGCACGGCGATCTCGGGCTTGATCGGCTCGGGCAGCAGGCCCCAGAGCTGCGGATGGTGCCAGCAGAGATCGTGGCCGGAGCTGTCGCGATGTTCGCGGATGCCTGCGCGCAGGCGCTTCACTTCGAAAATCAGCTCCTCGCGGCTCAACCGCTCGAGATCCTCGTCCACGGCCGTCAGCTCTTGGGCGTGAACACGCCGATGTCCTCAATCCCGATCACCTGCTCGACCTCGGCCACCTGCTTGGCGACCTTCTCGAAGCCGTCGGCGCCCACGGCCTGGCGCTCGCGCTTCATCATCTCGTCGGCGATCTCGGCGTACTCCTCGGCGGTCACGAGATGGCGCAGCGTCGGGAAGACGTCGGTCGCTTCGCGTGCCATGTGGGGACGATACATGGCGATCAGCGCCTGGACGTCGCGGCCCATCGCTTCACGCGGCTCCTTGGTGCGGGTCTGCGGCGCCGCAGCGAGGATCTTGTCGGTGAGCTTGGCGCCCGCAGCATGCTGGCCGGCGAGCACGCCCACCAGCTCGACCATGCGGCCGGCCTTCTTGAACTGGGCGAACACCAGCTCCTCCTCGACCTTCTCCTGGTGGCCGTGGATGAAGCCTTTGGTGATCTCGGCTGCCCGCGCGAACACGGCGGGGTCAATGTCCTCGCCCTGGCCGGCGCGGCGCAGGCCGCTCTCATAAATCAGCAGCACCCGCGCGAGGATGGCGTGACCGCGCATCAGCTGTTCCGGCGGTGCGGCGGCTTCGTCGGCGCCCGGTTTCTTGGCGTCACGGGCATATACCCCGCTGACGGCAACGGGTGTGGCGAGAACAAGCCCTCCCGCCATTCCGACATTCAGCAGACCACGTCGGCGTAAAAAACTCGTCATGACGCCGCTCCTTTCCCGATACAGGGAAACGAGCGGCGAGGGGCAGGGTTGCGTCGACCGCCTTAGTTGGCGCCGAGTTTCCAGCCGACTTCCTTGGCCAGCGTCTGGAAGAAATCGGTGTCGTAGGCCCGCTCCGGCGCGTCGCGCACCATGCGGTCGATCTTCTCCGCGTCCTTGCCGACCAGGATGCGCCAGCGCTCGGCCTTGACGCCGTCAAGGATGATCGTGGCGGCCTCGGCGGCTGTCGTCGGCGCATCCTCGAGGAAGCGGCGGGCGCGCTCGTGGGCCAGCTTGCCGATGTCCTGGTCGGTGAGCTTGGAGACATCGACGCCCATCGACGCCACACGGGCGCGCATCTGGGCCAGTTCCTTGGGGGTGAAGTCGGGCGACTCGTGGCCGGCCTGGATCTTGCGCGAGTTGGTGACGATCGAGGTGCCGATATGGCCCGGCATCACCACGGAGCACTTGATGTGCGGCGCGTTCATGTTGAGGTCGGTCTGCAGCGCCTCGCTGAAACCCTTCACCGCGAACTTGGCGGCGCTGTAGGCGGTGTGCGGCACCATCGGGCCGATCGACGCCCAGAAGCCGTTGACGCTCGAGGTGTTGACGATGTGGCCGCGGTCGGCCTTCAGCATCATCGGCAGGAAGGCGCGAGTGCAGTAATAGACGCCGAACCAGCAGATGTTGAAGGTGCGCTCCCATTCCGAGCGCTCGTGCACGATCATGCTGCCGCCGCCGCCGATGCCGGCATTGTTGAACAGCAGATGGATCTTGTCGGTGTCATGGTCGCGCGCCACCTCGGCGGCAAAGCGCTTGACGTCGTCCTCGTTGGAGACATCGGCGAGGTGCGTGGTGATGCGCAGCCCCTGCGGCAGGCGCTCGGCCTCGCACAGGCGCTTGGTCTCGGCCATCGCCGCCGCCGACACGTCGCACATGGCGATGCTGCAGCCCTCGGCCACGAGCTGGCGGGCGAGCTCGCGCCCCATGCCCGTGCCGCCGCCTGTGATGACGGCGATCCGCCCTGCGAGATCCTTCATACGCGTCCTCCTTCTGTCGTCCTGAGCACAACGAAGGACCTCATCGCCGCTTGCAACCGGCATGAGATCCTCGCTGCGCTCAGGATGACAGGGGAGCCTGCCACTCATATCCTCCCTAACATAATGCTGCTCGAAACTCTCCTGCCGCTCGGCAAGGTCGATCCCGGCTTGCGGGCGCCTGAAATATCGCTCGACCTTGCGAGCGTCGGCCGCAATGCGAAGCTGCTCGAGGAGATCGGCTACGACGGCATGGTGGTCGAGGAGACCAAGGACGATCCCTTCGTCATCATGGCGCTCGCCGCCCAGGCGACCGAGAAGTTGAAGCTCGCCACGTCGGTCGCCATCGCCTTCCCCCGCAGCCCGACTGTCACGGCCATGAGCGCCTGGACCTTGCAGAAATTGTCGGGTGGGCGCTTCACGCTGGGGCTCGGCACACAGGTCAAGGCGCATATCGAGCGTCGTTTCGGGATGCCCGCATCACCCGCCGGCCCGTGGATCCGCGAGTACGTCCAGGCTGTGCGTGCCGTGTGGGATTGCTGGCAGAACGGCGCCAAGCTCGATGTGAGGGGACCGCACTACAACATCAACCTCATGGTGCCGCTGTTCAATCCCGGCCCCATCGAGCATCCGGACATCCCGATCCAACTCGCCGCGGTCAATCCGGTAATGAGCCAGATCGTCGGCGAGGTCGCCGACGGCCTGCGCCCTCATCCGGTGTGTACGCCTTCGTACATCGCCGAGGTCATGCTGCCGGCGGTGCGGGCCGGTGCGGCCAAGGCGAGCCGCTCGCTCGACCAGTTCCAGGTCTGCATGAAGCCGCTGGTCGCCACCGCTGCCACCGAGGAGGAGCTCGCGAAGAAGATCGTCGACGTGCGCGCCCGCATCTCGTTCTATGGCTCGACGCCGCAGTATCGCGCGGCCTTCGTCCATCACGGCCTCGGCGACCTGGCCGACGAGCTGAAGCTCCTGTCGCGCGCCCAGCGCTGGGAGGAGATGCCGAAGTACATCACCGACGACATCCTCCATACCTACGTGACAATCGGCACCTACGACCAGATCGCGCGCAAACTCTCCGACCGCTACGGCGGCGTCGTCACCCACTGCGAGTTCTCGATCCCGGTCAATAACGTCGCCGACCGGGAGCGCCTGCGCGATCTTGCCGGCACGATCCAGGGCGAGAGCCTCGACAAGGCCCGCCGCGCGATCACCGGCACATCGCATTGATTCGAGCCAAACCGGCCATGTCCCGAACGCCGAAACAGTTCGAACGCCTGCCGCCGCTCACCTTGCCCAGTCCCGACAACGCCGAGTTTCGGCTCGAGACGTGCACGGGGCGCAACCTGATCCTTGTCTTCCCGGGGGCGCCGGCCTCGCCGGCGCTCGAGGCGTTCATGACCGAGCTGAGGAGCGTCCGGTCCGCGTTCGACGACGTGCTGGCTTCGTTGTTCTACATCGTTTCGAGCCCGGATCACGTCGACGCGTTTGCCATCGCCGAGGAGATGCCCGGCATCCGTTACCTGATGGACTATGACAGGTCCGCCGCGCGAAGCTTTGGGCTGCTCGCCAAGACGGACGGTCCGGTAGCGCCCCGGATCTTCGTGCTGGACCGCAACTACCGCCTGCTGCAGATGCTCGACTTCGTCGAGCGCAAGCCATACCTCGCTCCGATCGTCGCAGGCCTGCGGAACCTCGAGAGCTACCAGGCCGCCCAGGGCAGCATCAATCACGCCCCCGTCCTGATCATGGAACGGATATTCGAGCCCGCACTCTGCAGGCGGCTGATCGACTACTACAGGCTGCGCGGCGGGCATGACTCCGGCTTCATGACGCAGCGGGATGGCGTCACCGTGGGTTCGATCGACCATAGCTTCAAGCGCCGACAGGACTGCCCGATCGACGACCCGATCCTGCGTGATACGGCGATGCATCGCGTGCACGACCGCCTCGCACCTGAGATCAGACGCGCCTTCCAATTCGAGGCGACCCGCATCGAGCGCCATATCGTGGCCTGCTACGACGCCGGCGTCGGCGGCTACTTCCGGCCGCATCGCGACAACACCACCGCGGGTACCGCCCATCGCCGGTTTGCGGTGACCATCAATCTGAATGCGGACTATGAGGGAGGCGATCTCCGTTTCCCGGAATTCGGCGACCGCCTCTATCGCGCACCGGCCGGCGGGGCGGTCGTGTTCTCGTGCACGCTGTTGCATGAGGCGACAGCGGTGACGAAAGGCGTTCGCTACGCCTACCTCCCGTTCCTGTACGGTGCGGCCGATGCGGCACTGCGTGAACGCAACAAGGACTTCGTCGAAGCGCGCAGCGGAGGCCGCGCGCCGGTCCGGTGAGATTGCCAGCACTGCTGGCACCGGCCTTCGACCCTGGAGAAATTGCGTCGCGACGCCCCTTATGGGGCGCAATAATTAGAACCGCAGTTGATTCATTAAAGCACCTAAGTTATACTGCTCCTGCGCCCGCCTCCCGGCGGCTCTGCTCTATGCATCGTCCATCCGATATCATGGCGCCCGGCAGCAGCCCTGCCGGGTCCAGCCATCTGTCGTCCCGAGCGAAGCCACCCGAAGCCGCCGGCCTTGCCACAGGGTGAAAACCGCCTGCGGAAATTGCGCAAATTCAAAAAGGCCGAAGATTCAATGGCTTGTCGGGCCATGCGGGTCTTGCGGAAAATAGCGGGAATTCGCCCCGGCCTGCGATCGAGCCGCGGCTCGCGACGCGTCGTTTGCGCATCAATGGCTTGCAGACACTAGCTGCGGGGTCGCGCGAACGCGATCCCGTTTGCGTCGACGCGGCACCGCAAAAGACCTTGCCGGAGTTCCTCGGTGTCGAGCTGCCGTCCGATCAGGACCAGGCGGTTGGCGCCGGCTGCCGACGGGTCTTCGTCCAGCGAGAAACGGCTGCCGACGAGGTGGAAGACATAGCGCTTGCCGGTCTCGGCCAGCCACAGGAAGCCCTTGCCGCGGAACAGGCCGGGCGGCCGGTCGTCGAGAAATGCCTGGAAGCGGGCGACCGAGAAGGGACGGTCGCTTTCGAAGGACAGTGAGACGAAGCCGTCCTCATCGAGGTGGGCGTGATGATGGCCGTGGTCGTGAGACGCCGGCCGATGCAGGTCGACATCGAGGATCAGCGGCAACGGTGCGGCGCTGCGCGTGGTGCGCAGCAATCGCGCCTCGGCGTTCACTGCGCGGATCTTCCCCTCGACACTGCCAAGACGCTCCTCGCCCACACGGTCACATTTGTTGACCAGGATGGCGTCGGCGTGGCGGAGCTGGCTGCGCACGGCGGGGCTGTCGAACAGATCGAGGCTGAACTGCTCGGCGTCCGCAACGGCGACGATGGCGTCGAGCCGCAAGGCGTCGCGGAACTCCGGCCGCTGGAACGTCTGCGCGACGGGCAGCGGATCGGCGACGCCCGTGGTCTCGACCAGGATGTGGTCGACCGGGTCGGGCCGGCTCAGCACGCGTACAATGCTGTCCAGAAGGTCGTTGTTGGTCGAGCAGCAGATGCAGCCGTTGCTGAGCTCGATCATGCCGCTTTCGGCTGCGACGATCAGGTCGTTGTCGATGCCGATCTCGCCCAGCTCGTTCACCAGCACCGCGGCCTTCACGCCGTCGCGGTTCGACAGGATGTGGTTGACCAGCGTGGTCTTGCCGCTGCCCAAAAAGCCGGTGACCAGGGTCACCGGCAGTTTTCTGGCACGGCGCGGTACGGTGAACGTCGCGGGCGACGTCATGCGCCGGCCGGCGGTGCCGCGGCGTCGAACGTGTAGCTGGTGCCGACGGCCGACTGGCTGACCCGCTCACCATAGGCGTCGGCCAGCGCATGCAGGGCCCGCCAGCCGGTGCAGTGGCCGGTGATGAGATTGCGGATGTCGAACGGCTTCAGCGCCTCCACCGTCTGCGGGATCAGATGCTCCATGACGCCGCCCAGGTGCAGGCCGCCCATGACGGCGTGGATCGGGATGCCGGGAAACAGCCGCCGCGTCTCGGTGCAGACGTTGACGATGCCGGCGTGGCTGCAGGCGCTGAACACGATCAGCCCGAGGTCGCGCACGTTGGCGATCAGCATGCGTTCGTCCATCAGGTAGGGATCGGGCCGCCAGTCCTCGGAGTTGTCCTTGCGGCAGAGATGGTCCTCACGGCCGGTCTCGAAGGAGCTGACGCGCGGGATCTCGCCGCTGTAGTAGAAGTGGCCGTCGAGCAGCAGGCGGGCCTTGCCGTCGTTGACGACCTTGGCGCCGCGCTCCTCCATCTGGGCCGGCGTCGGCACCCGGGCGGCGGGGAAGATGGTGCCGCTCTTCAGCAGCACGCCGCGTTCGTTGAACATGCCGGGATTGACGTGCACCGTGACCGCGTTGCGGCCGCGCCGCTTGACGATGGCGTCGATCGCGGCCGGCAGGGCGCCCATGTGGTCCCAATGGCCATGCGTGATCGCAATCTCCTCGACCGTGCCGAGGTCGAGCCCGAGGTTGCGGCAGTTGCGGATGAAGACGGCGCCCTCGGTGCCGGTGTCGAACAGCATCGTGTGCTGGCGGCCGCCGAGCTTCGAGCGCAGCCGCAGGCCGTAGCCCAGGTTGGCGGCAAGAAGTGTCTCGCCGGAGATTTCCGTCGCACCGGCAAGCACGACGTTTGCGAACTCCGACACCGCGAAGGTCGTCTTGCTGACATAGGTGTCGCTGACATTGTCGGTGAGGACGTCGACGCCAAGGGAATCGATGACGGCGAGGGCAGGCGGTTGGTTCGTCTCGTCGGTCATGGGTAAGCCACCACTCTACAAGGTTGAAACCGCGGCGGATTATTGCCTGTGATCGAGCCTTGAGAGAACAGCAAAGACGAGTTCTTTCAGAGGAGCGGCAGAATCAAGTCGGAGCACGGGAACCTTCAGCGTCGCCAACCAAGTCTCGTGAACGAACAGGCTACGCAGCTCCGGCCCCGCGACATCGTAGGCCTCAGCCCATTTCATGAATTCGACATTAGCCGCCGCCATGTCGCCGCCCGCTTCGATACGCCCGCGGTACTGCACCACCTGGCGCCGCCGTAGGCGCTCCATGCGGACTGCCCGGTCCAGCCGCAGGAAGACGACGAGATCGTAGAACGGCTCGAGTGCCGTGGCCCATTCCGGCGCCGATCCCGAGAATACCCATTGCCCCGATGCAGGGAGCAGCCGATGCAGCATCGCCTGCCGTTCGTCCTTTGGCCGCTTCGTCGTGAACGGCGGGTCCGTTGGCAGCCAGAAGAGCGTGTCGGCGTCGATATGCGGATGCCGAAGATGGTCGGCGAGGGCTGCCCCCAGCGTCGTCGTGCCCGAGCCGGAGGCGCCTAGAATATGGACCCGGGCCATGTCCGGCGGAGGCTACTCCGCGGCCCTATTCCGCCGCTTGGGCCTTGGCTGGCGCGATCGCCTTCATGGTGCCGCCGTAGCGGTCGGTGAAGGCCGTGGTGTCGATCTCGTCGAGCTGGATGTCGCGGTTCAGCACCTGCTCCTTCCATTTGAGCAGCTTGGGATGCGCCTCCTGGAACTCGGGCATCACTTCCTTGGCGAACAGCTCCAGCGATTCGCAGATGTGCTCATGCGTGTTCTTGCCGGCCTGGTTCAGCAGCACGACCTGGTCGATGTTGGATTCCTGGAACTTGCGCAGCTTGCGGCGGATCGTGTCGGGCGAGCCGATCAGGCCGCCGCGCAGGGCCGCGGCATGGGCCTCGGGATTGGCCGCCTTCCACTTCTGGTACTCCTCCCACATGTTGACCGTGCCGGCCGGCGGCCGGCGGCGGTCGCTCGATGCGCCGTAGAAGCGCAGTGAAAACTGGAAGAAGGTGTCGCCGTCGGCGCGGGCGCGCGCCTCCTCATCGGTCTTGGCGCACATGAAGAACGAGACCAAGGCGATGTTGGGATTGGTCTTGTAGTCGGCCAAAAGCTTCTGCCGCTTCACGAAGGCGTTGTAGTAGGCGTGCACCCAGGCGTGCGCGGCGTCGGCCGAGACGAACTGGAAGCCGAGCGCGCCCATGCCCCATTCGCCGCACTTGGCCAGGGTCTCGAGCTGCGAGCAGGCGACCCAGAGCGGCGGATGCGGCTTCTGCATCGGCTTCGGGACGACCATGCGCAGCGGGAAGTTGAAGTACTTGCCCTGGTGCTCGCTGGGCCCGTCCTTGAACATCGGGATGATGGCGCGCACGGCCTCCTCGAAGACCTCGCGCTTGTTCTCCATGATGACGTCGAACGGCTCCAGCTCGGTGATCGAGGCGCTCTCGCCCATGCCGAACTCGGCGCGGCCACTCGACAGCAGGTCGAGGCAGGCGACGCGCTCGGCAATGTGGGCGGGGTGGTTGGTGGTGAGCTGCAGAATGCCGTGTCCCAACCGGATCTGCTTGGTGCGCTGGCTGGCCGCCGCAAGGAACGAGGCGGGCGAAGGCGAGTGGGAATATTCTTCCAGGAAGTGGTGCTCGACCTCCCAGGCGTAGTCGTAGCCCAGCTTGTCGGCGAGCTCGAGCTGGGAGAGCGCATTCTGGTAGAGCCGGTGCTCGTCGCCCTCCTTCCAGGGACGCGGCAGCTGCAACTCATAGAAGATGCCGAACTTCATGCGCTGGTCCTTCCCGGGGTTATGCCGCCGAGAATGCGCAAAAACGGTCGGGATGCAAAGGGGCTGGCACCACCGCCGTTTCACTGGTCAAGACGAGTGTGGAGATGGCACTCGCCACTGACAGAAAGAGCTGAGAACTGAGTTATGACATTCATTGCTATAACTCATGATTTGAACCATACTGAGCTATAGAAAGGGCACTTATAACTCATGAAGTGGAACTGGGAGCAGTCCGACTGGCCCGAGTTCTGTTACGATTCGGTAGCCTTGGAGCCGTTTGAGCGGCAATTTCTGCTGCGTTCCGGCGAGTTCATCGGGGCTTGCAAGCATGTCAGCGCGGCCGATCAGGATCGACTCAAGATCGAACTGATCAGCGATGAGGCGGTCAAGACGTCCGAGATCGAGGGTGAACTTCTCAATCGTGACAGCGTTCAGTCCTCGCTCCTTCATCAGTTTGGCCTGGGACCGGACAGGCCACGCATTTCCCCGGCGGAGCGTGGCATCGCCGAGATGATGGTGGATCTCTATCGCACCTTCGCGTCGCCGCTGTCCGACCGGATGTTGTTTCGTTGGCACAGGATGCTCTTGAAGGGAAGCCGTGACGTCTCGGTGATCGGCGGCTACCGAAAGCGCGGCGATCCCATGCAGGTCGTTTCCGGACCGCTGCACCGACGGAGGATTCATTTCGAGGCGCCACCTTCGAATCAGGTGTCGAAGGAGATGAAGGCTTTCAATGCCTGGTTCAATGAATCCGCCCAACGCGGGAAGAAGGCGCTGTCGTCGATTGCCCGGGCGGGGATCGCGCATCTCTATTTCGAGAGCATCCATCCCTTTGAAGACGGCAATGGCCGCATCGGACGGGCGATTTCGGAAAAGGCTCTGGCGCAAAATCTTGGTCAACCAAGCCTTATCGCATTGGCGCAGACGATTGAACGCAGGCGCAAAGACTACTACGCGGCGCTGGAGCGGAACAACAAGGCCAACGATATCACCGATTGGTTGACGTACTTTGGCCAGGTCATCCTTGACGCGCAGGCAACGTCCCTCAAGCGGTTGGAATTCTACCTCGCCAAGGCAAAGTTCTATGAGCGGGTGCGTGGCCAGATGAACGACCGTCAGGACAAGGCCGTCGCGAGAATGTTCAGGGAAGGAATTGACGGCTTCAAAGGCGGCCTGAGCGCCGAGAACTACATCGCCATCACGCGAACATCGCGTGCGACGGCGACGCGCGACCTGCAGGACCTCGTTTCAAGAGGGGCACTCACGAAGACAGGGCAGCTGAAGCACACCCGGTATCATCTGAACCTTCCGCGTTCAGGCGAGATAAGCCGATAGGGGATGGAATTGATCGCGTCCGGGGTCTGCTCCCGGCGGGAAATCAATGCCGCCAGGTAAAGGGGAAGAGCTGCTGCCGAACGTAGCCATTCGGCATGTAGTCGCCCAACACGCCGTACGTTCCCGGGAAACGCCGGTCCGACTTCACGGCCGTGCCGAACAGGTAGTCGATGAAGGCGAAATGGGCGGCGTAGTTGCGGTCGATGGCTTCCCGCTCCGAGCTGTGATGCCAATGATGGAAGTCGGGCGTCACGATCAGCCACTTCAGCGGCGCGCGGGCAAAGACGGTCGGCAGGGCGACGTTCGCGTGGTTGAACACCGCCTGGAAGCCGACGATGACGATGTAGACGTTCATGACCGCTTCGGTGAAACCGAGCACGTATAGAACGCCCAGGATCGACACGCGCGTCGTCAGGAGCTCGAACAGATGCAGCCGGGAGCCGGCCATCCAGTCCATGTGCTTGGCGCTGTGATGGACCGCGTGGAAGCGCCAGAGGAATGGAATCTCGTGATACGCCCGGTGCGTCCAGTATTGGACCAGATCGGCGACCAGCAGCGCGAAGAACAACTCGGCAAAGAACGGCAGTCCACCGACCCACTTCTGAAGCGGCGCGTAGACCAGCCAGCCGAACAGACGGTGGATGGCGAAGTTGACGATCACCAGCGCCAGTCCGACGAGAAGGTGGTTGATCACGAAATGCGTGAAGTCGACTTGCCAGTCCGGCCGGAAGACGGGCTGTCCGCGATGCAGCGGAAACAGCTTCTCGATCAGGATGAACACCAAGCTGGAGCCCAGCAGGTCGAGCACGAACCAATCGAGTCCGATGTAGGGCGTGTTGTCTGGAAAGTCGCCGACTGGAACGCGATGGCCACCCGCGGCCACGGCAATGCCGATCAGGAGGAGGGCGGTGCCGTTCAGCCAGCGATTGCGCAACCGGACAAGGTTGGCAAGGGCGAGACCGCCGCCGATCACCATCCCTACGAGCAGGACTTCGCGAAGAACGTTCACGTCGTACTTCTTGCGCAGATCCGGCGTGGTCAAGTATTCGGGAAAATGGAAGGCGAGCACCGACAGGACGGCAAGCCCGCCCAGTGTCAGGGCGATGATTCCGGTGATCTTGCCTTGCCCGACCTCGAGAGAACCGGTCTGGCGAAAAACGGCGGTAGGCTTCCTCACGATCGACGTCGGCCTCATGGCACCCCTGTTGGTCGGCACTCTCCGGCAGGTATCCGTTTAATCATGTCGCGTATCGCTGCCGTGTTGCAAACGCTGCCGATTGTGTCGTCTGTATTGCCGCGTTCTCCGGGCCGTCGACGTGAAAATCGGACACCGCGAATACTTCTCAAGTGGACTGGAAGATGACGCGGCGGCTGGTTCTCACCGGGCGCATGGTGGGCAGAATCGGTCGGGTCCGCCGAAAATGCATTGCTTGTCCTGCGGCATATGCCTAGCATTCCGTCAAGACTCTATTCATCAGAGTCAACAAGTATTGGGAGGAATGCATGGTAGTCAAGAAGGTAGGGCGTCGTCGCTTTGTCTCGGCCACTGCCGCGGCGTCGACGGCACTGGTCGCTGCCCCATTCGTTCGCGGCGCCTACGCCGCCGGGCAGGTTTCGGTCTTTTTCTGGGACCACTGGGTACCCGCCGGCAACGACGAGATAAAGAAGCAGGTTACCGCCTGGTCCAACAAGAACAAGGTCGAGGTGAAGGCGGATTTCATCACCTCACAGGGCCGGCAGAACCTGCTGACCATCAACGCCGAGGCGCAGGCCCGCAGTGGCCACGATATCATCACCATCGGAAACTGGAACGTCCGTGAACACGCCGACAAGCTCGAGGTTGTCGACGACGTCGTCGGTCGGCTCGTCGCCAGCGGCGGTGAAGCCAACGAAGTTGCCCACTATCTCGGCAAGAACAAGGGCAAGTGGGTGGCGGTGCCGTCCAGCTGGGGCACGCAGAACAAAGGGCCGGCGGCACGCATCAGCATGATGAAGGAGTACGCCGGGATCGATGTCGTGAAGATGTATCCGGCCGAGGCTGGCGTGGAGACTGCCGAGGCGAAGGCATGGGACAACGAGGCTATGCTCAAGGCGGCCGAGGCCTGCGCCAAGGCAGGCAAGCCGTTCGGCATCGGCCTCGGGACGACGGCCGACAACGTCGATACGGCGGGCTCGCTCTTCGCTTCCTTCGGCGCCGAGCTGGTGGACGCCAAGGGGAACATCCAGATCAAGTCGGCTGCGGTGCGGCAGGCGCTGGAATATTGCCAAAAGCTGGTGAAGTTCCTGCCGGCTGATGCGCAGAGCTGGGACGATGCATCGAACAACCGTGCGCTGATCGCCGGTAACGCGTCGCTCATCTATAACCCGCCTTCGGCCTGGGCTGTTGCGGTCCGCGACGCGCCAGCCGTCGCCGCGGACACATGGCATTTCCCCACGCCGACAGGTCCCAAGGGCAGGTTCGTGCCGCATAGCATGAATTTCTGGGGGATCTGGCAATTCGCCAAGAACAAGAGTGCGGCAAAGGACTTGATCGAGTTCCTGATGCAGCCGGACAACGTCGACGCCCGCAGCACGTCCGTCATGGGATATGACTTGCCGCCTTTCGCGAAGATGGCGGAGTCGAAAGTGTGGGACAAGATCGGACCGCCTGAGGGCAGCCTCTTCAACTACCCGGTCCGCAAGCAGCACAACGCGGTGCCGCATCTTGCGCACATGCCGGCACCTCCGGAGATCGCCGTACAGATCTACAACCGGGGCACGCTTCCCACCATGTTCGCCAAGATGAAGGCGGGTGAGTCGATCGACCAAGTCATTACCTGGGGCAATCGCGAGCTCGAAGGGTTCCTCTGACGACCGTTGAGTCCCAGCCGGCACCTCGTTGCCGGCTGGGCCCGCACTGGCAGGGCCGTCCTCTGGGGCGGCCGACTTGCACCACCTGATCGAGGAGGCTCGTTTGGCCAACGGTCGCACCATCGCAATCGGTATTGGCACGGAAGCGTCGGCGGCGTCGCGCCGGGCGGGTAGCCTGAAGAAGCTGGCACGGCGGCGCTCCACGACCGCGCTTCTGCTGTGCGCTCCGCTGATCGTCCTGATCGTCGGCCTGAAACTGTATCCGACCTTCTATGCGATCTTCCTCAGCATGCTCGACCGCAAGATGGAGCACTTCGTCGGGCTCGACAATTTTGCCTTCCTGCTGACGCGCCCCTCCTTCCAGCTGGTGATCTTCCAGTCCTGTCTGTTCGCGATCACCGCGGTGGTGATGAAGGCGGTGATAGGCTTCATTGTGGCGCATCTCATGCACAACATCCGTGGCAGGAACCAGCGCATTTGGCGCGGCCTGCTGTTGGTGCCGTGGGTGATTCCGCTGGCGCTCTCCACACTGACCTGGTGGTGGCTGTTCGACCCGTCCTATTCGGCGCTCAACTGGACGCTCAATTGGCTGGGCTTCGAATCGATCCCGTTCCTTGGCACGACGTGGAACGCGCGCATCGCCGTGATTGCCGTCAATGTCTGGTTCGGCGCGCCTTTCTTCATGATCATGTACCTTGCAGCGCTCAAGTCGGTGCCCGAGCAACTCTACGAGGCCGCCGCCATCGACGGCGCCACGGCGTGGCAGAAGCTCAGGTTCATCACTCTGCCGATGATGCGCAACATCATCCTGATCACGATGCTCTATAGCCTGATCGTCACGTTTGCCGACTTCGACATCGTGCGCATCCTGACCAATGGCGGCCCGCAGGACAGCACCCACCTGTTCGCCACTTATGCATTCAATGTCGGAATCGAGTCGGGCAACATTCCGCGTGGTGCTTCGGTCAGCCTGTTCATGTTCCCGGTCCTGGCAACGCTCGCCTTCTTCGTGCTGCGCGATGTACTCAAGCGGAGCAGGGAGGTCTCGACATGACCACTACGATGGCGACTTCGGAGGCGACCCCGCGCAAAGCCAAGGTCGGCAGCCTGGAGCGACAGCGTCGCTGGGCGCTGGGCGGCAGCTATGCGGCGCTCAGCGTCTTCGTGGTGATCTTCCTTGTTCCGCCGTTCTACATGATCATGACGAGCCTGAAGTCGTCGGCCGAAATCTCGGCCCAGCAAGGCAGTCCGTGGGTGGTGCAGAATCCGACTCTGGACAACTTCATCTACCTGGCGACGAACGCACAGTTCCAACGCTATTTCCTGAACTCGGTCTGGGTCACGGGGCTCGTCGTGATCCTGAGTATGACGATCGCCATCCTTGCCGCGTTCAGCTTGTCGCGGATGGGATTCAAGGGAAGCCAGGTGATCTCTACCGGCGTGTTCCTGACCTACCTGGTTCCGCCGTCGCTGCTCTTCATCCCCTTGTTTCAGATCGTCGGTGCTCTCGGACTCATCAATAATACCTGGGTACTGGTTCTGCTGTTTCCCACCTTGGCAGTGCCGTTCTGCACCTGGCTCATGATCGGCTATTTCAGCTCCATCCCAAAAGAGCTCGACGAAGCGGCGCTGATCGACGGCGCGAACTATCTACAGATCCTGTTGAAGGTCTTCATCCCCGTGGCCATGCCGGGGATCATCGCCGCGACCATCTTCGCTTTCACAGTCGGCTGGGGGGCATTTCTGTATCCCCTGGCCTATCTCTACAGCGCGGATCAAGCGGTGCTGACCGTGGGCATCGTGCGTGAACTGATTCGCGGCGACGTATTCGCCTGGGGTACGATCATGGCTGCATGCGTCATGGCGGCAGCTCCCCCTATTCTCATTTACACGTTTCTGATGGACTACTATGTCGCTGGTCTGACGGCCGGCGCGACCAAGGGCTGAGAGGGTACTGACAAATGGCACAAGTTACGCTGCGTAAGGTCGTCAAGAAGTACGACGAGGTCCTGGCCGTCCGTGGCATCGACCTCGACATCGTCGACAAGGAGTTCATCGTGCTGGTCGGGCCCTCGGGCTGTGGCAAGAGCACGACCTTGCGCATGATCGCGGGGCTCGAGGAAATCTCGGATGGCGACATCGCCATCGGCGGCGACGTGGTCAACGACGTGCCGCCCAAGGACCGGGACATCGCCATGGTGTTCCAGAACTACGCCCTCTACCCGCACATGAACGTCTACGAGAACATGTCATTCGGGCTGAAGCTGAAGCGCACGCCCAAGGACGAGATCGAGCGGCGCGTGAAGCAGGCGGCGCAGATCCTCGACATCACCGAGCTCCTGGACCGCAAGCCCAAGCAGCTCTCGGGCGGCCAGCGTCAGCGTGTCGCCATGGGCCGCGCCATCGTGCGCGATCCCAAGGTGTTCCTGTTCGACGAGCCGCTCTCCAATCTCGATGCGAAGCTGCGCGTGCAGATGCGCACCGAGATCAAGAAGGTGCACCAGAAGGTGCGCACCACCACCGTCTACGTCACCCACGACCAGGTCGAGGCGATGACGCTCGCCGACCGAGTCGTGGTGATGAACGCCGGGCTGATCGAGCAGGTCGGCTCGCCCAACGATCTCTATCATTCGCCGGCCACCAAGTTCGTTGCCGGCTTCATCGGCTCACCCGCCATGAACTTCATCGCCTGCCGCGTCGAACAGGCGGCGGGTGCGCTGCGCCTGCGGCTGAGCGATACGCTTTCCTTCCCGGTGCCAGCCGACCGGACGGCGCGCTATACGCCGCATGTCGGCAAGCCCAACCTGCTGCTGGGCCTGCGTCCGGAGCACATCATCGAGACCCGGCCGCACATCGAGCCCAACCAGCACGACTTCGAGATCCTGATCGACGTGGTCGAGCCGATGGGCATGGAGACGCTGGTCTATTTCACCATCGAGGGCACCGAGGTCTGTGGCCGCGTCAATCCCAACGCCGGCGCGACGGCAGAAAAGCCCATGAAGCTCAGGGCGGACCTCAGCAACATGCACCTGATCGACGACAGCACGGGCAAGGTGCTCTGAAAGGATTCGAGAGGAGTGGTGCGGACGGAGGGAATCGAACCCTCACGAGGTTGCCCTCAACGGATTTTCATACCACTTCGGCTTTCGCCGCCGCGCCATCCAGCCGTTCGGCAGGATGGCCGTTCGTGGTCTGGACTATCCCTTCACCTTGGCGATTGCTTTAGGTGCTGCCCGTCTAGTCTCTACACCTTCCCGTTGCCGGGCTTGGCTCGGGATTGCCATTGAAGGTTTCCCCGACTTTGAGCAGTTCTGCATCGCCGGTTTCCCGGCGAGCACTCAAACCATCCGTCTAAGTCCGTTGCGTCTACCGGTTCCGCCACGTCCGCATTCGCTCTCGTTCTCCTTCGTCCTCCTGCGCGCGACCATATTGAGGCCGGCGGCGGAAGGGAAGTTAGTAACGATACTCCGCGATCATGCCACCCTCGACCATGGCCCGTAACAGGCCAGCGGCACGGGCCGGCGCCTGCGCCTCGCCGGTAAACGGCGCGACGGCTTCGCACAATTCGGGGAAAGAGCGACCCTCGACCAGCGCGTCGAGCATTGCCGCCTCGTCGGTGTCCAGGGAGCGGAAGTTTGACACCAGATCGGGGCGCCAGATCGCCCAGGTGAGCGGCCCAGGTGCGCGCTCGACTAAAAGATCGCCCGGCTGGACCTCCTCTCGGCGCTGCCAGGCCTGAGGCACCTCGAAGGCCAGGATCAGTCGGCGCAGCGAGGGCAGGGTGGCGAAGGCAAGCGTTTCCCACGCTTCCTGCGGCAAGGCCATCAGCGCGTCGGCGGTGATCGGTGTCACGTCGGGCGAATCGAAGGCCTCGCCCAGCGCCCACTCGAAGCGCGCCATCTCGGCGGCAGCCGGCGTGCGACGATAGGGCTCCGTGGAGCTGAGGAAGTCGGCGAGATCGCGGCCGTACCAACGCACCGAGGGACGGCGCGACGGATGGCTGGCGATATAGGCGCGCGCCATGTGATCGAAGTCGGCCGGTCCGGCCATGGCCATCACGCCGGGATAGTCCGTCGTCAGCGCCTCGATCAGGCGCAGGGCATAGCCGTCGCGATAGACGTCGAGCAGGGTGAGGCGATCGGCCTTGCTGGTGTCGCGCACCGCACCCTGGAAGCCGTCGCTGGCGGCAAGCAGGTAATCCTGGAAGGCGCGCTGAAGGTCGCCCAAGGAACCGGCGTTGCTGCTCATGCCGCCCTCATCACGCGGCTCGCCGCGTGACGCTGGCCGCAATGCGCCGCGCCTCGTCGAGTTCGGCCAGCAATTCAGCATAGGGCGGGATGTTGGCATCGCGCTCGATCATGGTCGGCACGCCGGGAAAGAGTTTCACCGCTTCGGCGTAGAGCGACCACACGTCGGGCACGATCGGCTCGTCGTGGGTGTCGATGATGTGGCTCCCCTTGTGGGTGTGGCCGGCCAGGTGAAACTGGCGCACGCGCTCGCGCGGCATGGCGCGCAGGAAGGCCATGGCGTCGAACTCGTGGTTGAAGGCGCTGACGTAGATATTGTTGACGTCGAGCAGGATCTCGCAGTCGGCGCGCTTGGCGAGCTCGGCGATGAACTCCCATTCGGTGAGCTCGGAAGCGGCGTAGGTGACGTAGCTCGACACGTTCTCCAGCACCAGCCGGCGGCCGAGATGGTCCTGGACCTGCATGACACGCTCGGCGACGTGGTTCAGCGCCTCCTCGGTGTAGGGCAGAGGCAGCAGGTCGTGCATGTTCTGCCCGCGCAGGCCGGTGAAGCAGAGATGATCCGACAGCCACATCGGCTCGACGCGCTCGACCAGCGCCTTCAGCTCGTCGAGATAGCGCCGGTCGAGCGGATCGATGGATCCGATCGACAAGGAGACGCCATGCAGCGCCATCGGATAGTCGCGACGAAGGCGGTCGAGCCAGCGCAGCGGGCTGCCGCCCGGCACCATGTAGTTCTCCGACAGCGCCTCGAACCAACTCACCCGGCCGGGGGTGGCGGCGATCTCCTCATAGTGTTCGGGACGCAGCCCGAGGCCGAAATCGACGGCGGCGCTCATACGATGAGTCTACACCTCCTGAAAAGAGCGGGCGTCCACGATTTCTCGGGACGCCCGCCTGTCCTCGGCAAAGGACTGTTCGACAGTTACTTCGACTTGAGCACGGTGCACTCGATGGTGCTGCCCGCGTTGACGAAGCCCTTGCCCTTGCAGGCGTTCTGGCCTTTGCAGGCGTTGTTGGCGCTCTTGCAGGCGCTCTGGCCCTTGCAGGCGTTGACGCCGGTGCACGGGACCTGGGCGGATGCGGCTGTCGCGAAGGTGGCGACCGCGAACGCGGTGGCAGCAGTGGCAACAATCGTCTTGGCGTTCATCTAACTTCTCCCTGTGTTGGACCCGGACCGGTCGTTGCCGGCCGAGCGGCAGAAGTATGTACCGCACGGTGGAATCACACAATCTATGAATGGCCAGGACGGGCATCCGGCCGGATACCCGTCCTGGCTGCACTGTGCGCTACTTGCTCTTGATGACCGTGCACTCGAAGGACGTGCCGGTCATCACGAAACCCTGGCCCTTGCAGGCATTCTGGCCCTTGCACGCAGAAGAGGCGCTCTTGCACGCGCTCTGCCCTTTGCAGGCGTTGGCGCCCGAGCAGGCGACCTGGGCGTGGGCGGCGGCCGCGAAGGTGCTCACGGCAAAGACGGTGGCGGCGGTGGCCGCGAGAGTGCGCTTGGTCATGACGATCATCTCCCTAATGGCGAAGCAACGCGCTGATGGCGTTGCTCCCCGTCTACGTGCGCCGCAGCAGAGCCGATCAACGACGGTGGTAACGCTTTGGTGAAAACGAAGCGGGCGCCGCGATCGCTCGCGGCGCCCGTCATCCGGCAAGCCGGTTCGTTACATCACCTTGCCGCCCTTGGCGGTACACTCGCCGGCATTGGCGGCTTCCGTCCAGCCCTGGCCCTTACAGGCATTCTGGCCCTTGCACGCCGAATTGGCGGTCTTGCAGGCGCTGGTGCCCTTGCAGGCGTTGGCGCCGCTGCACTTGGTGGTCTGGGCCTGGACGGCCGTGGCGAGCGTGCCGGCGGCGAAAAGAGCGGCGGCAGTCGCCACGAGAGTACGCTTGGTCATGATGGGAGACTCCCTGGAAGACGCGAACGGCGATGTGCCGTTGCGGCAGGCTGGCCTGCATGCCGATCTACGGCCGGTCGGTCAGGGGCGATCACCCGGCGGGTTTCACGCTTTGGTGAAAACAGAGAGCGCTCATGATCTTCCGGACCGCCGGCCTCTGGCCGGCTCATGATCATGATGCCGGCCAGAGGCTGGCGGTCCGGAGGACGAAGACGATGAGCTGACCGATCCTACTCCACGACCTTGCCGCCACGGGTGGTGCAGCTCACCACATCGGTGGTCGAGGTCCAGCCCTGGCCCTTGCAGGCGTTCTGGCCCTTGCAGGCGGAGTTGGCGGTCTTGCAGGCGCTGGTGCCCTTGCATGAATTGATGCCCGTGCACTTCACCGAGCCGGCGGTCTGTGCGTGCGCGACGGTGACAAGAGTGCCGGCGGCGAAGATCGCGGTCGCCGTGGCGGCGAGAGTCTTCCTGGTCATGTTTCCCTCCCAACTGAAATTGCCCATCGACCATGACTCCCGCGCTTCCCCACGTGAAGTCAGGCCTGAGCGACCATGCGTGATTTTTCGATCACTGTCATGTGAGGCGCATGAAGCGTGCGGGCGAAAGTGCACCGTCGCTCACTCCCAATGCAGCGATGTCGGATGGCAGGCCCTTGCCCAGCGCAAGGCTTGCGGCAAGGCGCCCGGCCGCCTCGCCGGTCTGGATGCCATAGCCGCCCTGTCCCGCGAGCCAGAAGAAGCCTTCAACCTTGGGGTCGTAACCAACGACCAGGTTCTTGTCGGCGACGAAGCTGCGCAGCCCCGCCCACTTGTTCTTGATGCGCCGGATGGACAGCGTCGTCGCCGTCTCGATGCGTTCGACGGCGGTGGCGACGTCGATCTCCTCCGGTTGTGCGTCACAGGGCGGCGAGGGTGTCTCGTCGGCGAGCGATCCCAGGAACTGCCCGACCTCGGGCTTGATGTACCAGCTCTCGTCGAAGTCGATCACCATCGGCATGTGCGTGAGGTCGAGGCCGGCCGGCGAATCGAAGGTGAAGGCCGTGCGCCGCTTGGGAATGAGCCCGACCGATTCGGCACCCGCCATCGCCGCCACCACGTCCGCCCAGGCGCCCGAGGCATTGATGATGTTGCTGGCGCGAAGCTTCTCGCCGTCGCGCAGACCAATGGTCCACAGTCCATCGCTGGCCTCGAGATCGATGACCTCGGCATCGAGGCGCAGCACGGCGCCGGCTGCGCGCGCGCCCTTGAGGAAGCCGCCATGGATCGCCGCGACGTCCATGTCGTCAGCCTCCGGCTCGAAGATCGCGCCGCCCGCCGCGGCCTCCGGCTTGAGCAGGGGCTGGCGGCGCAGCACCTCGGCCGGCTCCAGCCAACGCACGCTCGGCACCAGGCCGGCGAAGTCGGCGGCGTTCTTCTGCATCGCCGCCTGCTGCTCGGCACGTCCGGCGATGATCGCGCCGCGCGGCGTCAGCAGGGGATGGTCGGCAAAGCCCGTGGGCGGCTTGCGGTAGAACCGGCCGGACGCCACGGTGATGGCGCGGATCTCCGGGCTGCCGTAAGTCTCCGAGTGCAGCGCTGCCGAACGCCCGGTCGTATGATAGGCGGGCACGTGCTCGCCCTCGAGAATGATCACGCTTGCCTTGGGCGCAAGGTGATAGGCGACGGACACCCCGGCAATGCCGGCGCCGATGACGGCGAAATCGAAATCCTGCATGCGCCTCACATTGCAAGGCCGTCATCCGGCCTGCAATAGTCGGACCCGGGTACCGCCATGAATATTGCTCATCTCCTGCTCGGCTCGGCGCGCGAGTTCTCCACCTTGCCGGCGCTGGCGCGTGGCACGTCGGTCCATCTCAATTACCGCGACCTGTGGCGCAAGGTCTCGGTGATGAGCATGCATCTGACAGGGCGCTTCGGCCTCAAGCGCGGCGACCGCGTGGCCTTCGCGATGACCAATTGCGTGGAGGCAATCGAGGTCATGTATGCGGTCTGGCACGCCGGCCTCTGCGCCGTGCCGATGAACGCCAAGCTGCATGCCAAGGAGTTGGCCTTCATCCTGGAGAACTCGGGCGCGAAGCTCTGCTTCGTCACGCCCGACCTCGCCGACACCATTGCCGAAGCGGCCAAGGAGGCGCCCGAGCTGAAGGAGATCGTCGACGTGACGACGCGCTCCTACAGCTTCATGGAAGTCGGCGATCCCATTGCCATGGCCGAGGCCGAGGCGACCGATCCGGCGTGGCTGTTCTACACCTCCGGCACCACCGGCCGGCCCAAGGGCGCCACGCTCACCCATCGCAATCTGCTGGCGATGACACTCAACTACTTTGCCGATGTCGACCGCCCGCCGGTTGGCGGTTCGATCGTGCATGCGGCACCCATCAGCCACGGCTCGGGCCTGTGGAACTTCGCCATGCTGGCGCGCGGTTCGGTCCAGGTCTGTCCCGAGAGCGGCAAGTACGAGGTGCCCGAGACCGTCGAGCTGATGAACCGCTGGCCCCAGTGCAGCATCTTCCTGGCGCCGACCATGGTGAAGCGCCTGATCGAGCACGGCAGCGTGGCCGACCTGAAGCCCGACGCGCTGCGCCTGGTCTCCTACGGCGGCGCGCCGATGTACGTCTCCGACCTCAAGCACGCACTCGATCTTTTGGGCGACAAGCTCGCCCAGCTCTACGGCCAGGGCGAGAGCCCGATGACCATCACCCATCTCAGCCGCGAGATGCATGCCGACCGTGCCCATCCACGCTGGGAGCAGCGCCTGGCCTCGGCCGGCCGCCCCGATTCGTGCGTGGCGGTGAAGGTGGTCGACGAGGACGGCCAGCAGCTGCCGGTGGGCGAGGTCGGCGAGATCATCGTCAAGGGCGACACGGTGATGTCGGGCTACTGGAACAGTCCCGAGGCGACGGCCAAGTCGTTGCGCGACGGCTGGCTGTGGACCGGCGATGTCGGCGCCTTCGACGAGGAAGGCCTGCTGACGCTGAAGGACCGCTCCAAGGACATGATCATCTCGGGCGGCTCCAACATCTACCCGCGCGAGATCGAGGACGTGCTGAACCTGCATCCCGCCGTCGCCGAATGTTCGGTGGTCGGCCGCCCGCACCCCGAATGGGGCGAGGAGGTGGTGGCCTTCGTCGTGCCGCGCGAGGGTAAGGCTGTGAAGCCTGGCGACCTCGACAAGCTCTGTCTCGACAACATCGCCCGCTTCAAGCGGCCCAAGGACTACAAGTTCATCGAGGCCCTGCCCAAGAACAACTACGGCAAGATTCTCAAGACGGAGCTGCGCAAGCTGCTCTAGTCTTCTGCGGGAGCGCGGGCCTCCGGCCCGCTCATGAATGCGGGCGGGAGGCCCGCGCTCTCATCAAGAGGAGGAAAGAACATGGGCAGCATGATCGACTTCAAGCGTCCCGACGGCTCGACCTGCAAGGGCTACCTGGCCGAAGCCGGCAGCGGCAAGCCGGGCATCGTCGTCATCCAGGAATGGTGGGGCCTGAACGACCAGATCAAGGGCGTGGCCGACCGTTTCGCTGCCGCGGGCTACAACGCGCTGGCGCCCGACCTCTACAAGGGCCGCGTCACGCAGAAGCCTGACGAAGCGAACCACATGATGAGCGGTCTCGATTTCGTCGGTGCCTCCGACCAGGACATTGCCGGCGCGGTCAAGCATCTGGCCGCCATGAGCCGCAAGGTCGGCGTCATGGGCTTCTGCATGGGCGGCGCGCTGACCATCGCGGCGGCGGCGCGCGTCTCCGGTGTTGCCTGCGGCGTGCCGTTCTACGGCGTGCCGCCCGAGCAGCTCGCCGATCCCGCCAAGATCAAGATCCCCCTGCAGGGCCACTTCGCCAACCAGGACGATTGGTGCACGCCCGAGGTAGTGAACGCCTTCGAGAAGAAGATGACGTCGGGCGGCACCAAGCCCGAGGTCTTCCGCTACGACGCCCAGCACGCCTTCGCCAATGAGAAGAGTCCGGCCTACGACGCGCCCTCGGCCAAGGCGTCGTGGGAGCGCATGATGGCGTTCCTCGGCAAGCACCTCTGATGGGAGCGCGGGCCTTCGGCCCGCTCATGAATTACGAAGCGGGCCGGAGGCCCGCGCTCCCACCATGAAGCACCCAACTTTCGGCCTCGCGATCGTCGGGCTGGGCGCCTCGCTTGCCCCGCTCGACATCGCCGTCAATGTGGCGCTGCCGGAGATCACCCGGCATTTCCAGCTGGCGCTGGGCGACGTGCAGTGGCTCGTGATCTGCTACGTGCTCGTTTACAGCTCGCTGATGCTGGTGTGCGGCAAGCTGGGTGACCTGCTCGGCCACCGCCTGATCTTCCGCGTCGGCATGCTCATCTCGGCAGTTGGCTGCGCTGCCTGTGCCGCCGCGCCCGACTGGCCGCTCTTCCTGTGGGCGCGTGCCGGGCAGGGCGTCGGTACGGCACTGGCGATTTCCTGCACGCCAGCTCTCGCCACCTCCCTGTTTCCGGAGAGCTCGCGCACCCGCGCCCTGGCGGGCCTCGGCATGGCGATGTCGCTCGCCGCCGTAGTGGGGCCGTTTCTCGGCGGCGTCCTGGTCGAGCTCTGGGGCTGGCCGGCAGTCTACTGGGTGCGCGTGCCGATCTCGCTCTTCACGCTGGCGCTTTCAGGCTTGCTGCCGTCACCCAAACCCGATCCACGGCCGTTCGATGCCGTGGGCGCCGTGCTGCTCGCCGTCTGCATGAGCACTCTGTTGCTGTCGCTGGTGCTGTCGCAACGCCGCGAGGCACCGGGCCTCGCTGTCCTCGTCCTGTTCGCGACGTCGCTGGCCGTTCTCTTCGTCTACGTCCAGCGTGCCCGGCGGGTACCCGAACCGATCATCCGTCCGGCGTTGTTCGCCGATCCTGCCTTCACCGTGCCCAACGTCATGAACGCGCTCGCCGGCCTGGCTGGCTTTTCGATCCTTCTGCTCACGCCCTACTACCTCGTGAACGTGCTGAAGCTCTCGGCGCTGGCCAGCGGCATGGTGCTGGCCTTGGCCTTCGTCGGCAGCCTGACCGGCGCACCGTTGTCGGCCTGGCTGGTCGCGCGGATCGGCCAGCGGCCGACCGCCTTTTCAGGCGTCACCCTGGTCGGGCTCGGGCTCCTGCCGCTCGCCTTCACGGGAGCCGGCACACCCGTGGCTGTGGTGGCGGTGCTGCTGTTTGCCGAAGGCGTGGGCCAGGGCCTGCTCAATGTGGCCTACACGGACATCGTGACGTCGACGCTCTCCGTGCGCGACCGTGGCGTTGCCGGCAGCCTCGCTTTGCTCACGCGCACGCTGGGCACGGTCAGCGGTGCCTCGGTGCTGACCACGCTGCATGCCATGGGCGCGGCAGGACTTCCGGGGATCGACGGCTTCCTTGCAGGCTATCGCTTCGCCTTCCTCGCCGCCGGCGGCGGCCTGTTGCTGGCGCTCCTGCTGTCACTCGTCGTTCCGCGCGCGTGGTCGCGGAGAGCCTGACTGTTGCTGGGCAGCTCGGGCCTGCGACACAGCGAATGCCGGGCCGGCTGGTTTGGTCGCCTTTTCGTGCCCCCGTACGGCGCGAAAAAACTCGCGAAAACGAAATTGGCGACTTGCAACCAA
Organism: Reyranella soli; assembly: GCF_007992495.1. GTDB lineage: Bacteria > Pseudomonadota > Alphaproteobacteria > Reyranellales > Reyranellaceae > Reyranella > Reyranella soli. The sequence continues at coordinate 114,336 of NZ_BKAJ01000004.1, forward strand.
AGTTATTGACGAGACTGTACTTTGGTTATATAAGTGCCTCGTTGCACTGCTTGCCGGTGTTCCCGCTCTATGCAGCGTTCATCCGATCGTGCGTCGGACGGCTCCTGCGCGAGAGCCGGTCATCGTGGGGAGGGCCTGCAGAAAATGCATAAAATGCATAAAATCCGAAAGTGGCGTAAATTCAATGGTTTGGTGGACATCGGCCGACCTGCAAAAAATATGCAGGAAATGCAGAAATTCACGAGCGAGGCGACAGCAGTGCATGCACCAAACGCCCCTTCAATCGGGTGCGGTCATGAGAAGACGTGTTTTCATCACGTCAGCTTGATATTGCCCTTCTGGATGATGTTGCCGAACATCCTGGACTCGTCGTTGATGCGGCCGCGGAAGTCCGCCGCGTTCAGGTAGGTGACGTAGCATCCGCCGAGATGCAGCTTCTCGACGACATCGGGCGAGCGCACGGCATCGCCGATCGCCTTCTCGAGCTTGGCGATGACGGCCGGCGAGGTGCCGGTGGGGGCCAGGATCCCGAACCAGGAATCGCCTTCCTCCTTGCGATAGCCCGCCTCGCGCAGGGTGGGCACGTCGGGGAAGTCGGGATGGCGGACGTTCGACAGCATCGCAAGCCCGATGAGCTTGCCCGCCTTCACATGCGGCAGGCAGGTCTGGTCGAACTGCGCCTGCACCTCGCCGGCGACCAGGGCGTTGGTGGCGGGCGCGCTGCCGCGATAGGGCACGTGGGTCATCTTGATGCCGGCCTCGAGCTGCAGCATCTCGCCGAACAGATGGGTGATGGTGGCGAGGCCGGACGAGCCGAAATTGATCTTGCCTGGGTTGGCCTTGGCGTAGGCCACGAACTCCGCGACGGTGCGCGCCGGTACCGAGGGGTGGATGGCGAAGATGCCCCACGAGGTGCACATGCGCGACACCGTGACGAAATCCTTGTCGGGATCGAACGGAATCGGCTGCAGATGGCGAGTGATGCAGACCATTGCCGTCGTCGTGGTCAGGAAGGTGTGGTTGTCGACCGCCTGGTTCTTCACGAACTCCCCGCCGATCATGCCCGAGGCGCCGGCCTTGTTGTCGAACACGATGGGCTGGCCGAGGCTCTGGGCGGCGCGATCCATGACGATGCGCGTCGAGACGTCCGACGGTCCGCCGGGCGGATAGGGGATGACCATGCGCAAGGGCTTGGTCGGCCATTCCTGCTGGGCGATTGCTGGCGCGGCCAGGGGCGCTGCAAGGCCTGCCAGGGCCGAGGCAGTGAAAGCACGACGACGCATGTCTCCTCCCGGAGTCTGTTTCGACCCTTATAGCATCGACAATTCGTAGCGCCGAACCAGGCGATAGAGCAGGATTATGGGAAGCAGGGTCACGACAATGAGGGTGGACGCGGCAGCCGTGGCGATACCCGCGCCGCTGCCCTCCAGCGCCTGGAACATCACGACGGTCATGGGCCGCCACGGGCCGCTGTAGAGCACGACGGTGGCGCTGAGCTCCGACGCCACCGTGACCCAGGTCAGCACCACGCCACTCAAGATGCCGCCCAGCATCAGGGGCACGACGACCCGCATCAGGGTCTGGAACGGCGAGCGGCCGAGACTGATCGAGGCCTCCTCGAGCGAGGCGTCGATCTGGTGGACGATGGCGCTGGCCGAGCGCACGGCGAACGGCACCTTGCGCACGCTATAGGCCAGCACGAGGATCAGCGGTCCGCCGGTCAGCACCAGCGGCCCGCTGTTGAACGACACGACGAAGCCGATGGCGAGCACGGTACCCGCCACCGCGAACGGCAGGGTGGCCACGACATCGAGCAGCGTGGCGACGCCCGAGCGCCAGCGGCTCACGACATAGCCGATCGGCACGCCGATCAGCGTCACGCACGCCGCCGCCAGGGTCGCGAACACCAGCGTGTTGACCAGCGGCCTGAGCGAGCGGTCGAACAGGCCGCCGAAGTTCGCGAGGCTGAAGTTGGGATGCAGGACGGGCCCGCGGAACTCCATGAAGGACAGCACGACGATGGCGAAGAAAGGCACCAGGGCCAGGATCACGATGGCCCAGCAATAGATCGTGGCAGCGACCTGCAGAGGACGGCCGATCCGCAGGATCGGCGGTGCCTGGCGTGTATTGGTGGCGAAGCGGCGGGCCGACAGGAAGCGTCGCTGGACCAGCAGCACCAGCGCCGTGGTCAGGATCAGGAGCACGCCCAGCACGCCGGCCGATGCCGGATTGGGCGCGGTCTCGCCGATGAAGAGCTTGAAGGCTTCGACGGCGAAGATCGGCATGTCCTCGGCCAGCACGAAGGGCACGCCGAAATTCTCCAGCGTCTCGATGAACACCAGCAGCGCGCCCGCCAGCACGGCGGGCATCACGATGGGCAAGGTCACCGTCCACACCGTGCGGCGCGGTGATGAGCCCAGCCCCTGGGCTGCCTCTTCCATGGACACGTCGACCGCCTTGAAGGCCGCGATGGTCGGCAGCAGCACGTAGGGATAGAGCGTCAGCGTGTAGACCAGGATGATGCCGCCCGCGCCATAGATCGAGCCGAAGCCCAGGCCCCACGACTGCAGCCATTGGGTGACGATGCCCGAGCGGCCCAGCAGCAGGACGATGGCATAGGCGCTGACGAAGGAGGGCAGCACCAGCGGCAGGGCGGCCATGGCGAGGATAGCGGCCTTGCCGGGGACCGGCAGCCGCGCCAGGGCGAAGGCGAAGGGCACGGCAAGCGCCGTGGTGATCGCCGTCGCCGCGACCCCGATGGCGAGCGTGTTGGCGATGGCGGCGCGGTAGAACGGCCGACCGAGTATCTTGGCGTAGTTGGCGAAGGTCAGCCGCTCGCCGTCGGCGTCCAGGACGCTGGCGCTGAAGACGTTGAACAGCGGATAGAGCAGGAAGAGGCCGAGGAAGAGCAGCCCCAGCGCGGCGATGGCGACCGGCAGGCGCAGATTATGCGGCACGCCCAATTTCACGGCAGTACCGTCAGGCGAGCAGGATCGTAAGCGAGGCTAATGGTGGCACCGGCCTGCAGCGACCGGTCCGGTGCGTCGAGCATGGCGGCCTTGAGGACCGTGCCGTCGGACAGCTTCACGTCGAGGCGCATGATCGGTCCCAGCAACTCGACATGCGCCAGCGTGCCCGACAGCACCGGCCAGTCTTGCGGCGCGTCGCTGGCAAGATGCAGGGCCTCGGGTCGGAGTGAGACGAACTGGTCGCCGGCACGGCCTACCATCCGGGCCGGCACGAGATTGGTCGTGCCCATGAACTCGGCGGCGAAGCGCGACACCGGATGGCGGTAGATGTCGACCGGCACGCCGACCTGCTCGAGCCGGCCGGCGTTCATCAGCGCGATGCGGTCGGACACCGACATCGCCTCCTCCTGATCGTGCGTGACATAGATCGCCGTGATGCCGAGCGATTTCTGCAAATCGCGGATCTCGGTGCGCATGCTGACCCTGAGCCGGGCATCGAGGTTGCTGAGCGGCTCGTCGAACAGCAGCACGCGCGGCCGGATCACCAGCGCCCGGGCGATGGCGACGCGCTGGAGCTGGCCGCCCGAGAGCTGATGCGGCCATCGCGTGCCGTAGCCCGTGAGCTGGACCAGGGCGAGCGCTTCCTCGACGCGGCGCTCGATCTCGGCCGTCGCCACCTTCCGCGCCCTGAGGCCGTAGGCGACGTTGCCCGCGACCGTGAGGTTGGGGAACACGGCATAGTTCTGGAACACCATGCCGATGTCGCGGACATGGGCGGGCAGGCGGTCGATGCGCTCGCTGCCGAAGCGGATCTCGCCCCCGTTGAGCTCGGTGAAGCCCGCGATCATGCGCAGCAACGTCGTCTTGCCGCAGCCCGAGGGTCCGAGCAGGGTAAAGAACTCGCCTTCACCCACCTCGAGACTGGCATTGTCGACGGCTCGGACGGCGCCGAAGGTCCGGCTGACGCCGGAAATGACGATGCCGGCCACGCTAGCGGGAGTCCTGCAGCACGTCCTTGATCTGCTCCAGGGTCTTGGTGCGCTTCTCGGTCCAGCCGTCTTCGTCGTAGTTGACCAGCTTCACCTGGGAGAGCGGCGGCATGCCGCCGGGCAGGGCGGTGAGGTCGACGTCGTTGCGGGTCGGCCGCCGGAAGGTGGCCTTCAGGATCATCTCACGCACGTCTTTGCGGTTGATGTAGTCGACGAAGACCTTGGCGTTGTCGGTGTTGGGCCCGCCCTTGATGACGGCCACGCCTTCCATCGCAGCGAACGTGCCGTCGCTCGGATAGATCACCTTCACCGGTGCGCCGCCCTTCGCCCACATCGGCCCGGCGTACTCCAAAGAGATGCCCAGCGGATACTCGCCGTTACCCACGCCCTGGAAGACCAGCGACGAGCGGTTCAGCACCTTCAGGTTCTTGAAAAGGCCCGCGACCTTCTTCCAGCCCGCGTCTCCCCCGCCCCACATGTCGACCAGCATGGTGACCGTGCTGTAGGCCGAGCCCGAGTTGGCGGGATCGGTGAAGGCGATCTTGCCCTTCCACTTGGGGTCGAGCAGGTCGGCCCAGCTCTTCGGCGCCTCGGCCTCAGGCAGCAGCTTGGTGTTCTGCAGGACGATCAGCAGGTGGAGATTGTTGCCGATCCAGAGATTGTCGGGGTCACGGTACTCGGCCGGCGTGGCGGCGATGTTCTTGGAAGCGTAGGGCTCGAACAGCGCCTTGTTGGTCTGCAGCAGCGAACGGCTGATGCCCCAGATGATGTCGCCCAGCGGCCGCCCCTTCTCGGCCTGCAGGCGGCGCGCCAGCACGCCGGAGCCCGCCGCGACCGGCTCGACCTCGATGCCGGTCTCGGCCTTGAAGGCAGCAAAGACCAGGTCGTTCAGCGTGCTGTCGTTGGCGGTGTAGATGACGACCTTCTTGGCCTGGGCACGGGCCGGCAGGCCGAGCATGGCAAGCGGCAGCGCGCCGGCGAACGTTCGACGAAGCATGACGATAAAACCCCTAAGGCAACCTGGCGGGCGGAGCATTCCACGAGGCGCGCGACGCCGCCAGCCTCGTGTTAGGGTCGCGACAATGAGGCGTTTTTCCAGCAACGACGTTCAATCGGTCTTCAAGGCCTATCCGCCAACCGTGCGCGCCAAGCTGATGGCGTTGCGCGAGCTGGTGTTCGACGCGGCGGCCAGGACAGAGGGCGTGGGGCGGCTGACCGAAACGCTGAAATGGGGCCAGCCCAGCTATCTCACCGAGGAGACGGGCAGCGGGACGACGGTGCGCATCGACCGCCTGAAGGCTGCCGACGGCTATGCCGTCTACTTCCATTGCCAGAGCGGGCTTTTGGGTCAGTTCCGCGAACTCTATCCCGATACCTTCACGTTCGAAGGCAAGCGCGCCATCGTCTTCGCCGCTGGCGATCGCGTGCCGGTGCGGGAACTAAGGCATTGCCTGGCGCTTGCCCTCACCCATCACTCCAGGAAGAAGAAACCGAAATCGTGAGCACAGTCGTCTATCCAGCCCGTCGCTTCCTCACCATGAACCCCAACCGTCCTTCGGTAACGCACGTCGCAGTGCGTGATGGCCGCATCCTGGGTGCGGGCTCGCTGGAGGAGCTCAGGGGCTGGGGCAAGTTCGACCTCGACGAACGCTTTGCCGACAAGGTGATCCTGCCGGGCTTCGTCGAGGGCCATAGCCACGCCTACGAAGGCGGCGTGTGGAAGTTCCCCTATGTCGGCTACTTTGACCGTGTTGCACCCGATGGCACGCGCTTCAAGGGCCTGAAGAACATCGACGAGGTCGTGGCGCGCCTGCAGGCGCACGAGAAAACCCTGGCGCCCGGCGCCTCGCTGCTCGCCTGGGGCTTCGATCCGATCTATTTCGGCGGCCGGTGCATGGTGCTGACCGACGTCGACAGGATCTCGACCGGACGGCCGGTCGTGATCGTCCATTCCAACTTCCACGTTGCCAATGCCAACTCGGTCGTGTTGGCCAAGGCCGGCATCACGCGCACCACCAACGTGCACGGCATCGTGAAGGACGCCAGCGGCGAGCCGACGGGTGAGCTGCAGGAGATGACCGCCAAATACATGGCCTATCGCGCGGCCGGCATGGAGATCGCGGCGGTGCTGTCGGACGAGCAGGCGGTGTGGCGCTTCGCCAAGGTGGCGCAGCTTGCTGGCGTCACGACGGCGACCGATCTGCACAACGAGCTGCCGGAGAGCACCGTCGAGGGCTATCTCAAAGCCAGCGCCTCGGACGACTTTCCGATTCGCCTGCTGCCGGCCTTTGCCGCGGCATCGGTGCCGCCCGAACAGGGCATTCCGCGTCTGCAGGCGCTGATGAAGAAGAACAACGACCGGCTGCGTTTCCAACTGGTGAAGATCGTGACCGACGGTTCGATCCAGGGCCTGTCGGCACGCATGCGCTGGCCGGGCTACTACGACGGCACGCCCAACGGCGTGTGGAACGTCGGGCCGGATGATATCGACCGCATCCTGCTCTCCTGGCACAGCGCGGGCTTCCAGGTGCATATCCACACCAATGGCGACGAGGCCTCGGAGGTGGCGATCGAGGCGGTCGAGCGGGCCCTGATGGCCGCACCGCGCTGGGACCATCGCCATACGCTGCAGCACGCGCAGATGGCGGATGCCGGTCAGTTCCGTCGCATGAAGGCGCTCGGCATGTGCGCCAACCTGTTCGCCAACCACCTCTTCTATTGGGGCGACATCCACTACGCGAAGACGTTGGGGCCGGAGCGCGCCGAGCGCATGGATGCCTGCGGCACGGCGCTGGCGACCGGCGTGCCCTTCGCCATCCATTGCGACGCACCCGTGACGCCGATCGGACCGCTGTTCACGGCCTGGTGCGCCGTCAATCGCCTGACGGCCTCCGGCCGCACCTTGGGCGAGGCCGAGAGAATCTCCGTCGCCGACGCGTTGCGCGCCATCACGCTGGGTGCCGCCTACACGCTGAAGCTCGACGAGGAGCTGGGCAGCATCGACGTCGGCAAGCGCGCCGACTTTGCCATCCTCGACGACGATCCGCTGTCGGTGCCGCCCGAGAAGCTGAAGGACATCGGCGTATGGGGCACGGTGCTCGGCGGCAAGGTGTTCGAGGCGCCGAAGTCATGATCTTCGGGAGCGCGGGCCTCCGGCCCGCTCATGATCATGAGGCGGGCCGGAGGGCCGCGCTCCCATGACTCCCTTCACCGTCATCGGCGGCTTTCTCGGCGCCGGCAAGACGACGCTGCTCAACCGGCTGCTGCGGGCCGACACCGGCCGCCGCTTCGCCGTGCTGGTCAACGACTTCGGCGCCCTCGACATCGACAGCCGCCTGGTGGTCGCGCATGGCGGCGACACGATCGCGCTCGCCAATGGCTGCCTGTGCTGCACGATCGGCGATTCCCTGGTGACGACGATTCTGGCGTTGCTGGAGCAGCCAGACCGCTTCGACCATATCGTCGTCGAGGCGTCGGGCGTCGCCGACCCGGGCCGCATCGCCGACCTCGCCGTGCTCGACCAGCGACTTGCCCGTGATGGCGTGATCGTGGTCGTCGATGCCGGGAGTGTCCGCGAGCGCTCTGCCGACCGGCGGGTCGGCGACACGGTCACGCGGCAGCTCGCCGCCGCCGACCTGCTGCTTCTCAACAAGACAGATCTGGCGGACGACCTGCCACCCTTGCGTGGCTGGCTGTCGACGCAATCGCCAGCGCCGGTACTCGAAGCAAGACACGCCGACGTGGCGATCGACCTGCTGTTCGGTCTGCCGCGTCTCGGTGGAGCCGCGCCGGCCGATGCGCCGGATGCTTTCGCGAGCTGGTCCTACGAATGGGCCGAGCCGGTCGAGCGCGGCATCGTCCTGGGAATGCTGCGAACCGCCGGCGTCCTGCGGGCCAAGGGCATCGTGCGCTTCATCGATTCGCCGGCGCGCCGTTCGGTGATCCATCAGGTCGGCAACCGGCTCGACATTGTCGACGACGAACCGTGGCGCGAAAGCGAAACATCTCGGTTGGTGCTGCTGGGGCTGAAGCCCACGCTAGGCATGCTAGGCTCGCTGCAAAGGGAGTGACGGAATGGCCGGCAGGTTGAAGGACAAGGTGGCAATCGTGGTGGGGGCGGGCTCGAGCGGTCCCGGCTGGGGCAACGGCAAATGCACCGCCGTCACCTTCGCCCGTGAAGGCGCCAAGGTGATGTGCGTCGACCTCAAGCGCGCCGCTGCCGAGGAGACGGCCGGCCTGATCGCCAAGGAAGGCGGCGAGGCCTTCGCGTTCGAGGCGAACTCGGCAAACAACGCCGACGTGAAGGCGATGGTCGATGCCTGCATGATGAAGTGGGGCCGCATCGACGTCCTGGACAACAATGTCGGCATCGGCTCGACCGGCGGACCTGTCGAACTCAGCGAGGACGAGTGGCATCTTGTGTTCGACGTCAACGTCAAAAGCTTCTTCCTGACGGCCAAGCACGTCATCCCGGTGATGGAGAAGCAGGGCAAGGGCGCGATCGTCAATGTGAGCTCGATCGCCTCGATCCGCAGCCCCAAGGGCGTGAGCTACATCGCCTACAATGCCAGCAAGGGCGCGGTGAATTCACTCACCCTGGCCATCGCCTCGCAGTACGCCGAGAAGGGCATCCGCTGCAACGCCATCCTGCCCGGCCTGATGCACACGCCGATGATCGACTTTCTCGCCGAGCAGTACGCCAAGAACGAGAAGGACCACAATCAGGCCTACGACAAGATGATCGCCATCCGTAACCGCGCCTCGCCGACCGGCAAGATGGGCACCGGATGGGACACCGCCAACGCCGCGCTCTTTCTCGCGTCAGACGAGGCGGCTTATGTGAACGGCCATCTGCTGGTGGTCGACGGCGGCATCACCGTCCGCGCCTAACCCCTCAGTGCGGCACCAGTTGTGGCGCTACACACAGTCGCCATCGGATTGTTCCCTGAGCCGGTGAGTGGCCAGGATGTTCGTCCAGCGGAAACGGGGTCGGCGAGGATCTCGCATCCACATCCGCGACAGCGATAGATGCCGGAATGACTGGGGGCCTCGCCCGGCTTGTATTCCCTGTCGAACTGCGGACTGACGCTGACTTCCATGTCGCTGGTGCGCTGGAGAAGTGTCACGGATCGCTCTCCTTGGGGACTCAATGGCACTGCCCCTCGAAAAGGAATTAAGCCAGCGCATTTCGACCGGCTCGCGGCGCGAGTCTTGAGAAACGATGGACGGCAGGTTCAGATTTTCTCCAGATCGCCTGCGCCTCAAGCCCTCAAGCCCAGCTATTTCCAATTGTCCCTTATCATGTCGGCGACCGCCTTCTTGAGGAATATCGGAGGCGCAAGGACCTGGGGCTGCGGAGTGGCCGGATTGTGGAGCACCAGCCTGTCGTCGTCGGGCTTGTTGAAATCTCCCGAGAACGGTTGCGGCTGTTCGATGAACAGGTCGGCATCGGGGCCGTATTTCGTATGGTCGGAATTGTCCAGGCCACAGACATGGATGAGTTCGTGCGCCGCGATGAAGTGCTTGATTCCGTGGCCGACCTCTCGTTGCACGTCTTTGAACTTGCCGCGACCGACCGCCATCTGTGCCGTGACCATCGGCGTCTGAGGCACATATACAAACGCCTTTCGGATCCGTTCCCCTTGATTGGCGACCCTACTGTGAAGAAGTTGTGTCTTGCCGTGCATCCCCGTGGCCGGAAAGTTCTTGATCTGAAAATCCTGACCCAGGGCTGAGAACGTGATGTCGCCCTTTCCCATGTCGAAGTGCACATCGGCTCCGCCGTCTCCATTCGGGTCCGGCTTTGCCGCATTCTCGGGCGCCACCAGCGTGACGCCGAGTCGATTGTCCTGCGATAGCTGGTTGAACGTGTTCAGCGCGTCGTCAAACGCCCGGCGCCAAGGCTTGTTCAGTGTCGGCGCCACGAAGATGGTCAGCTGCTTGGGATTGCGATCCCTGACTTTGTCTTCCCACGGTATGGCCATCGACTTCGCTCCCGAACTGTGGCGGCCTGCGATGTGTACTACTCGACCGAGGCTTTTCCGCGACGGCGGGTGGCGTCGCCTCTGGCCGGGCAGGCCTCACCGTCCGCGCGTAAGCACGAAGCGCGAGACGAACGGGCTGGTCAGGATGATCAGGAACAGGCGGAACAGATGGTGGGTCGCTACCATCGCCACCTCGACGCCGAGCGCCAGGCCGATCAGGCTCATTTCGGCAAAGCCGCCGGGAGCGTAGGAGAGCACCGTCGCGTCGATGCTGAGGCCGGTGAGCGCGTGGGTGAGTTCGGCAAAGGCCACGGCGCAGCCGATCAGCAGCACGGCCGCGCCGATCGAGGCGCCGATCTCCTTGTGCAGCTGGTTGAGGGCGGTGCCGACGAAGCGGCAGCCGATGCCGCAACCGACGACGACCTGCGCCGCGGCCACCAGTTCGCCCGGCGGCTTGGAATCGGTGAAGCCCGAGAGATGGGCGATGGCGCTCATCAGCATCGGCCCCATCATGAAGGCGGCGGGCATGCGCAGGACGCGGCCGACCACCGCGCCGATCAGGCCGCAGGCGATCAGGATCGCCCAGTCGCGCCAGTCGTTGTGGGTCGGATGCGGCATGGTGAGCACGCTGGTCTGCGTGCCGCTCACCAGCCGGTACCAGACCGGAATCGTGAGCACGACGGTGAGGATCCTGAGCGCATGGGCAAGAGCGATGGCGCGCTCCTGGCCGCCCATGGCGCCGCCCATGATGGTCATGTCGTTCAGCCCGCCCGGCATGGCGGCGAAGTAGCAGGTGACCTTGTCCCACATGGTGAAGCGGCGGAACCAGAAGTAGCTCAAGCTCGCGCCGGTCGTGGTCATGCCGGTCATGACGGCGAGGCTCACCACCCATTTGCCGAGCTGATGGATGAGGTCGGGCGAGAAGCCCGAGCCCAGCAGCACGCCCATGATGATCACCATGCCCTGGCGCAGGCGCGCGTTCATGCCGATGCGCAGGCCTGAGAAAGCGGCAATGGTGGAGAAGACGCAGGCGCCCAGCATCCAGGCGAGCGGCATTTTAAGCCAGTTGAAAACGAAGCCGCCAACCGTGCCGATCACGATTGCGAGCACGAGCGGCCTCAGCCCCTCGTGGCCGATGATGTGTTTCTTCTCAGACTTGACGGGGAGCGCCTTGCTCAATGGTCGAACTGCTCCTTGAGGATCCGCTCCTCCAGATCGTGCTCGGGATCGAACAGCAGGGTGAGATCGATGTCGGTCGCCTCCGTCACGGTGACCCGGGCGACGTTGGCGATCTCGACGGAATCGGCGGCGGCGGCGACGGGCCGCTTGCGCGGATCGAGCACGGTGAGCTCGACCTTGGAATGGCGCGGCAGCAGCGCGCCGCGCCAGCGTCGCGGCCGGAAGGCGTTGATGGGCGTCAGCGCCAGCAGGCCCGCGCCCAGCGGCAGGATCGGGCCGTGCGCAGACAGATTGTAGGCCGTCGAGCCCGCGGGCGTGGCGACCAGCACCCCGTCGCAATAGAGGTCGGGCAGGCGCTTGCGGCCATCGACCGAGATGGCAATGCGCGCGGTCTGCCGGCTGGAGCGCAGCAGCGACACCTCGTTGATGGCGATGACCTCGTGTGCGTGGCCACGGGTGTTGATGGCCAGCATGCGCAGGGGCGCCAGGCTGACCTGCCGCGCCTCGCGCAGGCGCTGCAGCAGCCCCGTTTCCTTGAAGGTGTTCATCAGGAAGCCGATGGTGCCGAGATTCATGCCGTAGATCGGCGTGCCGCGATGGATGTGGCGATGGAGCGTCTGCAGCATCAGCCCGTCGCCGCCCAGCGCCACGACGATGTCGGCCTGCGCCGGCGGCACCGCGCCATAGCGCTTCTCGAGCTTGGCGCGGGCGTCGCGGGCGAGAGGGGTCGCCGCTGCGACGAAAGCGAGGCGGGGGGCGGAATTGGAGGGGGATGCCATCAGGGTGTCTGCAATGCGGTAGATGCAAGTTTCGTACTATATTGCTGGCGGACTTTCACTTGGGCCTTTTTCAGCAGATTGGCGTTCAGCTCGAACTTCTTCATTTTCGCCCCCTTGCCGATCGTCCTGCTGGCCTATTTCGCAGGTCCCCGCGGATCAAGAATGGCACGCTGCTGGCGGCGAGCTTGGTCTTCTAGCCCGCGTCCTGTAGCCGGGCGCGGTTGGCCTGCGCTAAAATCGCCCCCACAAGAACGGCGAAGGAGGACGCGATGGAGCTGGTTCCGCTGGGGCCTGGTTTCGGAGTCGAGGTCAAGGGCGTCACCATGCTCGACGTGGCCAGTGACGCCGACGCCTACAAGGCCGTGCGCGCCGCCTTCGAGGAGCATTCGCTGCTGGTGTTCCGCGACCAGCCGATCGCCGACGACATCCAGGTCGCTTTCAGCCGCGCCTTCGGGCCGCTCGAGCTCACCAAGGTTGCCTCGCTGGGCGCCGGCGGCTTCTACTCGATCCTGAGCAACATCGGCCAGAAGGGCGAGATCGTGCCGCCCGACCATCGCCAGGTGCTGGTCGCCAAGGCCAATGCGCTGTGGCACACCGATTCCTCCTTCAAGAAGACGCCGGCGCTGGCTTCGGTGCTGACGGCGCGCGTGCTGCCGGGCGAAGGCGGCGAGACCGAGTACACCTCGACCAGGCTCGCCTGGGAACGCCTGCCGGCCGATCTGCAGGCGCGCCTCAAGGACGCCGTGGCCACCCATTCCTACGCCAACAGCCGCGACCAGATTCATCCCGACCTTGCCAATGCCGAGGAGCGCAAGGCCCTGCCGCCGGTGCGCTGGCGGTTGAACTGGCGCAATCCGGCCAACGACCGGCGCGCGCTCTATGTCGCGAGCCATGCCTATGCGATCGACGGCATGGACGACCGCGATGCCCGCCAGCTGCTGGCCGAGCTGCTCGACGAGGCGACGCGGCGCGAGTTCGTCTACAGCCACAAGTGGCGTCAGGGCGACGCCGTCATGTGGGACAACCGCGCCATGCTCCATCGCGGCCGGCCATGGGATTATCGCCGGGAACGCTCGATGATCCGCACCACCATCTCGGCGACCGACGCCGACGGTCTGGCGGAGGTGCGTCCCCCGGTTGTGCACTGAAGGCAAAGAGGCGCGTCGACCAGATCATCGCTGAGTTCAGCGCCCGATCAGTCGGCTGAATTCGGCAGCGTCCTGGATGCGACAGCCCGGGCGGCTCAGGGGGCCTGTGAAGTATTCGATGCGAGCGTTCAGCCGGTTGCTGAAAAGCAAGCCCGTGAGCGGTCCGTCCGCACGGAAGATGGTCGGTGCCAACGCGTCGGGACTGTTGGAACTCACCCGCAGACAGCGGCTGAACTCGAACGGAAGAATCAGCAGCGAGGAACCGGAGCTCGAAGCGCTGACCATGAGCGCTTCCGCTTCGATTCGAACCCGGAAATCGGCTGCAGCTACCAGGCTGCGCTTCAAATCACCATCGTTGTCGAACACGACGGCGGTCCGTTGCGCGTCGAAAGCGGGGGCCGATACGGCCTTGAGCGCCTCCTCGAACGTAGCGGCTTTCGTGACTTCCGTCGGCGAATAGCCGCCAAGATTTACGTCCGGCACCTCATAGAGATAGAGCGTCTCGCTGGCTGAGGTCTTTTCTGTGGCTTCGAGGCGAAATGGCGACGGCAGGGCCGCATCGGAGATGACGAACTTCACGCCGAACAGCGCCAGCGTCTTCGCATTGGCCTGGCGGAGCACGACGATGTTCCGTACCTGTTGATCGCCGGGCCGCGCCCACAGGTCCACTGCCGTGCGAAAGTACGCAGGCGACATGACTTGGCTATATTCAAACAATGTCGGGATATTGAGAGGCCACAGGCCGGACCAATAATAGTCGTTTCCGGTGTGATCGACGCGGACGACATTGGCGCGAATTACGTCGACCCAGCGCGCTGCATCTTCTTTGGTCTGTAGCGAAAGCGTCGCGACCCGGCCGCGAAAAGGCGAACCGGGAGAGAGCGCGATCCTGTCGGCCAGCATCGAGACGAGTTGCGGCCGTGTCGGCGGCGCGGGCCCGTAGATGCGCAGCCTTCCCGGCTCGTGGTTGGGCCCACCAATGGCGAACGCAGGTATTGTGCCGACGGCAACGACAGCCGCCGGTATGATGCCGACGGCGATTCCACTGCCAATGGGTTGCAGCTGCTGGAACAGGCGCGTCGCATTCGGTTGGATGAAAAGCACCGCATCGCGCAGGAGAGCGCCACTGCGCACAACGGCGTAGGCGACGAACATCGCGTAGACCGGAATGACGAATACCTCGGCGTAGACGGGCGCCGGGCCACGCCACACGTTGGTATAGATCATCAGAGTACCGCCACCGAACAGTATCGCCATTAACGCGAGCACGGCTATCGCCAACGCCCTGAGGCGCTGCGTGAACAGCGCCAGCAACAATCCGAAGAGGGCCACGCTGATGACGATCTTGCCCGCCTGCTCAAGAGGCCTGAACCAGGACGACACGAATTGCCACTCTGCCGTGTAGTTTTCCAGCTCCGGTCCCCAGAACCGTGTCGTCGTATAGATGAATTGACCGTAGGCGTAGACACCGAAGAAGCTGACCCAGATCAGGAAGGCCACGACAGCCCACATGATCTTCGAACGGACTTCTCCACGAGTGGCCGAGGTCAGGAACAGTCCGAAGCCCAGCACCACCAAGCTGGGCAGCCACAAACTCACGGCGAGCGGGCTCCATATGGTCATGTGGGCCAGCATCAGCGTGATGGCGGCGCACAGCATCGCATCCTTCCAAAGCGACGACGTGCCGTCTTTCAACGGCCGACCCAAGCGTGTGAACGCCGCCAATATCAGCAGGTTCTCGCTCATGGTCGTCGCGGCGTGTGGCGAGAACGTCAGAAGCGGGTAAAGCAGCGGAAACCCGAAGTACGGCAGGAGCAGCAAGGGCGTCATCCACGCCGCCATCGACGAGACCACCAGGCCAAAGCCGAAGCACCGCGCAGCGACATACGTCGCCAGGAAAAGCTCCAGCGCCAACACCGTGTTGACGAGCACATGGAACTCCGGCGCATAGGCGCGTTCGGCGCCCAGGATAAGCAATCCGAGGTTGTAGCTGGGCTCGAACCTATAGTTCACCGGCGCCATGTCGCCCAGCCCCTCGAGCATGTTGGCCGAAACGCCGAACGCCGTCGCAGACTGGAAAGGCATGCCCGCGATCCGCACGAGAACGCCCATTCCGTCTCCGCCGGGGAACAGGTATCCGGCGTTATTGGCGAAGGTGAAGAACGAGATAACGACCAACAGGACGGCAGAGGCGGCGATCAGGTAATGCTGATACTGCTTGGTTGACATTCGGACTCGCAGCCCATCGGAGGACTCGAACGTGCGTTCGATGTGCTCAGCCACCGCCAATAGTCAGCAACCTAAGCGTCGGCATCTTGGCAAAGCGGCCAATAGGGCGCAAGCCAGCCCCGGCGGAAGCCCTCCGGCAGCAGGCGCTGCGACGAGGCGTCTTTGTCGACGGCTCGTTTCCGCCGAAAGCCGGCCTTGCGACGATCAGCTCTGGTACGCTAAGAACGATGCGGGGTTGTACCTTGCTTCTCAGTAACCCGGCATCATAAGAAGGCGTCGGATCGCGCAATGATCAAAGTCGGAATTTGCGGCTTCGGCTACTGGGGCCCAAATCTCCTGCGCACATTCGGCAAGAACCACGGGTTCCAGGTCGTGGCGATCGCCGATCGCTTGCCTGCGGCTCGTGCTGCCGCCGCCGAAACCCCGCAGCTTCGCCTGTTCGAAAGCGCCGAGGAGATGATCGACGATGCGTCGATCGACGCCGTGGCGATTGCAACGCCCGTCAGCACGCACTTCCCTCTGGCGCGACGCGCCCTAGCTAAGGCCAAGCACGTGCTGGTGGAAAAGCCCATGTGCACCACCTCGGCGGAAGGTGAGGAGCTGATAGCGCTGGCCCGTGCCAACGGCCGCGTTCTCATGGTCGATCACACCTATCTGTTCCATGGCGCTGTGACCAAGCTCGCCGAGCTCAAGCAAGAGGGTAGCCTCGGCGCCATTTCCTATTACGATTCCCTGCGCGTCAATCTCGGCCTTTTCCAGCCCGACATGAACGTGCTGTGGGATCTCGCGCCACACGACCTGTCGATCATCGACTTCCTGTTCGACGAAGAGCCCGTGCATGTCGAGGCGACCGGGTATTGCCATCTCAATCCGGGCCTGCCGGACATCGCCTACGTCACCCTCCACTTCGCTTCGAGGATGATCGCGCATCTCAATCTGAGCTGGATGTCGCCGGTCAAGGTTCGACGCATAGCCATCGGCGGCAGCAGCAAGATGGTCGTCTGGGACGATCTCGACCAGGACGAAAAGCTCAAGATCTACAACAGCGGCATCGACGTCCAACCGGAGGACCAGAGAGGCACGATCGTGCCGAGCTACCGGATCGGCGACATCTACTCGCCGCGCCTGCCGAACAGCGAGCCGCTGGTTCGCGTGGTCGAGCACTTCCACCGCGTAATCGCAGGTCGGGAGGAATCGGTGATGAGCGGCGAGCGCGGCTTGCGCGTCGTGCGGCAGCTCGAGGCGGCCCAGCGCGCGATTGCCGCCGGCCTGGCGCGCAACACCGTTCATGGCATCGCGCCGGCGCTGCGGGTCGCGAGATGAACGGCGTCCTGGTCACCGGTGGCGCAGGCTTCATTGGCAGTCACCTTGTCGACCACCTCGTCTCGGCAGGCGAGGCCGTCACGGTGCTCGACGATTTCTCGACCGGCACCCGGGACAATCTCGGCTTGGCCGGCCGCTCCGGTCGATTGCGCATTGTCGAAGGCTCGGTGCTCGATCATCGGGCAATCGAGACGGCGATGCGCGGGTGCGATCGCGTGTTCCATCTTGCCGTTCAGTGCGTGCGCCGCTCGTTGGGGCAGCCGATCGCGAACCATGAGATCAATGCTACCGGCACGCTGCTGGTGCTCGAACAGGGCCGTCGCCAGCGCATCAGCCGTTTCGTCTATTGCTCGTCCTCCGAGGTCTACGGCAATTGCGGCGACGAGCGCCTGAGCGAGCAGGACAGCCACTGCAAGCCTGTCACCGTCTACGGTGCGGCCAAGCTGGCCGGCGAGTACTACGCCAGTGCCTATCACCAGACCTATGGGCTGCCTGCCATCATCGTGCGGCCGTTCAATTCGTACGGCCCGCGCGAGCACAGCCAGGGCGACCTCGCCGAGGTCATCCCGCGTTTCGTAATTCGCGTGCTCAACGGGCAATCCCCGGTAATCTTCGGCAGCGGCGCCAATGGCCGTGACTTCACCTATGTCACCGAGACGGCGCGCGGCATTGCCATGGCCGGCCAAGCCGACGTGCTGGTTGGCCGGACGGTCAACCTTGCCTACGGCAAGATGGTGACCATCCGGGAAGTCGCCCATGCGGTGGCGCATGCCTGCGGTCGGCCCGATCTGGAACCCGTGTTCATCGAGCCGCGGCCCGGCGATGTCATTGCCTTGCAGGCGGACACCGCGCTCGCCCGCGACGTGCTCGGCTTCTCGGCGGCGATTGATTTTGCCGAGGGGCTTCGTCGCTACGTGGACTGGTTCCGCCAGCACCACCCCGACCCAGCCAGCCTGCTCGAAGCCGAAGTCCGTAACTGGCAATTGCCGACGGACGAGGCGCCCAAGGTGGTCGCGCGGTCGTCCAGCGCGTCGGCATGAGCGCCGGCCAAAAGCCGCTGCCCTCGCCGCAGCGTGCCGATGCAGACGATTCCATCGCCTTCAGTCGACCTTGCTTCGGCGAGGCGGAAGCCGATGCGGCGGCAGCGGCCGTGCGCAGCGGTTGGGTGGTGGGTGGTCCTCGGCTTGCCGAATTCGAGCAGCGCTTCGCTGTCCACTGTGGGGCCGCCGAGGCAATCGGCGTATCAAGCTGGACGACAGGCGCCTTTCTCGTGCTGCATGCCTGGGGGATTGGTGCCGGCGACGAGGTGATTGTGCCCTCGTTGACCTTCATCGCCACCGTCAACGTGATCCGTCACGCCGGCGCCACGCCTGTCTTCGCCGATGTCGATCCGGGGACGTACAACATCGATCCCGCTGACATCGAGCGAAAGATCACGCCGCGCACCCGGGCGATCATGCCGGTCGACCAGCTCGGGCTGCCCTGCGACATCGATGCCGTCAACAAGATCGCTAGCCGTTATGGCCTCGTCGTTCTAGACGATGCTGCCTGCGCCTTCGCCAGCTCCAATCGCGGCCGTCCAGTAGGGTCACTGGCCGGGGTCACGGTGTTCAGCTTGCATGCGCGCAAGGTGGTGACGACGGGTGAAGGCGGCATGATCGTCACCGACGATCGACCGTTTGCCGATCGCCTGCGTCGCCTGCGTCACCAGGGGATGTCGCTGTCCGACTATGCACGGCACGGCGCGGCGCCGACCGTGTTCGAGAGCTATCCGGAGATCGGCTACAACTTCCGCATCACCGACATCCAGGCGGGCATCGGCCTGGCCCAGCTCGATCGCCTCGAACACATGCTGCAGAGCCGTCGTGCATTTGCAGAGCGATATAGTGCGGCGCTCGCCCAACATCCGTGGCTCGCGCCGCCGAGCGTGCCGCCCGATGTCGTGCCGAACTGGCAGAGCTATCAGATCATGCTGTTGCCGGACGCACCGATGTCCCGCAACGAGGTGATGGATCGCCTGCATGCACTGGGCATTCCCACGCGCCGAGGGGTCATGGCTTCGCACCTGGAAGCGCCATACCGCGTAGCTGCTGCCGATCTGCCGAACACGGAGCGCGTGGCCGTCAACAGCCTGCAGTTGCCGATGCATCCGGCGCTCAGCTTTGCCCAACAGGACCGTGTGATCGGTGCACTCAAGGCGCTGGCCAACGAGCACCATCGATGACCATACGGCGTGCTGCCGTCGTGGTCTTGCGAGCGGTTGTCACGGTAGGCTTGCTGGCTTTCGTTTTGTACATCGCGGGCGCCGCGCAGGTGTTCGACCGACTTGCCGATGCCAAGCCTGCTCTTCTCGTCGCCACGGCGATCGTCTCTGTCGCTCAGACCTTGAGCCTGGTGTGGCGGTGGCAGATCATGACCCGGCTGCTATCGGGCGTCACCGTCGAGTTCGGCAAACTGACGCTTGGCATGGGACGCAGCCTGCTGTTTTCCGTTCCCTTGCCGTCGACTGTCGGCGGTGATGTTCTGCGTGTCGCTGTGCTGACCCCTCAGTTGGGCCTGGCGATGGCGGCTCGCTCAGTCGTCTGCGACAGGATCCTCGGGCTGGCCTCGCTCATTGTTCTCGTCGCCGTCCTGCTGCCGTTCTTTGCCCTTCGCATCGACAGCGGCATCGCCTTCGGCGCGGCCGCCGCAACCTGTGCGGCCGGATTGGTAACCTTCGCCGGCCTGGTGGTCGCGCCTCAACTGCTCACCAAGGCGCCGCTGATCGGAGGTTATGCCGCCACCGTCGGCACGGATCTGCGAACGGTGCTGACGGCCGGCCAGACGGGCGCGTTCTGCGTCGCCCTTGCGGTGGTCAACCACTTGATGAGCGTGCCCGTCGCCTACCTCCTGGCGCAGGCATTCGATGCCCCGGTGGGCTTTCTCGCCTGTCTTCTCATCATTCCGCCGACGCTCTTGGTCGCGACGCTGCCGATTTCGCTCGGGGGCTGGGGTGTGCGTGAGGGGGCGTTGGCGGCTGGCTTTGCGTTGGTAGGCGGCAGTGTCGGCGGAGCGGTGGCGGTCTCCGTGGTGATGGGCCTGCTGGGGCCGCTGACCGGCGCGGTGTTCGAGCTGGTCGTGCCGCTGGCACAACGCTTTTCGGCGCTCGCACGCCGTCGCGCCTAAAGCGCGCTTTCGTCGGCCAACCAAAGCCATCTGTCGCGGCAATGACCGATGCCGCCCAAGCCTTCCTTGAACTGGGTGACGCCCGTGTTGAAGTTGCCGGGCCGCGCCGTCGGCCCGAGATCGAGCCAGCGATAGCCCGCAGCGCCCAGCGAATCGATCAGCGACGCGAACACCACGACACCACCTGGTTGGCGCGCATGTTCGGTGCTCGTGCAGATATAGAAGCTGTAGGCGACGCGGGAATTGAGCAGAAACACCAGCAGGCCGGCCACAGGGATCTCATTGGCGAAAGCCACGTGGAGCTGTACGCGTTCCGGTAGCCGACGCAGCAGGTCGGCGATCTCCGCGGCGTCGTGGGTGGCCTTCACGCCGTGTCGTCGGTACGTGTCGTCGAACACCACGAGAAAGTCTTCCAGCAGGTCGAGCCCGCCACGTACCACGCGAACGCCGTCCCGCAGACCGGCCCGAACGCGGCTCGTGAACCTGCTACGGAACAGATGCGCATATCGGCCATCCTCGCCGGTCATGATCGGGATCATCGGACACAGCTGGCGGTTGACCAGGTGAAAGCCGTGGAAGAAGAGGGCGAATTCCACGCCGTCCGACGGCACGGCATGATACAGGGGCGGTGGCAGCACCATTTCGATGCCTGCCCAGCTCTGCGCGCGAGCGTGGTCCTGAAGCGCCACCACCAGCCGCAGCAATCCGTCGGTATTGAGATCGGGAGAGACTGCCGGTCCACCGACGGAGGCGCCAAGGGGAGAAACGAAGGTCGGCCGATCGTCGGCGCCTACAAGGCCGCCCGGGATGACGGCAATCGGCTTGCCGCCGCGCCGAGCCATGAGATGGGCAAAGCGAAAGCGGCTGTGCGGATGGTAGGCAAGAAAACGCAGATCATGAAAAAGGGTCGCGCGATCGGCGGTCTCGAGGAAGCTTGCCCACTCAGCCTCGCCACCCTTTTCAAGCAGGGTTATCTCTATCGGGTTTTGGGATTGGCTCACGAGCGAGACTTGAGTATTCGCGCGGCACTCTACTAAGACGCCAAAGCCAAAACAATGTCTGCCTGTTGCCGAAGCAGATCCCACCTCATACTATGAAGATCATCTCCACGACACGAACGCGCCTTTCCAGCACATATAGATGACCGAGGGCACTCTCCGCTGGCCAGCGCAGCTCGCCGCAAACACGGTCTGCTTCACGGTCGATGTCGAGTGGGCCGTCCAGACAGTGGTCGACGACGTCAGGACCCTGTTCGACAGCTACGACGTCAAGGCGACGTTCTTCGTGACCCACGCCGACGTCGCCGTGCCAGGCCACGAACGCGGCCTTCATCCGAACTTTCGGCGCAACGGGGACACTTATCGCAGCCTCGCCGACGCCGGCCGCATGACGGATGAGGCCATCAATCGGCACATCATTACCGCGACGCACGCCTTTGCGCCCGAAGCGAAGGGCGTGCGCGCGCACTGCTTGCACTTCGATTCGACCCTGCTACCGCTTTATCGCGAGTTGGGGCTCGAGTATGATAGTTGTTATCACATGCCCCTCGTTGAGGGGATCCGGCCGTTTTGGATATACGGCTCCTTGGTAGAGCTTCCCATCTACTACGGCGACAGCCTGGACCTTTCCATGGAAATGACTGACTTCCAAGTGGCGAGGCTGGCGCTCGATCGTCCAGGATTGAAAGTGCTGAATTTCCATCCCAACACCGTTTACATCAACGCCGGTAGCAATGCGGCAGAGGCCGCCACGAGAGTGTTCTATCGCGATGCCGAGAAGCTTCGCGCCGCGCGCAACGACGGCCGGGGCGTCCGGACGTTATTGATCGAGACGCTTGAGTATGTGCGCCGCCACGACATTCCGACCGCGCTTCTGCAGAGCGTGAACGCCGCGTGGCGCACCTTGCCGAAATGGTCGTGAGCGATGGAACGACGCGTCATCATCCTGGGAGGCGCCGGCGACGGCTCGGTCATGGCGGAAGCGATGATGCAGGCCCGCGCGGCAGGAGCAGGAGACACGCTCGTCGGCTTCCTGAACGACGCGATGTCGCCGGGCGAGAAAATCTACGGCGTGCCGGTTCTGGGCAAACTGGAAAAGTGGAAGGAGCTTGGTGACGACGTTCATTTCGCCTGGGCCTTGCAAAGAGTCGGGCTGATGGCCGAGCGGGTCGAACGGCTGCGGCAACTCGCCATCCCGGAGAGCCGTTTCGTCTCGGTGCGTCATCCCCAATCCTTCGTAGCCTCGACGGCAAGCATCGGCGCCGGGACGTACATCGCCTCGTTCGTGAGCATCCAGCCGATGGCGGTTGTGGGCCCCTTCGCAGGCGTCAGGGCGGGCGCCAATATCGGCCATCACGCCCAGATCGGGCCGCACGGATATGTCGGGCCCAATGCCACGATGTGCGGGTATTCCCGGCTGGAACTGGGCGCCTGCCTCAGTCCCAATGCGGTTTTGCTTGAACACAAGATACTCGGCCGATACTCTGTTGCAGGCATCAATTCGGCGGTGACCAAGGACGTGCCTGCAGGCACGGTGGTCATGGGCAACCCCGCTCGGCCGCTTCGCGTCATGCGCCGCCCGACAGTGGCGGGCGTTGCCGATGACGGGAAGCCGATGGCTGCAACAAGGAAGGAGGCAGGGCGTGGCCCAGGTTCGTGACGTTTTGGTCGAGATAATCACCGATGTGTGCCGGCCTGATCCCTCCCGGGACCTGTCCAATCACGCGCGGCCGCTCTTCGAATGCGGGCTCGACTCGATGGATTTCGCATCTTTACTGATGGAGATCGAGGATCGTTTCAAGGTCTCGATCAGCGAAGATGATCTCGAGCGAGTGGGATCGATCGACAGCATCACGGCCTTGGTCGAGGAGCGACTGGGTGCCAGCCGTTGACGTCGCTTTGCGAGGCCTGACGGTCGCTGACGATACTCCGTCGCGCCGGCTCGGCATTGGCGACCCCGCGATGGTCGATGCAGCGTTACAGCACGTCACCTTCTGACGCGATGCTGGGCGCCTTTGCGGCCGTGACCAGCAACCGTGCGCCGGAGCATAATGATCCGCGATTCGCCCGCGCCGCCAGTTTCGGCAGACCTGTCATCCGGAACGCGGCGCTGTCGACGTGCCTGATGCGATGACCAACGTCGGATGTTTCCTCGGCCGCCTCGTCGAACGGGAATCGCAAACGGTGCTTGTCCACCGTGGCGTACCGTTCAGCGGCGCCCGGCTGAGGGGTGAGGTCGACGCCTGGGTGGAGCGGCTGCGAGGACATGCTGTCGGCCCAGGGACCGTCTGCGCCTATGTCGGTGACTATGGCGACGGGACTGTGTCGCTGACATTCGCGATCATGCAGCTCGGCGCGACGGCCATGCCGCTCGCTGAAAGCGCGCTGGCGAACATGCATGACCTTCTGGCAATCGCGGGCGCTCGTTTGCTTGTGCGTTTCGGGCCCGACATGTCGGCCGCGAGTGCCACCGTCGAGGTCCGAGGCGCGTCGCCGCAGAACGCACTGATCGAGCGCTTCCAGGCAACCGGTCACGCCGGGCTGATCGTCTTTACGTCGGGCTCGACCGGCGGTCCCAAGGGGATACTGCACGATTGTGAGAAGGTCCTGGAAAAGTTCGCGACCGTGCGCCCGGGCTGGCGGACGATCCTGTTCCTGGCGATGGATCATTTCGGGGGCTTCAACACGTTGCTGTCGTGCTTCGCCTACGACGGCGTCGGCATCACCGTGCCGCAACGCCTGCCCGAACCGGTGTGCCACGCGATCGAGGAAGCGGCGGCCGAATTGCTGCCGACGACGCCCACATTCCTCAATATGCTGCTGGCCTCCGGCAGCCTTCGGAAGTCGCAGCTGTCGTCGCTGCGCCTCATCACCTATGGCGCCGAGCCGATGCCGCAGCCGACGTTGCAACGCATTTCCGCGGCTTTCCCCAATGTCGAGCTGAAGCAGACCTACGGACTCTCCGAGCTTGGCGTGCTGCATTCGCGTTCGAAAGACCGCCAGTCGCTGTGGCTTCGCGTCGGCGGCGAGGGCTTCGAGACGAGGATCGTCGACGGCCAGCTGCACATCCGCTCGGTTTCGAACATGGTCGGCTATCTCAACGCTCCGTCACCGATCGACGACGAAGGCTGGATGAACACGGGCGATCTGGTCGAGGAAAAGGACGGCATGTACCGCTTCCTCGGCCGCAAGTCCGAGATCATCAATGTCGGAGGCCAGAAGGTATTCCCGTCCGAAGTCGAGAGCGTGCTTCTCGACGCGCCTGATGTCGTCGAGGCCACCGTTCACGGCCGCCCCCACCCCCTGCTCGGCCAGGCGGTGGCAGCGCGGGTATCGATCGCCGGCAAAGAGGACAGCAACGTGGTCGTGCAGCGGCTGCGGGAGTTCTGCAGGCAGAATCTGGCGAGGTTCAAGGTTCCAATGAGCTTCGAGATCGTCGAGGCCGATGCCCAGGCCAATACCCGGGCGAAGAAGCAGCGGCCGCGATGAGGGAGCTGGCGGTGTGAGCGGCGATCCGTCTTTTCCTGTGCGCCACGTCCCGGCCGTGGCATACCGCGGCGCTCGAACCTACGTCCATTCCACCACTCTCTACACCGAGCTGATGGCGGCTGCTGCCGCGCTCGGCCTGGCGCTGGATGGCCTCGTCGAGATGCGCTTCAAGCAGGCGATTACCACGATGGTGGAGATCCATTTCGACGGCGTGGTCGAGTCTCTCGAGGCGAGCGCCGCTCCGGCCCGATTTGCGGTCGGGGAGGGGGATCGGATCGTGTTCGGAAGAATCGTTGGCACCGGCAAACCCGTGCTCGACCGAAAGCCCTACGACGAAAGCGGCATCTGGGACGTTGCGAAGATCGATGGACGATCGGTTTCGCTGTCGACCGGTGCGGGATATGCGCCAATCCAGGTGGTCACCTCGCTTTGCGCGCTGCTGCACAACACCATCCTCAAGCCTCCTGCGCGCCGCCGCTGGCTGCTGGCGCGGTTGTCGCTGCACCGGCCGTTGCGCCCGACCGATGTCGCCGGAACGAAGATTGCCATCACTCACGAGATCGGCAGGACCATGACCCGCTCCAGCATCTCGGTCTCGGAAGGTGTGATCGGCAGCATGGACTTCATGGTAGGGACCGCACCGCCTGCATTGGCAGGGAGCGCATGACCCGGGTGCCAGCCGACATCGCAGATTGGGCATTCGACCTCTTGCGCTGTCCGGAATCCGGCGACGCGCTCCGGCGCGATCGCGATCGGCTGGTTCTGGCGAACGGCAGCGAGGTTGGCCGCATCGAAGACGGCATCGTGCGCTTTCCGGTTCTCGTCGCCGACGATAATGTCCGGATCTACCGGAAGCTCGGTGGCGCACACTTCTGGGAACGGGCGAACGCCGGTTATGCCATGAGCGCCCTCGACACGCCCGTCTATCACGACTTCCTGCAGGACGTGCGTCCGGCCTCTCCTGACGGCGTGATCGTCGATGTCGGCGGCGGCGATGGGCGCAATTCGCGGCCATGGCTCGAGAAGGGCTATCGCCGTGTCGTCGTCGTCGACGCGACGGCCGAGGGTTTGGCGCGCTTCCGCACCCGCATCGGCAAAGATCACCCCGAGTGGCTCGACCATATCCTGCTGATCGAAGCGGATGCGCGAAGACTGCCGCTGAAAGCCGGCTGCGCCGATACGGTAATCGCGGTGGAAAGCCTGTTCTATCTCAACGACGACTACGAGCTGGGCTTGCGTCAATGCAAGGCCTTGCTCGCGCCCCATGGCCGGCTGCTTCTGTCCGAGCGCGACTACGAAGGTGGCCTGCTGCTTCAGCTGCTCTATCAGGGGGTGGCGAAGATGATCGAGGCAAGCCATACGCGTGCGGTCGTCGACGGCTTGGCCCATGAGCCCATGATCAGCCGATGCTTCACGGAGCCGGAGCTGATTGCGTTGTTGAGCGCCAACGGGCTCGCGGTACAATCCGTGCAGGGAATTTCGCTTTTTTCGGTCGTCCTGGGCTGGCTGCGGAACAGGCAACTGATTGGAGACGGGGATGCCGTCCACCTGCCGGCGGTCCGGGCGATGCTCGGAAAACTGGGACGAGAAGGCCGAATGCGGCGGTGCCATATCGTCGTGGCTGGGCTAAGGACCTGACGAGAATATGCCGCTGATCTCAGTCGTCGTCCCGATGTTCAACGAAGCGGGAAATGTAGGGCCGATGTGCGAAGCGCTTCGGCAGATGGTCGATTCAACTTCAGGATACGAATGGGAGTTCGTGTTCGTCGACGACGGCAGCGTCGATGGCACCTACAAATTGCTTTGTGATGAGCATACGCGCGACCGCCGCATAAAAATCGTCCAGCTGTCGCGCAACTACGGCGGTGCGATCGCGGACTCGGCTGGCTTGCAGTTCGCCGCCGGCGACGCAGCGATTGTTATCGCCGGCGATCTCCAGGATCACCCGCGTGAGATCCCCCGACTGCTCGAGGCATGGCGCGACGGCGAGGCAGACGTGGTGTGGGCGGTTCGTGCAACGCGTGACGATCCGGCGATGGACCGTTTGTTCTCCGGATTGTTCGCCAAACTGATCAGGGTCGTGGCGCTGCCCAATTTCCCTAAGACCGGCAGCGGCGGCTTCGTCTTGCTCTCCCGTGTGGTGCTTTTGGCACTCAATGCCTTTCCCGAGCGCAACCGCGGTGTTAGCGCGCTGGTACTCTATTCGGGGTTCCGTCAAACCCAGATCACCTATCACCGCCATCGGCGCGAGATCGGGAAATCCAAGTGGTCCTTCCGCCGCAAGGTACGCGCGGCCGTCGACATCATCGTATCGTTCTCGATGCTGCCCCTGCGAATCGGTTCGATCGCGGGCGTCGTATGCTCAGTGCTGGCGTTCATCCTCATCGTCATCCAAGTGGTCAACCGGTTGATCCATGGAACGGAAGTCCCGGGTCTCACGCAGCTCAGCGTCCTCGTGCTCTTTCTTGGCGGGCTGCAGCTGCTGATGCTGGGCGTGCTCGGCGAGTATTTGTGGAGGACGCTCGACGACACGCGCCGGCGGCCATTGTTCTTGGTGCGGCAAGTTCACGGCGACTTCCTGTCCTACACGCCACCCTTGCCGCCGGCCCACTACACCGCACCGATTGACCTCCTGCGATCGGAAAAACATAGGTCAACAGAATGACCGAGGCGCGCTTCGACGAGACGACCTACCGTCCCGATCCAACGAGAAAGTCGAACGCTCACGCCTGGGCGGCAAGCTACATGGCCAACAAGGGTCGCTTCAAGGTTCTCGAGATCGGCTGCGCAACAGGTCTGGATCTTGCCCCGCTCCTGCGCGGCTTTCCGGAGAGCCAATTTGTCGGTCTCGATATCTCCCAGGAGAATATCCGCGAAGCGACAAAGCTCTACCCGAACTCCAAATGGGCCGCCTCCGACTACATGGTCTTCCAGGAGCGCTCGTTCGACCTGATCATTTCTGAGCGCTCGTTGTCGGTCTTCGAGTGCAGCGATGATGCGCTGGCGAGCAAGCTGGCCTCTGACCTCCAGCCGGGCGGCGTGGCCGTGGTGACGCTACCTGCCTCTTGTCTGTGCACGACGGCGCACTTCACTCTCAAGAAGACCCTGCGCCGGCTGCGGTCCAGGCCGCTCGACGCCTTCTTTCTTTGGTTGGCCCAGCGGCTGCGGCCGGGGGTCGACAAGGACACTCTGGCGGACCGAGTCATCTACATGTACGTCGTTCCGCGGCGCATTGCGGGGCGCAAGTTCTATGATGTGCTGGCGCGCCACGGCCTGACGGTCGAGCAGGATTACGGCGTCATGCGCTGCACGCCGTTCGAGACGCCACACCGGCTGCTCGCGCTGAGAAAGTCTGCTGCCTAGCTTTTCCCGTAGTAGGCGAGAACGCCCTCGCAAACATAATCGAGCTGCGCCTTGTCCATGCCCGTGAACAAGGGCAGGGAGAGGCATTCCGACGCGTAGCGATCGCTGACCGGAAAGCTGTCACGGTCGAGATCCAAGGCGGAAAAGCAGGGCTGCCGGTGCAGCGGCACCGGATAGTGCAATCCCGTCTCGATGCCGCGTTCCTGGAGAAAGGCGCGGAGCGCGTCGCGCTCGGGCGTACGCACGACGTAGAGATGGAACACGTGATCCTTGTGGGCGACGCGCGGCAGCGCGAGCGGCAGGTGGGACAAGCGCTCGGCATAGGCGTTGGCCAAGCCCTTCCGCTCCTCGATCCAATCGGGCAACAGCCGAAGCTTGTGGTCCAACACCAGGCCCTGCACGCCCTCCATCCGGTAATTGAAGCCGAGCTCTGCATGGACATAGCGTTCGCTTTGCGCATGGTGGCGTAGGGCCCTCATGCGGGCGGCGGCGGCGCCATCCGAAGTGACCACCAACCCCGCCTCGCCGGCAGCGCCGAGGTTCTTTGCCGGATAGAAGCTGAAGCAACCGAACTTTCCGAGGGTGCCGGCGCGGCGCCCGTCATAGGTGGCGCCGATCGCCTGGGCCGCGTCCTCAATCACGGTGAGGCCATGACGTTGGGCAAGGCTCTCGACGGCCGCCATGTCCGCTGGCTGGCCGTAGAGGTGCACAGGCACGATCGCCTTGGTCGCAGAGCTGAGGCGTCGTTCGGCGTCGGCGACGTCGATCGTGCCGCTGCCCTCCTCGACATCGCAAAGCACTGGCGTCGCGCCGACATAGAGCACCGCCCAGGCTGTTGCGATAAAGGTATGCGACGGCAGGAGAACCTCGTCGCCTGGGCCGATGCCAGCGGCAATCAGGGCAAGGTGCAGGGCGGAGGTCCCTGAATTCACGCCGATCGCATGCGGCGTACCCAGATACCCGGCGACGGATTGCTCGAAACGTTCGACCCAGGGACCGAGCGAGAAAGCGCTGTCGCTGAAGAGCTGGCGCAATTCGGCCATTGCCTCAGTGGCAATGGGGTTCCACTGATGCGAAAGGTCGGCAAACGGCACGCGGCTGACCGGCGCCACGTTTCGCAAGGAAGATGCTGCCTTCATGCTGTATTTTTCTCCGCACGCGCGTCCCCGATCACCCGCGCCGGATTGCCGGCGACGACGGCATAATCCGGGACGTCCCGGGTCACCACGGCTCCCGCCCCAACCAGGGCGCCGACGCCGATCGTGAGACTGGCCAAAATGGTGGCGTTGCTTCCGATCGAAGCGCGCTGCCGTACACGCGTTCGCAGCAAGACCCAGTCTTGCTCCGTCTGCATCTCGCCGGTGTCGGTGGTTGCCCGGGGGTGATGGTCGTTGATGAACATGACGCCATGACCGATGAAGACCTCGTCTTCGATCTCCACCCCTTCGCAGATGAAGCTGTGGGACGAAATCTTGCAGTTGCGGCCGACCGTGGCGCCTTTCTGTATTTCCACGAAGCTTGCGATTTTGCTGCCGTCGCCGATGCGACATCCGTACAAGTTCACCAGCTCCGGGTGCGGAATTTTGACGCCGGGACCGAGCACAACGTCTTCAGTAATCGACAATGGGCCTCCCCAGATCGTTGTGTCGAGCGAGTGCGAAGCTGAGAGATCGGCCTCTGCTACTCCGCCGCTTCCAGCCGCTGCTGGTTCTGCTTGGCTGCGATCTTGGCACGCGCCAGATCCTCGCCGCGCCGCTTGCTGAGCGCCGCTCCGCCGCCTGCCGTGTCCTTGAACAGCGCGAGCTTGTCCATGTCCTCTTCGACCACCGGCGACAGCGCGAGATCCATGTACTCGTGGCGCTTGGGGTCGTGCATGACCTTCTGGCCGATGCGCCAGCCCTGCCAGGCGAGCTTGCCGTAGATCTTGAGCTTCTTCCAGGTCTCGAGCGCCAGCTTGTAGTGGAACACGCCGACCGGCTCGATCTTCATGCCGTAGCGGCGGTCGCGCCGGTACTTCATGCGGATGATGCCGCCTTCCAGCGGATGCACGCCCTCGGCCTCGAACATGATCTTGAACATGGTCATGAACTGGGCCGGCTCGGCCGGGTTGCGGCCGGGGATGGCGCCGTGGCGGCGCGCCACCGTCTCGATGTGCTCGGGCGTGTAATAGGTCCGCCAGGCGTCGCGGTAGGTCTGCTCGTACTCGGCATCGCTCATCTTGGGATGATGGACGACGCGGTGATGCAGGTCGTACTTGTTGAGGTCGGGGTCCATCCAGACCCCCTTCTTCCACAGCGTCTGGTGGTCCTCGGAGCCCGGCAGCGGCGTCAGCATGAAGAGCTCGAGGATGTCGAGCGGCAGCTCCTTCTTGATGATCTCCATGTCGCGCAGGATCGATTCGCGCGTGTCGCCGGGGAAGCCCAGGATGTAACCCGCCCAGGTCGAGGCGCCGCTGGTGTGCCACGCCTGCAGCATCTTGCGGTATTCGGTGATCTTGTTCTGGCGCTTCTTGGCGGCCAGCAGGTTGTCCGGGTTGACGTTCTCCAGTCCGATGAACACGCGATAGACGCCGGCCCAGCGCGCCTTATGGATGAAGTTCGGGATGCGATGGCACTGGGTGTCGACCTGGATGATCAGCGAGACCGAGATGCCCTCGTTCTCCTTGAGCTCGATCAGCCGGTCGAAGAAGTCCTCCCAATGCTTGTTGCGGGCCATGTTGTCGTCGGTGATGAAGAACGACGTGATGCCCTGCTTGTAGTTCTCGCGCACGATCGCTTCGAGGTCGTCGGCGGTGCGGAAGCGGCTCTTGCGGCCCTGCACGTTGATGATGGTGCAGAACGAGCACTGGAACGGGCAGCCGCGGCCCAGGTCGAAGCTCGACTTCTTGCCCTCGTTGCGCGCCAGCGCCGCGGGCGGCAGGTGAGGGGTCGGCGCATTCTCGATGCCCGGCAGGTCGTCCATGTAGTTGTAGAGCGGCTTCATCGTGCCGTTCCACGCATCGAGCAGGATCGTGTCGAGCCGGCCTTCCTCCGCCTCTCCGGCGAAGATCGAGATGCCCATGTCCATCGCCGCCTGGATCTCGGGCGGGACGACGGGCAGCATCGACAGGCAGCCGGCGGCATGGAAGCCGCCCATCGCCACCGGCAGGCCGAGCTTGATGAACTGGCGGGCGAGGTCGACGGCGCGCGGGAACTGGTTGGACTGCACGCCAACCATGCAGATCAGCGCCTTGCCACCACTGCGGCGGACCTCGGCGGCGATGCGGTCGGCCTGTACGCGGGTGTTGGTCTCGTCGTACGGCTTGATGAGGACGTCTACATCCGGGCCGAAAATCTCACGCTGCCGGCAATCAGCGCCCAGGCCGTAGAGGGCGGCCAGCGTGTTGGACGGAATGTGGGATCTGAGCCAGGTGATCGGATAGCCGTCGTCGTCATAGTGCGTCGGCTTGATCAGGACCAAGTGAAAATTAGTACGCTTCTGCACGGCACCGCCCATCGCGGAAATATCTCCCAAGGCACAATCCCGCGTGCGGCTCTTCTCGAGCGACTGCCACCGCTCAACGGCATCCCCCGGCCACAATGCGCTGCGCCGCCCTACAACGCAACTGCACCAGGCAGATAATCACAGTTTCCTGGTAGGATTATTGCCACAACATCTAGGGCTTTCATAGGGCGAGCCACGCGATTGGCGAGACTGCCCCATGCCGAGCCGGTAATTGCAGTCCGCGGCCCAAAAGCGCACGGTCGGCGTCCCTGAGAGGCGCCAGCAAGGCGTTGGCCGGGGGAGGGAACGAACAAGACGTGAGTCTCACTGCGCGTGTACCGGCGCTGGCGCCGTTCCAGGTCCGGAGCTTCCGCTATCAATGGCCGGCCGACCTGCTGGCCTCCTGGGCCTTCGAGATGGAAGGCGTGATCCTGGGCTGGTTTGTGCTGGTCTCCACCGGGTCGGTCCTGGCGCTGGCCGTTTTCGGCTCCCTCCAGTTCCTCGGCACCCTGATCTCGCCGCTGTTCGGCATGGCCGGCGACCGAGTCGGCAACCGCAAGGTGCTGTGCCTGATGCGCGCCACCTATCTCGCCGTGGCGAGCGCGTTGGCGGCCCTGTTCCTGAGCGGCCTGGCCGCGCCGTGGTCGGTCTTCGTGCTGGCCACGATCATGGGCCTGGTCAGGCCGTCCGACATCACGCTGCGCAACCTGCTGGTCGGCGAGACCATGCCGTCGAATTACCTGATGCGCGCCATGGGCGTGTCGCGCACGACGGCGGATTCGGCACGCATCGTAGGTGCGCTGTCGGGAGCGGGGCTGGTCGCCTTGCTTGGATCGGGTATGGCCTATCTCGGTGTCTGCTTCTTCTATGCGGCGAGCCTCGCCCTGACCTTCAATGTCGGCGTGAGGCGGCTGCGCGTGCTGGGCGAGGAGCCTGCCCACGCCTCGCCGTTGCGCGCCCTGCGCGAAGGCTTCGCCTATGTCTGGTCGACACCGGACATGCGGGCGGTGATGCTGCTCGCCTTCCTTGTGAACCTCGCCGCCTATCCG
This sequence comes from Reyranella soli, assembly GCF_007992495.1. Classification (GTDB taxonomy): domain Bacteria; phylum Pseudomonadota; class Alphaproteobacteria; order Reyranellales; family Reyranellaceae; genus Reyranella; species Reyranella soli. The sequence continues at coordinate 146,483 of NZ_BKAJ01000004.1, forward strand.
CTGATCGGCTCGCTGTTGGCCTATGTCGCCAAGGACATCTACGGCCTTGGCCAGACCGGGCTCGGTTGGTTGATCGCCTGCTTTGCCGGCGGTGCCCTCACCGGCTCGATCGCGATCTCGACGTTCGGCGCTGTCATCCGTCCCGCCCGCACCACGCTGGTCTGCGCCGTCCTGTGGTTTTCCCTCAACCTCGCCTTCTCCTGGATCGAGATCCCGCTCCTGGGGCAGATCGTCCTGTTCGTCTCGGGTTTCGTACAAAGCTTCTGCATGATCCCCATGGCGGTGCTGCTGTTGCGCGTCGCCAATCCGGCCTTCCGCGGCCGCGTCATGGGCGTGCGCATGCTGGCGGTCTACGGCATGGCCATCGGCCTGCTGGCGGCCGGGCCGCTGGTCGAGCACACTGGTTTCGCCGTGACCGGCACGATCTTCAGCCTGGTCGGAATCGTCTTCACGGTGGTGGTCGGCGTGTGCTGGCGCCGTCATCTCTGGGATGTCGGCGCCGACGCCAACGCGCGCTAGGAGCAACCCCGTGGCCTCGGCCACGTTGGCAGGCGATGCAGGTCCGTATCGCCAAGGCCGCCCTCCTCGCGACAATGTTCACGGCGGGCCTTTTCGCCGCCGAGGCGTGGGCCGACGACCCGCCACCGCCGCCACCCTCGGCGACCGAAAGCGAAAGCCGCAGCATCTTCGTTTTCCAGGTCGAGAACGACGTCTTCAATCGATTCAGCCCGACCGACCGCGACTATACGAACGGCGTGCGCATCGGCTGGCTGTCACCGGCGATCACCGTCATGCCGCCCGGGATCGTCGCCATGACCACGGTGCCGACTTTTTTTGGCGAGCCCCAGTCCGACTCGGTGGTGCGCCGCGTCGGCGTGTCGTTCGGCCAGAACATCTACACACCCGACAATACGTTCACCTCGCAGCCCATCTACAACGACCGGCCCTATGCGGCGTGGCTCTATGCCAGCTTCGCCCTGCAATACACCTACAAGCGACGCGACGAGAAAACGGGCATTCAGGAACCGGTACGGCTCGACACGCTGCAACTCGACCTCGGCGTGATCGGACCGGCGGCCGGCGGCGAGTTCGTGCAGAACAACTTCCACAACATCATCGGCGTCGCCCAGGCCAACGGCTGGGCCAACCAGCTGCACAACGAGCCGACCATCGGCCTCGGCTTCGAACGGCGCTGGCGCACCGGCCGCACGGTCTTGTTCGACGATCCCAAGCTCGAGGTCGATTTCATCCCGCGCATCGGCGCGGCGCTGGGAAACGTGGCGATCTACGGCGATGTCGGCGGCACGGCCCGCATTGGCAAGAACCTGCGTGACGATTTCGGGCCACCGCGCCCCCGGCCCGCGCTGCCCGGCTCGGAAGCCTTCATCGGCGACGGCAGCTTCGGCTGGTATCTGTTCGCCGGCGTTGATGGCCAGGTGGTCGGCCGCAATATCTTCCTCGACGGCAATACCGACGGCTACAGCCTGCGGGTGTCGCACCGGCCGTTCGTCGCCGAAGCCCAGGCGGGCCTTGCCGTCACGTATCACGGCGTGCGCCTCACCTACACGCAGGTGCTGCGCACGCCGGACTTCTACGAGCAGAACCGCTGGACGCAGTTCGGCTCGATCAACGTGACATTCAGGTACTGACGAGCTGCCGAGGGGACGTCAGAGGCGTCCCATCAGCAGCAAAATGATCAGGATGATCAGGATCAGGCCGACGCCGCCGCTGGGGTAGTAGCCCCAGCCGCTGCTGTACGGCCATGTCGGCAGGGCACCAATCAGGATGAGGATCAGGATGATCAGCAGGATGGTGCCCAGCATGACGACTCCTTCCTAGCCGAGATTTTGCTCGGCGAACGACCAGTTGATGAGCTTCTCCATCCACGCCTGGATGTGATCCGGGCGGCGGTTCTGGAAGTCGAGGTAGTAGGCGTGCTCCCACACATCGGCGACCAGCAGCGGCTTGCCGCCGTGAGCCAGCGGCGTGTCGGCATTGGAGGTCGTCTCGATGGCGAGCTTGCCGTCCTTGGCGACGAGCCACGCCCAGCCACTGCCGAACTGGCCAACCGCGGCGGTCTTGAAGGCCGCCATGAACTTGTCGAGGCCGCCGAAGCTCTCCTCGATCAGCGGCTTGATCTTGCCCGTCGGCGTGCTGCCCTTGGGCGTCATGCTGTGCCAGTAGAAGTCGTGGTTCCAGACCTGGGCGGCATTGTTGAAAATGCCCTTGGCCTTCTCGTCCTTGACCGACTTCTTGATGATTTCGACCAGCGACAGCTCGGCGTACGGCGTGCCCTCGATCAGCTTGTTGAGATTGTCCACATAGGCCTTGTGATGTTTGGCGTGGTGGAAGGAGATGGTGTTCGCGGAAATGACGGGCGCCAGCGCGTCATCGGCGTAGGGAAGCTTGGGGAGGGTGAACGGGGACTTTCCTTGGTCCAGGGGCATAACGCGTACTCCGGCTAACCCGACGAACAGGTCGAGTGGGCTGTGGATGGATGGTTGAACGTCCGACTTGCGCCGACGTTGCGGCGCGCCGGACGGCGGCAGGGTGCCACAGCAACCTTGGCAGAAACATGACGTTAGGGCCTGCGGCGAGTTCGCGCGCAAGGAGACCCCCGTGAACGGGATCATTTATCTGGTCGGCCTGATCGTCATCGTCATGGCGATCCTCTCGTTCGTCGGCATCCGCTGATCGCTGTTACCCCGAGCGAAGCGAGGGGCCTTTAACGATCCGGAAAGGTCCCTCGCTATCGCTCGGGATGACAGCCAACAGCGCGCAAGTGAGAACGACTTGCGCGATCGAGTGCGTTGCACGCAGATTTTTTTAGCGAACGGTTCTCAGTCGCGCACTCTTCGGTTGCATCAATGTATTCGCGGAGTATCTCTCTAGGCGAACGCGTACCGAGGAGGCCGCCATGCAGGGCAATCCACAAATCGTTGCCGAGCTCAACAAGCTGCTGAAGAACGAGCTCACCGCGATCAACCAGTACTTCCTGCATGCCCGCATGATGGGGCACTGGGGCTTCGAGCGGATGGCCAAGAAGATCTACGAAGAATCGATCGGTGAGATGAAGCACGCCGACAAGCTGATGAAGCGCATCCTGGTGCTCGACGGCCTTCCCAATCTGCAGGATCTAGGCCGGCTCGCCGTCGGCGAGACCGTGGTGGAATGCCTGCGGGCCGATCTTCAGCTGGAGACCGAGGCGCGCACCGCGCTCGTCGCCGCGGTGACTCTCTGCGAGTCGAGCAAGGACTATGTCAGCCGCGAGATCGTCGTCGACATCCTGGAGGATGCCGAAGAGCACATCGACTTCCTGGAGACCGAGCTGTCGCTGGTCGACAAGGTCGGCGAGCAGAACTACCTGCAGACGCAGATCGGCGAAGGCAAGGAATCGAGCTAGCGGGAGCGCGGGCCTCTGGCGGGCCAGAGGCCCGCGCTCCCAAAGACTAATCAGCCGCCAGAAGGTTGGGCGCCACGGCTTGGTCGCGGGCAATGGTCTGTGAGATGCGCTCGCGCATGTCGCAGGCGCAGCTGCCGCATTGAGGGGCCTTGCCGCAGGCGCGAAAGACGTCGGCGGGACGGCGGGCGCCCGCACGGACGGCGGCATCGATTTCGCGTTCCCGAATGGCTTGGCAGATGCAGATGAACATGCCCTTGCGCCGCGTTTCCTATGCAGATGCGACTTACTCGCAGATGCAAAGATAGAGGCCCGGCCCGAGCCGGTCAAGCAGGGGCTAAAACCCTGGCAATAAATACTTTTCCAGCTTTGCCCGCAGCGCCCCGTCGATCGGATGGGGCGTCTTGCCCCTGAGCCGGACGACCGTCATCTCGGCCGCGGCGATGCAGGTGCCGTCCTTGAAGGCGCCGGAGCCCACGGTGAGTGAGCTGGTGCCGATCTTCACCATCCCGGTGCCGAGCTCGACCTGGCCGGGCCAGTGCGATTCGGCCAGGAAGCTCACCGTCATGCCGGCCGAGATGCCGCGCGTGCCGTCCGTCGCCGTCGTCAGCCCCATGTCGCGCATGAAGGTCAGGCGCGCGGTTTCGAGATAGGCGCAGATCGCCACGTTGTTGACGTGGCCGGCGGCGTCCTGGTCGGAGAAGCGCACCGTGTCGGTGCACCAGTGCGGGTAGATCGAGCGATCTTGCAGGCGTTTGTCGCGTGACATGGCGCGAGTGTAGGGGAGCGCCATGCGCCTTGTCATGCCGAGCGCAGCGAAGCATCTTTCGGCCGCCCAAAGATCCTTCGCTACGCTCAGGATGACAGAGACCATGTCGCCCATCTTCACCGAAGAGCACGACCTCATCCGCAGCCAGCTCCGGCGCTTCGTCGACGAGAAGGTGAAGCCGCACGGGCCGAAATGGGAGGAAGCGGGCTTCGTGCCGCGCGAGGTGCTGCGCGAGATGGGCGAACTCGGTTTCTTCTCCTTGCGCGTGCCCGAGGCGATGGGCGGCGCGGGCCTCGATGCGCGTGCCTCGGTCGTCCTGGCGGAGGAGGTCGGCCGTTCGACCCATGGCGGCTTCGCCATCACCGTGCTGGTGCACACCGACATGGCGAGCCCGCATCTCGTGCGCTTCGGCACCAAGCGGCAGCTCGAGAAGTACATGCCCGGCGTCTTGGCGGGAAAGACCATCACGGCGGTCGGCGTCACCGAGCCCGGCGCCGGCTCGGACGTCGCCGGCATCCGTACCCGCGCCGTGCGCGATGGCAACGACTATGTGCTGAACGGCACCAAGATGTTCATCACCAACGGCGTGCACGGCGATCTCTATTTCATCGCCGCCCGCACCGATCCCGAGGCCAAGGGCAGCCGCGCCATCACCATGTTCATCGTCGAGAAGGGCACGCCGGGCTTCAAGGTCGGCCGCGCCCTCGACAAGACGGGCTGGCGCTCCTCGGATACCGCCGAGCTGATCTTCGAGGATTGCCGCGTACCGGCCGAGAACGTCCTGGGCGAACCCAACCGCGGCTTCTACTCCATCATGGCCAACTTCCAGACCGAGCGGCTGGTGATCGGCGCCATGGCGATGGCCGAGGCGCGCGAGGCGATCCGGCTCACCTACGATCACGTCAGCCAGCGCACCGCCTTCGGCAAGCCCTTGTGGGACAAGCAGGCGATCCGCCAGCGCCTCTCACGCCGACTGGCCGAGGTCGAGGCGGCCCGCCAACTGGTGCATCACACGGCCTGGCTCGATGCCCAGGGGCAGGACAGCGTCGCCCAGGTGTCGATGGTGAAGGCCCTGGCCGGCGATCTGGTGAATCAGGTCCTCTACGACTGCGTGCAGTTCCATGGCGGCATGGGCTTCGTGCGCGAGACCGCGGTCGAGCGCATGGCGCGCGATGCGCGTGTCCAGGCAATCGGCGGCGGCGCGTCGGAGGTCATGCTCGAGGAGATCGCGAAGAGGTTTGGGGTGGTGCTGGCGGACTGACCATCTTCTCCTCCCCCGTCTTACGGGGGAGGTGGAAGAGGTTCGTTTTACTTCGGCCCCACCAGGAACGGTCCGATGGCCAGCAGCATGCACCCGATGCCGCCCGTCCTTTCGCACTCGTTGAGCGCATCGGTCACCGCCGCCGCTTCGTTCGCACGGCCGGATACAAGGCCGACCGGGCCGTTGTCGGAGACCGCGAGCGCGCGCCAGTCGTCGGCGATCAGGTAGCGTTCGACGGCGGCTCGCCGGCCGGCATCGGCCGACTGCGCATTCTCGGGCGTGAAGATGCCGATCACACGATGGAGCTGCGGCACGCGCACCACGACCTGGTCGTCGACCGAATAGACGGCGCAGGGGTGCCCGGTGATCTGGCCGCAGGTCTGCAGGTTGCGGCGGATCGCATCGGCATCGCTCTCGCTCGGTGACCACCATTCGAGCGGACCTCGGCCCAGCACGAGGGCGCGATGCCGTGTCGTCCTCATGTAGTGCTCCTGGAGATTCAGGCGGGCACGTTCGGTGATCAGGGGCACGGTGGCGGGATCGAACGGGAGGGGCGGCGAGGGTCTGGTCGCGGGCACGTGAGGTGCAGGCGGCATGGGCGGCGCCTGGTACGGCCATACCACCTTGTTGCCGACGGCGTAGATCACGCAGCGGTCGAAATCGCGCACGATCGGCACTTCGCGTTCGACCAGCGCATTGCACTCCTCGAGGGCCCTGCGGCGGGCTTCCGTCTCGTCGAGCCTGCGCGTGGCCACGGCGAACCAGCCACGCACATTGATCGCCATCGCCTTGTCGCCCTCGGCCAGGGCGTACTCCTCGAGGCGCCGCTCGCGCCACTGCGGCACGAAGGGGACCTCGGAGGCGACGTAGGGCCGAGCCGCCGCTGACGGCGGCGCTGGAACAGGAGCTGCGGCCGGCGGTGGCGCAACCGGCGGTGTGGCGGCCGCAGCCGGTGGATTGGCCGGCGGAACAGGTGCCGTCTGGGTCGCCGGCGGCGTTGCCGGCGCCACGGGCGCAGGGGCAGGTGCGGGAGCCTGGGCCGTGCGTGTCGAGGTCGGCGCCTCCGACCGCTCATGCAGCAGCCAAGTGCCGCCGATCGCCAGCACGGCCGCCGTTGCGGCGATGCCGATGATGACGGCGAGGCGCTTCGCCTTACGCCCATCGCCTGCAGGCGCGGCGACGACCGGCGCTCCGCCGAGCGTCAGCCGGTAGGCGTGGATGGCCCGCGGGATGTTCTTGACGTGCTGCTCGCCCAGGTCCTCCGCCCCCAGCGTCAGCTTGCCCTCGATCTGTTCGTAGACGGCGGCCGAGACGCAGATGCCGCCGGGCCTGGCGATCGATTCGAGCCGCGCCGCGACGTTGACCGCATCGCCCATCAGGTCGTCGCCGCTTTCCACGACGTCGCCGAGATTGACGCCGATGCGCAGGACCAACTGGTCATTCGGTTCGGCCTGGTCGTTGGCGGCGCGCATCGCCTCCTGGATTTCCAGGGCGGCGCGGACCGCTTCGACCGGGCTCGCGAATTCCGCCAGGAGCCCGTCACCGGTCAGCTTGAAGACGCGCCCGCGGTGATGCTTCACCAGGCCCTGGGCGATGGCCATGCGGGCGTTGAGGAGGCCGAGCGCATGTTCCTCATCGCGGGCCGACATCGTGCTGAAGCCGACGACGTCGATGTCCATGATCGTGGTCAGGCGCCGGACGAGGTCGGATTCGGTCATGGCCGATAGGCTAACCGACGGCCGTCTGGCAGGCCATAGGAGGTCCTTGCCTCGGCGGCCACCCTCTGCGAAGACCGGTTTGCATGCTATCCAAGGCCCCGCGTTACTGGGACGACTATGAGGTCGGCCAGAAATTCGATCTCGGTTCGACCAGCTTCACCGCTGACGAAATTGTCGACTTTGCCCGCCACTACGACCCGCAAAGCTTCCATGTCGACGCCGACGCCGCCCGCCAATCGATGTTCGGCGGCTTGATCGCCTCGGGCTGGCACGTCACGGCCAAGCTGATGCGGCTGTTCGTCGACAACTATGTCGACCAGCGCACGGCGCTGGGCTCGCCGGGCGTCGATGAGGTCCGGTGGTTGAAACCCGTGCGTCCAGGGGACACCCTTACTGCCTGGGTCGAATGCGCCGGCAAGGTGCCGTCCCGGAGTCGTCCGGAGATGGGCATCATTCACGAGCAGTGGCAGGCCACCAACCAGAAGGGTGAGCTGGTGATGACGCTGAAGGGGACCAACATGGTGCGACGGAGGCCAGTATGAAGCGCGCGGTGCGTGGGCTCGACCATGTCGTGGTCATGGTCGATGGCATCGACGCGGCCGAGGCCGCGTACGCCAAGCTCGGCTTCCAGGTCCAGCCGCGCGGCTTCCACAAGAAGCTCGGCACGGCCAACCACCTGATGATCTTCGATACCGACTACTTCGAGATTCTAGGCATCGTCGAGGACACCGAGTTCAACGCCGAGCGGCGCGAATGGCTGAAGGGCGGCGGCGGGCTCGCCAACGTCGCGCTCGCGACCGACGGCGCCGACATCTCCTTCGAGGCCTTCAAGGCGGCCGGCCTGCAGCCCGATGCGCCGCTGTTCTTCGATCGTGCGGTTGAGATCGAAGGCAAGACAGAGCATGCGCAGTTCCGCACCGTACGCATTCCCAAGACGCACATGCCGGTGGTCGGCTTCTTCGTCTGCGAGCATCTCACGCCGCAGTTCGTCTACCGCAGCGAATGGGCGCAGCATCCCAACGGTGCACGCGGCATCCTGGGTGTCACGGTGATCGCCGAGCAGCCGGCCAAGTGGACGGCCGAGCTCGAGAAGTACTTCGGCAAGGGATCGGTGCGCGGCGAGGGTGACGGCATCGTCGCCGATACCGGCACGCAGCCTGTCCACTACATGAACCGACAGGACTATCTGCGGCGCTATCCGGGCATCACGCCGGTACGCCCGGTCGACCATCCGGCGCTGCTCAGCATCAAGGTCGAGAACCTAGCGGCCTGCGAGGCACTGCTGAAAAAGAACGGCGTCAAGGTGATGAATCCCGATTCGGGCCGGCTCCTTGTGCCGCCGTCAGAGGCGGCCGATCTCACCGTGGAATTCAGGGAGAACTGAGCCGGTGAGTCTCGACCTGACGGATCGGCGGATCTACGGATTCGCCACCGAGGAGCATCTGCGTTTCGCCGACGTCGACGCCAACGGCCACATCAACAACGGCGCGTTCCTCCAGCTCCTGGAGAATGCCCGCGTCTCCTACATGCGCGCGATCGTGCGCTCCGGGCTGCCGCGCTTTCGCGTCGTCGTCGGCCGGCTGGAGATCGACTTCAAGCGGCAGATGTTCTTTCCCGGCCGCGCCACCGCCTGCGCCCGCCTGCTCGACGTGCACGAGCGCAAGTGCGTGATCGGCCACGGCCTGTTCGACGGCGAGGGCAATTGCACCGCCGTGCTCAAGGCGATCATGGTCTCGTTGAACGAGGAGACCCATCGCAGCATGACGTTCGAGCCCGCGGTGCGCGCTGCGCTCGAGAAATATGCTGCCTCCAAGGACGGACTTGGTTCATGACCGCTGCGCTCATTCCCGAAGGCTTTCGCAAGCTCGACGTTTCCGACGATTTCGTCGGCTTGATCGGGCCGCTGTGGTTCAAGGTCGAGGGCGAGAAGCTCCGGGTCGGCCTGCCGCTCGAGCCGCGCCATGGCAATCCCATGGGCTGGGCGCATGGCGGCCTGCTGGTTACCGTGGCCGACATGGTGATGGGCGTGGGTTCGGGCCACGCCACCGGCATCCGCTGGCCGCATCCGACGGTGTCGCTCAGCACGGAGTTCGTGCGCGGCGCGAGACTCGGCCAGTGGCTGGAAGGCAGCGCCCGCATCGCCCGGCGCACCCTCAACTTCTGCTTCTGCAGCTGCGATCTGGTCTGCGGCGGCGAGATCGTCCTGGTGGCATCGGGCGTGTTCAAGGTCCCGGACGTCGACAAGATCCCCGAGGCGATGCGGGCGACAGCATTGGCGAAGTGGGAGTGATACCCTCATTCACCTCCCCCGTCTTACCCCGTCTTACGGGGGAGGCCGGGAGGGGGACAGCTGCAATGAGGTTCTGAGACAGGAGAAGATCATGATCTTCTTCCAAGAGAAGACCACGACTGACGCCTTCCCCCTCCTGCCCTCCCCCGTATAACCAGGGGAATCGCATGTGGCTTTCTGTAAGTCATTGCGCGATTTGGGGAAATGGATTCTGAAGGAGGCTCCTTGTCTTGAGGGAGCCGACGATGGAGCGATTTGCCGAGTGCTTCGAAGAGCTTCCCGATCCGCGCGCCGACAACGCCCTGCACGATCTGACGGAGTTGCTGTTTATCGCCCTGCTGGCGACGTTGTGTGTGGCGACGAGCTGCACGGATATGGCGCTGTTTGCCCGGATGAAGGCCTATCTTTGGCAAGACGTGCTGGAGCTCAAGAACGGCCTGCCCAGCCACGACACCTTCAGTCGGGTGTTCCGGATGCTCGACCCGCAGGCCTTCGAGGCCTCGTTCCGGCGCTTCATGAAGGCCTTTGCCGAGGGGGCGAACATAAAACGGCCGCGCGGCGTCATCGCCCTCGATGGCAAGGCGCTGAGGCGTGGTTACGAGCGCGGCAAAAGCCATATGCCGCCGGTCATGGTGACAGCGTGGGCGGCGCAAACCCGCATGGCGCTGGCCAATGTCCTGGCGCCCAACAACAACGAAGCCGCCGGCGCCCTGCAACTGCTCGAGCTGCTGCAGCTCAAGGGCTGCGTGGTGACGGCCGATGCGCTGCATTGTCATCGGGCCATGGCCAAAGCGATTGTCGACCGGGGCGGCAACTATGTGCTGGCGGTCAAGGACAACCAGCCTGCCCTGTCGCGCGACGCCAAGGCTGCCGTCCAGGCGGCGGTGCGCTCCGCCGCCAGATCGGCAACCACGATCGACGCCGCGCATGGCCGCAAGGAGCGCCGGACGGCCCTGGTCGCCGCCGTCAAAGCCATGGCCCAAGACCACGACTTCCCCGGCCTTAAAGCTGTCGCCAGGATCACCAGCAAGCGCGGCAAGGACGACACCGTCGAACGCTACTTCCTGATGAGCCAACTCTACAGTCCAGACGAGGTCCTGCGGATCGTCCGCACCCACTGGACCATCGAAAATGGCCTGCACTGGCCACTCGACGTCGTTCTCGACGAGGATCTGGCGCGCAATCGCAAAGACAACGCGCCGGCAAACTTGGCCGTCATGCGCAGGCTCGCCCTCAACATCGCCCGCGCTCATCCCGATACCAAAACATCCTTGCGCGCCAAGCTCAAACGCGCCGGATGGAACGATACATTCCTCTTCGACCTCATCGGACACATGCGATAGCCCTGCCCGTATAACGGGGGAGGAGGAAGAGCGAGAGCCTCACCCCTCCTTGCCTTCTCCGTGTGACGGGGGAGGAGGGCCATTCTTCTTTCGCCGATAGATCCGATACCGGTCGAAATCCATCAGGTGCTCGTAGCCCTCGAAGGCATCGGCGAAGACGCGGTTCTGCATGAAGTATTCGAGATAATCGAACTCCTTGCCTTGGCAGCGCGGGATGCCGGCGATGCGGTCGACGATCAGCAGGTCGGGCTGCTCGCGGGCGAAATCCTCGCTCACATTGTCGAACACCAGCTTTTCCGAATCGCCCATCGTGTCGGGCGGATTGTAGAGCGCGGGGAAGTCGTCGCAGGTCGCATAGACTCCCTGCAGCACCCACATGGTGAGGTACCGCATGGTCATGCGGCCACCGATGTAGTTGATCATCGGCCACAGCGGATAGATGCCGGGCGACAGCGCCATGATCGTGCGATGGGGCGCGTTCTGCTCGATGATGTGCTGCAGGCGTCCGCCGATCGAATCCTCGAACTGGCGCTGCTTGTAGAAGGGTGGCGTGTAGAGCGCCGCCTGGAAGTAGAGCAGCACCATCAGTGTGGCCGAGATCACCGCCACCGGCAGGTGATGGCCGCTGCGGCTGATCGGCAGGTAGCGGTCGACCGTCTGCGACACGGTGAGGGCCGCCAGCAGGATCGCCGCCGACAGCGCCGGTAGCACATGGTAGGGCCAGCCCTTGGCCTGGGCGATCGCCGAGATCGCGGCCCCGATGCCGAACACGACCAGCACGCGCGCCGCCGCGGTCTTGGTGAAGATCACGGCGATCAGGCCGAAGATTAGCAGCGCGATCAGTGTCGGAGCGAGCACGTTGCTGGTGAGGACGCCGCGCCAGCCGGTATCGCCGATTGGCGCGTAGGCCTCGACAGCCAGCGGCATGACGAACTCGCCGTATTCGCGGAAGATCGTGTACATCGACACGAAATGCGCGACCGCAACCAAGCCGATCGCCCAGGGGATGGGGTCGGTAAGCGTGGTGCGCCAGCCGCGGCGAATGAGCAGGTAGAGTTCGAGGGCTGCAGGGATCGCGAGATAGTGCGGCTTCATCGCCAGGGCGACACCTGCGACCATGCCGATGGCGATCGACGAGCCGCGGCTGAGCAGGATGCCCTCGCCGCGGGCCATCGAGGCGATCATGTAGGGCGCGCAGGCCACGAACAGGATGTGCTCGCGCTGGCCGAAATGCTCGTTGGGCAGCACGGTGAACAGGAACAGCAGCACTGGCGGCAACAGTGCCTCGGTGAGCGCATGGTCGGCCGACGGCACAAGCTTCACCAGCCGCCGGCAGGCCCAGAACGAGGCGAAGATGCCGGCCACCACCCAGGCGGTGAACCAGAACGAGGGATCGCCCGGCAGGATCTTGGAGGTCAACACGGGCAGTGCATGCACCACGAAGGTGAGCGGCAGGTTCTCGTCGATCACCTCGACGTAGAGTCGCTCGCCGTTCACCCAGCGCGCCGACACGTCGAGGATGGCGGCGACGTCGTGGTTGATGGGCGGGAAGAAATAGCCTGCCAGCCACAGGATCGGCAGGGCGATCAGCGGCAGCAGCAGGAGCCGTTCAATGCTCGGCGGAACTGTCGGGGGTTTGGTCGCGGCGGTTGGCAAGGCAGGACGAAGATATCATAAGCGGGAGGGAAGAAGACACTCGCAGGGACGGACGAGGGGCGTGGAACGGGTCGAATACGAGCGCATGCACGAGGTCGAGGACCGCATGTGGTGGTATCGCGGCCTGCGCACACTCGCCGCAGAGCAGCTCACGCGTGCCCTGTCGCGCTCGCAGAGCGCAGGGCCCGTGCTCGATGCCGGCTGCGGCACCGGCGGCATGCTGCGGAAGCTTGGGCCGGTGGTGGCGGGTAACCCCACTTTCGGGCTGGAGTATGACCAAGTGGCTGCGTCGTTTGCCGCGGCCAAGGCCGGCCGGCCGGTGGCCGCCGGCTCGGTCACCGAAATGCCCTTGGGCAACGGGGCGCTGGGCGGCTACCTGTCGCTCGATGTCCTCTGCCATGGCGGAGTGGAGCCGGCGCTTGCCCTCAAGGAGGCCCACCGCTGCCTGCGGCCGGGCGCGATCGCGGTTTTCAATCTGCCGGCCTATGGCTGGTTGTTGTCGGCGCATGACCGGCGCGTGCACAATGTGCGCCGCTTCACCGGCCGGCAGGCGCGAGCCTTGCTCACGGGCAACGGCTTTCGCGTCCTGAGGTCCAGCTATTGGAACACCTTGCTGTTTCCCCTGATGCTTGTTCACCGATTGATCGAGCGTGACGACGCCGAAAGCGACGTGCGCGACTACCCGCGCTGGCTGGACGCCCTGTTTTCGACGGCCCTTGCCGTCGAGCGCTCGGCGATCGCAGCCGGCATCAGCCTGCCGTTCGGCGGCTCCCTGATCGTGGTCGCCGCGCGCGATGGCTGAGGTCCTGCCATTCCCGGCGCTGTCCGTGGTCGTTCCGGTCTATAACGGCGCGAGCACCGTCGGCGAGCTCGTGAATGCGCTGCGCGGCCTCGACATCGAGGGCGGGCTGGAGATCGTCCTGGTCGTCGATTGCCCGCCCGACAACAGCCTTGCCGTCTGCAAGCAGCTCGCCGGCGAGCCCGGCGCGCCGGTCACGGTGCTGAGCCTCAGTCGCAATTTCGGTGAGCACAACGCGGTCATGGCAGGACTGGCGCGGGCGACAGGCGCCTACGCCATCACCATGGACGACGACCTGCAGAACCCCCCGAGCGAGGTGAAGCGCCTGTTCGAGCATGCGCGCGACGGCAATTACGATGCGGTCTACACCTACTATGCCGAGAAGCAGCACGCCGCCTGGCGCAACCTCGGCAGCCGCTTCACCAATTGGTGTGCCGATCGCCTGATCGACAAGCCGCCCGGCCTCTATCTCTCGAGCTTCCGCTGCATCTCCGCCTTCGTGCGCGAGCGCATCACCGCGAACTACGAGGGGCCTTATCCCTATGTCGACGGCCTGGTGTTCCAGGTCACGCAGAATGTCGGGCGCCTGCAGGTCGAGCATCTGCCGCGCGTGGAAGGCCGCTCGAACTACACACTGCGTCGCCTGGTGCGGCTGTGGCTGTCGATGTTCCTCAATTTCTCGGTGATGCCGCTCAGGCTGGCCACGCTGTTCGGCCTGGGCTTCGGCGCCCTGGGCGCCATCGCCGCCGTCATCGTCGTCGTCGAGGCGATCGTGTCGGACAAGCCGCCGCAAGGCTGGGCCTCGCTGATGGTGGCGGTGCTGGTGCTGGCCGGCGTGCAGCTCGTGGTGGTCGGGCTGATCGGTGAGTATCTCGGTCGCATGTTCCTCGCCGTGAACCGCAAGCCGCAGTACCTCGTGCGCGAGGTCTTCCATCGCGGCACCGGTGAGCTGGAGGGCGGCCTGGAGATCGAGCGGCCCAAGGTCGACACGCGCGCCGCGGGCCAGCCGCATCGCGAGCCTTCTCGAGGGGAGTCCTGAGCGATGACGGTGTACTACGTGGCGCTGGGCATCGGCATCTTGGCCGGCATCGCCGGACAGATGCTGCTCAAGGCCGGCGCCGATGCCCCGGATTTCGTCAGCCAGCTGTTGCGGCCCTCGACGCTTTGCGGACTGGCCCTCTACGGTTCGGCGGCCTTCCTCTACATCATCGCGTTGCGAAAGATCCCCGTATCGGTCGCCTTTCCCAGCGTGTCGCTCTCCTATGCGATCGTGGCGGTGCTCGGGCACTTCCTTTTCGGCGAGTCGTTCGGCATCAAGCAGATCGGCGGCATTGTCCTGATCATGGGTGGCGTCGTCCTGATCAATCAGCATTGACGGCGCAGCCGTCAAAGTCGGGGAGCAAATGGATTACGAGCAGATCAAGTACGAGACCAAGGACGGCATCCTCACCATCACGCTGAACCGGCCGGACAAGCTCAACGCTTTCACCGGCAGGATGCTCTCGGAACTGCTCGATGCCATGGACCGCGCCGATCGCGACGACGATGTGCGCGCCGTGGTGTTCACCGGCGCGGGCCGCGGCTTCTGTGCCGGCGCCGATCTGTCGGGCGGCGCCAACACGTTCAACTCCGAGAATCGCGGCCCGATCGATCCCGGGTTGGACGGCCATCGCGACGGCGGCGGCCTGTTCACCTTGCGCCTGTTCGATCTCTTGAAACCCACCATCGCCGCCTGCAACGGACCTGCCGTCGGTGTCGGTGTCACCATGCAGCTCGCGATGGACGTGCGGCTCGCGTCAGAGGCCGCGCGCTACGGCTTCGTCTTCACCCGGCGCGCCATCGTCATGGAGGCCTGCTCGAGCTGGTTCCTGCCGCGGCTGGTCGGCCCGCAGCAGGCACTGGAATGGGTCATGACCGGCCGCGTCTTCCCGGCCGACGAGGCGCTGAAGGGTCGCCTGGTGCGCTCGATCCACAAGCCCGACGAGCTCCTGCCCGCGGCCTATGCGCTGGCCCGCGAGATCGCCGACAATACCGCGCCGGTCTCGGTGGCGCTGAACCGGCAGATGATCTGGAAGATGCTGGGAGCCGATCATCCCATGGAGGCGCACAAGGTCGATTCCAAGGGCATCTACGCCCGCGGCAAGTCCGACGACGTGAAGGAGGGCGTAACGGCCTTCCTGGAAAAGCGCCCGGCGAACTTCCCCATGAAGGTGACCAGCGGCATGCCGTCTTATTTCCCGTGGTGGAAGGAGCGTCCTTTCAAGTAGGGTTGCCGCCCAACGGGGCATGCGGCACTCTCGCCGCCAATAAATTCCATTCAGGAGGAAACGATGACCAAGCTGCACATGCGGCGTCGGACGATATTGGCTGCGGCCCCGGTGTTGGTGGCCGCGCCATACGTCGCCCGCGCGCAGGGCAAGCCTGAGAAGACCAAGGTGGTGCTGGCGGTCGGCGGCAAGTCGGCGCTGTACTACCTGTCGCTCACCATCGCCGAGACCAAGGGCTACTTCAAAGAGGCCGGCCTCGACGTCGAGATCAACGACTTCCAGGGCGGCGCCAAGTCGCTGCAGGCCCTGATGGGAGGCAGCGTCGATGTCGTCGCCGGCGCCTACGAGCACACCATCCGCATGCAGCAGCGCGGCCAGGACATCGTGGGCTTCGCGTTGATCGGCCGCGGCATGCAGCTCGCCATCGGCCTGCGCAATGACGTCGCCGCCAAGGTCAAGGGACCCGCGGACATCAAGGGCATGAAGTTCGGCGTCACCGCGCCCGGCTCGCAGACCCATATGCTGGTCAACAACTGGGCGGCCAAAGGCGGCCTCAAGCCGACCGACATCGTGGCGATCGGCGTCGGCGCCGGTGCGTCCGTGGTGGCTGCGATCGAGAAGGGCGAGGTCGACGGCATCTCGCAGGCCGATCCCGCGGTCACCATTCTCGAGGACAAGAAGCTGATCAAGATCATGGTCGACACGCGCACCATGAAGGGCAACCAGGAGCTGTTCGGTGGTCCGTTCCCGGCGGCGTGCCTCTATGGCCAGCCCGAGCTCCTGAAGAAGACGCCGAACACGGCGCAGGCGCTGGCGACGGCGATCGTGCGCGCCGATCAGTGGCTGCAGACGGCGTCGCCCGCCGATGTCGCCAAGGCGGTGCCTGAAGCCTACCTGCTGGGCGATCGCGCGCTCTACGAGAAGGCCTTCGCCGCCGTGCGCGACACGATCTCGCCCGATGGCCAGATGCCGGCGGGTGGTCCCGAGAACTGCCTGAAATTCCTGGCCGAAGGCGATCCCGCCATCAAGCCGGCCAGCATCAAGCTCGCCGACACCTGGACCAACGAGTTCGCGGCGCGCGCCGGCAAGCGCAGCTGATGAACAGCAGCGTTCCGGCGCTGAAGCTGGAGGACATCACCTGCCGCTTCGCTGCCCGCGATGGCGGCGGAGCCTACACCGCGGTGGCCAACGCCTCGCTCAGCATCGCCGAGGGCGAGTTTGTGTCCGTCGTCGGCCCGACCGGCTGCGGAAAGTCCACGTTGCTCAACATCGCGGCCGGCCTGCTCGCACCATCGCAAGGGTCGGTCTCGGTGTTCGGCCAGCCACTGATCGCCGCCGACGGCGTCAACCGCCGCGCCGGCTACATGTTCCAAGCCGACGCGCTGATGCCGTGGCGCACTGGCATCGACAACGTGATCGCGGGCCTGGAGTTCAGGGGCGTGCCGCGCGCCGAGGCAGTGGGGCAAGGCGAGGCGTGGCTGCGCCGCGTCGGACTGGCGGGGTTTGGCGATCGCTATCCGCACCAGATGTCGGGCGGCATGCGCAAGCGGCTGGCGCTCGCCCAGACGCTGATCCTGAGCCCGGACATCCTGCTGATGGACGAGCCTTTCTCGGCGCTCGACGTGCAGACACGCCAGCTCATGGAGAACGAGCTTCTGGCCCTGTGGGCCGAGGACAGGAAATCCGTGCTGTTCATCACCCACGACCTCGAGGAGGCGATCGCACTCTCCGACCGTGTTGTGGTGTTGTCGGCGGGCCCGGCGACGCGACCGATCGGAGATTTCAAGGTCGACCTGCCGCGGCCGCGCGACGTGTCGGAGATCCGCATGACGCCGGGCTTCTTGGCGCTGCATCGCGAGATCTGGGCGGCCATGAAGGAAGAAGTGCTGAAGGCCTACGCAGCACAGAAGGCGGCGTGACGTGAGGCTGCGTTCCCTGCAAATCCTGGTCGTCTGTCTTCTCGTCGCCTTCTGGTACGTCATGACGGCGCCCGGCCTGATCCCGCCGTTCTATTTCGACAAGGCCAACCGAGCCGCCTTCTTCTTCGGCGAGCCGCAGAAGGTCTTCTGGGTCATCGTCGAATGGTTCACGACCGGCGAGATCTTCGGCCATCTCGGCATCACCCTGCTCGAGACGGCGCTGGGCTTCTTCATCGGTTCGGCGTTCGGCCTGGCGATCGGCTTGTGGCTCGCCTTGTCGCCGACCGCCTCGGCGGTGATGGATCCCTACATCAAGGGCTTCAACTCCATGCCGCGCGTGGTGCTGGCGCCGATCTTCGCGGTGTGGTTTGGCCTCGGCGTCTGGTCGAAGGTGGCGTTGGGCGTCACGCTGGTGTTCTTCGTGGTGTTCTTCAACGTCTATCAGGGCGTGCGGGAGGTCAGCCCCAACCTGATCGCCAACGCCCGCATGCTGGGCGCCTCGCGGCGCCAGCTCCTGCGCTCGATCTACTTGCCATCGGCGATGAGCTGGGTTTTTGCCAGCCTGCACAATGCCGTCGGCCTCGCCTTCGTCGGCGCTGTGGTCGGCGAGTATCTCGGCTCCTCGCGCGGCGTCGGCTACCTGATCCTGCAGGCCGAGGGCACCTTCGACATCAACACGGTGTTCGCCGGCATCCTGGTGCTGACCGCCTTCGCGCTGGCCCTCGACGCCGCCGTCGGCTCGGTCGAGCGCCGGCTGATGACCTGGCAGCCCAGGGCGAGCGAGACGGAGAAGGTTTAAGGGAGCGCTGTCATCCCGAGCGTAGCGAGGGACCTTTAAGCAACAGGAAAGGTTCCTCGCTACGCTCGGGATGACAGCATCATTGACCCGTAAACCGCGCCGCGCGCTTCTCCAGGAAGTGGGCGACCCCTTCCTTGAAGTCGGCGGTCTGGAACGAAAGCTCCATCTCGTGATTGGCCTGGGTGGTGGCCTCGGCCAGGGTCTGGAACTCGGCTTCCCAGATCTGCCGCTTCATCACCGTCACCGAACGCGGCGAGACGGTATTGGCGAGCAGAGTCGCGTAGGCCCGGGTCTCGGCCATCAGCTTGTCGTCGGGGATAACTCGGCTGACCAAACCGAGCGCCAGGGCTTCCGGCGCGCGGAACTTACGGGCGGAGCACAACAGATCCATGGCTGCCGGCAGGCCGACGAGTCGCGGCAGCAGCCAGCTGACGCCGTGCTCGGCGATCAGGCCACGCTGGGCGAACGCCGTGGTGAAGACCGCCGATTCACCCGCGAACCGCAGGTCCGCATAGAGCGGGATGACGAAGCCGAGCCCAGCCGCCGGTCCGTTGATGGCAGCGATGATGAATTTCGGGATCGCCGGGAAGTAGGAGTAGCTCATCTTGAACTCGGGCAGGGTGCTACCCCCTTGCAGTGCTTGTGCGGCCTTGGTCGAGCGATCGGCACTGCCGCCGCCTGCACCGATGGCCTGCAGCCCGCCCATGTCGGCGCCGGCGCAGAAGCCGCGACCGGCACCCGTCAGGATGATCGCACGGACCTCAGGATCGGCGCCGGCCCTGTGCATGGCGTCCTTGAGGTCGATGTGCATCTGGCGTGTCCAGGCATTCAATTTCTCGGGACGGTTGAGTGCAATGGTGCAGATACGGTCGGCTACATCGTACAAAACCGTGTCGTATGCCATCCCGGGGCTCCCTCATGTGCAATCTTGTGGAGTGCATGATGGGCAAAAGGGCGCGACGATACAAATGCGACCGGATCGCTACAAATGGCACTCGATTGGAGGGCGGTGTCGAATACCACTGAACTATGATCGCCCCGCGGACAGGGGGTGTTCCGCGATCAGAGAATTGTCCGTTTGCGAACGGTTCCGTGGTATATTGCAGGGATAAGGCAATAAAAACATCGCCGAGGTTAGGGAAAATGGCAAAAAGGGAATTCGCCCACCCGAACGAGATGCACAAATACGTGGGCCAGGAAATTGGGGTCAGCGACTGGGTCGAGGTTACGCAGGACAGGATCAACCAGTTCGCCGAGGCGACGGGTGATCATCAGTGGATTCACGTCGATGTCGAGCGGGCCAAGAAGGACATGCCGGACGGCAAGACCATCGCCCACGGCTTCCTGACGCTGTCCCTGATCCCGATGCTCAATCACCAGATTTCGCACATCAACAACGTGCGCAACGGCATCAACTACGGCTGCAACAAGGTGCGCTTCACCAGCCCCGTGCCGGCGGGCTCGCGGGTGCGCGCCCGCGCCAAGCTTCTCGCCGCCGATCCCATGGATAAGGGCGGCGTGCGGTTGACCAACCAGGTCACCATTGAGATCGAGGGCAAGGATCGTCCGGCCTGCGTGGCGGAGACCATGTCCATCGTGTACGGCGCCTGAGAGGTCGGTCGTGCTGAAGCGCGAAGACCTGACATCCGAGAACGTCGATCAGATCGTCGCGGACGCCCACAAGGCCGGTTACCACTTCTTCCTGTCGGCCGCCGAGCGCGCGGCGAGCTTCAAGACGGCGATGGCGCGGTATCAGCCTGGCGATGAGTTGTGGGTGTTCGCCTACGGCTCGCTGATGTGGAACCCGGCCATCGAGTTCGCCGAGCAGCAGCCCTGCCGCGTCGACGGCTGGCGCCGTTCCTTCTGCTTCTGGATGCCGATGGGCCGAGGCACGCCCGAGCTGCCTGGCCTGATGCTGGCGCTCGAGCAGGGCGGGGCGTGCGAGGGCATCGCCTACCGGCTGTCGCCGCATCAGGTCGAGAGCGAACTCGGCCTGGTGTGGAATCGCGAGATGCTGGCCGGCATCTATCAGCCCGCCTGGGTGCCGACGACGCTGCGCGATGGTCGTACCGTCACCGCCATCACCTTCGTCGTTGACGCCGCTCACTGCCAGTATTGCGGCGACCTGCCGATGGAGCGGGCGGCGCATCACATCGCCTTCGCCGAGGGCCGCCGCGGCGCCTGCCGCGACTACCTCGCCAATACCGCGGCTCACGCACGCGCCCTGCACATCCACGATCCCTACCTCGAGGAGCTGGTCGAGCGTGTCGCCGGCCTGCGTGACGGCGCCTACGTCGTCCCGACGGTGCAAGCCGAGGGCGAGGCAGTGGGCGAGGCGTAGCGCTGCGGAACAAAAACATCGGTAAGCGTGCGACGCTTCATACGTCGTGACATAGTCGCGGCGTGTCTTCTTTCGTCGCTCGCTGGTTGGCGCTGCCGCCCAATCTTCGCGGAATCCTGTGGGTCGGCATGTCGGGGGTGGTGTTCGCGCTCCTGAACGTCTTCACGCTGATCCCCTCGCAACACCTCAATCCCTACGTCATGGCGTTCCTGCGCTACTTGTTCGGCGCCATGTTCCTGCTGCCGCTGGTGATCCGGCTGGGGCCCTACCGCTCGCTGCACACCAACCGGCTCGGCCTGCACATCTCGCGCGGCGCGATCCACACGGTCGGCATGATGCTGTGGTTCGTGGCCCTGCCGCTCACCACGCTGGCCGAGATCACGGCCCTGGGTTTCACCGGCCCGATCTTCGTCACCGTCGGCGCGGCGTTGTTCCTGGGCGAGGACGTGCGGCTCCGGCGCTGGCTCGCCGTCATCGTGGGCTTCATCGGCGCCATGATCATCATCCGGCCAGGCTTCTCGGCGCTGCATCTCGGCGTCATCTGCATCCTGGTCTCGACGCCGATCTTCTCGGCCTCCAACCTGATCTCAAAGGCGCTGGCCCGGACCGATTCGGCCAGCACCATCGTCATCTGGCAGAACATCGTGATCGTGGTCTGCGCCGCGCCGCTTGCCATCTGGTTCTGGCAGACGCCGAGCTGGGTGGATCTCTTGTGGTTCCTGGCCGCCGGCCTGTGCGGCACGCTCGGCCACATCTGCCAGCAGCGCGGCTATCAGCTTGCCGACATCACGCTGCTGCAGCCGATCGGCTTCCTGTCGCTGATCTGGAACACGCTTTTGGGCTACTTCCTGTTCGTCCAGACGCCCGACGCCTGGACCTTCGTCGGCGCGGCGGTGATCTTCGGCAGTGCCATGTACATCTCGCATCGCGAGGCAGTGCGGCGGGCGCAGATCAAGACGGCAGACACGAAGGCAGGGCCGGAGTCGTGAACGACTTCTGCCTGCCGGCGCAGCTGCGGCCGGGCGCGATGGGAATCGGATGAACGATGCATAGAGCGGAGCCGCCGGAAGGCGAGCGCATCGGTGATGATAACCCAAGTAATCTAGCGAGTCAACTGCGGTTCTATTTTTGCGTCCCATAAGGGGCTAAACGACGCAAAAACTGGTCGGGGTCGAAGCATCGGTGCCAGCAGTGCTGGCAGAACTATCAGTACAGACCCCGAGGAAATGCCCTCAGCCGCCGGTCACGCTCATGTGCCGCGGCACCGCCGGGCCCGAGTGGCGGCGGTCGATGATGAAGTCGTGGCCCTTGGGCTTGCGCGCGATTGCGGCAGTGATCGCCTGGTCGAGGACCTCGTCGCTTTCCGACGCCCGCAATGGCGCACGAAGATCGGCCGCGTCCTCCTGGCCGAGGCACATGTAGAGCGTGCCGGTGCAGGTCAGCCGCACGCGATTGCAGCTTTCGCAGAAATTGTGGGTGAGCGGGGTGATGAAGCCCAGCCGGCCGCCGGTCTCCTCGACCTTGAAGTAGCGCGCCGGGCCGCCGGTGCGATAGTCGGTCTCGGTGAGGGTGAACTGCTTGGCGATGTTGGCGCGGGCCAGCGACAAGGGCAGGTACTGGTCGAGCCGCGCCGCATCGCCGATCTCGCCCATCGGCATGACCTCGATCAGGGTGAGGTCCATGCCGCGGCCATGGCTCCAGCGGATCAACTGGTCGAATTCCATGTCGTTGACGTCGCGCAGCGCCACGGCGTTGATCTTGACGTGCAGCCCGGCGTCCTGGGCCGCGTCGAGGCCGCGCAGCACCTGGTCGAGATCGCCCCAGCGGGTGAGCTCGCGGAACTTGTCCCTGTCGAGGGTGTCGATCGAGACGTTGAGGCGCTTCACGCCGACCGCCGCCAGCTCCTTGGCGTACTTGGCGAGCTGGCTGCCGTTGGTGGTGAGGGTGAGCTCCTCGAGCGCGCCGCTGTCGAGATGGCGACCCAGGCCACGGATCAGCGACATCACGTTCTTGCGCACCAGCGGCTCGCCGCCGGTCAGCCGGAGCTTCTTCACGCCGCGGCGCACGAAGGCCGAGCACAGCCGCTCCAGCTCCTCCAGCGACAGGACCTCGGCCTTGGGCAGGAAGGTCATGTCCTCGGCCATGCAATAGACGCAGCGGAAATCGCAGCGGTCCGTCACTGAGACGCGCAGGTAGGTGATGTGCCGGCCGAACGGGTCGATCATGGTGCCGTAACATAGGCACTTTCGGCGGGGTTTTCGACCCCTGCCGTGCCTAGGAGCCTAAGGAGATTATCTATTGTGTCGGCCTCGGCGGCCGGCTTGTCGGTCCGGATGCGGTTGATGCGGGGAAACCTCATTGCCAGTCCGGATTTGTGGCGGGTCGAGCGGGCGATGCCGTCAAAGGCGATCTCCAGGACCAGCTCGGGCGCCACCTCGCGGACAGGACCGAAGCGGTTGGTCGTATGGTCGCGCACCCATTTGTCGAGCCAGCGCAGCTCCTCGTCGGTGAAGCCGAAATAGGCCTTGCCGACCGGTGCCAGCTCGCGCTTGCCCGCCGCCTCGCGCCAGCAGCCGAAGGTGAAGTCGGAATAGAACGAACTGCGCTTGCCGTGCCCGCGCTGGGCATACATCAGCACGCAGTCGACCAGCATGGGATCGCGCTTCCACTTGAACCACGGGCCCTTGGGCCGGCCGGCGAGATAGGCCGAATCGCCACGCTTCAGCATCAGCCCCTCGATGCCGTCGCTGGTCATCTGCTCGCGCAGCTGGGCGAGGTGGGCCCAATCGGTGAAGACCACCAGCGGCGAGACGTCGAACCGCGCCCTGGGCTTCTCGGCGTTCCAGGCTTCCAGCCGGGCGCGGCGCTGGTCGAAGGAGAGCGCCCGCAGGTCTTCGCCCTCGAGCCACAGCACGTCGTACAGCCGAATGTGCGCAGGGTGATCCTTCAGCATCTTGGGCGTCACGACCTTGCGGTTCAGCCGCTGCTGCAGGTCGTTGAACGGCGCCACGGTCTCATCGCGGCGCACCAGAAGCTCACCGTCGAACACGCCTTCGAAGTCGATCGCCTCGATGATGTCGGGGAAGGCGGCCGATACGTCCTCGCCGGCGCGACTGTAGAGCCGCTTCACGTCGCCGGAGGAGGCGACCTGCACGCGGATGCCGTCCCATTTCCATTCGGCGCGGAAATGCGCGGGATCGAGCGCATCGAGCTCGGCGCGCTCGATGGCGTTGGCCAGCATCGGCGGCAGGAAGGCGCCGCCGGCATTGCTGCTCGGCCTAGGCGCATCGTGCAGCAGCCAATCGAACAAGGGCCGGTAAGGCGGCGTGAGGCCGTGCCAGATCTCCTCGACGGCATCGACCGGCTGGTTGCCGATGTTGGCGACCGCCTGCTTGGCGAGCCGCGCCGACACGCCGACGCGCAACGCGCCGGTCAACAGCTTCAGCAACGCCCAGCGGCCAGTGGCGTCCAGCGAATCGAGCCAGCGCTTGAGGATCGCCGGCGTCTGCATCTTGGTCGCGGTCTGCAGCGTGTCGACGACCTCGCCCAAGGTCGGCGGCGGCCCGGCATTGGGATCGGTCTCCCAGATCAGCGACAGCGTTTCGGCCAGGTCACCGACATAGTCGTAGGACAGATGGAACAGCTCGGCCCCGATCTTGTCCTCGCCGAAGCCGCGCAGCAGCGCAGGCTTGGCGGCGGGAAAGTCGAGGCCGCTGGTCAGCGCCGCCAGCGCCCAGCCGCGATCGGGATCGGGCGTCTCGCGCAGGTACGTCTCGATCAGCCGGAGCTTGGCGTTGCGCGCCGGCTGGTAGGAGAGGGCATCGAGCAGGGCGGCGAAGGCCTGCATCAGGTGCCTTCCTCCTCGCGACCGGCGAGATGCAGCGCCTCGGCGTCGATGCCGAGCGAGCGCGCCATGTGGACCAGGGCCTCCTCGCGACCGTGCGTCACCCAGACCTTGGGTGCACCGACGTCCTTCAGCGTCTGGCAGAGCTCGCCCCAGTCGGCATGGTCGGAGATGATCAGCGGCAGCTCGGCGCCGCTCTGGCGGGCACGGGCGCGTACGCGCATCCAGCCCGAGCACACCGCCGGCACCGGATCGGCGAAACGGCGCGACCAGCGGTCGGCGAGGGCCGAGGGCGGGCAGAGCACGATGGCGCCGCGGAACGTCTCCAGGATGGCATCGCCGACATGGGCGATGTCGCCGAGATCGACGCCCTGTTCCTGGTAGAGCTTGCACAGCGCCATCAGGCTGCCGTGCAGCCAGATGCGCTTGTCCCAGCCGGCGGCGCGCAGAAGCTTGATGACGCGCTGGCACTTGCCGAGGGCATAGACGCCCACCAAATGCGTGCGTTCGGGAAAGGTCGCGACCGAGCGCAGAAGCTTGCCGATCTCGCCCATGTCGGAGGGATGGTGGAACACGGGCAGCGCGAATGTGGCCTCGGTGATGAAGACGTCGCAGGGGATTGGCTCGAAGGGCGGGCAGGTCGGGTCGGGCCGGCGCTTGAAATCGCCCGACACCACAATGCGTTGACCCTTGAATGCCAGCACTGCTTGCGCCGAGCCCAGGATGTGGCCCGCGGGCGCCAACTCGACATCCACTTCGCCGATCCGCACGCTTTCGCCATACTTCAGGGGTTGCTGGCTGGTGTCCGCCATGCCTTCGAAGCGCGTGCGCATGATGGCGAGCGTTTCCGGTGTGGCGAGCGCCTTGCGATGGCCAGGGCGGGCATGGTCGCCATGGCCATGGGTGATCACCGCCCGCGGCACGGCGACGGCCGGATCGATGTAGAAGTCCCCCGGCTTGCAGTAGAGGCCGCGCGGTGTCGGATAGAGCCAGGAGCGAGGATCGAGGGTGTCGGTCATTGAAGCTGATGCATCCTACCGGCGAGATATAGGTCTTCCTGACCTGTTTTCACGCTGGTTCGAGAGCCGTGGCTGGGCGCCGCGGCCGCACCAGCTTGCCCTGATCGACCTGGCGCGCCAGGGCAAGAGCGCCTTGCTGATTGCACCGACCGGCGGCGGCAAGACCCTGGCGGGCTTTTTGCCTTCGCTGATCGAGCTCACCGAGCGGCGGCTGGCCGGCAAGGACCTGGCGCACAAGAAGGGCAAAGGCGAGCTGCACACGCTCTACATCTCGCCCCTCAAGGCGCTGGCCACCGACATCCGCCGCAACCTCGAGATGCCGATCGCCGAGATGGCCCTGCCGGTGCGCGCCGAAAGCCGTACGGGTGACACGCCGCAGAGCCGACGGTTGCGGCAGCGCGAGCGGCCGCCCGACCTTCTGATGACGACGCCGGAATCGCTGGCGCTGCTGCTGAGCTACCCCGACGCCACGCAGTTCTTCGCCAGCCTGCGCTGCGTGATCATCGACGAGCTGCATTCCTTCGCCACCAGCAAGCGTGGGCATCACCTGGCGCTCTGCCTGGCGCGCGTCGCCACCTTGGCTCCGCAAGTACGCTTCGTCGGCCTCTCTGCCACGGTCGCCGACCCGCCGGAAATGGCACAATTCCTGGCGGTCAAGGACGAGGTCGAGATCGTGCAGGGCGAGCCCGGAGCGCAGCCTGTCGTGTCGATCATCGACGCCCAGGAGCGCCTGCCATGGGGCGGCCACATGGGCCATCACGCGGTGCCCGAGGTCTACAACATCATCCGCCAGCACAAGACCTCGATCGTGTTCGTGAACACGCGCGCGCAGGCCGAGCTGGTGTTCGACCGGCTGTGGCGCATCAATGAGGAGAACCTGGCGATCGGCCTGCATCACGGCTCGCTGGCCGTCGAGCAGCGCCGCAAGGTCGAGGCGGCGATGGCCGCCGGCAAGCTGCGCGCTGTCGTGGCGACCTCTTCGCTCGACCTCGGCATCGACTGGGGCGACGTCGATCTCGTGATCCAGATGGGCGCGCCCAAGGGCGTGAGCCGCCTGATGCAGAGGATCGGCCGCGCCAACCATCGGCTGGACGAGCCCAGTCGCGCCATGATCGCCCCGGCCAATCGCTTCGAGGTGCTGGAATCGCTGGCAGCCCTCGAAGCCGTCGAGGCGCGCGAGCTCGACGGCGATCCGCCGCGCCCGGCCTGCCTCGACGTGCTGGCGCAGCACATCGTCGGCTGCGCCTGTGCCCAGCCGATCGACCGCGACCAGCTCTACGAGGAGGTGCTGACGACGCAGCCCTATCGCGAGCTGCCGCGCAAGGACTTCGACGACACCTTCGACTTCGTCGCCACCGGCGGCTATGCGCTGGCGGCCTATGAGCGTTGGCATCGGCTGAAGCAGCTGCCCGATGGCCGCTGGATGCTGGCGTCGCCCCTGGTGGCGCGGCAGTTCCGCATGAATGTCGGCACCATCGTCGAGCTGCCGCTGATCAAGGTGAAGTTGAAGCGCGGCCCCATCCTGGGCGAGGTCGAGGAGTCCTTCATCCAGGGGCTGGTGCAAGGCGACACCTTCGTCTTCGGCGGCCGCCTGCTGCGCTTCGAGGGTGTGAAGGAGCTGATAGCCCAATGCTCGCCCGCGACTAGCGGCGATCCCAAGGTGCCGGCCTATGGCGGCGGCCGCCTGCCGCTCTCGACCTTCCTGGCTGAACGCGTGCGCGGCATCCTGCAGGACCCGTCGCGTCATCCGAAGTTGCCGCCCGAGGTGCGCGAATGGCTGCGTGTGCAGCGCATCCGTTCGACCTTGCCGGCCGGCAACCGCCTGCTGATCGAAGGTTTTCCACGCGGCAGCAAGCAGTTCATTGTCGCCTACTGCTTCGAGGGCCGGAACGCGCACCAGACGCTCGGCATGCTGCTGACGCGGCGGATGGAGCGCATGGGCCTGAAGCCGCTGGGCTTCGTTGCCACTGACTACGTGCTGGGCATCTGGGGCTTGCGGCCGCCGACCAAGGCGCAGCTCGACCAGCTGTTCGACGAGGACATGCTGGGCGACGATCTCGAAGCCTGGATGGATGAATCGACCATGCTGCGCCGCTCGTTCCGCAACGTCGCGGTGATCGCTGGCCTGATCGAGCGCCGTTTCCCGGGCGAGGAGAAGTCCCGCCGCCAGGTCACCTTCAGCTCCGACCTGATCTACGACACCCTGCGCAAGCACGAGCCCGACCACATCCTCTTGCGCGCCACCCGCCAGGACGCCGCCTGGCAGCTCGCCGACCTGCGCCGTCTCGGCGAACTGCTGCGCCGCGCCAAGGGGCGCATCGACTACCGCCGCCTCGACCGCATCTCGCCGCTCGCCGTGCCGGTGCTGCTCGAGATCGGCAAGGAACGCGTGCTCGACGGCACCGCCGAGGACGAACTTTTGGACATCGCCGCGCAAGAGCTCATCGACGAGGCGACGCGGCTTTCGTAGAGCACCCTCTGAAAAGCCGATACCACACCGCGCCTCACCCTGAGGAGCCGTGCGGAGCACGGCGTCTCGAAGGGTGGGCCACAGCATCGTTGTGGCCCACCCTTCGAGACGCGCACTGCGTGCGCTCCTCAGGGTGAGGTGGTTTTGTGAAAATAGGATGCACGCCAAAGCGGCTACCGAATAAGCCGTCGTCAAGCGAAGTGCGGCATGACATCTGAGACCAAGAGCTCGCGACTCTCCACGTCGTTCAGACCGTCGCTGTGGATCAGCAGGTCGATGCCGGCATCCCGATATTGGCCCATAAGGTCGATGGCTTCCGAGACCGTACCGACGAAGCCCGGCGATGATCCGCGAGGGAGCAGGCGCTCGCGTTTGGCCGCCAGTGCTGCCGTGTCGCGGGCAAGCAACCAGCGCAGGACGAGGGTCTTTTCGATCGTGTCATAGTCGCGGCCCAGCGCGTCGCAATGCCGGCGCAGCACGGCAAGCTTGTGCTGCGTCTCGGGAATGTCGCTACGGGTGAGGTTGCAGGCGTCGGCGAGACGCGCGACGGCGCGCAAGGTCATCTGCTCGCCGCCACCCGCAATCATCACCGTCGGATGCGGCTTCTGCAGCGGCTTGGGCTCGAGGATCGCGTCCTCGGCCTGGAAATACCGGCCGTGGAAGGTCGTGCGCGGCTCGGTCCAGATCTTCAGGATCAGTTCGACCGCTTCTTCCATCTGCCGGATGCGGGTTGCTGCCTTCGGCGGAAATGCCCAACCGTATTGCCGGTATTCATCCTCGAAGAAGCCGGCGCCGATGCCGAGCGTCAGTCGTCCCCGGCTGATGAGATCGACGGACGCGGCGATCTTGGCGAGATGCGCGGGATTGCGATAGCTGACTGCCGTGACCAGGGTGGCAAGGCGGATGCGGCTGGTGACGGCAGCGAGTCCCGCGAGCGCAGCCCAGCCTTCCAGGATGGGCTCCTCAGGCGGGCCGACGCCCGGGATCTGGATCATGTGATCCATGACCGAGAACCAGTCGAAGGCATGCTCCTCTGCCCACTGTGCCTTCGCCTTGGTCGTCTCGAAGATTTCGGCCGGATCGGGAGAGTCGAGCCAGGACGCGTGGTGAATGCCGAACTTCATCAGTGGAAATCTCGCGAGGCGATCTTGATCTTGGGCCGGTCGAGATGGATGCGGCTGCGGTCGTAGCCCTTGGCGGCCTGGCCTTTCTTGACGCGGTGACGGGTGGCGTTGGCTTCCGGAACCATGACGCGCCGGTCGCCCGGATCGGTGCGCACCTCGTCGCCGCGGCCGTGGGTCAGGCGGAAATCCTGGTCGATTTCGGAGATGGAATCGAGCTCGGTCGACCAGTCCCACAGCTCTTCGGCGACGAGATGGATCACCAGCCCTTCGCGCTGCACGTGCCCGCGCACGCCGAGCAGGCGCGAGCCCATGACGATGCGGCGATGAGCCTCGAAGACCTTGGGCCAGACCACGAGGTTGGCGATGCCGTTCTCGTCCTCGATGGTGACGAACACCACGCCCGAGGCAGTGCCCGGCCGCTGGCGCACCAGGACCAGGCCGGCCAGGACGAATTCGTCCTCGTTCTTCGAATCGGCCAGGACCGCGGTAGGGGACACGCCTCGTTCGCCGAAGCGCGGCCGCAACAGCGCCAACGGATGGGAGCGCAGCGACATCGAGAACGAGCCGTAATCGTCCACCACCTGCTCGCCGAGCGTGAGCGAGGGCAGGGCGACCTTGGGCTCGAGATCGCGCAGTTCGCCCGGACCGTCGAGCAGCGGCAGCTTGGCGTCGGAGAAGCCGCGTACGGCCCACAACACGTCGCGGCGCGACAAGCCTAGTGAGGCGAAGGCGTCAGCGCGCGCCAACGCCACGATCTGGCGCTTGGTGAGGCCGGAGCGCCGCCACAGGTCGGCCGGATCCCGATAAGGTTCGGTGCGGCGTTCGACCATGAGCTTGACGTCGTCCTCGGAGAGGCCCGTGACTTGGCGCAGGCCCAGCCGCAACGCACAACGATTGTTCTGGCTGGGTTCGAGCGTGCAGTCCCAGTCGCTGGCATTCACGTCGGGCGGCCGCACCTCGACGCCGTGTTCTTTCGCGTCGCGCACGAGCTGGGCCGGGGCATAGAAGCCCATCGGTTGGGAGTTGAGCAGGGCGGCTGCGAAGACCTCGGGGTAGTAGTGCTTCACCCACGAGGAATCGTAGACCAGGATGGCGAAGCTCGCGGCATGGCTTTCGGGAAAACCGTACTCGCCGAAGCCTTCGATCTGCTTGAAGCAACGCTCGGCGAAGGCCCGCTCATAGCCGTTGCTGACCATGCCTTCGATGAAGTCGCTCTTGAGCTTGTGGATCGTACCGGCGCGCCGGAACGTCGCCATGGCGCGGCGCAGCTTGTCGGCCTTGGCCGGCTCAAAGCCTGCGGCATCGATGGCGATCTGCATCGCCTGTTCCTGGAACAGGGGCACACCCAGGGTACGCTTGAGGATGTTCTCGAGCTCGGGCTTGGGATAGGTGACCTTGCTTGGGTCGGCCCGGTTCTTCAGGTAGGGATGAACCATGCCGCCCTGGATGGGACCGGGCCGCACGATCGCCACCTCGACGACGAGGTCGTAATAGGTGCGCGGCTTCAATCTCGGCAGCATCGACATCTGCGCACGGCTCTCGACCTGGAATACGCCGACCGAATCGGCCTTGCACAGCATGTCGAAGACGGCAGGGTCCTTGGCCTCCATGCCGATGGTGCGCTTCTCGCCATAATGCTTCTCGATCAGGTCGAAGCTTTTGCGCAGGCAGGTCAGCATGCCGAGTCCCAGCACGTCGACCTTGTAGATCCGAAGCGCGTCGAGATCGTCCTTGTCCCATTCGATGACGGTGCGGTCGTCCATGGCCGCATTCTGGATGGGGATCAGCTCGTCGAGCCGATCCTCGGTGAGCACGAAGCCGCCGACATGCTGCGAGAGATGGCGCGGGAAGCCGCACAGCGTGGCCGACAGTTCGAGCGCCAGCATCAGGCGGGCATCGGTGGGATCGAGGCCAGCCTCACGTACATGACCAACATCGACGCCACTCGATCCCATGCCCCACACCGTGTCGGCCATGGCGCCGACCGTGTCGGGCGAGAGACCGAGCGCCTTGCCGACTTCACGGATGGCGCTGCGGCTTCGGTAGGAGATCACCGTGGCCGCCAGCGCGGCACGCGAGCGGCCTTTTTCGTTGTAGATCCACTGGATGATCTCCTCGCGCCGCTCGTGCTCGAAATCGACGTCGATGTCGGGTGGCTCGTTGCGCTCGTTGGACAGGAAGCGCTCGAACAGGACGTCGGTCTTGTCCGGATCGACCGAGGTGATCTCAAGGCAATAGCAGACGGCGGAATTGGCAGCCGAGCCGCGGCCCTGGCACAGGATCTTCATCTTACGGGCCTGCGTGACGATCTCGTGCACCGTCAGGAAGTAGGGAGCGATCTTCTTGCGATCGATGAGATCGAATTCATGCCGGATGGTGTTGGCGACTTTTTCCGGCACGCCCTTGGGATAGCGCCGGGCCGCGCCCTCCCAGGTCAGGCGCATGAGCTTATCCATGGGCGTCTCGCCGCCCTCGTACATGATGGGATACTGGTAGGTGAGCTGGTCGAGCGTGAAGCTGCAGCGATTCATGATCTCCTGCGTGCGCTCGACGGCGCGCGGATGGCGGCGGAACAAGCGCGCCATCTCCGTGGGGGCCTTGAGATGCCGCTCGGCGCTGGCAAAGCGGCGGAAGCCCAGTCCGTCGACGGTGCAGCCCACGCGGATGGCCGTCACCACGTCGTGCAGGGCCCGCCGCTCGGGCACGTGATAGTGAACGTCGTTGGTGGCGACCAGGCCCACGCCCATCTCGGCCGCGAGATTGTCGAGCTGGGCGAGCCGTCGCGCATCGTCGCCGCGGAACAGCGCAGTGCCGGCGAGGTAGCAGCGGTCCTCGAACAGATGGGCCAACCCGCGCAGGCGTTCACGGAAGGCCGGATCGTCGGGCCGGCGCGGCGGCAGGACGATGGCCAAAATGCCTTCGGCGTGGGCTGAAAGATCGTCGAAGGTGAGATCGCACTGGCCCTTGGCGGCACGGCGGTTGCCGACCGTCAGCAGGCGCGACAGGCGCTTGTAGGCCTCGAGGTCGGTGGGATAGGCGAGCAGGGAATAGCCGTCGCGCGTCTCGATGCGGGAGCCGACCAGAAGCCTGGTCTGCTGCTCCGTTGGCGTCGGATGCTCTTCGTAATATTCCTTCAGCGCCGCATAGGCCCGCACCACGCCGGCCAGCGTGTTGCGGTCGGCGATGCCGATGGCGGTATGGCCGAGCTCGACCGCCTGCAGCGCGAGCTCACCCGGATGCGAGCCGCTGCGCAGGAAGCTGTAGTTGGTCGTGACCTGCAGCTCGGCATACATGACATTACTGCTTCAGTTCGTGGATGCGCGCCAGCGGCACGCCGCGCAGCGCGATGCCCTCGAGCTTGAGCGCCTGCAGGAAGGTCTCGTCGCTGCTGACCAGCGGCGCGCCCACTGCCTCGGCGCAGGCGGCGTAGAAACAGTCATGCACCGGCCGGCCGCACTGCAGGGCCAGCGCCAGCGCGCGGTTGCGCAGGCGGGTCGATTCGACGAAGGCCGAGACGAAGGCGGGCAGGCCGATGTTGCGCACGATGGGCTCGGCCTGGTCGGGCGCGATCTCACCCGCGACGGTCTTCTTCCAGGCGAGCTCGGCCACGCCCGCGATCAGGATGTCGGGCGCCACTACCTCGTGGCCATGCACCAGCAGCGAGCGTGCCTGTTGCCGCAACGGTTCCTCGACGAACCATTTGATGGCGACGCCGGGATCGATGACCACGATCATGGCTCGCCTCCCGCGCACAGGAGCGGCCGCTCCTCGGCCATGGGCCGGACCAGCGGCGTCATGGCGGCGATGCGATCGGCCTCGGCCAGCGGGTCGAGGACCAGCGGCTGGCGCGCGGCCTGGCTCAGGATCTCGCGCAGCTCGGCTTCGAGGGAATGACGGCGCGTGCGGGCGCGCGCCTTCAGGTTTTCGACGACCTTGTCGTCGAGCCCGCGGATGGTGAGCGTGTTCTTTTTCATGCGCAGAATCCATGGAGGAACCAGCGGGCCGTTTGCCGGCCATTGGCCGCCATCCGATAGGCCCCGTCTCGGAACAGCCAGAAGCGGCCGCCATCGTCGTCCTCGACGCGATAGTAGTCGCGGTAGGGCGGCACGATATTGGCGGGCGGCCGGCTGCCGTCGGGACGCGGCCGCCACCATTCGTCGGCCACGCGCTCGGGCCCCTCGGCGCGCACGATGCGATGGGCGTGCTGGCGCCAATGGAAGACCGAGGGCGGATCGTCGGGCACGTGGGCCATGACGTCGACCGGCTCGGGCCGCTGCAGCAGCCGCGTCGGCCGCGCTCCCTTCATCCCGGCCACGCGCTGCCAGGCGCCGGTTGCGGCGGGCAAGGCCGCCGCGCCGGCCGTCTGCACGCGCTCGGGCAGATGGCTGTCGCGCGGCAGCAGGCGCACGACGTTCTCCGCGCCCAGTCGCAAGGCCAGGCGGTCGGCGAGATCGATGGTGCCGTCCTCGCCCAGCGAAGCCGCGATGGCGCCCGAATCGGGCAGCGCATCCTGCGTGCCGCTCCAGGTCTCGACCTCGGGAGCGGCGAGGATCATCAGCTCGACGCCGAAGCCTGGGTCGAGCTCTCCCAGCTTCTCCTCGAAGAGCTTCATCAGCCGGGGATTGTCGCGATTGGGGCGGCTGGTGCCGATCGAGGTGCGATCGACCGAGCCGTCGACACGATAGAGCGCTATCTCGAGCTTGCGTGCGCCGACGCCCGCCTGCTCGAACTGCCGGCAGAGGGCCGCCAGCAGGCGGCTGGTCGCGGCGGCGATGTCCTCGGGCCGACCGATCGGCTCGACGAAGGCGAGCCGCGTGCGGAAGGCGGGCGGCGTGCGGCGCGGCTCGATCGGCTCGACGATCGTGCCCAGCGCCTGGTCGAGCCGGGTGAGCGGCTGGTCGCCGAAGCGCCGTGCCAGCGGGGCGCGCGGCAGGGGATAGAGATCGCCGATGCGGCGCAGGCCGAGTTTCAGGAGGGTTTCCACGATCGGCGCGTCGAGCCGCAGGCCTTCGACCGGCAGCCGGGCGAGCGCTTCGCGATGGCCGCGCGGCGGGCAGTAAAGATCGGCCTGGCGCTCGGCGAAGCGCGCCAGCGCCCAGGCCGCACCCGCGGTGTCGGCCATCGCTGCGCGACAGGTGAGGTCGTGGCGCGCCAGGCGTTCGGTGAGATCGGCCAGCAAGGCACGTTCGCCCGCCTCGCCCTCGCCGAAGAGATGGGTGCAGCCGGTGATATCGAGCAGCAAGCCGGCATCGCCGCCGAAGCCGCCGGTGCTGCAGGCTTCCGTGCCTTCCTCGGCGAGGGCGCCGCCCAGCGGATCGATCGCCACCCATGGCGTGTAGCGGTCGCACCAGTTGGCCAGCGTCTCGATCAGGCGATGGTCGGCCTGCGGCTCGCCCGGCGTCGTGACCAGATCGGGGACCAGCGCGCGCGAATCGGCGAGCCGCATGTGTGGGCGCAAGCCGGCGGTGCGGGCATGCGGGTTGACCGCGATCAGGCGCGGGCAGCCTTCCAGCCAGACGACGGTGGCGGCAGCCCTAGCCGACCAGTCGGGCGTCGCTCTCGCGAGTCGATCCGTGGAAAGCTTGGGGAACCACAGAGAGACAATGCGCTTCATCGTTCCACTCCAGAAGCCAGGTGGGTGTTTCGGTGACAGAGGGGGCGCCGAAACGGTTGCGTCTGAGCTCGGTGCGCCAGCGCGATGCGCCGACGTCGTTGAGGCCGGGCGTCGAATGCGTGGCGGCCGAAGCGACGCGCCAGCGCGTCGTGCACACGCTTTGCGGCGGAGCGGGCTGGCCGCGCAGCAGCAATGCCGGCACGCCGCTCTTCTCGGCGGCGAGCGACAGGCGGCGGCCGGCCGTGAGATCGGTCGCGCGAGTCTCGCCCAATACGGCCGCCATGCCGGGGCAGCGCAGGCCTTCTTCCATGGCCCAGAACAGATCCTCGTCGCGCCGCACCGTGACCATCAGCAGCCGTGCCGGATCGAACCAGGCAGCGAGCGCGGCCGCATAGGGCGGCGCATCGGAAGCGCCGAAGGGACGGCGGCACCACAGCAGGGTGCCGTTGGGCCTGAGCGTGCCGAAGCGTCCGAGAAGATGAGCGGCGAAGCCCAGTGCGGCGCCGTCGTGCGAGGCGACGCGGCCGGACGGCGCGGGTCCCGCTTCGATCTCGTGCAGAGCGCCGGTCAGCAGACCGTTGCTGGGCAGGAGAGCGTCGATTGCCGGCACACCCAGCGACACGGCCTGCTGGCCGGCGCGCTGGGCGCTGTGCGCCCGCTCCAGGCGGCGGACCTTTTCGCGCAAATCCGCCGCGACCGGAGTTGCCGCATCGTTGGCGGCAGAGGGAGCAAAGGCACTCGGGGAAATGACGGGCATCGCCCCCTCGAATAGGCTGATGGAAACGCGGTGGGGATTAATTGTTCTTGTTTTGTTCTATGCCTCTAAAAGCGCGGAGTCAACGAGAGTCAGCGATGCAGTCGGCGTTGAATTTTTGCGTCCCATAAGGGCGCACTAACCTACGACTAATGGTAGTCGATGCGCGCATACCACTACTATTCGTGGATGCATGCTGGCAGTGCCGTCAGCTGTTCTTCCATCGCACTGACCGACTCATCCCCGGGCACGATGCTTGCGAGGCACCGAAGGTCGGCCGCATCATGCGCGCGAAAGAGGTCCCGATGAGCCGTCGATTTCCGTTGCTGGCCCTGCTCACCGCCGCCTTCGCCCTCATTGCCGGACCTGTCCTGGCGCGCTGCTCGCAGAACGTGGCGGGGCTGGAACGGCTCGGCATCCGGGTCGCCTCGCTCGAGGGCGTGCCGTTCGCCGCCGGCAGCTCGCCGAGCCGCGCCATCATCACTTTCCTTGGCCATTCGAGCTACCAGATCGACACGCCGCAGGGCGTGCGCGCCATCACCGACTACAACGGCGTCAACGGTTTCGGCCGCAAGCCCGACATCGTCACCATGAACAACGCGCACTCCACGCACTTCACCGACGAGCCGGAGGAGGGCATCACCTATGTACTGCGCGGCTGGCCCTCCAAGCCCGGCGAGACCGAGGCCAAGCACGACGTCCAGCTCAAGGACATGAAGGTGTGGAACGTGCCGACCAACGCCCGCGACTGGGGCGGCAACTCGGCGCGCATCAACGGCAACTCGATCTTCATCTACGCCATCGCCGATCTCTGCATCGCCCATCTCGGCCATCTGCACCATCGCCTGACCAAGGAACATCTCGACGAGCTCGGCCGCATCGACGTGCTGATGGTGCCGATCGACGGCGCCTACACCATGGGCATGCCGCTGATGGTCGACGTCATCAAGCAGGTCCAGCCCAAGATCGTGCTGCCCATGCACTATTGGGGCCGCGCCCAGGTCGACCGCTTCGAGAGCCTGATGTCCGAGCTCGACGCCGACTTCGTCTGGCCCGACCGGCGCACCATCGAGGTCGTGCGCGAGGAGCTGCCCGAAAAGCTCACCGTCATGGTGGTCGGCGGCAACGGCGGCGATTGAGCCTCGGAGTGCATCTCGCCCGTTGGGATCTCGTTCCCGACGGCGAGCCGATCGAAACACCTTCGTCCCTGCTGCTGCCGGTGCGCCACAACGGCGTGCCCGCCATGTTGAAGATCGCGCGCGAGGAGGAGGAAGGCCGCGGCGGCGCGCTGATGGCCTGGTGGAAGGGCGACGGTGCGGCGCAGATTCTGGCCCGGCACGGTGAGGCGCTGTTGTTGGAGCGCGCCACTGGATCGCGTTCGCTCGCCGCAATGGTCGCCGATGGCCAGGACGACGAAGCAAGTCGCATCCTTTGCAGCGTGGCGGCGCGCCTGCATGCGCCGCGTGCTGGGCAGCCGCCGGAACTCGTGCCCTTGCCGCGATGGTTCGAGGCCCTGGCGCCCGCTGCACGGACGCACGGCGGCCTGCTCGCTCAAGCGGATTCAGCGGCGCAGGCGCTGATGGCCGATCCGCACGACGTCGTGGTCCTGCACGGCGACATCCATCACGGCAACGTCCTCGACGCTGGCGAGCGCGGCTGGGTCGCCATCGATCCCAAGGGCCTTTTTGGCGAGCGGACGTTCGACTTCGTCAACATCCTGCGCAATCCCGATGCCGCGACGACGCTGGCGCCGGGTCGTTTCGACCGTCAGCTGGAAGTGCTGGTCGCTGCCGCGTCGCTCGATCGTCGTCGGCTCCTGCAGTGGGCGCTGGCCTTCGCCGGCCTGTCGGCAGCGTGGCATCTCGCCGACGGTACGGCAGCCGACCTCGATCTCGCCGTCGCCGCGCTCAGCTTGAGGCAATCGCCGTTCTGAGCCATTTCTCGAAGGCCACGGTCTGGCGGCCGACTCGCCCGCCGCGCGGCCGCACGAGGAAGTAGGACGTTCTTTCGACGGCGCTGGCCTGGTCACCGAACGGCGCGACCAGCCGGCCATCGCTGAGCTCCTGCGCGGCCAGCAATTCGCTCTCCAGGACGACGCCCAGGCCACTGACCGCCGCTTCGATCGCCATCGTCGAGCGGTCGAGCCACAGCTCGTTGCCGGCATGCAGCTGGCCGACACCGACCTGCCGCAGATACTCCGCCCAGGTGAAGGCGTTGACCGAGTGGATGAGCGTCGCGCGCGCAAGATCATGCGGCGTCCTGAGGTCGATCCGGGCCGCAAGCTCGGGGCTGCAGAGCGGGCGCAGCCGCTCGACCAACAACGGCTCGACGTGAGGTTGGCCGGCCGGCGGCGCTCCATAGGCGATGGCGAGGTCGAAGCGGGTGTCCTCCAGGTCGGCGGCCGACGAGATCGTCGACAGCCGGACGCGGATCGACGGATGGGCGCGCAGGAAGTCGGGCAACCGCGGCTGCAGCCATTTGGCGGCGAAGCTCGGGCCGGCGGCGATCACGAGATGTCCGGACTGCGACTGCGGAGCGACCAGCTCGGTGGCCTGGCGGATGACGCCGAGCGCGTGCTCGATCTCATGAGCATAGCGGCGCCCTGCATCGGTCAGGACCGCGCGTCCCGCCCGGCGCTGGAACAGCGTCGCGCCGAGGAAGTCCTCGAGCTGCTGGATCTGGTGGCTGACGGCGGACGGCGTCACGCCGAGCTCCGTAGCTCCCTGTGAGAAGCTGCCGTGCCGGCACGCCGCCTCGAACGCCAGCAGCGCCTTGAGCGGCGGCAGGCGCGGCCGAACCGCGGCTACTGTTGAGCTGCTTTCACGAGGTGCTGAGTTTTTTGCTCTGGCTCCCATCGGAGGGTCTCCGTATCGACGCTCACAGTACTGAAACGCACAGGATGGGCCAATGAGCGAGGAACTTCGGCAGGCGGCGAAGGAATACCTTGTACGCTACGGCGGCGATTCGTTTCCCAACCTGTTCAGGACGGCCAAGGGCACCGTCGTGACCGACAGCGACGGTCGCGAGTACCTCGATTTCACGTCCGGCCAGATGTGCGCCACGATCGGCCACAACCATCCGGCCATCGTCGAGGCTGTAAATCGGGCGGGCCAAAAAGCCTTCCACTTCTTCAGCGGCATGATCCCCGAGGTCGTCGTCGAACTCGCCCGCACGCTGGCGCAGGACTGGCTGCCGGGCGACCTCGAGCGGACGATCTTCATAAACACCGGGTCGGAGGCCACCGAGGTCGCGCTGCGGATGGCCAAGATGTACACGGACGGCTACGAGGTCCTCGTCCTCGGCGGCTCGTGGCACGGCATCACCGGCGGCGCGAGCGCGGTCTCGATGGCGAGCGACCGCAAGGGCTACGGCGTCCCGCCACCCGGCGTCTTCGTCATTCCGGAACCCAACGCCTACCGCCCGTACGTTGCGGGCATGAACGAGGAAGAGGCGGCCCTCGCCAACCTCGATATCGCTCTGAAAATGTTCGACATGCAGTCGGCCGGGCGAGGTGCTGCCATCCTCGTCGAGCCCGTGATCAGCGCAGGCGGCGTCCTGGTGCCGCCGCCGGCCTTCATGCGGGCGCTGCGCAAGGCGGCCGACGACCGCGGCATGCTGCTGATCTTCGACGAGGCCCAGACCGCCTTCGGCCGTATCGGCACGCGCACCGGAGCCGAATACTTCGACGTCGTTCCCGACATCATGACGATGTCGAAAACCCTTGGCGGCGGCTTGCCGCTCGCCGCGGTGGCCACGACGGCGGCCATCGAGGAGGTGCTGCACGACAAGCACTTCACCTTCTACACCAGCCACGTTTCCGACCCGCTGGGTGCCGAAGTCGGCCTGGCGGTGCTGAAGGTGATCGCCGAGGAGCAACTCGTCGCCCGGTCGCGGCAGATGGGCGCCTACCTGCGCGGCAGGCTCGAGGAGCTGCAGCAGCGCCACGAGGTGATCGGCGACGTTCGCGGCCTCGGCCTGCTGCTGGGCGTCGAGCTGGTGCGCGATCGTGCGTCGCGCCTGCCGGCGCACAAGCTCGGCGCCCTGACCACGGCCAAGTGCTTCGAGAAGGGCCTCAGCATGAATATCCGCCGGCGTCCCGAGCGCGGCTCGGTGTGGCGCATCGCCCCGCCTCTGACCGTCTCGACCGACGAGATCGATCGGGCCGTCGACATCCTCGACAAGTCGCTCCGCGACAGCCTCGCCGAGATCGGCACGGCGGGGATCGAGTGATCATCGGGAGGGATGCCATGTCGTCACGTTCGAAGTTCTCTGCGGGCCTGTGCGGCCTTCTTGCACTGGCGCTTGCCGGCACGCCGTCGGAGGCCGCGCCGATGCTCGACACGGTGCGGGCCAATGGCGTCGTTCGGTGTGGCGTGTCGACCGGCTTTCCGGGTTTCAGCCTGGCCGACAGCCAGGGCGTCTTTCGCGGCCTCGATGTCGATGTGTGCCGCGCCGTCGCCGCCGCCGTCTTCGGCGACGCCGCGAAAGTGAAGTTCGTGCCACTCACGGCCGTGCAGCGCTTCACTGCCCTGCAATCGGGCGAGGTCGACGTGCTGGCGCGCAACGCCACCTGGACCTATCAACGCAGCGCCCAGCTCGGCCTCACCTTCACCGGCGTCAACTACTACGACGGCACGGCCTTCCTGGTCGCGAAAAGCTCGCCGGCGAAGCAGGCGAGGGACCTGAACGGCGGCACGATCTGCGCGCAGTCCGGCACGGACACGCTGGTCGGCGTGCAGGACTACTTTTCGCGCAACGGATTGAAGTTCTCGCCGGTCACCTTCGAGCATGTCGACACCATGAAGTCGGCGTTCGTCGGCGGCCGCTGCGATGCGATGACCAGCGATTCGACCCAGTTGATGGGCATCCGCTCGACGTTGGCCAATGCGGCCGACTATCGGCTGCTGCCGGAGATCGTCACCAAGGAGCCGCTCAGCCCCGCGGTCCGCGGCGGCGACGACCAGTGGGCCAACATCGTCCGATGGAGCTTCTGGGCCATGGTCAACGCCGAGGAGCTCGGTCTCAGCGCCGACAACGTGAAGGCGCAGGCGGCATCCAGCACCGATCCCGGCGTGCTACGGCTGGTCGGCAAATCGGGCGACCTCGGCAAGATGCTGGGACTGGATGCGGTCTGGGCATTGAACGTCGTCGCCCAGGTCGGCAACTACGGTGAGAGCTTCCGCCGCAATCTCGAGCCTCTGGGCGTCGAGCGCGGCCTCAATCGGCTGTGGCGCGACGGCGGTCTCATGTTCGCGCCACCCATGCGCTGACGACGGTCGCCGGCTTCGCACCGATCCGATAGGCTTCCCCGCAACGAATAGCGGAGGAAACCATGCGTGGCGTTACCTTTCCCGGCGAGCGTGCTGTCGAGATCATGAACTTCCCCGATCCCACGCCGGGACCGGGCGAAGTGGTGCTGGAGATGAAGGCATCGGGCATGTGCGGGTCTGACCTGCACCAGTACCGCCGCTCGAAGACCGTGCCGCGGGCCTCGGGTATCCCGGCCAGTTCCGAGCCCGTCATCGCCGGGCACGAGCCCTGTGGCGTGGTCGTTGCCGTCGGACCCGGTGTCACCGCCGCGGAAGCCAAGGTCGGCGACCGCATGATGGTGCATCACTATCAGGGCTGTACCCAGTGCAGCCATTGCCGCTCCGGCTGGCAGCAGCTTTGCCAAGAGGTGCCGGTGAAGGTCTATGGCAACAACGCCCATGGCGGTCACGCCAAGTATCTGAAGGTGCCGGCCAACACGATGGTGCCATTGCATGAAGCCCTGAGCTTCACGGCGGGTGCCGCCATCTCCTGCGGCTCCGGCACCGCCTATGGCGCGTTGCGACGCATGAACGTTTCCGGCCGCGACACGATCGCGATCTTCGGGCAGGGGCCGGTGGGCCTCGCCGGCACGCAATTCGCCAAGGCGATGGGCGCGCGGGTGATTGCGCTCGACACCAGCGCGCAGCGGCTGGAACGCGCCCGCGAGTTCGGCGCCGACGAGCTGGTCAACCCGGGCTCCAACGATCCGGTCGCCGCGATCAAGGAACTGACACACGGTAAATATGCGGACCTGACGCTCGATACGTCTTCCAACCGCGACGCCCGCCTCAACGCCATTCGCAGCACCAAGGTCTGGGGCACCATGTGCTTCGTCGGCGAGGGCGGGGACATCACGATCGACGTCAGCCCGCACCTGCTGCGGCGGCAGATGACGCTGATCGCCTCCTGGACGTTCTCGACCGTCATCCAGGCCGAGTGCGCCGCCTTCTGCGTCGAGCGCAAGGTCGACGTCGACAAGCTGTTCACGCACCGCTGGTCGCTCGACCAGGCGGACGAGGCCTATAAGCTGTTCGACAAGCAGGCCGACGGCAAAGGCGTCTTCCTGATTTGAGGCCAGAACTTGGAGGATACCGCGATGCGTGACCCGCGCGCCTTGATCGACACCAATACCCTGGCCGCTTCGCTCGGCGATCCGTCGCTGCGCGTGTTCGATTGCACGACCTACCTCGAGCCGACGCCCGCTGGCTCGGCCGAGCCCTACAACGCCGTACCCGGCCGCAAGACGTTCGAGGACGGTCATGTCCCCGGTGCCGACTTCCTCGACCTCCAGGGCGAGTTCTCCGATACCGACACGCATCTCCATTTCATGATGCCGTCCGTCGCCAGGCTGCAGGCCGCGTTCGGCCGGCACGGTATCGGGACTGGCACGCGCCCGGCCACGCGCGTCGTGCTCTACAGCATCGGCACGATGATGTGGGCGACCCGATTCTGGTGGATGCTGCGCTCGCTCGGTTTCGACGA
The DNA here is from genome assembly GCF_007992495.1 of Reyranella soli. GTDB lineage: Bacteria > Pseudomonadota > Alphaproteobacteria > Reyranellales > Reyranellaceae > Reyranella > Reyranella soli. The sequence goes on from NZ_BKAJ01000004.1 coordinate 188,662, forward strand.
CGCAGCCGTGCTCGACGGCGGCCTCGACAAATGGAAGGCCGAAGGCCGTCCTCTCGAAACAGGCGCGCCGCGCGGCTATCCGCCGGCGACCTTCGCAGCAACGCCGCGCGAGGGCCTGTTCGTCGATGCCGCCAGGGTCAAGGCCGCCATCGGGCGCCGCGACACCGTCACCGTGAACGCGCTGGGGCCGCAGTTCCATCGCGGGCTGGAGCCCAGCCGCTACGGTCGCCCCGGCCGCGTACCCGGCAGCGTCAACGTTCCGGCGGCCACGCTGGTCGATCCCGCGACCAAGGGCTTCACCACGCTGGCCGACGCGGCGGCGAAATTCGCCGCCCAGGGCATTTCGAAGGACAAGCGCACGATCTGCTATTGCGGCGGTGGCATCTCGGCCACGATCGACCTGTTTCTGCTGCACCAGCTCGGCCACGACGACATCACGCTCTACGACGGCTCCATGGGCGAATGGGCGAAGACGGAGTCGCTGCCGATAGAGAGGGACTGACCCCGGGGCAGATCCTGAAGTCAGATCCGGAGATTGACGCGCGCCAGGTCGACGACCTGGGCAGCGCGGCCGTCCATCACCGCCTTCAGCAGGAAGAGGTTGAAGTTCAGCGCCTGGCCGATCGTGGCCTTGGGCGGCATGGCGAGCTCCTGTCGCGCACTCACGACGTCAACCAGAGCAGGTCCGTCGTGCGCCAGGGCATCGCGCAGGGCGCCTTCGAGATCGCCCGGTGCCTCTACGCGCACGCCCTTGATGCCCATGGCCTCGGCCATGGCGGCGAAGTTGGGGTTCTTGAGCTCGCAGCCGACGTCCAGAAAGCCGCTCGCCTTCATCTCCATCTCGACGAAGCCCAGCGTGCCATTATTCAGCACCACCACCTTTACCGGCAGGCCGAGCTGCGAGAGGCTGATGAAATCGCCCATCATCATCGAGAAGCCGCCGTCGCCCGACATCGATACGACCTGCCGCTTGGGGAACGCCGCCTGGGCGCCGATCGCCTGCAGGAGTGCATTGGCCATCGAGCCATGGTTGAACGAACCGATCAGCCGCCGCTTGCCGTTCATCTTGAGGTAACGCGCCGCCCACACCGTCTGGGTGCCGACGTCGCAGGTGAAGACCGCGTCGTCGCTGGCGAGGTCACTCAAGAGCCGCGCGACATACTGCGGATGGATGATCTTGCCGCCCGGCTTGCCCTCGGCCAGCTTGTCGAGATCGGCGCGGGCCTTGCCGTAGTGGGCGCGGGCGGCATCGAGGAACTTCGAATCGGTCTTCTTCTTGAGCTTGGGCAGGAGCGCGACCACCGTTGCCGACACGTCGCCCACCACACCCAGTGCCAGATGGCAGCGGTTGCCGAGACTCTCCGGCCGGATGTCGACCTGCGCCACCGTGGCACCCTCGGGATAGAACTGGCGGTAGGGGAAGTCGCAGCCCAGCAGCAGCAGGGTGTCGCAGGCCTTCATGGCGGCGTAGCCCGAAGAGAAGCCGATCAGGCCGGTCATGCCGACGTCGTAGGGGTTGTCGTACTCGACATACTCCTTGCCGCGCAGTGAGTGCACGATCGGCGCGTTGAGCACCTCCGCGAGCTTCACAATCTCGGCATGCGCGCCAGCGCAGCCCGCGCCGCACATCAGGGTGATGCGCTCGCCGTCGTTCAGGATCTTCGCCAGCGCATCGATGTCGGGCTCGGAGGGCCGCACGATGGGCGGTTTCGGCGCCAGCCACTTGGCGGCTTTGGCGTCGGTCGACTGCAGCGCGATGTCACCCGGGATCACCACGACGGCGACGCCGCGCTCGGCAATGGCGATACGGATCGCCTTCTCGAAAATGCGCGGCATCTGGTCGACGTTGGAGACCAGCTCGACATAGTGCGCGCACTCAGCGAACAGGTGCTCGGGATGCGTGGCCTGGAAATACGAGCCGCCGATCTCGGAGCTCGGGATGTGGGCGGCGATCGCCAGCACCGGCACGCGGCTGCGCTGGCAGTCGAACAGGCCGTTGATCAGGTGCAGGTTGCCCGGCCCGCAGCTGCCCGCACAGACCGCGAGCTCGCCGGTCAGATGGGCCTCGGCGCCGGCAGCGAAGGCCGCGGCCTCCTCGTGGCGCATGTGGATCCAGTCGATCTTCTTCTGCTTGCGCAGGGAATCCGTGAAGCCGTTCAGCGAGTCGCCGACCACGCCATAGATGCGCTTCACGCCGGCGACGGTCAGGGTCTGGGCCATCAGGTCGGCGACGGTCGGCATGGCGTGCTCCGTTGTTGGTGACTGGGCGCGGACTATGCCACGCGCCGACCCGCGCGCGAAGCTCGTCCCCTCACGGGAGCGCCATGCGGTCCGGAAGAGCATTAGGAGCCGCATCGGTCCATGTGCAATAGGAGACAGACCGGATGCCGCAATGGGCGTACGGACAACACACCAAGGCGCAGCCTCCGGCCAAAGGATGACCGATGCCCTCAAGCGACGCGGTATTGCTTGCCCTGACGATTTCGATCTTTGCCTGTGGTGCGGCTCTGCTCTCGCACAGGTTCTACGTGGTTTATCATGGCTGGTCTCTCGGCGAGTTCGGCTACAAGCCGCACCTTCCGGGCATCCTGGGAACGGCACTGATGGTCTTCGCGATCCTTTTCGCATCGTCTCTGGGATGGCCGTACGCCATCGTGCCGGTCCTGGGCGGATTCGCCGTCTCGTACTTGTATGTGTACGTCTTCCAGATGTGGACCGAGGCGGCGCTGCTCGGGCCGGTGCTTGCTGCGCTGTCGATCTTTCTGGAGATCCGCACTCCAGTATGACGCGCCACTTACGGCGGAGTTTACTTCGCCTCTAGTGGCGCGCCCCCAGCTATGAGCGGCCTTTCTCGAAGCCGGACAGGAACTGCACCAGGTTGCGGCCGAGGTCGTCGCTGAGATAGCCGCCTTCCTGCACCAGGACGGTCGGCAGGCCGAGGCTTGCGATCTTGCCGGCCATGGCGTGGAAACCTGCACCGGTCACCTTGAGCCCCTGCAGCGGATCGCTTTCGCTGGCGTCGAGGCCCAGCGCCACGACCAGCACCGTCGGCGCGAAGTCGCGGATGCGCGCCAGCGCCTTGTCGCCCGCGGCGAGCCACGGCGCATCGCCGGAACCAAGCGGCAGCGGCAGATTGAGGTTGAAGCCGTGGCCCTTGCCGACGCCGGTCTCGTGGGCATGGCCCCAGAAGTAGGGATAGTAGTTGTCCGGATCGGCGTGGATCGAGATCGTGAGCACGTCGTCGCGTTCGAAGAAGATGCCCTGCGTGCCGTTGCCGTGGTGGACGTCGACGTCGAGCACGGCGACGCGCTGGTGCTTCTGCCGCAAGCGCTGGGCGGCGATGGCGGTGTTGTTCAGGAAGCAGAAGCCGCCCGCCATGTCGGCATAGGCGTGATGGCCGGGCGGCCGGCAGAGCGCATAGGCCTCGTGCGCGCCGTCGAGCACGAGATCAGTGGCCGTTGCCGCCGATTCGCTGGCGGCGAGGGCGGCATCCCAGGTGTGCGGGCCGATCGGGCAGGCGAGATCGACCTGATGCCAACCGGCACGGCCGGCCAGCGCCTTCGGGTACGTCGCGGGATAGCGTGCCGGATGGACGTTGGGCATGACCTCGACCGAGGCGTTGGGCAGCTTCGCCCAGTCGCGCGCGATGGTCTTGAGGAAGTCGATGTATTCGGGCGTATGCACAGTCTCGGCTGGCGCCGTGCCATGCGCCTTGGCGCCGACGATCTCGTGGCCGGCGCCCTTGGCCGCGGCCAGCAGGCGCTCGGCGCGTTCGGGCTGCTCGGCGCTGCGCTGCTTGACGCCGCGCACGAAGAAAGACTGCGGGTCGTGCTGGGCGTGCTTGTCGGAATAGATGATTTTCACGGGACAAACGGCTCCTTGATCGGTGGTCCATATACTACGACTCGCGAAGCGCCCGCAGCACAGCGCGCCGGCGCTTCCACGACCGGCGTATCATCCAGGCCACGCCCACCGGCAGCATCACGAGGATGGCCACGGCCTCGCCGCCACGGTGGCGGGTGGCCGCGCCTTCCCACATGCCCCACAAGGCGACGACGGCCAACGCCAGGCTTGCCAGAAACATGATGCCGAACAGGCTAAGCCCCACCGGGCGATTCCAGAAGCAGAGCCCGTCGGCCACCGGCGGCGCAGCGCTACCCGCCGCCGTCATCGCCGCCTGCAGCGCACCGGCGAAGGCGCCAAGCCCCGCCTGGTCAGGCGCACGGATCAGGCCCTGGCCCGGCGCCAGGCTGGGCGGCAGCACGAAGCGCTCGCCGTCGCGGGTGGTGAGCGTCAGCAGATCGTCGGTGGCGTTCTGCACCGAGTTCAGGCCGGCGATCTCAGCGAACGGCACGCGCCGCACGCGACGGCGGCCGGTCAGCGGCACCAGAGGACGCTCCTCGACCAGCACGGTTGTGCCTCGATGGTCCAGCGATGCTGGCGCAGCGCCATCAGCAGGAACACCAAGAACACCAGCACGAACAGGCCCAACGTGCCGAACATTAGGGGCAACAGCTCGTCGCCCGTAGTGGCGACGTGCATGGAAGCAGCGATCCCGCCGATCAGCAGCGCGATCGCTCCGAGCAATCCGCCGAACATCAGCGGTGAGTTGCGATAGAGGCCTTGGTGGCTGAGCGGCGTCATGTGGCAAGCGCAGAATGCCATACATCGATTCAAGCGCGCTCAAATTATTCCGGAGGCTGAGCCCGCGCTGTCGGTGTTGCGCAAATACATCAGCCTGGAGGCGCGCCTCGCCGCGTTTCGTAGACGCCGCCCGGGGCGCACGCCATCGAGCATTCCGCAATGCCGTAGCGACAGTTTCAAACCCCGCATTGCAACAACCATGGTTGATCATGCTGCGCCTGCGTACAACGCATGCGGGCTTGTAAGCCTGCCGAAATTCTGCCGCCAGATTCCCGCCGCGGCCGCCGTCGAAAAGCACGCCGCTCGCAAACACGCGGGCACAACAAGAGCAGTGGAGGCTCACATGACGAAGATGATCACCAAGACGATGACCCTGACCGTCGGCAGCGTTCTGGCCGCCGCGTTCCTGCTGGCCGCCGGCGCCTCAGCCGACACCAAGCAGGCCGCCTATTGCGATGCCGTGGTCCAGAAGTACGAGCGCTACCTCGCCGGCGGTTCGGCCAAGAGCCGCCCGCCGGTGGGTGTCGAGACCCGCGATGCCGTCGAGCGCTGCAAGGCCGGCGACACCAGCGGCATCGCCGCCATCGAGAAGGCGCTGCAGAACGCCAAGATCTCCCTGCCGCCGCGCGGCTAAGAGGTCCAGCGAGGGTGCGGCGCCGTCCTTCCCCCGGGCGGCGCCGCATTCTCTTCAGGCTCTTCCGGACCGCGAGCTTGATGCCTCTTTAGTCGGCTTGCGTCGCGATCGCCTTGGCGTCGCGCAGGGCGGCGATCTCGGCGTCGTTGAAACCCACCTCACGCATGATCTCGACCGTGTGCTCGCCGACGCCGGGCGACTTCAGCCGCGTCTCGACCGGCACGTCGGATAGCTTGATGGGATTGTTCGCCGATTTCACCGGGCCGATGCCCGGATAGTCGATCTCCAGAACGCTGCCGCGCGCCTGGGCGTGCGGGCTCACCATGGCCTCGCTGATCCTGTACGCGGCCGAGCAGGCCATGCCGGCGGGGATCAGTTTGTCCAAAAGCTCGTCGCAGGTGTGTTGCAGGAAATGCGCCTCGATCAGCGGCTCGAGGATCGCGCGGTTGGCGACGCGGTCGGCGTTGGTGGTGAAACGCTTGTCCTCCAGCCAGTCCTTCTTGCCGAGCGCCGTGCACAGGATCTTCCAGAAGGCGTCGTTGGTGCCGGCGATGAAGATCGGCTGGGTCTTTGTCGGGAACACGCGCAAGGGGCAGATGATCGAGTTCGACGTGCCCATGCGGATGGGATCCTCGCCGGTCAGCCCGTGGTTGGTGATCCAGTGGCTCATCAGGTGCATGCCGACATCGAACAGCGACAGGTCGAGCCGTTGACCGCGGCCGGTCTTGTGGCGTGCCAGCAGGGCGAAGGCGATGCCGGCGGCGCAGAACGAGCCGGTCGAGTAGTCGATGGCGGCGGTGCCGACGCGGCACATCTCGCCGCCGTCGGGGCCGGTCGCATCCATCAGGCCGATCTCGGCCTGGATGCAGGGATCGTAGCCGGCGCGGCTGGCGTAGGGGCCGGTCTGGCCGTAGCCCGACACGGAGGCGTAGATCAGCCGCGGGTTCTCCTTCGACAGCTTCTCCCAGCCGAAGCCCAGCTTGTCGATGACGCCCGGCGTGAAGGCCTCCATGAAGACGTCGGCCTTGCGGGCGAGCCGCATCAGCACCTCACGGCCGCCCTCGGTGCGCAGATCGACGGCCAGCCCGCGCTTGTTGCGGTTCATCGACGGCACCCACGCGCCGCCGAAATGCGGGCGGAAATGTTCGCCGTGCAGGGGCTCGACCTTGATCACATCGGCGCCCATGTCGCCCAGGATCTGGCCGGCGGTCGGACCGGCGATGACTTGCGTAAGGTCGAGGACGAGCGTGTCGGAGAGCGGAAGCATCTTTCGGAATAGTGTCCCAGGTGGCGAAGCATCGACCCATAGCCTCGCCAGGGCCGTCCGGCCAGCCTTGGCCTAGGCGTTCAGGAGGCGGCTGGCCAGTTGCGCTCGCATAGCGCGTTGCCCGGCAGTGCCCGGTCTGCCATAAGCACCACGCAAGTCGCCGACATCGTCGCGAGGAGGACGCCGTTTGAGTCCGATCGCCATCTTCAGTGGCAGCGCTCATCCCGCATTGGCTGAAGAGATTTGCGCGAAGCTTGGCGTTCCGTTGCTGCCGACGAGGCTGAAGCGGTTCTCGAACGACTGCATAGAAGTGCAGCTGCAGGCCAACTGCCGCGAGCAGGATGTCTTTCTCATTCAACCGTTGAGCTCGCCCGTCCAGGACCACCTCGTCGAACTCCTGTTGATGCTCGATGCCGCCCGCGGCGCGTCGGCGGCGCGGATCACGGCCGTCATCCCTTTTTATGCCTATGCGCGATCCGACAAGAAGGATGCACCACGCATCTCGATCGGTGGCCGCCTCGTCGCTGACCTGCTGGCGACAGCGGGGGCCGACCGGATTCTCACGATGACGCTCCATTCCCCGCAGGTTCACGGGTTTTTCAGCGTTCCCGTCGACCACTTGCATGCGCTGGGCGAGCTCGCGCAGCATTTCCAGCGCTACGACCTCGCCAATGGCGTCGTGGTGTCGCCCGACCTGGGAAATGCCAAGAGTGCCGCGGCCTTCGCCAAGCGGCTGGGAGTACCCATGGCCGCGGGAGCGAAGGAGCGGCTGAGCGACACCGAGGTCAGGATTTCGATGCTGATTGGCGATGTCCGCGACCGTGACGTCATCGTCCTCGATGATGAGATCGTGACCGGCGGATCCATCCTGGAACTGCTGCGGCACCTGCGCGACCACAAGGCCCGTTCCATCCGGATCGCCTGCACGCACGGAATTCTCTCCGGTTCTGCCACCCGGCGGCTGGCGGCGGAACCCGACGTGCTCGAGATCGTCTGCACGAACACGGTGCCCATTGCCGCCGAGAAGCGGGTGCCGAAGCTCACGGTACTGTCAATCGCGCCGGCCCTGGCTGAAGCCATGCGTCGGATCAACAGCGGTGAATCCGTCAGCGCCCTGTTCCATTCGGATCCGACAGTCCAGGACAATGCGAGGCCCGCGTTGCGGGCCTGAAAGGCGTGCTAGGTTTGGCAGCAGTGATCTGCCTTCCAACACCAGTTGCCTAATGGAATTCGCATGAAGCCCTCCGACCGTCCCAACCTAAAGATCGAATCCGACCGTCTGTGGTCGAGCCTGATGGAGCTGGCAGAGATCGGCGGCACGGAGAAGGGCGGCGTGTGCCGCATCGCCCTGACCGACCTCGACCGCCAGGGCCGCGATCTCTTCGTGCGCTGGGCAAAGGAGGCGGGCTGCAGCATCAAGGTCGACCAGCTCGGCAACATCTTCGCCCGCCGCGAGGGCCGCGATCCGGCCAAGCCGCCGGTGATGACCGGCTCGCATCTCGACACCCAGCCGACCGGCGGCAAGTTCGATGGCGCCTATGGCGTGATGGCCGGGCTCGAGGTCCTGCGCGTGCTGCACGATTCGGGGTACGTCACCGAGGCGCCGATCGAAGTGGCCGTGTGGACCAACGAGGAGGGCTGCCGCTTCGCGCCGGCCATGGTGGCCTCGGGCGTGTTCGGCGGCGCTTTCACGCTCGACCATGCGCTCGGCATCAAGGATCGCGACGGCGTCAGCTTCGCCGAGGCATTGAAGGCGATCGGCTATGACGGCAAGGAGCCGGTCGGCGGTCGCAAGGTCGGCGCCTTCTTCGAAGCGCATATCGAGCAGGGGCCAATCCTCGAGCAGCAGAACAAGACCATCGGCGTCGTTACCGGCGCGCAGGGCCAGCGCTGGTACGAGATCTCGTGGACCGGCATGGAAAGCCACGCCGGCACCACGCCCATGGAAGGCCGCCGCGATGCGCTGGTCGGCGCGGCCGAGCTGATCGTCGAGTGCCGCAGGATCGGCAATCGGCCGAACGGGCGCTCGACCATCGGCGTGATCGAAAGCCAGCCGCAGTCGCGCAACACCATCCCCGGCCGCGTGTTCATGACCGTGGACTTCCGCCATCCCGACGACGGCGAGCTGACCAGGATGGACGCCGAGATGCGGGCGGCGGCCGCCGACATCGCGAGCCGCCATCGGCTGGAGGTGAAGATCGAGCAGATCTGGTACTTCCCGCCGTCGCCTTTCGCCCGCGAGCTGGTCGATTCGGTGCGACGCGGGGCGGAGCAGGCGGGCTATGCCCACATGGACATCGTGAGCGGCGCGGGCCACGACGCTTGCTACGTCAGCCGCGTCGCGCCGACCGCCATGATCTTCGTGCCGTGCAAGGATGGCATCAGCCACAACGAGATCGAGGACGCCGACAAGGCCGACATCGGCGCCGGCGCCCAGATCCTCCTGCAGGCGATGGTCGACCGAGCGAACTCTCCGTGAAATCCGGCCTTGTCTCGACCGCCACCGCGGCGTTGGTCGCGACTGTGGCGGGGCTCGGCGGGACCTTGCCCGTCGTGCTGGCGGCGGCGGCGGCCGTCGGCGCCACGCCGGCGCAAGCGAGCTCATGGGTCTCGGGGCTCGCCATCGCCATGGCGCTCTCCGGTCTCTGGCTCAGCGTGCGCTATCGCATGCCCATTATCACCGCCTGGTCGACGCCGGGCGCGGCGCTGATCGCCTCGACCTCGGGCGTGCCGGGCATCGGCGCCGCCGTGGGCGCCTTCGTGCTGGCGGCGGTGTTGATCCTGTTGACGGCGTCCATCAGGCCATTGGCTCGCCTGATCGAGAAGATACCGGCGAGCATCGCCGCGGCGATGCTGGCGGGCATCCTGCTGCGCCTCGTCATCGCCATGGTCGAGCACGTGCCCAGCGCGCCGCTTCTGGTGCTGCCCATGGTCGCGCTGTTCCTGGTGGCGCGCATCCTGGCGCCGACACTTGCCTCGCTGATCGTGCTGGTCGCCGGCGCTTTGATCGCGGTCGGCCTCGGCCTGGTGAAGCCGATACCGGCGCTCGGCCTGTCGCAGCCCGAACTGGTGATGCCGGCCTGGGATGTCGCGACGCTGATCGGGCTCGGCGTGCCGCTTTATCTCGTCACCATGGCGTCGCAGAACCTGCCTGGCTTTGCCGTGCTGCGCGCCTCCGGTTACGAGCCGCCGACGCAAGCCGTGCTCGCCGCCACCGGTGCGGCCTCGCTCGGCAGCGCCTTCCTCGGCGCCCACACCACCAATCTCGCAGCGATCTCCGCCGCACTCTGCACCGGTCCCGAGGCGCATCCCGATCCTGCCGAGCGTTGGAAAGCCGGCGTCTTCTATGCCGTGTGGTGGAGCCTGATCGCCCTGTTCGGCGCGTCGCTGGTTGGCGTGTTCGGCGCCTTGCCGCCGGCGTTGCTGGCCACCGTCGCCGGCACGGCGCTGCTGGGCTCGATGGCGAGCGCCATGGGCTCCGCGCTCTCGGCTGACCAGGATCGCTTCGCCGCGGCCGGCACGCTCGCAGTGACTGCTTCAGGTGTCACGTTGATGGGCGTGGGCTCTGCTTTCTGGGGCCTCGTCTTCGGCGTCGTCGTGCTCGGCATCGATCGCTACGTGAGGCGCTAAGAGAACAGATTGTGTTCGCGATGTGGCGTGCAGACTAAATGTGGACGTGAGCAAAATCACAGTACGCCTGAGAGCCCGGGCCTACGCTCGCATGACTTTACGAGTGCTGAGGTGCCCTATGACGCTTTTAGTATTGCATCGGCCCGTGGCGAGATCACATCGACGCTCGGGGCATTCGCAAACCAGCCGCTCATTCCGAGACGGCGGTCTCTACATCGATCGCAGCGCCACCGGCGCCGTGGTCATGGCCTGGGACAAGGCCCAGCGCGAAAACCATGAATGGGTGCCGATCGACAATGTCGATCTGCAGCTCTGGTTCGCCGGGCTTCCGAACTACGTCGCGACGCCGAGGCGTTGCGCAGCCTCCTGATCACCTGGCAGGGACGCGCACCAGGCGTCCCATGCCGTATTCGTTGAGGTCCTCGATCGTGACCTCGCTCGCCTTGCCGTCCGGTCCGATCAGGAAGCTCACTCCGCTGCGTGCCTTCGGCGCTTCCGCCATCGGCGCGTAGGTGAACACGTCGCGATTGAAGGGGTTGAGCGGGAAGCGCCGGCCGGCCGGACCGAGGCTAAGGTAGAGCGTTCCTCCTGAGTCGGTCACCTTGGCATCGCCGACATAATCGTTGCCGTAGTCGCCGAGATAGGCCTCGGGCGGCAGCGGCGGCGCCGGCGAGGCGGGCTCCGTCGCATAGGCCATCGACGGCTTCAGCATCGCGGCGTAGCCGGCCTGGAAGACATCGTTGGCCATCGTCACCCAGTCCTTGGTCGGCTGGCCTTCGAAGACCAGGTCGAAGAAGGTCATCGCGATGCCTTCGGGTACGCCCGTCGGGAAGGCGTTCGACAGCACGACGATGCCAAGCTGCTCGCCCGGGATCAGGTGGACCAGCGTGCGCGCCCCCGCACTGAAGGCGCCGGCATGGCTCCATTCGACGCCGTGCGCGCGATAGTCGATGTTCCAGCCGAGGCCATAGAACGACGCGGCGCCGGTGTTCGGGTCGACGCTGCGCACGGTCGCGGGAATGTGCGCCTGTTGCAGGGCCTCCTTGGCAATCAGCTGGCGGGCGCCATAGCGGCCCTCGGCCAGCAGCAGGCGCAGCCATCGCGCGAGGTCTCGCGCGCTCGAGCTGGCGCCGCCGGCGGGCGCCTGCGCATCCGGGTTGCGCTTTGTGAACGAGGCCCAAGTGCCGTCCGGCGTGCCGTCGACCGGCACATGAAGGGCGGCGCGGTTGGGACGGTCCAGGAAGTCGCGGTAGCGCGAGCTGGTCGAGGCCATGCCCAGCGGCTTGTAAAGCTTGTCCTCGGCGGCTTCCTCCCAGCCCTGGCTCGAGATCCGGGCCGCGGCGACGGCGGCCTCGGTCAGGCCGAAGTTGCTGTAGGAGTAGCCATTGCGGAAGCCGTAGGCGGGCTTGGCCAGGCGCAGGCGATGCAGGATCTCGCCCTGGCTGAACCCCAGCTCCTCGATGTCGTCGCCGACATGGCCCGGCAATCCGCTGCGATGGGCGAACAGGTCGCGGACGGTGACGTTCACGGCGGCGAGCTCGTCCTGCAGGGCAAATCCGGGATCGATGTCGCGCAGGCGGCTGTCCCACGAGACCTTGCCGTCGCTCACCAGGGCGGCGACGACGGTCGAGGACAACGGCTTGGACAGCGAGGCGAGCTGGAAGACCGTGTCGGCGTCGACGGTTTCGGGCCTGCCGACCTGGCGCAGGCCGAAGCCCTCGAGGAGGACGACCTCGTCGCGATGGACGATGGCGATCGAGAGGCCGGGCACTTGCGCCTTGTCCGTGATCTGCCGCGCGAAGTCCTTGAGCTTCGGCAGCGCCGCAGCGACCTTCTCGCGCGTTGCGGACTGTGCAAGGGCGGGCAATGGAGCCAGCAACCCTGCGGCGCCGACAAGGAACGTCCGCCGGAACATCGCGTACTCCCTTGGAAGCAACACGATCGAACGATGGCACAGGACGCGCCCGTGCGCACGCTCAACGGGGAAAGCGCGCGGCGTAGCTTTCCAGCGGCAGTTTCAGGCCGCGGCAGAGGAAGCTGATCGTGTGGTAGTAGCCCACGAGCGCGATCGCCTCGAGGATCTGCGCTTCGTCGAAGTGCGCGGTGAGGCGGCGCCAGGTGTCGTCGCCGATGGACCGGCGGTCGACCAGGTCGTCGACCAGGGCGATCAAGGCCTGCTCGTCGGCCGTCCAGCATGGCGCGTCGCTCGCGCCGCTGATCGTGGCGGCCGATTGCTCGGGCGTGAAGCCGGCTCGCTCGGCGAAGAAGGTGACGTGGACGCCCCATTCGTATTCGCAGCCCAGCCGTGCCGTGGTGCGGTCGATCACGATCTCGCGCTGGGGCAGGGAGAGCGGGCCTTTGTCTAAAAGGGCGCCGGCGAACATCCGGGCGAAGACGCGCGGGCTCTTCGCCATGGCGCGGAACAGCCCGAGCGGCGGCACGCCGGGCGGCATGATGCGCTCGAGCGCGGCGGCGATCTGGGGCTCGTAGGGCGGTTCAGCGGGGGCGATGCGGGGCATGCCGTTGTGCTACACTTCTTGTAGCAAACTTGCTACAGAAATTGTAGTAACGGAGTGTAATAGATGGTGAAGCGCGTACGCGGTTCGCGCACCGGCCGGCCGATCATGGTGCTGCTCGACCTTTTGGGTCGGCGGTGGACGCTACGCATCGTCTGGGAGCTGCGCGAGGAGCCGCGGCGGTTCCGCGAGTTGCAGGACGCGATCGGCGCCAGCCCGACCATCATTAACACGCGACTGGCCGAGCTCAGGGAGGCGAAGCTGGTGCTCCTCGACGAAGCGGCGGGCTACCGGCTGACGACCCTGGGCGAGGAGCTGCTGCGGCTGTTCCTGCCGCTCCATGTCTGGTCGGAAAAATGGGCGAAGGCTATTTGAACGGATTGTCGTCGCCGCGTCCGCGCCGGCGCGGCGGGAAGGTCGCGGCGAGATAATCGAGGATCTCGCCACGCTCGGCTGCCGGCACCGGCGGCATGCGATGCTTCTCGAGCATCAGGTCGAAGGTCGAATCCCACAGTTCGCGCGTCAGGCCCTGCGCCTTGATCAGCGCCACGCCGTGGCAGGCCGTGCAGGTATAGAAGGTCACGTCGCGGCCCTTGCCGTCGGGCAGGTCCTCGGGCTTGTCGTTGTGCGGCGGCGGCTTGCCCTTGTCGGGATCGTGCTCGGGCGCCGCCACGGTCGCGGACTTGGCCGCCGGCGGCACATAGGCCGGCCGGTTCGGCCGCAACTCGCCCGCGCGGTCGAGGCCAAGCAGGACGAACGTCGCGGTCAGGGTGATGACGACGACGTGGGTGACGGTGATCTCTCTCAAGATTCGACGAGGACGCGGATGCGACTGATCGGGTTGGCGCCGTAGCCCTGCGGGTTCCAGTTGGTCGCCAGGAAGGGCTGGGTGACGCCGTTGCTATCGGTCGCGCGCGACCAGACCTCGTAGTAGCCCGAGCTCGGCAGGTCGATCGACGCGGTGAAGCGCTGCCAGGCGAACTTGTTGGCCGGTGGATTGACCTTGGCGCTCCTCCACGTCTTGCCGGCATCGATCGAGATGTCGACGGTCTTGATGTCCCAGTCGCCCGCCCAGGCATTGCCGCGCAGGTCGAGCTTCTTGGTGCCGGCGGCGAGCTTGGTGCCATCGGCCGGGAAGGTGATGACCGAGCGCACGGGCATCGATTCCAGGATGGCCATGTCCTTCTCGTCGCCCTTGCTGCCCGGCACGATGGGCTTCCTCGGCGTGCGGTAGGAGAAGCCGCCCATGCCCGGACCGTCATGCTCCTTGTCGCGCACCCAGATGCGGGTCAGCCACTTGGTCGAGAGCGAGCCCGCCCAGCCCGGCACGATCAGGCGCACCGGCGCACCATGGATCAACGGCAGGTCCTGGCCATTCAGCTTGAAGGCGATCAGCGTGTGCTCGTCCATCGCCTTCTTGATCGGCATGCCGCGCGAGATGGTCGGTTTGTCGGTCTCGCCGGCCAGCGTCGGATCGGCGCCGTAGTGGCCGGTGAAGACCGCGCTCGACTTCAGCCCGGCGGCCTTCAGCACGTCGGCGAGGCGGACACCGGTCCATTGCGGGCAGCCCGCGCCGCCATTGGTCCACTGGTTGCCGCGCGCCTCGGGCTCGAAGAAGGAGCGGCCGTTGCCGCCGCATTCCAGCACGAGCTGGTAGGTGACGTTGGGGAAGCGGCTCATCAAGTCGCCCAGCGTGATCTCGAGCGGCGTGTTGACCTCGCCGTCGACCTTGATCTTCCACGCCTTGGGATCGCGCGTCGCTTCCGGCACCTGGCCGTTGTTGCGCACGAAGAGCTTGGCGGTCGGCGTGACGTCGTCGTCCATCAGCGCCGCCTGCGTCTCGGCGACCAATGGGCGATCACCGAGAACGGCAAGCTTGGCCTTGCCTTCCATTTCGAGGAGCTTGGGAGCCTTGGCGGCTGGTGCGGCCGCCGGCGCGTTCTGCGCCAGGACACCGCTGATCGGCAGAGACGCACCGATAGTGGCCATTCCCACCCCCTTCAGCACATTACGTCGCGATGCCATCCTGGTTCCCCCACTACAGAAAATTCTTCTGTTCTTGGGGCCGAACTTAGCTCAAGCTTTTCGTCGCGTCAGCCATCCGGAAAAAATCAGCGCACAGGCAGCGACGACCATGATGATGGTGGCGAGCGCATTGATCTGCGGATCGACGCCCAGCCGCACGCTGGAATAGACGCGCATCGGCAGGGTCTCCGACTGCGCGCCGGCGACGAACTGCGTGAGGATCAGGTCGTCGAGCGACAGCGTGAAGGCGAGCAGCCAGCCCGAGCCGACCGCGGGCGCGATCAGGGGCAGGGTGATGGTGCGGAAGGTGGTCCACGGCGTGGCGCCGAGATCCATCGCCGCTTCTTCGAGCGAGCGGTCGAAGTCGGCGAGGCGGGCCTGCACGACGACGGCCACGAAGGCGATCGAGAAGGTGATGTGGGCGATGGCGATGGTGAGGAAGCCGCGGATCGGCCAGCCCATGAGCCGGTCGGAGCCGACGAACAGCAGCAGCATGGAGATGCCCATCACCACTTCGGGCATGACCATGGGCGCGATCACCAGGCTGCCGAACAGGGTGCGGCCGAAGAAGCGCGGCACGCGGGCGAGCGCATAGCCGGCCGCGAGGCCGATGACGGCCGCGACGGTGGCGCTCACCAGCGCGATGCGCAGCGACAGCCAGGCGGCGCCGAGCATCGCCTCATTGGCGAACAGGGCGCTCCACCATTTGGTGGAGAAGCCGGCCCATACCGTGACCAGCCGCGATTCATTGAACGAATAGACGATCACCAGCGCGATCGGCAGGTAAAGAAAGGCGTAGCCGAAGGCGAGCATCGTGAAGGCGAAGCCTGCCTGCGCGAAGCCGAAGCGGGACTGGGGCGATGCCGTGCCTACGTCTCGGCTTCGCTTCGGCGAAGGCAGCCGCGCGCGGCCTGGCATCACTGCCGCTCCAGGTTCTTGGCCTGCTGGCGCTGGAAGAGCGCGATCGGACCGACCAGCAACACCAGAAGACAGATCGCCACCGCGGAAGCGAGCGGCCAATCCGAATTGAGGAAGAATTCGTCCCACAGCACCTTGCCGATCATCAGCGTGCCGGTGCCGCCCAAAAGGTCGGGGATGACGAACTCGCCGACGGCCGGGATGAAGACCAGCAGGCAGCCCGCGAGGATGCCGGGCAGGGATTGCGGCAGGGTGACGGTGAGGAAGGCGACCAGCGGGCTGGCGCCGAGATCGGCCGCGGCTTCGAGCAGGCTGGTGTCGAGCTTCTCCAGCGCCGCATAGACCGGCAGCACCATGAAGGGCAGGTAAGCGTAGACGATGCCGAGATGGACGGCCCATTCGGTGCCCAGGATGGTGCCGGGATTGTCGACCAGGCCGGTGGCGCGCAGGAACTGGTTCAAGATGCCGTTGCTGGCAAGCAGGCCCATCCAGGCATAGACGCGGATCAGGAACGACGTCCAGAAGGGCAGGATGACGGCCATCAGCAGCAGCGGCCGCAGGCCTGGCCGCGCGCGGGCGATGGCGTAGGCCATGGGATAGCCCAGCAGCAGGCAGAGCACCGTCGAGGCCGCGGCGATGCGCAAGGAGCCCAGCCAGGCCGCGAGGTAGAGATCGTCGGTGAAGAGCAGGCGGAAGTTCTTCAGCGACACGCCGAGATCGACCGGCGGCACGGCATCGGGATTGTTGACGCCGAAGGCGATCGCCAACACCAGCGCGAACGGCAGCAGGAAGAAGGTGGCGAGCCAGAGGTAGGGGAGCGCGATGACGAGGCGCATGACTCTAGGTGCCCGCCGCGAGAAAGCTGTCATCCCGAGCGTAGCGAGGGACCTTTCCTGTTGCCTTAAAGGTCCCTCGGGCTTCGCCCTCGGGATGGCAGTGGTCGCTGTTCGCGCGGCTATGCGTCATCATTCTTCCAGCCTCTGCCCCGCATCCGCGGCCCAGCCCAGCCACACCTGCTGGCCGCGCGGCCAGGGTTCGCGCGGATGACGCGCGATGTTGGCCGTCGAGACCAGCAGTGTGCTGCCGTCCGTCAGCGCCACGCGGTAGAGCGAGCGGTCGCCCTCGTAGGCGATCTCGACGATGCAGCCCTGCTCGGCGTGGTCGGTGCTGGGCCGGGCGGCGAACAGGGCGATCTTCTCGGGCCGCAGCGCCAGCCAGGCGCGGCCGCCGTCGACGGGCAGGATGTTGGCGATGCCGATGAAGTCGGCGACGAAGCGCGAGCGCGGGTGCTCGTAGACCTCGTGCGGCGTGCCGACCTGGGCGATGCGGCCCTCGTTCATGACGGCGAGCCGGCCCGCCATGGACATCGCCTCCTCCTGGTCGTGCGTCACCATGACGAAGGTGAGCCCGAGCTGCTCCTGCAGGCGCACCAGTTCGAAGCGCGTGCCCTCGCGCAGCTTGCGGTCGAGCGCGGCCAGCGGCTCGTCGAGCAGCAGGAGCTTCGGCCGCTTGATCAGCGCGCGGGCCAGCGCCACGCGCTGGCGCTGCCCACCCGAGAGCTGCGCCGGCCGGCGCTTGCCGTGGTCGCCAAGCCGCACCTGGTCCAGCGCCTCGCCGACGCGTCGCGCGATCTCGCTGGCCGGCAGGCCCTCGCGGCGCAGGCCGTACCCCACGTTCGCCGCCACATCCATGTGCGGGAACAGGGCGTAGGACTGGAACATCATGTTGACCGGCCGGCGATGCGGCGGCACGCCGGTCATGTCCTGGCCATCGATCAGGACGTGGCCGGTATCGGGCGTCTCGAAGCCCGCGATCATGCGCAGCAAGGTGGTCTTGCCGCAGCCCGAGCCACCCAGGAGGGCGAACAGCTCGCCGCGCTGGATGTCGAGATCGACGCCGTCGACGGCGACGACCGTGCCGAAGCGCTTGGCGACCCCGGCGATGCTGACGATCGGCCCGGCGCTCAATTCATCGACCCGTCTTCACCGTGGTCCACAGCCTGGTGCGCTCGCGCGTCTGCTCGGCGTTGCCGGCGGTGATGGTATAGAACTTGGCGCGCACGTCGGCGGGCGGATAGATCAGCGGGTTGCTGGAAATGTCCTTGGGCAGCAGTGCCGTCGCCGGCAGGTTGGCGTTGGCGTAGCCGGTGAGCTCGCTCGAGGCCGCCGCGACCTTGGGCTCGAGCAGGAAGTCGAGGAAGCGCAGCGCATTGTCGGCGTTGGGCGCATCCTTGGGGATCGCGGCGACGTCGATCCACAGCAGCGAGCCCTCGCGCGGGATGGCATAGGCGATGGTCTGCTTGTCCTTGGCCTTGGCGGCGCGATCGCGCGCCTGGAAGATGTCGCCGGAATAGCCGAAGGCGAGGCAGATGTCGCCGCCGGCCAGCGCGTTGATGTACTCCGAGGAATGGAACTTGCGGATGAAGGGTCGCACCGCCTTCACGACGTCGGCCGCCTTGGCGAGGTCCTCGGGCTTCTTGGAATCGGGGTCGAGCCCGAGATATTTCAACGCCGCGGGGAAGACGTCGGTGGCGCTGTCGAGGATCATGACGCCGCAATCGGCGAACTTCGACACGATCGCGGGATCGAAGATCATCTTCAGCGAATCGACCGGCGCGTCGGCCATGCGTTTCTTCACGGCGTCGACGTTGTAGCCGATGCCCGTGGTGCCCCACATCCAGGGGATGGCGTGCGCGTTGCCCGGATCGTACTTGGCCAGCGCGCCCATGATCTCGGGATCGAGGTTCTTCAGGTTCTTGAGCCTGGCCTTGTCGAGCGGCTTGTAGAGGTTGGCGGCGAGCTGGCGCACGAAGAACGGCGAGGCCGTCGGCACCACGACGTCGTAGCCCGAGCGGCCGGCGCGCAATTTGGCTTCCAGGATCTCGTTGGAATCGTAGGTCGTGTAGTTGACCTTTATGCCGGTGTCCTTCTCGAAGGCTTTTAGCTGATCCTCGGCGATATAGTCGGACCAGTTGTAGACGTTGACCTGCCCCTGGCCGAAGGCGGGGGCGACCGCGAAGGCAAGCAGCGAGGCGAGACGAGGCAGGCGCATTAAATACTCCGGAACGACGCGGCATCATTCCGGCGGGCCCTGTGAAAGGCAAGCGGCCCCTGCCGGACGGCCGCGCCCTTTCGTCCTTCAGGCCAGTTGCTGCCGATGCAGATTGCGCGTCAGCCACATGGCGATGGACAGCACCGCGAACAGCACTACCGAGCCCGTGAGCAGGGCCACATCCTCGAGCTGGAGCAGGCCGTAGAGACCGCCGAACAGGCCGGCGAGGATGGTGCCGAAGGCCAACGCCGGGGCGGTGCGGCCCTGCAGGGCGCGGCTGTAGATCGTCGCCTGGATGACCACGGCCGCCGCACTCGCCAGGTAGGCCAGGGCAAAGCCGATCTGTTCGCTGATCGACAGCAGCAGCAGGTAGAACACGCAGAGCGACAGGCCGATCAGGCCATATTGGGCGGCGTGCGGGCGCGTGCCGGTGGCGAGCTCGAACAGGAGGCTGGCCGCGAAGGTGAGCCCGATGAACATGATGCCGTACTTGATAGCGCGGTCGGTCTCGCGATAGGCGTCGACCGGCGTTAGCAGCGTCACGCCGAAGGCCGAGCCCAGCACGGTTTTCGCCGAAGGGTCGTTGCGCACGTTGAGGGTGTCCCAGAGCTGGCCGTAGGGCCGGCCGAGATCCGACGTCGCCCATTTGGCGCTGAAGCCGCCGGTGGCGACCGTCTGGCTGAGGGGCAGTCGTCCGAAGAAGCTGGGCGAGGGCCATGGGGCGTCGAGCGTCGCCTCCGTGCGGCGGCCGAGCGGCACCAGGGCAAGCTTGCCGCTGCCGGCGATGGCGATGCGAAAGCGCACCTGGACGACCTCGCGGTCGCTGAGCGTGGCGGCGGCAACCGCGGCCTTGAGCGACGACAGCGAGCCTCCCGAGATCGACGTCCAGTCGACCTTCTGGCCATCGATCTCGACGCCGTCGCCGTCGATCGAGCGCGTATCGCTGACGCCGATCTCGAGGCGGGCCGCCGACCATTCGGCTTCGCGCTGGTCGGCGAGAAGCTCGCGCAGGGCGCTGGTCTGGAACTCGGCCGTGACGTCGAGCGTGGCGGTGTAGACGTTGACGCTGAACAGGCCGCGCCGGCGCTGCTGCGGCTGGATATGGCCGTCGATCGTGAGCTTCTCGGGCAGGAGAGTGAGTGCTCCCAGGTAGGTGCGCCGGTAGGGCACCACGATCATCGGGCCGACGAAGGTCTGCTCGCCGCCCCATGCCTCGCTGACGCTCTTGGTCGCCTCGGCCTCGAAGGTGAGCCGATCGGCGATGACGCCGCCGATCATGTTGAGGGGAATGGTGAGCACGAGCGTCAGGAAGCCCAGCACGGCCAGGCGCGCGACAAGGTTGTCGCTTGCCAGGAACGTCCGCAGCTGCTGCAGCCCGCCGGGCGCGGTTTGCCGCGGCGGCGTCGGAAGGGGCGGGGGCAGGGCGTCGTCGGTCATCGAATACCTCCACGGGGCGGAGGCGGCAGGATCGGTTGGCGGCGTGCAGCACCGGTGGAGCGTTTGTGGAGATTTGGTGCAAATGCCTTCACGCCCGTCGACACCGTCGGGCCGGGCGCTAGACTCCTGTCATGCAGAAGGTCCTGGTCGTCGACGACGATCCGCATATCCGGGATGTCGTGTGCTTTGCCCTGCGGCGCGCCGGCTACCAGCCGCTGACCGCGGGCGATGGCATGGCCGCCCTCGACGTTGCCGGGCGCGAGAGACCGGCGCTGGTGGTCCTCGATATCCTGATGCCCGAGCTCGACGGCACCGAAGTGTGCAAGCGCCTGCGCAAGGGCTCGGACGTGCCGATCATCTTCCTCACCTCCAAGGACGAGGAACTGGATCGCATCCTGGGCCTCGAGCTCGGCGCCGACGACTATGTGGTGAAGCCGTTCAGCCCGCGCGAGCTGGTGGCGCGCGTCAAGACTGTGCTGCGCCGCAAGGCACCGGTGGAGAGCGAGCAGCAGAGGCTGGTGCGCGGCCGGCTGGTGATCGACGTCGAGGCGATCGCGGCGCGCTGGGATGGCACCGAGGTGCCGCTCACCGCCACCGAGTTCGCGCTCCTGAAGGCGATCGCCGCCCAGCCGCGCCGCGTCTTCACGCGCGAGAACCTGATGACCGCCTCCTATGCCGGCGCCCGCTTCGTCAGCGACCGCACCATCGACAGCCACGTCCGCCACATCCGCGCCAAGTTCCAGTCGGCGGGCGGCGATCCGATCGAGACGGTGCATGGCGTAGGCTATCGCCTGGCCGCGACCTGACATGCGCCGCCGCCTGCCGCGCGCGCGCACGCTGCTGCTCGCGACGTATCTCGCCGTGCTGCTGCTGCCGGTGGGCGGCATCACCTTCCTGCGGCTCTATGAAAGCGCGCTGATCCGCCAGACCGAGGCCGAGCTTCTGGCCCAGGCCGCCGTGCTGTCGGCGGCCTATCGCACGGCCTGGCTCGAGCGCGCTACGCCGGCCGAACTCGTCGCCACGCCGCGCGCAACCGCGGACTGGAATGTGACGCCCACGCCCTATTCGCCGGAGCGCTGGCGCGCCCTGCTACCGCAACTCGATCTCGCCGATTCGCCCATCCTGCCGCGCGCGCCCGAAGCTGCGCCGGCAAACGAGCCGGCCGACCCGATTGCGCGCGCCGTGGCCAAGACGCTGACACCGGTGCTCGCCAACGTGCGCGAGATGACGCTGGCTGCCATCCGCGTCGTCGATGCGCACGGGATCGTGGTCGCGGCGACCGCCGATGCCGATCTCGGCCGGAGCCTGATCGGCCAGCAGGAGGTGGCGCAGGCGCTGCAGGGGGCACCGGTGGCAGTGCTGCGCGAACGCCCACCGATCACCGGCAGCCCGAGCTGGGAATCGATCAGCCGCGCCACGACGCTGCGCGTGTTCGTCACGGTGCCGGTGGTGGCGGACGGGCACGTGCTGGGGGCCGTGCTGGTGTCGCGGACGCCGCGCAACATCGTGCAGACGCTGTACAGCAAGCGCCATGCCCTGTTGGCGCTGGCGGTGGTGCTGATCGCTGCGGTGGCGGTGCTGGCCTGGTTCGCGGGCTATACGGTGGTGCGGCCGACGCGCCAGCTGGCGGCAATGGCCGAGCGCGTGGCGGCAGGCGATGTGCGCGCCGTCCAGCCGCTGGCGGCGCCGATGACGCGCGAGGCGCAATCGCTGTCGGACTCGATCATGGTCATGGCGCGCACCCTGCAGGCGCGTGCCGACTATGTGCGCGAACTGGCGCTCAGCGTCAGCCACGAGCTCAAGACGCCGCTCACCGGCATCCGCGGCAGCACCGAGCTTTTGCGCGACCATCTCGAGGAGATGTCCGCGGAGGAGAGCGCCAAGTTTTTGGCCAACATCCTGGACGATACCGCGCGGCTGGAGCGGCTGGTGCGCCGCATCCTCGAACTGGCGCGGGCCGATGCTCTCATGCCGAGCGGCAAGGAGACCTGCGACGTGGCCGGCATCGTGCGTGAGATGGCGGAGACCGCGCGCGGCAAGGGGCAGAAGGTGTCGGTCGAGGGCGCGGAGCCGCTCGCCGCCGCGATTGACCGTGAGTCATTCGATATCGTGCTCTCGAACCTGCTGGAGAATGCCTGGCAACACGGCGGGCCCGCGGCGTCGGTACGCATCGCGGCGCGCGCCGCGCCAGACGGCGTGGTGGTCGAGGTCTCGGACGATGGGCGCGGCATCTCATCGGGCAACAGCGAGCGCGTGTTCGACCGCTTCTTCACGACGGCGCGCGAGGCCGGCGGCACGGGCCTTGGCCTCGCGATCGCTCGCCAGCGCGTGGCGGCGTTCGGTGGTGACATCACCCTGCTGCCGGCCGAGCGCGGCGCGGCGTTTCGCGTCAGGCTGCGGGCGGCCTAGCTAGACGCCGAGGTACTTGTGCTGCAGGTCGCTGTCGCGGGCCAGGGCATCGGAGGTGCCGGTCCAGACGACGCGGCCTTTTTCGACGATGTGATGGCGATCGGCGAGCTTGATCAGAGCGCCGACGTTCTTGTCGATCACCAGGATGGCCTGGCCGTCGCGCTTCAGCCGCGCGAGGCAGGTCCAGATCTCCTGGCGCAATAGCGGCGAGAGGCCTTCGGTTGCCTCGTCGAGGATCAGGAGCTTGGGATTGGTCATCAGCGCCCGGCCGATCGCCAGCATCTGCTGCTCGCCGCCCGATAGCTGGTTGCCCATGTTGCGCTGCCGCTCGGCGAGCCGGGGCAGGAAGTCGAAGGTGCGGGCCAAGGTCCAGGGCTCGTTGGCGCCCAGCCGGTTGGCCGCGGCGGCGACAAGGTTCTCGCGCACCGAGAGGTTGGGGAAGATCTGCCGGCCCTCGGGCACCAGGCCCAGACCCAGCCGGGCGATGCGGAAGGACGGCAGATGCTCGACGCGCTGGCCCAGGAATTCGACGGTGCCGCGGCGGGCCGGCAGCAGGCCCATGATGGTGTTCACCGTCGTGGTCTTGCCCATGCCGTTGCGGCCCATCAGGGTTACGACCTCGCCGGCATCGATGCCGAGTTCCATGCCGAACAACGCCTGGCTGGCGCCATAGAAGGCCTCCAGCTCGCGGACGCGCAGCATCAGGCGTCTCCCTCGCCGAGATAGGCCTGGCGCACCTCGGCGTTGGCGCGGATCTCGGCCGGCGTGCCCGAGGCAATGGCGCGGCCGTAGACCAGCACGGTGATGCGGTCGGCGAGCTGGAAGACGGCATCCATGTCATGCTCGATCAGCAGCATGCCGCGGCGGTCCTTCAGCCCCTGCAGGAAGCCGATCATGCGCTGCGATTCCTCGACACCCATGCCGGCCATGGGCTCGTCGAGCAGCAGCAGCTTGGGATCGCCCGCCAGCGCCATGGCGATCTCGAGCTGGCGCTGCTCACCGTGGCTCAACGCCGAGGCGGGCGTGTTGGCGCGGGCGGGCAGTCCGACCGCTTCGAGACCGCGCCGCGCAGGCGCCCGCAGGCTTTCGTCGCGGCGCGTGTCGGCCAGGAAGCGGAAGGAATGGCCGGCATGGGCCTGCACGGCCAGCGCCACGTTGTCGAGGGCGGTGAACTCGCGCAGCACCGAGGTGATCTGGAAGGAGCGTGCGAGGCCGAGCCGCACCCGCGCATGCATGGGCAGATGGGTGATGTCGCGGCCGGCGAAATGGATGGTGCCGGTGTCGGGCCTGAGGTTGCCGGTGAGCTGGCTCACCAAGGTGGTCTTGCCGGCGCCGTTCGGGCCGATCAGGGCATGGATCTCGCCTGGGCGCACGTCGATCGAGACGTTGTCGGTCGCGACCAAGCCGCCGAAGCGCTTGATCAGGCCGGTGGCGGAGAGCAGCGGCTCAGCCATGGCGGCGCCACTCTTTCGGTGAACCAAACAGGGAATCGATGCCGCCCTTGGCGTAGAGCGCGATCAGCACCAGCATGGGGCCGAACACGATCTGCCAGTACTCGCCCCAGCCTTTGTGGAACAGGTCGAGGATCGGCTTCAGCGATTCCTCCAGCACGAAGAAGGCGATGGTGCCGTAGAGCGGTCCGAACAAGGTGCCCATGCCGCCCAGCACGACGATGACGATGAGATCGCCCGACTTCACCCAGGACATCATGGCGGGCGAGATGTAGGCGCCCTCGTTGGCGAGCAGGATGCCGGCGAGGCCACCAAAGGCGCCCGACAGCGTGAACGCAGCCAGGCGATAGCGGAACACCGGGAAGCCCAGCGCCGTCATGCGCAGGTCGTTGGACTTGGCGCCGCGGATCACCAGGCCGAAGCGCGAGTTGGCGAAGCGGCTGCAGAACCAAAGGGTGCCGCAGAGCAGCGCGAAGCACAGCCAGTAGAACGACGCTTTGTCGCGCAGGTCGATGACGCCGGGGAAGCGGCTGCGGCTGATATTGAGGCCGTCGTCGGCGCCGTAGGCCTCCAGCCCGCCACCGACATAGAAGACGAGCTGGGCGAAGGCCAAGGTGATCATGATGAAGTAGAGGCCGCGCGTGCGCAGTGACAGCGCACCGACCAGCGCAGCCCACAGCGTCGCCGCGATGATGGCGACGGGCCATTGGATCCAGCCGCTGGCGACGCCGTGATGGCTCAGGATGCCGACGGCATAGCCGCCGATGCCGAAGAACACGGCGTGGCCAAAGCTCACCAGGCCGCCATAGCCCAGGATCATGTTGAGGCTGACGGCGGCGATCGCCCAGATGACGATGCGGGTGCCGATCGACAGGAGATAGCGCTGGTCGAAGGCCTGGGTCAGCAACGGCAGGACGGCGAGGATGACCAGCAGCAGGGCGGTGATGAGCCCGCGCGGCGTGCGGAGGGAGGCGATGAAGCTCATGATTCTTCCGGACCGCGAGCCTCTGGCTCGCTCAAGCTCATGAGCGAGCCAAAGGCTCGCGGTCCGGAAGAGCATGAAAACCGGATCACGTGCGCTGCCCGAACAGGCCGGTCGGGCGCCACACCAGAACGCCCGCCATGACGACGTAGATCAGGACCTGCGAGATCGCCGGCGCGGCGCTCGAGGCGGCGCTGGCACTGAGGAAGGTCTTCAGCAGATCGGGCAGGAACGCGCGGCCGACGATGTCGATCTGGCCAACCACCATGGCGGCGACGAAGGCGCCCTTGATCGAGCCGATGCCGCCGATGACGATGATGACGAAGGCGAGGATCAGGATGTCGTCGCCCATACCGATCTTCACCGAGGTGAGGGGCGCCGCCATCAGGCCCGCAAGGCCGGCGAACACCGCGCCCAGGCCGAACACCAGGCTGAACAGCAGCTCGATATTGATGCCGAGCGCGCCGATCATGCGCCGATTGGAAGCGCCGGCGCGGATCAGCATGCCGATGCGCGTGCGGGCCACCAGCCAGGCCAGCAGGACCGCCACCACCGCACCGACGACGATGATGGCGAAGCGGTAGGCGGGGTAGGGGACGCCGGGCAGGATCTCGACGGTGCGGTTGAGGAATGCCGGCACGGCGATGCTCTTGCCGGCCGGGCCCCAGATCACGCGGACCAGCTCGTTGAAGAACAGGATCAGGCCGAAGGTCGCCAGCACCTGCTCGAGATGGTCGCGCACGTAGAGCCTTCGCATCACAACGGCTTCGACGACGATGCCCAGCAGGAAGGTGGCGGGCAGCGCCAGCAATGCGCCCAGCACGAACGAATCGGTCCAGCCGATCAGCGTCCAGGCGATGTAGGCGCCCATCATGTAGAGCGACCCGTGCGCCAGGTTCACCAGGTCCATGATGCCGAAAGTGAGCGTCAGTCCGGCGGCGAGCAGGAACATCAGCAGACCGAGCTGCACGCCGTTCAGCATCTGGAGCAGTAAGTAATCCATGTCATCCCGAGCGGAGCGAAGCGTAGTCGAGGGACCTTTTCCGCTGCCTCAAAGATCCCTCGCTACGCTCGGGATGACAGCGACGCTGCGCGCCGCTGTCATTTCATCGGGCACTTCTCGTAGTACGGATCCCTGCCGTCCTTCACCGCGGTGGCGATGGTCTTCACCGTCATCATGCCTTCCGGATCCTTGACGGCTTCCTGGATGTAGAAGTTCTGGATCGGGAACTGGTTGGTGTTGTACTTGAAGTCGCCGCGCAGCGACTTGAAGTTGGCCTTCTTCATCTCGGCGCGGACCTTGTCCTTGTTCGACAGGTCGCCCTTCAGCGCCTCGGCGGCCGACGCGATCAGCATGATCGAATCGTAGCTCTGCGCGCCATAGTAGGACGGGTAGACGCCATGCTTCTTCTTGAAGTCGGCGACGTACTTCTTGTTGGCGTCGTTGGGCAGGTCGTTGACCCACTCCTGCGCACCCAGGGTGCCGAGCGCCAGCTCCTTCTGCTGCGGCAGGGTGATCGCGTCGATCGAGAACACCTGGTAGAGCGGGATCTGGCCCTTGAGACCGGCCTGCACGTACTGCTGCAGGAACTGCACGCCGTGCGCGCCGGGATAGAAGATGAAGATGCCGTCCGGCTTGGCGGCGCGGATCTTGGCGAGCTCGGCCGAGAAGTCGAGCTGGTCGGGCCACTTGGTCAGGTCTTCGCCCTTGATCTCGCCCTTGAAGGTGCGCTTCACGCCCGCGAGCATGTCCTTGCCGGCGGCGTAGTTGCCGGCCATCAGGTAGAGGCTCTTGACGCCCTTCTCCTGCAGGTACTGACCCATCGCCATCGGCGTCTGGTCATTGTTCCACGAGGTCGAGAAGAAGTGCTTGTTGCAGAGCTCGCCCGCGATCTGCGAGGGGCCAGCGTTGGACGAGATCAGGATGGTATCGCCCTCGTCGGTCACGCTCTTCAGCGAGGCCAGCAGCACGTTGGACCAGATGTAGCCCGCGATGACGTTCACCTTGTCCTGCTGGACGAGCTTCTCCGAGCGCGCCTTGCCGACGTCGGGCTTGAACTGGTCGTCCTCGTAGATGATCTCGAAGGGCACGCCGCCCATCTTGCCGCCGAGATGCTCCTTGGCGAGCTCGACCGAGCGGCGCATGTCCTCGCCGATCGCGGCCTGCGGGCCTGAGAAGGTGCTGACGAAGCCGATCTTGATCGGCGTCTGAGCCACCGCGGGCAGGCCAAAGGCCAGCGCCGCAATTGTTGCGGTACCAAACAACCTGATTTTCATGGGTTCTCGCTCCCTGTCGTGATCCCCGTCCCCTGATGACGGCATAAAACCCGAAAACGCCTAGCTGCGCAATTTGAAGCGCTGGATCTTGCCAGTCGCGGTCTTGGGCAGCTCGGGTACGTACTCGACCCAGCGTGGATATTTGTACGGTGCGAGCGTCTTCTTGCAGACCGCCATCAATTCCTCGGTGAGCGCCGGCCCGCCAACGCCCGCCTGCTTCAGCACCACGAAGGCTTTCGGCTTGATCAGGCTATGCTCGTCGGCATGGCCAACCACGGCCGCCTCCAGCACCGCGGGATGCGTGATCAGGCAGCTCTCGACCTCGACCGGCGAGCACCAGATGCCGCCGACCTTCAGCATGTCGTCGCTGCGGCCGTCATAGATGAAGAAGCCATCCTCGTCCTGGCGATAGGTGTCGCCGGTGTTGAGCCAGCCCTCGACCATGGTCTCGGCCGTCTTCTCGGGCTTGTTCCAGTAGTACTTGGCCGCCGATTCCGAGCGGATCCACAGCCGGCCGCTCTCGCCCTGGGGCACCGGCTTGCCGTGCTCGTCGACGATCTTGACCTCGTAGCCCGGCACCGGCTTACC
The DNA here is from genome assembly GCF_007992495.1 of Reyranella soli. Lineage (GTDB taxonomy): Bacteria > Pseudomonadota > Alphaproteobacteria > Reyranellales > Reyranellaceae > Reyranella > Reyranella soli. The sequence continues at coordinate 216,491 of NZ_BKAJ01000004.1, forward strand.
GCTGGTGCCCGGCTTGTACTCGTCGAGCCGATTGCCAATGAAGATGTGCAGGCACTCGGTCGAGCCGATGCCGTCCAGGATCACGGTGCCCGTCTTCTCCTTCCAGCGGCGGAAGATGTCGGAGGGCAGCGCCTCGGCTGCCGAGACGCAGGCGCGGATGCTGGAGAAGTCGCGCGGCTTCTTCTCCAGCGCCGCGAGCTGGGCGGCAAAGAGCGTCGGTGCGCCGAAGTAGAGCGTGGGCTTGAAGGTCTCGATGGTCTCGAAGGTCGAGTCGGGCGTCGGACGGCGGTCGTCGAGCACCGCGGTGCTGCCGGTCCACAGCGGGAAGGTCATGGAGTTGCCGAGCCCGTAGGCGAAGAAGAGCTTGCCCGCGGAGTAGCTCACATCGTCCTCGCGTACTCCCAGTGCTCGCACGCCGTAGCACTCGCTGGTCACCACCATGTCGCGCTGCAGGTGCACGGCCCCCTTGGGCCGTCCGGTCGAGCCGGAGGAGTAGAGCCAGAAGCAGTCGGCGGTCGGCGAGGCGAGCCGCGCTTCCAGCCTGTCGGAGGCCTTGGGCAGCTCGGCCAGGAAGGCGTCGATGGTGCTCGCCTTGACGCCGACCTGCGTCAAGGCCGGCTCGACCTCGGCGGCGAATTCGGTGGAATAGACCACGAGCCCACAGCCCGAATCCTCGAACAGGTAGGCGTAGTCGGCGGCGCGCAGCATGGTGTTGAGCGGCGCCGGGACGATGCCTGCCTTGATGGCTCCCCAGAACAGATAGAAGAAGGCCGGGCAGTCCTTCACGACCATCAGCACGCGGTCGCCGGGCTTCAGCCCGGAGGCCAGCAAGGCATTGCCAGCGCGGTTCACGCGCTCGGCGAGCTCGGCATACGTGACGGTCTCGCTGGCCGTGCGGATGGCGACCTTGGCGCCGCGGCCTTCCGCGATGTGCCGGTCGACGAACGGCACGGCGACGTTGAAGCGGGCGGGTAACCTCACCTTGAGGTCCGACCCGAATTCAATGCCTTCGATCATGCCGATCCCATTCCTCCCATGCTTCGGCTGTTGAGCTTCTTATTGCGTAATTTGGTACTGAAATACCTATTTAAGCTTCCCCTCGCAAGTCCCTTATTAGACCGCCCTCTATCAAGCCATCTAACCGGCCCCTGAGCAGGGACAACGGGACGGCATCGGCCGCGACATCGGCCGGGCCGCCGTCGAGTGGCAGCCAGAGGAAACCGTCGAGCGCGGCCGTCCGGCAACTCGCGCTGGCTACGATCGTGACCTCGCCGTGCCGCGGCGCGCGGCGGCCGAACTGCTCCAGCCGCGAGGCGACGTTCACCGCCTCGCCGATCGCGGTGTAGTCGACGCGGCCGGCGAAGCCGACATTGCCCACCAGGACCGTCCCGGTGTGCAGGCCAACCCGCATGCGGCAGGCGGCGAGGCCGGCGAAGCGGCGCTCGCGATTGAACGCCTCGACCTCGTGCGCGATGGACAGCGCGCCGAGGCAGGCCGCGCGCGCATGCTGGGCGTTGGGCTCGGGTGCGCCCCAGAAGGCCATCAGCCCGTCACCCATGTATTTATCGATGGTGCCGCCCGTCGCTTCGATCGCCGGACCGACGCGCGCCATCAGGTCGTTGAGATAAGTGGCGGTCTCGGTCGCCGGGCGGCCGCGCGAGTAGGCGGTGTAACCTTCGAGATCGCAGAACAGGATGGTGATAGCGCGATCCTCGGCGGGTGGCAGGGCGCCCTGCTGAGCGATCAGTCGCGCGACCAGGGCACGCGGCAGGTAGGTGGCGGCGAGGTGCAGACCACGCGCCATGCGCTCAAAGGCGCGGTTCGCGAGGTTGAGCTCGCGCACCTTGCTGTCGCTGAGCTTCGGCACCTTCTCGAGCTCCAGCCGTTCGACGGCGCGCGCGGCGTCGGCCAGCGCCAGGATGGGCCGTGACAGGCGACGGCCGACCATGATCGCGATGATGCCCGTCAACAGCATCAGGACGGCGCCCGCAATCAGGATGCCGCGCACGATCCAGCGCGCCCATGCCGATTCGCGGCCGGCGATGTGATAGCCGATGATCAGCGACGCGGGTTGGTACTCGTCGATCTTGCGGTAGATCCAGCCGTGGCTGCTGTCGCCGACCCAGTTCCAATGGCCTGACACCGTGCTGCCGCCGTTCAGCCAGGAGATCTCGTTGGGCTCAGGCCCCCACATCGCCGCCAGCACCGGATCGTTGACCTCGTTCAGGCCAGAGAGCCGCCCACGGGCGCGCTGCTCGACTGTGCCTTGCTCCTTGCCGAGCCAGGGATGGGCCAGCACCTTGTCACGCCCGGCCAGGATGAACGGCTTGCGCTCACCCGCGAGCTCGAGGCTCTTGAGGAAGCGCGACAGGTCCGACGTGCCGATGGCCGCGCCGATGACGCCGCGGAACTGCCCACGCACGCGGATCGGCACGATGATCGGCAGGATCGGCTCGCCGACCACGAGCGACCATTGCGGCTCGGCCCATTGCGGGCCGTTCAAGTTGCGGGCCTGGGCGAACAGGGCGTCGGTGAAGGGCAGGTTCTCGCGCCGCTCGAGCTGCACGCTGCGGTCGGTGCGGGTGAAGCGCATCGGCTCGCCGTCGACGGGAATGACGACGAAGCCAACGGCCTGCGGTGCGGCGGCGAGCGTACCCAGCGCGAAGGCCTTCCATTGCTCGCGGTTGTCGAAGTCGATCTCGCCCTTGGCGACGGCGTCGCTGATATAGGCGAGCTGGTCGCGCACCGGGCTGACGTGGGCCTGCAGACGCTGCTCGATCATGTCGACCATGACCTCGTTGAGCTGGCGTGACGAACTCTCGAAATTGCTCTGGGCGGCGTAGTAGGCGATGCCGATCACTGGCACCATGGCGAGGAAGATCAGGCCGACGAGCACGACGGGCAGCAGTCGCGTGATCGGCCAGCCTGAGGGCCTCGTCGATCGTGGGCCGGGGCCCGTCAGTTCAAGCACCATCCGGGAACGCTCGCGCAAGAGCGCGTCAAAAAAGTGGCGCGGTCCGCAACTAGCCGCTGCGGCCCATCCAGAGCGTTCGTCCTTCCGGCAGACTGTCGAATGCCAACACCTCGAAAGCGCGCGCCCGCCAGAATTGCACGGCTCCCGTATTCTCGCGGTTCACACCAACGTGAAATGCCCGGGCGCCGCGGCAGGTCGCGAGGCCCAACCAAGCGTCCAGCAGCTTCGATCCCATGCCACGACGCTGCAAGCGCGGCAGGAGGTTCATATGGAGGTGGGCCGGATATCGCGCGACAACCGCAGGCGGGGTTTTAGCCGGATGATGGATCATGAACGCCCGGCGCTGATCGGCAGTCCGCGATGCCGATGGAATGTCGGAGGGATCGACACAGTGCTCTCGCAGCGACGGCCACCAGTCACGTTCGAGCCTGTCCTCCCAGGCGACGGTATCTTCCGTGCCGGCCACGAAGCCTGCCACGCCGGCTTCGTCCTCCACGACGAGCGTCAGGCCGGGCTCGAGCAGCGCATACGGGGCGATGTAAATCCCATCATTCGCGGATCGCAGTAGAGATGCGAGGCATCGCCGCCGGCAAGCCCCGTCGCCAGGGAAATCGCGTAGCAGGCGTCGAGGTCCTTCGCCTCGACCTGGCGAATCGAACAGAGCGTCATGGTCCGACCAGATTGGAGGCTTCTTCAGTAGCCCAGGCCCGTACCAAATGGCAGAGTTTGCGTCTCAATGGGGTGGAGGAAACGCAATGCCGGTCGTTGACTACGGAGCGCTGCCGGAATTTCCCATGCGACCGGGCATCACCGGCAAGTGGATCGCCAGTCGCGAACGCGGCGCCGCCGGCGTTGGCGTCCTCTCCAACACCATAGAGGCCGGTTGCGGGGCGCCGCTGCACCGCCACGAGTACGAGGAGATCATCCTCGTCGAGGCCGGCAAGATCTGGGTCGAGATGGACAAGGTCCGCACGACGGCGACGCCCGGGCAGTGCGTGATCATTCCTGCCAACGCCGCGCATGCCTGGGGCAACGAGGGGCCGGAGGTCCTGCGCGTGCTGTTCGTCTGGAACTCGCCCGAGCCGTTCGCGCCGGGCAAGAGCACCTATCTCGAAGGCGCGCCGCCGGCCGTGACCTGACGGCTGCGCGCCCGGGCCGATCCTGTGCAGACCGGCCCGGGAACGGGTTGCGTGCTAGCGCTCAGCCCGCGACCTGGAGGACGTGAATCCGGTAGGTACCCTCGGCCGTCTGCTTGCCGATCGGTTCCAGCCGAATGACGGCGGCGCGAACGGTCACGCTGTTGCCGCTGGCGACGGTGTAGGTCCGGCCCTTGGCGGAGTGCTCGGCCTCTTCACCGTCCTCTTCTTCCTCGTCTTCGTCCTCGTCCGTCTCTTCGTCTTCCGACGCTTCCTCGGACGCTTCCTCCGACTCCTCCTCGGTCTCGGCCTCGTCGTCGGCTTCGTCCTCGGCCTCCTCCAGAGCGGTCATCGAGGAATCGAGGCAATGCAGCAGGACGACGCCGTCGGAAACTTCGACGGTCGTGAGCGTGATCAGCTCGTCATTGTCCATGTCGACGATCGTGCTGCTGGCGGCGTGCTGGTCGCTCTTGCGCAGCCGGAAGCTGCCGGTCGCGACATCGGTGACTGCTCTGTGCTCCATTTTGCTACCCTTCGCTGAGGCGGCCCGTGCGACATCCGCTGGCCGCCCTCATGGCGTAGCAACCCTGGCTTGGGGGATTGTTGGCGCGCCCGTTAAACTTATGCGTCGGTCCTGCGACAGGGCCTGGACAGACCTTCAGAAGGTCACAGCTTGGCGCCCGACGCCTTCACCGGCGCCTGGAAGCTCTGCACCTGGTTGGCGACGAAGGCGGTGAACTCGGCCGGGCTCATCGGCTTGGTGACGAAGCCGAGATCGCCCAGGCGCTCGACGATCTTGGGATCGGCCAGCACCTCGGCGGCAGCCTTGTGCAGCTTGGCCTGTGCGTCGGCCGGCATGCCGGCAGGGGCGGAAATGCCGACGAAGTTCTCGGCGACCAGCTTGGGGTAGCCGAGCTCGGTGACCAGCGGCACGTCGGGTGCGCTCGGCGCCTTCTGCGTCGACGTGAGCGCGATCATGCGCAGCTTGCCGTCCTTGGCGAGCGGCAGCACTTCGGTGAGCGTGACCACGGCGAAGTCGAGCTGGTCGGCCATCATGTCCTGGAACATGGGTGCGGCGCCGCGATAGCCGATGTGCTCCATGTTCAAGCCGAGCTCGGCCTTGAACATCTCGCCGATGATATGGCCGATCGAGCCCTGGCCGCCCGAGCCGAACGGCACCGGTTTGCCTTGTCCTTTGATCCAGGCGATCAGCTCCGGCATGGTCTTGGCCGGCACGGCGGGCCGCACGACGAAGGCGTTGGCGACCGAGCCGATGTAGACGACGTGGGCAAAGTCCTTGATCGGATCGTACGGCGGCTTGTCGAACAGATAGGGCGCGATCGAGAGCGGCGCGGAGTTCGACAGCATCAGCGTGTGATAGTCGTCCTTGGCCGCCAGCACGAAGTTGGCGCCGATGGTCGTGCCGCCGCCCGGCTTGTTGTCGACGATCACCGTCTGGCCAAGCTTGTCCGACAACGGCCCCGCGACGACGCGCGCTGCGGCGTCGGACGCCCCGCCCGGCGGGAAAGTGACGATCAGCTTTAGCGCACGATTGGGCCACGGCGCCTGCGCGGCGGCCGTGCCGGCGAAGGCGAGGCTGGCGGTCATGCCAAGAAGCTGTCTGCGTGCGATCATCGTTTCCCCCAAGCAGTGTCTTGCGCCTGAGTAGCAACGAGCGTGCCGCGCGTCAGGCCCCGCCACGGAAAAGTGAGAAGCCCCAGGGCGTCATCTTGAGCGGCAGGTGATAGTGCTGCGCAAGATCTGCAACGCCAAAGCGGTAGGGTACCATCTCGAGGAAGGCGGGTGAGGGCACGGCGACGCCCTGGGCGCGGTACCAGTCACCGATATGGAAGACCGCCTCGTAAGTGCCGGTGGCCGGCGTCGGCGCGTCGAGCGTGCCGGGCTTCGCGGTTTGGCCATCGACCAGGAGCTTGCCGTCGGGACCACGTACTTCGACCCGCAGGCCCGCAGCGGGCACGCCGCGGGAGACGTCGTAGACGTGGATCGAGATTCCGCCGGCCATCAGTTGAAGCGCCCTAATTGAACCTGACGTACTCGAAGTTGGCTGGCTGGTTGTTGATGCCGCGCTGCGGCGGGGCGATCCAGTTGGCGAACTTGCCGGGCTCGACCACCGCCGGTCCCATCAGCGAGGTGACGTAGGCGCGGTCCTCGTCGGTCGGCAGCCACTTGTGCTCATTGGCCTTCCATTCGGCCTCGCTCATAACCTTGCCCTCGGGCGAGACATTGAGCTCGTTGAAGGCGCCGATGCGGCGGTTGAAGGCGCGGTGTGGCAGCCTGAGCTCGAAGGCGATGCCGGCCTGCTCGATCACGCGGTTCCAGCGGATCAGGCCGCGGGCGCAATCCTCGATGTAGTCGTTGCGCAGGCGCTCGTTCAGTGCCGACAGCGCCGGCACGGTCTTGCGCACGATGCGGCCGGCGTCGGCCGTGTCCATGTCGAAGCTCGAATCGGTCAGCACGTGGTCGTCTTCGATGCGCGTCTCGAGGTAACGGCCCTTGACGCCCATCGTGTAGTAGTTGGCCGCGTTAGTGGACGCCTCCTGGCCGAACAGGTCGAGCGACACCGAGAAGTGGAAGTTGAGGTACTTCTGGATGGTCGGCAGGTCGATCGCACCCAGGCTGCGCACGTCGTCGGTCTTGTGCTCCTTCATGAGGTCGCAGGTGCGCTGGACGATGCGCTGCACGCCCGATTCGCCCACGAACATGTGATGGGCTTCCTCGATCAGCATGAAGCGGCAGGAACGCGCCAGCGGATCGAAGCCCGATTCGGCCAGCGACGCCAGCTGGTACTTGCCGTCGCGGTCGGTGAAGTAGGTGAACATGAAGAAGCTGAGCCAGTCCGGCGTCTTCTCGTTGAAGGCGCCGAGGATACGCGGCTTGTCGGGGTCGCCGGAATGGCGCTCCAGCAGCATCTCCGCCTCCTCGCGGCCATCGCGGCCGAAATAGGCGTGCAGCAGGTAGACCATGGCCCACAGGTGCCGGCCTTCCTCGCAGTTGATCTGGAAGACGTTGCGCAGGTCGTAGAGCGAGGGCGCGGTCTTGCCCAGAAGACGCTGCTGCTCGACCGACGCGGGCTCGGTATCGCCCTGGGTGACGATCAGGCGGCGCAGGGTCGAGCGCAGCTCGCCCGGAACCTCCTGCCACACCGGCTTGCCCTTGTTGTCGCCATAGGCGATCACGCGGTTGGGATCCTGGCCGGCGAGGAAGATGCCCCAGCGATAGTCCGGCATCTTCACGTAGCCGAAATTGGCCCAGCCATTGGCCTCGGCCGAGATGGCGGTGCGCAGGTAGACGTCGAAGTTCAGCGTCCCGTCCGGCCCCATGTCTTTCCACCACTCGAGGAAGCGGGGCTGCCAGTTCTCCAGCGCCCGCTGCAGGCGGCGGTCGCTCGAGAGGTCGACGTTGTTGGGGATGCGCTGGGTATAGTCGATGGACATGGTGTGCTCCCTCAGGCGCGCTTGCGGTCGTATTTGGATTGCTTGCCCGTGCCGTAGAGTTTCAGCGCGCCGTCGGGTCCGGTCGCGTTGGGCCGCTGGAAGATCCAGTTCTGCCAGGCCGACAGGCGGGCGAAGATCTTGGTCTCCATGGTCTCGGGGCCGGCGAAGCGCAGGTTGGCTTCCATGCCGATGAGCCCGTCGGGCGAGAAGCCGGCGCGCTCCTCGATGGCGAGCCGCACCTCGTCCTCCCAGTCGATGTCGTCGGGGGTGAAGGTGACCAGGCCGAGCTCGTCGGCCGTCTCGGCATCGAGCGCCTCGCCGATCTCGTCCCTGAGCTCGTTGACGCGGCTCGGCTCGGCGAGGAAGCGCGTGCCGAGCCGTGTGAGTCCGTTGCCCATGGGGTAGGGGCCGAAGTTCATGGCGGTCAGCCGCACCGTCGCGGCTTCCTGGTTGGAGCCCTCGAAGGCACCGTCCAGCATGTAGGAGCGGTCGGCCGCCAACACGATCTCGAACAGCGTGCCGGTGAAGCACGAGCCCGGCTCGACCAGGGCGATCAGGCTGCGCGAGCTGACGTCGAGCCGCTTCAAGGTGCGCTTCCAGTAGAGCACGATCTCGCGCACCAGCCAGTTCGACGCCTCCTTGGCCAGCAGCGCGTCGTAGGCCTCCACGAGGTCGGCATCGCCCTGGCTCAGAAGCACCCAGGTGCCGATCTCGGTTTCGTTGAGCCGCAGATGCATCATGGCGTCGTCGAGATCGCGCGCCAGCGCCAGCGGCCAGAAGGCGGCGCCCTGGGCATGCACGGCGGTCGCATCGGCCGGCGGCGCGGCGGCCGGACCTTTCACCCGGAACTTCGCGGCGCGGCGCTCGCGGTCGATCTCGATGGTGAGATGGCCGTAGCGGATCGTGTCACCCTCGATCGCACGCTCGACCGCGGGCAGGGCGATGCCTTTGGCGGCCTTGGGGCGGCTCGATCGCGCAGCAACCTCCTCGGCGATCTTCCTGGTTTCGTCCGACAGCTTGCTGGGCGGGATCAGCTTGTCGACCAGGCGCCAGTCGCGCGCCCGCTTGCCGCGCACGCCCTCGGCGGTGGTGCAGAAGAAGTCGGCGTGGTCGCGCCGCACCATCCGCTTGTCGACGAGGCGGGTGAGGCCGCCGGTGCCCGGGAGCACGGCGAGCAACGGCAGCTCGGGCAGAGACACCGCGCTCGAGCCGTCGTCGGCCAGAAGGATCTGCTCGCAGGCCAGTGCGAGCTCGTAGCCGCCGCCGGCGGCGATGCCGTTGATCGAGCAGATGTAGGTCTGCCCCGAGTGCTCGCTGGCATCCTCGATGGCAAGCCGCGTCTCGTTGGTGAACTTGCAGAAGTTCACCTTGTGATCGTGGGTCGACAGGCCAAGCATGTTGATGTTGGCGCCCGAGCAGAAGATGCGGTCGCGGAGGGAGCGGATGACCACGGCGGCGACCTCGGGGTGCTCGAAGCGCAGGCGCTGAACGGCGTCCGCCAGCTCGATGTCGACGCCGAGATCGTAGGAATTGAGCTTCAGCTTGTAGCCGGGTTTCAACCCGCCATCCTCGTTCACGTCCATGGTGAGGTAGGCCACACCGTTTTCGGTGCTGATCTTCCAATGCCGGTAGCGGTCGGGCGCGGTGCGGAAGTCGATGGGCGTATCGGGCTTACCGTTTTCCATGGGCGCGTTCCCTATTTGCGTAATTCGGTACTGAAATACCTATTTACTTTCTCCACGGCAAGCGCATTCTATTCTCTGACATATGGTTGCGATCCGCCCCGCTCAAGCCTCTGATCTGCCTGCGATTTCAGCGCTGGACGCGCGGCTGACCGGCCTCGACAAGCCGGATTACTGGCGCGACATGCTGGCGCCCGAGCGCAATCTCCTGGTTGCCGAGAGCGAGGCCGGCAAGCTTTTGGGCTTCATCGCGGGCGAGGTCCGCGCCTGGGAGTTCGGCCAGCCGGCGGCCGGCTGGGTGTTCGCCATCCAGATCGAACCCAAGCAGCGCGAGCGTGGCGTGGCGAGCGCGCTGTTCGAGGCTTTGGTGACGCGCTTCCGAGAAAAGGGCGTGACGCGGGTGCGCACCCTGGTCGACCGCAAGGATCATCTGATCCTGTCGTTCTTCCGCGCGCAGGGCATGGTGGCGGGCCCCTCGCTTCAGCTCGACATGGATTTGGCGTGAAGCTGCAGACGGGCACGCGGCTTGGCCTCTACGCCGTGCTCGAACTGGCGCGCGATTCCGAGCGCACCCTCTCGGCTGCCGATCTGGCCGAGCGTTTCGGCGTGTCGACCCATCACCTGGCCAAGGTCCTGCGCACCTTGGCGGCGGCCGGTCTGGTGCGCGGCGGCCGCGGGGCGGCGGGCGGCTATCGGTTCACCGGCAACCGCCGGCGCACGACGCTCATGGACATCGTCGCCCTGTTCGAACCGGCGCCGGGGCAGCGCTCCAGGGAGCCGGGAGAGGAAACCGACATCGGCGCGGCCCTGCAGCGCGTGCTCCTGGAAGTCGACGAGATCGCCGAAGCGACCTTGCGGTCCATCAGCCTGGAGACCATGCTGAAGCCGAGGCGGTGATGCGTATCCTCGTGCTCCTGGTCGCGGTCGTGGCGAGCCTGCTGACGGTGCCAGCGGGCGCTGAGACGAGTTGCATGCCGGGCGACCGGCCGATCGATCCCTACTACGAGAACGATACGTTCGCCGAATGGCCGCAGGAAGCACAGCGCTTCAAGAACAACGCCGAACTCGTGTCGCGGCAGCGCGACCGCCTGCGGCTGGTGCTGGATGGCGGCAGGTCGGTCGAGCTGGTCGACTGCCCCTACGGTGACGACGGCTACCACTTCCTCTACGAGCGCTACGACCAGGCCGGCCGCTTCTATGTCGTGCGCAAGTCGTCGCATGACGATTTCTCGTACACGCTGGTGATGATGCCGACCGGCCGCCTGTTCACCGTCTACGGCGCGCCGGTGTGGACGTCGGAGAAGTCGAAGTTCCTCACCATCGGCTGCTCCCTGCAGCCGGCGCGCAACGCGCTTGTCATTCACGCGCTGGACGGCGCGGAGCTCACGAAAGAAGCGGAGTTCGAATTGCCGTGCGACACCGAAAGCTGCTCGGCGCGCTGGGATCATCAGTCGTGGATCTCGGTCACCTGTGCACCGCGCGACGGCGGCGGCAAGAAGGGCAAGGAATTCGTGCTGATGCGCGGGACCAACGGCACCTGGAACAGGTTCGGTCGGTGAATCTTGCCGGACCGCGGGCCTCCAGGCCCGCTCATTTTTGTCGTCCTGAGCGAAGCGAAGGACCTCATCGCCGCTTGCAACCAGCATGAGATCCTTCGCTTCGCTCAGGATGACTGAGGCGGGCCTGGAGGCCCGCGGTCCGGCAAGAGACTACGCCTTGCCCCAGCCGTCGCGCGTCTGCGGCAACTTCTTCTTCAAGAGCGCCCCCGCCACGACGTTGCGCAGCACCTCGGCCGTGCCGCCGCCGATGGTGAACATTCGGACGTCGCGCGCCATGCGCTCGAGCGGAAGCTCGCGCGAGTAGCCGCGGGCGCCGAAGAACTGCAGGGCGTCGTTCACGACCTGGATGGCGTTCTCCGAGGTGAAGACCTTGGCCTGCGCGGCCAGCAGCATGTCCGGGAACCCGCCTTCCCCCGAGCGGGCGGCGTCGTAGACCAGCGCCTGCGCGGCCCTGAGCTTGATCGACATGTCGGCGAGCTTCCATTGCAGCCCCTGGAACTCGTTGATCGGGCGGCCAAACTGGTGGCGCTTCTCCGACCAGTCCAGCGCCAATTCATACGCGCCCTCGGCGATGCCCAGCGCCACCGTGGCGGCGCCCACGCGCTGGCTGTTGTAGGCGTTCATCAGGTCGGCGAAGCCCTTCTTCAGGCCGCGCGGCGGGATCACCAGCGCCGAGGGCGGCAATTCCATGTCCTCGAAGTCGATCACCGCCTCGGGGATGCCGCGCAGGCCCATGGTCGGCTCGCGCTTGGTGATCTTGAGGCCCTGGGTCTCGTCGCGAATGGCCAGAAAACCGCCGATGCCTTCCTCGTTGCCCTTCTCGTCATAGACCTTGGCGAAGATCAGGTGCAGGCGCGAGACGCCGCCGCCGGTGATCCAGTGCTTGCGGCCGTTGACGACGTAGCGGTTGCCCTTCTTGTCGGCGCGCGTGGTCATGCCGTTGGCATCGGACCCGGCCTCGGGCTCGGTGATGCAGATGGCGGGCTTGTCGCCCGATAGCACCATGTCGGCCGCGAGCTTCTTCTGCTCCTCCGAACCGTAGGCCATCACCGCGCTGATCGCGCCCATGTTGGTCTCGACGGCGATGCGGCCGGTGACCGAGCAGGCTGCGGACAGCGCTTCGATGACCAGCACGGCGTCGAGCCAGTTCTTGCCCTGGCCGCCATACTGCTGCGGGATGGTCATGCCCAGGAGCCTGGCGTCCTTCAGCAGCTCGACATTGTCCCAGGGATACTGCTCGGTGCGGTCGACCTCGGCGGCGCGCTTGGCCACCGGCCCCGCCGCCAGCTCGCGCACACGCGCCTGCAGCTTCAGTTGATCGGACGACAGTCCAGACGCATTCATCACTTCATCCTTGGCCAAGGTGGTCGACGCTGAAGACGAAAGCGGCATCGCTGCGGCCGCGCACGGCTACGCTGCCGAGGTCGGTGAAGACGAACTGGTCGCCACAGGCCTCGCGCGTGGTCTTCGAGACGAGAATGCGCGTGCGGTAGTCTTTGTTCAACTGTTCGAGGCGTGCCGCAAGATTGACTGTGTCGCCAAGCAACGTGAAAGTCAGGCGTCGGCTTGCGCCAATCGATCCGCCGATCACGTGGCCCGTGCTGATGCCGATGCGGGTGGGGAGCGCCAAGCCCATGTCGCCGAAGGTGCGGCTGCCAACGGCGCGCTGAATGTCGATGGCTGCGCGCACCGCCGCGTAGGCATGGTCCTCGCAGGCCAGCGGCATGTTGAACGAGGCGAACAGGCCGTCGCCGATGAAGGTGTTGACAACGCCACCATGGGCGCGGATCGGCTCCAGCACCGTCTCGAGATATTCGTTGAGTGCGGCGACCAGCTCATGCGGCGCCAGGTATTCGGTGATGGTGGTGAAGCCCGCGATGTCGGTGAACAGGATGGTCGCCTCGCGCGTCTCGCCGGCCAGCACGCCTTCGCCCTCGCGCTGCAGGATGGTGGCGGCGACGTTCTCGTCGACATAGCGGCCGAAGGTTTCGCGGAAACGCTCGCGCTCGCGCAGACCCTCGACCATGTTGTTGAATTGCCCGGTCAGCTCGCCGACCTCGTCGTTGGAGGTCACCGGGATGCGCTGGCTGAGATCGCCCTCGGCGACCTTGCCCATCGCCTGCGACAGGTTGCGGATCGGCCCCAGCAAGGTGCGGGCGACGAAGTAGGCGGAAATCCCCAGGCCCATCGTGGCCACGACCACGACGTTGGCGATCTCGAACTTCAGCCGGTCACCCTCGTAGGAGAACAGGGCAACGACGGTCGCCGCCAGCGGTGCGATCGAGATCACCATCAAGGCCACGATCAGCTTGACGGTGTAGCTGCCGAAGAACAGCGCGAGATTGCGGCCGCGATGATGGAAGATGAAGGCGCACAGCCCGGCCAGATAATCGCTGATGACGAAGTAGGTGTAGGTGAAGAAGAAGACCGGCAGGACCAGGCAAAGGGTGATGACCTGCGCGATGGTGGGCTGTGGTACGTTGGTGAGGCTGGGGTCGGTGAAGATGTAGGTGGCGGTGAGCCTGAAGACGGTCAGCACCAGGTCGAGGATCGCCACATGCCGCGCGGTCAGGAGCGGCAGCTGGGTGATGCGCCGCTGTGTGTCCTCGAAGCTCGCCTCGCCCCTCAGATAGCGCTCGATAGGGGCGAACCGGCGGCTTGCCAGATACCAGTTCACGAGCCCCAGCAGCACGACGCTGGCGCCGAGCGAGCGCGGCACGAAGCTCCAGGCGCCGGTCATGACGATGAAGACCAGGGTGAAGGCGACGTCGACAGCCAGCGTCGACACCGTCATCAGGAGATAACGGCGACGCAGGCCGGCGATGTCGTCGCCAGCGATGTCGTTGGGCGTCATGCCGGCCCGATGCGATAGACCACGACGTTCTCGTGGCCACGCACGTCGACCGTGCCCAAGCGCTCACAGTCCGACGAGTCGGCAGCGCACACCGTGCTCTCCGTCGCCAGGATGCGGGTGCCGAATTTCTTGTTGAGCTGTTCGACTCGCGAGGCGACGTTCACGGCATCGCCCAGCAGCGTGTAGTTCAGCCGGTTCTCGGTGCCGATGGTGACGCCAATCACCGTGCCGGTATTGAGGCCGATGCGCGTGCGCAGGGCGACGTGGCCGGCGAATGGCCCCTCGTCGAGCACCTGCTGGATATCGATCGCCGCGGCGATCGCGGCTGCGGCATGGTTCTCGCAAGGCAGCGGCAGGTTGAAGGTGGCGAACAGGCCGTCGCCGATGAAGCTGTTGACGACGCCGCCATGGCGCTGGATCACCGGCACGACGGCGCCGAGATAGGCGTTCAGCACGGACGCGACCTCGGCGGGCGCCAGGCGCTCGGAGAGGCCGGTGAAGCCCTCGATGTCGGTGAACATCAGCGTCGCCTCCCCGGTGGTATCGACGACGCGGCCGGTGCGGTTGTCGAGGATCGCAGTGGCCACGCTCGTGCTGACATACTTGCCGAACGTGTCGCGCAGGTATTCGCGCTCCGACAGGCCTTCCACCATCTCGTTGAAACGGCCGGCAGCGTGGCCCATCTCGTCGTCGGACGTCACCGGCAGGCGGACCTGATAGTCGCCCTTGGCGACCTGCCGCATGCCGTGATCGAGGCGGGCGACCGGGCGGCTGAGGGCGTGGTTGATCCAGAACACCATGAATAGGGCGCCGACGATCGTGGCGACAACATCCATCGTCGCCTCGCGGACCAGGCGCTGGCCGCTGTAGCTCGCAATGTCGGCCGACAGCAGCATCACGCCGGCGAAGGCCATGTACAGCAGGGCGACGGAAACCTTGCGGCGAAAACGGCCGTGGAAGACGTGGAGGTTCACGTTGCGCGTGCGGAACAGGTGCTCGCAGAGCTGGTCGAGATAGGCGCTGACGATGAAGAAGATCAGCAGGACATTGCCGCCCGTGCCGACCACGAACGAGGCGAGCAGGTCGGGCCAGTTCGGATCTTCCTGCATGGCATCGATGTCGATGCCGTATCGCCGTGGCAGCATCCGCAGCATCACCATCGGCATGTAGCAGATCGCCATGACCATCGCGGACCGGCGCGGCAAGCTGGTCAGAGCAGGTTCGATCTCGCCGAACGAGATCTCGCCGGCGATGAACCGGCTGACGGGCCGGATCAGGAAATAGGCGCCGATGCTGACGGCGACCACCAGGAACGCCGCGGACATCGCCACATTCAGCGGCAGGAGCTCGAATTCTCCGTGCATCACGCCGTAGACGACCAGCGTGATCACGTCGATCGCGAACGGCACGGCCATCGCCAGGTAGTAGCGGCCGATGACGGCATTGACTGCCGTGCGTGGCGCCGCGTCGGTCGATGCGGTCATGCCCGCGGGTATAGATCGGATCGGGACGGAGCGAAACGGCCTCTCCTTCGCGGGCTCCGCGAAGGAGAGGCAGGAGATACTAGGACGTCAGCTCACGCGCGGTGATGCGGTACTTGAACTTGTCGGGATCGAGCGAATCGAGGAACCCGGACTTGTTCTCGGCCTGTGGGTACATCAGGAAGGGGATGGCAGCCTCCTTCGAGCCCGGCAGCTTCACGTCATGTGCGGTGTTGAAGGCGACCCAGTTGCCCTCCCACGAGCCGAACAGCGCCTTGCGTGCGGCCAACACCTTGGGATCGGCCATGGCGAGATTGCCCGGCGGCTCCTCGAGCACGACCTTGCGCACGTCGGCCGGATCGACCGGCGTCCAGCCGCTGCCCGACAGCCAGACCTCGGCGCGGCAATGCTGCGCCTTGGTGACGTTCTCCGAGCCCGCGCCCAACGCCTTGAAGCCGAACTGCGAAGGCACGACACGGATGCCGTAGACGTCGCGCGCCGGCAGGCCGACCGAGCGGGCGAGGCCGACGAACAGCGCGTTGAGGTCGGCACACTTGCCGTTGAGGTTGCCCGTCCTGATCATGGTGGTGATGTCGCCGACGCCGCAGCCCAGCGTCTTGGGATTTCGGAAGGTGTTCTCGACCACCCACTCGTAGAGGGCGCGTGCCTTGGCGACGTCGTCCTTCTTGCCCTTGACGATATCCTCGGCCGTCTCCTTCACGAGACCGTCGGTCGGCAGCAGCTCGGTGGCGGCGAGGTTGAGCTTGCGCTCGACGTCGCTGAGCGGCGCCGCGTTGCCCTGGCCCGGCACCAGCGCGCGGTCCTGCGCCTGGACCTGGGCGGTGACCTCGACCACCGGCGACTGCTGATCGGCTGCCCATTCGACACGCAGCATCTCGGCGCCGTACTTCGGATCCTTGACGCGCTCGGCGAGCTTGGCATTGCCGGTCCAGGTGACGTTGCCGGCGCGTTGCCAGTCTGCGGCGTCGAAGGTCGGCAGGGGAATCCACGCCCGGGTGGCGCCGGCCGCGGGCTCGATGCGCGCGACAAGCACATAAGTGCGCCAGCCTTTCGGCGTGGGCGCGTAGGTCGCCTGTGCAGAGGCGAGGCGCGGTGCCAGGCCGATGGCGCCGGCAGCGACGCCGGCTTTCAAGATGTCACGACGATTCATTTGGATCCCCTCCCCAATGGCTGAAGCTGGCGGGGAGGGTGGGCGTTCCGTCGGCGGAACTGTCCGAGCCATCCCGAACCGTCCGCATCGCACGCGACAGCGGTCCGTATCGAATGAGGCGAGGATTGCAGGGCAGCGTGGCGCCCGTCAATGCGGGCCTCTGGCCCGCATCAGATCATGAGCGGGCCAGAGGCCCGCGCTCCCAGCTAAAGCCCGAGATAGGCCTGCCTGACCCGGTCGTCGTTCAAGAGATCGTGACCGGAGCCTGACAACTCGATGCGGCCGTTCTCCAGCACGTAGCCGCGATGGGCGATCTTGAGCGAGGCCATGACGTTCTGCTCGACCAGCAGGATGGTCAGGCCCTCCTCGTTCAGCCGGCGCACGATGCGGAAGACCTCCTGCACGATGGTCGGCGCCAGGCCAAGTGACGGCTCGTCGAACATGATCAGGCGCGGCTGGCCCATCAGGCAGCGGCCGATCGCCAGCATCTGCTGCTCGCCGCCCGACAGCGTGCCGGCTGCCTGCCGCCGGCGCTCCGAGAGCCGCGGGAAGAGGGTGAAGACGCGCTCCAGTGTCTGCTTCTCGAGCGCCCGCGCCCGCTTGGGCGTGGCGCCCATCTCCAGGTTCTCCAGCACCGAGAGATTGGGAAAGACCTGGCGGCCTTCGGCGACGTGGCCGATACCCGCCTCGCAGACGCGGAACGATGGCCAGCCCGCGATGTCCGTGCTGTCGAAGCGGATGCTGCCGTGCGCCGGCTTCTCGATGCCGTGGATGGTGCGGATCAGCGAGCTCTTGCCCGCGCCGTTGGCGCCGACGATGGCCACGATCTCGCCCGTGGCGATTTCCAGCGACACGCCGTCGAGCGCCTGGGCGTCGCCGTAGAAGAGGTCGACCTTGTCGACGGCGAGGAGCGCGCTCACAGCTCCTCCTGCTCGCCGAGATAGACGTCGAGCACGGCCTGGTGGCGGCTGATCTCCTGCGGCGTGCCCTCGGCGATCTTCTCGCCGTAGCTCACCACCACGACCTCGGCGGCGAGCGCCATCACCGCACGCATGACATGCTCGATCAGCAGGATGGTGAGACCGCTACGCTGATTGAGCTCGCGCAGGAACCCCACCATGACGTCGACCTCGGTAGGCCTGAGCCCCGCCATCACCTCGTCGAGCAGCAGCAGCTTGGGCTCGGTGGCGAGCGCGCGCGCCACTTCCAGGCGCTTACGGTCGGGCAGGGTGAGGCTCTCGGCAAGCTGATGACGTCGATCGTAGAGGCCGAGGCGCGCCAGGATCGCGTTGGCACTCTCTTGCGCCTCGGCAAGCCGCGGCTTGCGATGCAGGGCGCCCACGGTGACGTTCTCCAGCACGCTCAGCCCCTTGAACGGCTTGACGAGCTGGAAGGTGCGGCCGACGCCGGCGTCGCAGATGAGATCGGGCCTGAGCCCCGAGATGGCCTTGCCGTCCAGGCGCACGACGCCGCCATTGGGGGCGTAGACTCCGGCGATCATGTTGAAGATCGTGGTCTTGCCCGCGCCGTTGGGACCGATCAGGGCGTGGATGGCCCCGGCGGGCACCGTGAAGCTGACCTCGTGCACCGCGCGCAGGCCGCGGAAGTGCTTGGTCACTCCCCCGAGGTCGAGGCGCGCGCCGCTCATGGTTGGCGCTCTTTTAGGCCGAGCTTGTCGGCCAGCCACGGCCAAACGCCGGCCGGCCGGTACGCCACGATCACCAGCAGCGCCAGGCCATAGAAGATCTGTTTTATGCCGGGAATGCGCAGCACGTCGCCCAGGTCGGTGAAGGCCTCGCCCAGGCCGGTCAGCACCACGGCGCCGACGATCGGGCCGAAGAGCGTGCCCAGGCCGCCGATGATGGGGGCCAAAGTGATCTCGATCGAGCGGCCCATGGCGAAGGCCGTCTCGGGGAAGAGGTTGTTGTAGTAGAAGGCGTTCCACACGCCGGCCAACGACGTCAGCGCCGCCGAGATCACGATGGCGATCATCTTGCAGCGCAGGACGGGGACGCCGACCGCCTGGGCTGCCTCGGCATCTTCGCGGATGGCGAGCCAGTACTGGCCGAGACGACTCCGCAGCAGGGCGCGGCAGAGGATGAAGGCACCGGCCGCCAGCGCCAGGATCAGGTAGTAGAAGAGAACCGGTCCGCCGCGCAGGTTCACGATGTCGGTCGCATGCTCGACCTTGAGGAACAGGCCGCCCGAGCCGCCGGCCCACCCCCAATGATCGAAGGCGACGCGCGTGAACTCGGCGAAGGCGATGGTCAGCAGGGCGAAGTACACGCCCGCGAGCGAGAAGCGGAAGCCGAGATAACCGACGATCGCGCCGGCCACGCCCGCGACGGCCACAGCGGCAAAGAGGCCGGCCCACGGGCCGATGCCGTAGTGGAAGTAGAGACCGGCGGCGATGTAGCCGCCCAACCCGGCATAGAGCGCGTGGCCGAGCGAGAGCTGGCCCGCGAAGCCCATCAGGATGTTCCAGGCCTGGCCGACATAGGCGAAGTAGAGGATCAGGATCAGGACGGAGAGCCAGTATTTGCCGAGCAACGCCGGGGCCAAGAGCAGCAGCGCCAGCAGGACGCCAAGGCTCCACAGGATGCGCGGCGGCGCATTGCCGGCGAGACGGCGGATGAAACTCACTGCGGGCCCTTGCCGAGAAGACCCTGCGGGCGCAGCAGCAGGACCAGGATCAGGAGCCCGAAGCTGAACATACTTTTCAGTGACGGCTGCAGCAGCAGGCCGGCCACGGCCTCGCTGACGCCGATCAGCAGGCCGCCCAGAAGCGCGCCGGTCATGCTGCCGAGCCCGCCCACGATCACGATGACGAAGGCCAGCAGGGTGTATTCGACGGCGAGGAAGGGCGACACCGGGATGATGGTGATCATAAGGGCGCCGGCCGCACCAACGCAGGCGGCGCCGACGCCGAAGGTGACGGCATAGAGACGGCGCACGTCGAGGCCGACCACGAGGGCCGCGAGGTTGTTGTCGGCGGCGGCGCGGATCGACTTGCCGGTGCGCGTGCGCGTGAAGAAGAGCCACAGCAGCAGGGCGATGGCGATGGCGGCCAGGGCGGCGTGCAGACGCACGGCATCGAACACCAGGGGGCCGAGCTCGTAGGAATCGAACTGCGATTCCATCTGGACGCCGCGCGAATCGGGACCGGCGATGGCGAGCGAGGCATTGACCAGCAGGATGGCGACGGCCAGCAGCAACAGGAACTGCTGGTGCTCCGGCCGGCCGATGAAAGGCGAGATCAGGCCGCGCTGCAGGACGTAGCCTGCGGCGAAGAAGATCGCCGCAATCACGGGCAGGCTGAGCATGGGCGAGACCTGCAGGTACTCGAAGCCCATCCAGGCGAGATACATGCCCACCACCATCATCTCGCCGTGCGCGAAGTTGACGATGCGCATGACGCCGAAGATCACCGACAGGCCGAGCGCCATCAGCCCGTAGACCATGCCGGTGAGCAGACCATTGACGATGGCCTGCGCGAGAGTGAGGAGGAAGTCGGCGGTCATCGCGTCAAAGGCGAACTGACCGTCAAACGCCCTCTCCGCCCGCGCAGCGGGGGGAGAGGGAGGGGACCCGCGCGTAGCGCGGGGAGGGTGAGGTGGGCCGCGGTGTTGGCAACCGGAACATCTCGTATTTGGGAAGCACCACCTCACCCTCCCATCGCTTCGCGATGGGCCCCTCCCTCTCCCCCGCTGCGCGGCGGAGAGGGGCTTGAGTGCGGGTGGCTGCCCCTGAACTCAAGTACGCCGCTTGTCGTTCCAGCCCGGCATCGGGAAGACCAGCGGGGCGGCCGCCGATTCGACCGGCATCACCACGGTCGGCTTGCGCTTGAGGTTCTCGACGGCGGCGGCCTTGATGTTGACGTTCTGGCCCTTGGCGTCGAACTGGATCGGCCCGCCGATGATGACGTGCTGGTCGATCTTGGTCTTGCGCAGCGCGTCCATCAGGGCGTCGGCCTTGGTCGACTTGGCGCTGAGCCAGGCTTGCGCGGCAACCAGCAGCCCTTCGAAGGTGAAGCCGGCATTGATGTCGAGCTGGTCGTTGGGGAACTTCGCGGCATGGCGCTTCTCCAGCGACTGGGTCATCGCCGACTTCGGATCGAGCCACGGCACGTTGGAGATCAAGAAGTCGCTGTACTTGCCCATGGTCTTGAAGAAGTCCTGCTCGTACAGGCCGGGCGCGCCGGGGTTCATCACGCCCATCGGCTCCCAGCGCTGCTTCACCATTTCCTGGATCATCAGCTTGGCGTCGTTGAGGCGGTTGACCGGCAATAGCAGCTCGGCCTTGGTCGCCTTGGCGCGGCCGACCTCGACGGAAAGATCCTTGGCGGCGGGATCGTAGGTGATGGTGTCGACGATCTCGTAGGGCATGTCGAGCTTGGGGAAGAGCGCCTTGATGCCGTTCACCATCGAGGTGCCGAACGTGTCGTTGACGCCCATCATCACCGCGGTCTTGGGCGTCTTGCCGGAGACCTTGAAGATCTCCTTGTGCAGCGCGAGCGCGCCGGTGATCAGCATCGGCGCCGTCGGGAAGTTGCGCACGACGAACTTGTAGCCCTGCTCGGTGATCTGCGGCGCCGCCGCGATGTTCACCACCAGCGGGATACTGCGCTGCTCGGCGACCCCGGCGATGGCGATGGTCTGGCCAGAATCGAAGGCGCCGACCAGCATCTGGCAGCCGGCGTCGATCGCCTTCTCGGCCTGGGTGCGTGCCACGTCGGGCTTGGATTCGGTGTCGTAGTTCACGATTTCGAGCTTCACCGGCAGCTTCACGTCGGCGAAGACGTCGTTGGCGATGTCGGCGCCGCGCCGGCAGGCCTGGCCGATCTGCGCCTGGATGCCAGAGGTCGGCAGCAGCAGGGCGACCTTGAGGTTGGCGGGCGCCTGCGCGGCGGCGTAGCGAAGCGGCAGGGGCGCGCCCATCAGGGTGGCGCCGGCCAATGCGGCCTGACCGAGACGGCGGCGGGTGAAGTTGTTGCGGCTTGTCATGAAGCCCTCCCTAATTCATGGCCGGACTATAGAGACGGCCGCCGGGTCATGCTAGGTGGCGGCATGACGCTTACGCTCGACGCGCTCAACCGGATGAACCCGGCGGATTTTGCAGCCGCCATCGGCGACACTTTTGAGCTGGCGTCCTGGGTGGCCGAAAGCGCGGCGACGCGACGACCTTTCCCGACGGTAACCAGCCTGCACAACGCCATGATCGGCACGGTGCGGGCGGCACCGCGCGAGCATCAGGTCGAGTTCCTGAGCGGCCATCCCGATCTTGCCGGCAAGGCCGCCCGGGCCGGCGCCATGACCGACGATTCCAAGCGCGAGCAGGCGAGCGTTGGCCTGGACAGTCTGAGCGAGGAGGAATTCGCACGCTTCCATCGGCTGAACGACGCCTACAAGGCGAAGTTCGGCTTTCCCTTCATCGTCTGCGTGCGCCGCCATACGCGCGATTCCATTCTGGCGCAGTTCGAGCGCCGGCTGGGGCACGACCAGGCGACGGAGTTCGCCGCGGCCCTGCATGAAGTGTTCTTCATCACGCGACTTAGGATCGCAGCCAAGGTGACGGGCGAGGGCATGCCCATCGTCAATGGCCGGCTCAGCACCCATGTGCTCGATACCGATGCCGGCCGTCCGGCTGTCGGCGTGGCGATCGAGCTCTACGAGTTCGTCGGCGAAAAAGCCCACTATATTCAGTCAGCTATAACGAATGCCGACGGCCGCACCGACCAGCCGCTGATCGGCGGCCGGCCGCTGCCGATCGGGCGCTACGAACTGCGCTTCGCCGTCGGCGACCACTTTCGCAGCAGGGGTATTGCGACCGGCGATCCGCCGTTTCTCGACATCGTGCCTTTGCGCTTTTCCATCGCCGAGCCGGAGGGGCATTATCACGTCCCATTGCTCTGCACGCCCTGGAGCTACTCGACCTATCGCGGAAGTTAAGGAGGAACAAATGACCTATAGCGATGTCTCCCTGATGATCGACGGTGCCTGGACCAAGGGCGCCAACGGCCGGACGATTCCGGTGATCAATCCCGCGACCGAAGAAGTGATCGGCCAGGTGGCACATGCCGAGAAGAGCGACCTCGATCGCGCGCTCGCCGCCGCCGACAAGGGCTTCAAGCAGTGGCGCAAGGTCTCGGCCTACGAGCGCTACAAGATCATGCGCAAGGCGGCCGACCTGATGCGCCAGCGCCTCGACGAGATCGCCACCATCATGACCACCGAGCAGGGCAAGCCGCTGTTCGAGGCCAAGGTCGAGACCAACCTCGCCGCCGACATCATCGACTGGATGGCCGAGGAAGGCCGCCGCACCTACGGCCGTATCGTGCCGGCGCGCGCCGAGAACGTTTACCAGCTGGTCATGAAGGAGCCGGTCGGTCCCGTCGCGGCCTTCACGCCGTGGAACTTCCCGATCAACCAGGTGGTGCGCAAGGCCTCGGCGGCGCTCGCCACCGGCTGCTCGATCATCATCAAGGGACCGGAGGACACGCCCGGCTCGTGCGCGCAGCTCATCAAGGCCTTCGTCGATGCCGGCGTGCCGGCGGGCGTCATCCAGCTCGTCTACGGCGTGCCGTCGGAGATCAGCGAATATTTGATCCCGCACCCGGTCATCAAGAAGGTGACCTTCACGGGCTCGACTCCCGTCGGCAAGCAGCTTGCCGCACTCGCCGGCGCGCACATGAAGCGCGTCACCATGGAACTGGGCGGTCACGCGCCAGCCGTGGTGTTCGAGGATGCCGATCTCGAGCAGGCGGTGAATGTCCTGGGCGCCAACAAGTTCCGCAACGCTGGCCAGGTCTGCGTCGCGCCGACGCGCTTCCTGGTGCACGAGAAGGTGTACCCCGAGTTCGTCGAGCGTTTCACCGCCTACGCCAAGAACATGAAGGTGGGCAACGGGCTCGAGGCCGACACCAAGATGGGTCCGCTGGTCGCCGAGCGCCGCCTGCATGCGATGGACAGCTTCGTCAGCGACGCCATCGCCAAGGGTGCCAAGATCCAGACCGGTGGCCAGCGCAAGGGCAACAAGGGCTACTTCTACGAGCCCACGGTCATGACCGACGTGCCGCTCAATGCCAAGATCATGAACGACGAACCGTTCGGCCCCCTGGCGCCGATCACGCCGTTCAAGGATTTCGACGGCTTGGTAAAGGAAGCCAACCGCCTGCCGTGGGGCCTGGCGGCCTACGCCTACACCAAGAACACCAAGACCGCGGCGGCGATCGGTGCCGCGTTCGAGAGCGGCATGGTGTCGATCAACCACCATGGCCTGGCGCTGCCCGAAGTGCCGTTCGGTGGCGTCAAGGATTCGGGCTACGGGTCGGAAGGCGGCCTCGAGGCGCTCGAGGCGTACCTCAACACCAAGTTCGTCAGCCAGTTGGGGATGTGACGAACGGCGCAGCCGTTCGTCATCCTGAGCGCAACGAAGGATCTTTTTTCAAAGCGTCGAGGGCCCGAAAGGGCCCTCGATTACGTTGGGGGATTGCTCAGAGCGGCAGCAGCGCAAGGGAGTTGATGAAGCGCTGCGTCTCGGCGCCATTCTCCTGCCCGGCCGACACGACCGCGATCGCCTTGTACAGCTGGTCGCCGCGCAGCACCTGTAGCAGGACACACACCTTGTGGTCCTCGGGGATGTCGATCACGGAGCGCCGCGCCGGCTGGCCGTCGATGGTGATCCGCTTCTCTTCGCGCAATTTTCCATTTACCCACGACACGGTGTCATCACGGACCCGGTCGAGCAGCGCCTGAGGATCGCCGCCGGTAAAACCGGTCGGGCGTTCGGGAAGGGCGGTCATGAAAGTGAGGGAAACGCCCTCGCGCCGGCTTTCGAAGGTGGCGAGCTCCGTTGGGCGCACACCGGTATCGGTCTTTGCATCGTAGCGCACGATATTGGGGGCCTGGGGGAACTCCAGGCGGAAGCCCGCGCCCTGCGGTTTGTATTCGACCCATTTCTGCGCGCTCGCCGGCGCGAAACTGCCGAGGACGACAAGCAACAGGGCAAGCGGAAGGCAGCGCATGGCGGCTCCGTCGAGGTTTGGCTCAGCCTACCGCGAATACCCCGCAACCGTCATCCCGAGCGTAGTCGAGGGACCTCTTCATGCAGCGCCTGCCACGTGAGGAGATCCCTCGCTTCGCTCGGGATGGATTGATCGCACTTCGTGCGATCAATCCACCTTGGCGCCCGATGCCTTGATGATCGGCGCGAGATCCTGCTCCTGCTTGCGGCGGAACGCGGCGGTGTCCGCCGGGCTCATCCAACTCGTCGTCGCGGCTTGCTGGATGAACGTCTTCTTCAGGTTCTCGCTCTCCAGGGCCTTCTTGGTCAGCGCCGCGGCCTTCTCAACCATAGCCGGCGGCAGGCCGGCCGGGCCGCACAGGCCGCCCCACGAGGTGATGTTGAAGCCGGGATAGAACTCCGACATGGTCGGCAGTTCTGGCGCGGCAGGATGGCGTTCAGCCGACGTGACGGCGAGCGCTTTCACCTTGCCCGCCTTGTACTGGGCGAGCGGCGTGGAGATGTTGTCGTACATCATATCGAGCTGGCCCGAGAGCATGTCCTGCATCGCCGGCGCACCGCCGCGATAAGGCACATGCTGCATGTCGAGACCGGCGCGATTTTTCAGCATCTCGCCGCAGAGATGCGGGCTGGTGCCCGATCCGCCAGAACCGAAGAAGTATTTGCCGGGACTGGCCTTCACCATCGCGACCAGCTCGGGCACCGAGTTCGGCGGCAGGGAAAGCTTGGTGACGAAGATGTTGGGCACCCCCCACAGCATGCTGATGGGCGTAAAATCCTTCTCGGCATCGAACGGCAGCTTGGCGTAGAGCGTCGGCGAGATCGCGTGACTGGCGATGCTGTAGAGGCCGACCGTGTAGCCGTCGGGCGCCGACTTGGCGATGACGTCGGCGCCGACATTGCCGCCTGAGCCGCTGCGATTCTCGACGATGAACTGCTGGCCGGTGAGCTCGCTCAGTTCCTGGCAGACGATGCGCGACAGCACGTCGGTGGTGGCGCCGGCCGGGAAAAGGTTGACGTAGCGCACTGACTTGGTGGGCCAGTCGGCATTCGCCCGGGCAATACCCGAGGCGAGCATCGGGGACGCAAGAACGCCGCCTGCGGCGGCGAGTACGCGACGACGAGGCAAGAGTACGCGGACCATACCAACACCTCCCTGGATATTTTTTGATTGGCGCTATCCTATACTGCAAATGCCCCTGAATGAAAGGAACGACGATGCCGGATCGTGACGACCTAGGCTCGGCCTGGAAGGTGCCGCCGAGCCGCTACCTCGCCGATCGTCCGGCTGAGCACCGCGTCGGCGCGCCAAGCTCGGTCTACGTGACCATGGCCGATGGCTGCCGGCTCGCCGTCGACGTCATGCTGCCCGATGGCGATGCCTCCAAACGCTGGCCGACGGTGCTGATCCTCACGCCCTACGTGCGCCGCTTCCAGCTCACCGCCGGCAGTAATGTCGAGCCGTCCCCCAACAGCTACAAGTACCGCGACATGTTCGTGCCGCGTGGCTATGCGGTGGTGGTGGTCGATGCGCGCGGCACGGGAGCGAGCTTCGGCACACGCGATTCCTTCAGGAGCCCGCGCGAGCGCGCCGATTACAAGGAAATCGCCGATTGGATCGTCGCCCAGTCGTGGAGCGACGGATGCATCGGCGCCACCGGCATCTCCTATCTCGGCGCGGCCTGCGATTTCCTGGCCAGCACCGGCCACAAGGCGGTGAAGGCGATCGCGCCGCTGTTCGCGGTATGGGACACCTGGGCCGACAACTATTATCCCGGCGGCATGCTGATCAAGCGGCTGGCGCTGGTCTATGACGAGCTGATGCTGGCGCTCGATCACGATCGGCGCGATCTCAGGGCGAAGTTCAGCTACTTCGCCGATCCTGCGCTGCAGGGGCCGATGCCGGTCGACGACGACAAGGACGGCTCGCTGGCGCGCCAGGCGGTGAAGGAGCATCTCGCGAACTTCCGCATGCCCGACTTCATGAACGAGTTCAAATTCCGCGACGATACGCTGGCCTACGATCCGTCCTTCAGCAGCGCTTCGTTCAGTCCCTACAACTATCTCGACCAGATCCCGAAGGACGTCGCGGTCTACGCCATTTCCGGCTGGATGGACGGCGCGGGCTACGCCAACGGCACGCTGTCGCGTTACCTCACGCTGCCCAACGCCCACCGGCGCATCATGCTGGGGCCGTGGGACCATGGCGCGCGCGTCAACGTCTCGCCGTGGCGGACCAGGGTCGAGCCGGAACTGCCGGTGCTTGGCGAGGTGCTGCGCTTCTTCGACCAGCATCTTGCCGGCCGCGAGACCGGCCTTCTGGACGAGGCGCCCATCCATTACTTCGCCATGCATGCCGAGGAGTGGCGGGCGGCCGAGAGCTGGCCGCCGGTCAAGGGAAGCCGGCAGTTCTTCACCGCGCCCGACCAGCGGCTGGCCAAGTCGCCGTCGGAGAAAGCCACGCCGACGGCGTACCAGTCTGACTTCTCTGTCGGCAGCGGTGCGCAGACGCGTTACGAGCGCATCGCCGGCATCGACGCCACCGCCTACTACGCCGACTGGACTGAGCGCGAGAGCAAGCTGCTGTCCTTCACCAGCGAGCCGCTGGCGGCGCCTCTCGAGATCGCGGGCCATCCGGTGGTGTCGCTGTGGCTTGCGTCCAGCGAGCCCGATGCCGCGGTGTTCGTCTATCTCTCCGAAGTCGAGACCGACGGCACGGCGCGCTACGTCACCGAAGGGCTGCTGCGCGCCATCCATCGTGTCGAAGCGTCCGCGCCCAGGAACTACAAGACGACCTGGCCGTGGCGCACTTTCGCGCGCAAGGATGCCAAGCCGATGCCGGTAGGTGTCCCGCAGCTCCTGCGCTTCGCCCTGCTGCCGACGGCTTGGCGCTTCGCCCCCGGCAGCCGTATCCGGTTGTCGGTCGCGGGCGGCGATGGCGACCATTTCGTTCAGACGCCACACGGCCGGCCGCCGCTGCTGACCGTCATGAGCGGGGCTGAGCAGGCGACCCGTCTCGACCTTCCAACCGACGCATAAGAGAGAGGCTAGCGATGCGCAGCCCGTTATGGTTCGTGGTCGCCGGCTTGATCGCGCTGGCGGGCTTCGCCGGTGCGCTGTTCTACGTGATGCCGCGGCTCAGCGCCGCCGACTCGGCGATGATCCGCGTCGTCGTGCCGGGCAACGCCGTGCTGACGCTCGACAAGGCCGGCCGCTACACGATCTATCATGAGACAAGGAGCATGGTGGATGGCCGCTACTACGCATCCGGGACAGTGAGCGGGCTGCGGCTCGGCCTCACCGACGAGGCGACACGCGAGCCGGTCACGCTTACCGGGCCAGCCATGCAGTCCAGTTACAAGATCGGTAACAGGAGCGGCACTTCGATCTATGCCTTCACGATCGACCGTCCGGGTCGATATCGGCTGGCGGCCGACCTGGCCGGTGGCCGCAACGAACCCAAGGCGGTGCTGGCCATCGAGCAGGGCATGCTCGGCGGGATGTTCAGCCTGATCGTCGGCGCCATAGCCATTGCCTTTGCCGGCTTCGGCGTCGCCGGCGCCCTTGTGCTGGTGGTCCTGTGGCGGCGCTCGAAAGCTGTGGCACCGCGTGCCTCCTGATTTCCTCCCGACACCTTTGTCGTTCTCCCGACCTTTTTGGCGGCCGTTGACTGCAACATTACGGCAACCTGCACGGACACGCGAGCGGTGGCCACAATCAAAGCGCGCCGCTAAGCTGGGCGAAATTGGGGGCATGTGATCGTTCTTTCGCGACGCGCCACGATCATGGGATTGACGGCAGCTGGTGTGACCGATGCTGCGCGCGCAGCCGGCTGGCCCGACAAGACCATCGCCATGATCGTGCCCTATCCGGCGGGCGGCGGCTCGGACACCTTCGCCCGCCCGGTCGCCGCGGCGATGGCCGATCTCTTGAAGCAGTCGATCGTGATCGACAACAAGAGCGGCGCCGGAGGGACCGTCGGCACGGCTGTGGCCGCCCGCGCGCCTGCCGACGGCTACACCTTGCTGTTGGGCGACACCGGGCTCACCTACGCATCGGAGGTTTATGCCAAGACCGGCTTCGATTTCGATCGCGACTTCGTGCCGATCAGCGCGGTTGCTCGCGTGCCCTATGTGCTGGTCGTCAATCCGGCCAAGCTGAACGTCGCCACACTCGCAGACTTCATCGCGGCGGCGAAGAAGGCGCCCAGCGGCATCGACGTCGGCTCGGCGGGTCTCGGCTCTGTCACGCATCTGGCAATCGGCCTGTTCGAGGAGAAGACGGGCACCAGGCTGAACGACGCGCCCTATCGCGGCGGCGCGCCGATGCTGCAGGACCTGCTGGCCGGCCAGGTCGCCGCCGCGTTCGTCGTGGCGGGCGCCATCGCCCCGCACGTGAAGGCGGGCAAGTTGCGCGCGCTCGGCGTCGCCAGCCGTCGCCGCGAACCCTTGCTCCCCGACGTGCCGACCATGGACGAGGCGGGTCTGCCGGATTTCCGCGCCACCATCTGGTTCGGCCTGTTCGCACCGAGGAAGACACCCGACGCCATCCTCGATCGCCTGCACGCCGCGACGCAGGCCGCGCTCGAGGGGGAGAAGATCAAGGCGATGTGGATCGAGCAGGGCGCCCGGGTCGAACCGGAAAGCCGTGCCGACTTCGCCCGCTTCGTCGCCGCTGACAGCGAGCGCTGGAGCCGCATCGCCAAGGCCGCCAACATCAAGATGGAGTAACGCGTGATCCTTCTTCGTCGAACCGCGCTGGCCGGTGTTTTTGCCGGCGGCGTGACGGGCCTCATGACCGCCCCCGCTCGTGCCGCCGACTTCCCGTCGCGTCAGATGAACTGGATCGTGCCGTTCCCGCCCGGCGGTTCCAACGACATCTTCACCCGGCCGGTCGCGGCCTTCGTCGGCGAACGCCTGGGCCAGCCGGTCGTGGTCGAGAACCGCGGCGGCGCCGGCGGCACGATCGGCGGCATGACGGCGGCGCGCTCGAAGCCCGACGGCTGCACGCTGCTGGTGGTCAATCCCAGCCTGACCTTCGCCTCGATCGTCTATGCCGAATCGGGCTTCGACCTGATGCGCGACTTCGCGCCGGTGTCGGGCTTGGCCCAGGTGCCGGTGGCGCTGGTCGTCAACCCTTCGAAGATCGACGCCAAGGATCTGGCAAGCTTTCTCGCGCTGGCGCGCAAGTCTCCGGGAGCGATCAACATCGGCTCGTCCGGCCTCGGCACGATCCCGCATCTCGCCATCGTGCTTCTGCAACAGCGGACAGGCATCCAGCTCACGCACGTGCCCTATCGCGGCGGCGGACCGGCGCTGCAGGACATGATGGCCGGACAGATCGACGCGACTTTCGCGCCGCTCAGCACCGTCGCGTCCTACGTGCAGTCCGGCCGCCTGCGCGCGCTGGCCGTCGCGGCGCCCAAGCGCGAGCCTGTGCTGCCCGACGTGCCGACTTTCGCCCAGGCAGGCGTGGCCGATTTCAATGTCAGCACTTGGTACGGCCTGTTCGCGCCCGAGGCGACGCCGGCTGCGATCCTCGACACGCTGCATGGCGCTGTGCAGGCGGCGCTCGCCGATCCCAGTGTGAAGCACATCTGGGCCGAGCAGGGCGCCGAGCCCGATCTGCAGAGCCGCGCCGCTTTCACCGACTTCGTGAACCACGAGGTCGAGCGCTGGACCCGGATCGCGAAGACGGTCGGGCTGCCCATGGAATGATGCCGGGGCGCGTCAGGTCGCTCCGCCGCCGTTCACCTGGATCATCTGGCCGTTGATGTAGCCGCCCGCCTCCGACACCAGCAGCCGAGCCGCAGCGGCGACCTCGGCCGGCTTGCCCATGCGGCCGAGCGGCACGCGGCTGATCGACTGCGCGCGGGCCTGGGCCGACGCGTTCTTCTCCTCGGTATCCGGTGCTATGGGGCCGGGGGAGATGGTGTTGACCGTGATGTTCTTCGGCCCGAACTCCATGGCCAGAGCCTTGGTCAGGCCCCACACGCCGTGCTTGGCGACCGACACCGGCGTGCGGCCGGCATGGCCGTGGATGGCGTTCATGCCCGCGAAATTGACGATGCGGCCCCAGCCTTTCTGCACCATGCCGGGCAGGCAGGCGCGCGCGAGCCACACCGCGGCGTCGAGGTCGACCGAAATAACCCGTCGCCATTCGGCCTCGGTCATTTCGAGGAACGGCTTGTTGGGTCGCAGCGCCGCATTGTTCAGCAGCGCGTCGACCGCGCCGAAGCGCTTGATCGCCTCGCCCGCGATGCGCTGGCAATCCTCGGCCTTGCCGACATCGCCCATGACCACCAGCGTCTCAGCGCCGAGCTTCTCGGCCTCCTTGGCGACGCTCTCGCAGGCGGCGCGGTCGCTCGAGCCGTTGAGCACGATGTTGAAGCCGTCCTCGGCCAAGCCCAGCACGCAGGCGCGACCGATGTTGCGGCCCGCGCCGGTGATCAGCGCGGCCTTCCTCGCATGAGCCATCAGATGACGCCGGCCGTCTTGAGGGCAGCGATCGCCTTGCCGTCATAGCCCAGGCCCGTCAGCACCTCCTCGGTGTGCTCGCCGAGATCGGGCGTGGGCTTCAGCTCCTTGGGCTGCGGCGCGTCCGACAGGTTGATCGGCTGGCCGACCACCTTGATGTCGCCGAGCTTGGGATGCTTGACCGCTCGGGCGATGCCGAGGTGCTTCACCTGCGGCTCGGCGAAGGTCTGGTCGATGGTGTTGATCGGCCCGCACGGCACGCCGGCCTTGTTCATGGCTTCCAGCCAGTGGGCCGAAGGCTTGGTCCGGGTGATCGCGGCGATGCGTTCGTTCACGGCCTTGCGGTTCTGTGAGCGCAATGGTCCCGTCAGATGCTCGGGATGGTCTATGAGCTCCGGCGCGCCCAGGGCCTTGGCGCAGCGCTGCCACAGGTTCTGGCCGGAGGCGGCGATGTTGATGTGACCGTCGGCCGTCGGGAACACACCGGTCGGGATGCCCGTGGGATGATCGTTGCCGGCCTGCTTGGGCACCTCACCCTTGATCAGCCAGCGCGAAGCCTGGAAGTCGAGCATGAAGATCTGCGCTTCGATCAGCGAGGTATGGACCCATTGGCCCTTGCCGGTGCGCTCGCGATTGTAGAGGGCGAGGATGATGCCCTGGGCCAGCAGCAGGCCCGAGGTGAGGTCGGCGATGGGAATGCCGACGCGCATCGGTCCGCGGCCGGGCTCGCCGGTGATCGACATCAGGCCGCCCATGCCCTGCGCGATCTGGTCGACGCCGGGACGCGCCGCGTCGGGGCCGCTCTGGCCGAAGCCCGCGATCGAGCCGTAGACGATGCGCGGGTTGATCTTGGCCACCGTGTCGTAGTCGACCTTGAGCCGATGCTTCACGTCGGAGCGGTAGTTCTCGACGATGACGTCGGCCTTCTCGGCGAGCTTCATGAAGATCGCATGGCCCTCTGGAGTCTTGAGGTTCAGCGTCATCGCCTTCTTGTTGCGATGCAGGTTCTGAAAGTCGAAGCCGTGGCGCGAACCACCCGTGGCGTCGGTGCCCTCGCTGGCCGGGGCCTCGATCTTGATGACATGCGCGCCCCAGTCGGCGAGCTGGCGCACCGCGGTCGGACCGGCGCGGTGCGCCGTCAGGTCAAGGACGGAGATATGGGACAAAGGCAGGGTGGTCATGGTGTTTCCTCTGGGAGCGCGGGCCTCCGGCCCGCATTATGAGAATAAGCGGGCCGGAGGCCCGCGGTCCGGAAGACTAACGTCCTTTGAAAGCCGGCTTCCGCTTCTCCATGAAGGCGCGGCGGCCTTCCTTGAAATCCTCGCTGTCGAAGCAGGCCTTGGCCATGACGTCGAGCTTCTTGTGGTCCTGCTGGGATTCCGGCTTGGCGATCTCGCGTGCGGCGGCCTTGGCGAGGGCAATGGTGAGCGGCGCGTTCTGGGCGATGGCGCCGGTGATGTTGTTGATCATCGAGTCGAGTTCGGCATCGGGCGCCACGCCGTTCACCAGGCCCATCTCGTAGGCTTCTTCCGCCGAATATTGCTTGGCGGTGAACAGGAACTCCATCGAGCGCGACAGGCCGATGATGCGCGACAGCCGCTCGATGCGCAGGAAGCCGTAGCCCAGGCCGAGCTTGGCCGCGGGCACGCCGAAGCGCGCGCCTTCGTTGCAGTAGCGCAGGTCGCAGCAGGCGGCGAGATTCATGCCGCCGCCGATGCAATAGCCGGTGATCTTGGCGATGGTCGGCTTGGGAAAATCGTAGAGCGCCTCGTAGCCTTCCTTGGAGATCGCGTCGTAGCGGACCTGCGCCTCGGCGTTGGCGCGCTCGGTCTCGAACTTGGAGATATCGGCGCCGGATACGAAGGCCTTGCCACCGGCGCCGCTCACCACGACGCAGCGTACCTCGGGGTCCTTGGCGTAGTCCTTCAGGAGGCCGACGAAGCCGTCCCACATGTCGAGCGACACGGCATTCAACTTGGCCGGATTGTTGAACACGACATGGCCGACAGCGCCCTCGCGCCGTCCGTAGATTTTCTGTTCCTGCATTTGACCGATCCTTCAGATGTGGCCGGCAATATAGCGCGCGTCCGGCGATTTGAATAAGGTGTGCGACAGGGAGGAAACGTGGCCGCAGTTGAGCTGAAAGGCCTCACCAAACGCTATGGCCAAACGACCGCGGTGGTGGATGTTTCGCTGCGCATCGAGCATGGCCAGCTCGTCTGCCTTCTGGGGCCGTCGGGCTGCGGCAAGACCACGACGCTGCGCCTGATCGCGGGCTTCATCGAGCCCTCGGCAGGCGAAATCGTGGTGGGCGGCAAGGTCCTGTCCTCGCCCCAGCGCACGGTGCCACCGGAAGGTCGCAACATGTCGATGATCTTCCAGAGCTATGCGCTGTGGCCGCACATGACGGTGGCCGAGAACGTGGCCTATGGCCTGAAGATCCGGAAGCTCGACAGGGCCGTCATCGACGCCAAGCTCAAGGCCATCCTGTCGACGGCCCACCTCGAGGCGCTGGCGGATCGCTATCCCGGCGAATTGTCGGGCGGCCAGCAGCAACGCGTCTCGCTGGCGCGAGCGCTGGTGGTCGAGCCCGAGACATTGCTGCTCGATGAGCCACTTTCGAACCTCGATGCCAACCTGCGCGAAGAGATGCGTTTCGAGATCCGCCGTCTGCACGATCAGTACCGCTACACCACAGTCTACGTGACGCACGACCAGGCCGAGGCCATGACCACGGCCGACCTGATCGCCGTCATGAACCACGGCAAGGTCGAGCAGCTCGGCCCGCCGGAGGAGATCTACGGCCGGCCGCGCTCGGAGTTCGTCGCCCGCTTCATCGGCGGTTCCAACATCCTGCGCGGCTCGGCGATCGACAATGCGCGGGTGTCGGTCGCGGGTGCGCCGTTGCGCATCACGGGGCGGTCCCTGCAGGTGGGCCGGCCGGTGGCGCTGTCGGTGCGCCAGCACGAGATCACCATCGCCAACGAGAAGCCGCAATCGGCCGACAATCATCTTCCCGCCGTCGTGACGCGGCAGGTCTTCCTCGGCTCGGTGCGCGATTTCACCGTGGCGCTCGACGACAAGACCGAACTGCGCGTGACGGCGCCGCCCGGCCGTAACATCGCGCCGGGCCAAGCGGTGTGGTTGCACCTTCCGGCGGAACAATGCCGGGCATTGGCGGAGGAATGACATGACGAGCACGCTCAGGGGGCGGCCCACGCGACGGAGCGTGCTGGCGGGTTCGGCTGCGATCGCCACTGGTTCGTTCAGCGTCCAGGTTCGTGCCGCTCCCCAGGCGCAGAAGATCACGCCGGCGCTGATCGAGGCTGCCAAGAAAGAGGGCAAGCTTTCCTGGTACACCTCGGTCGACCTGCCGGTGGCGGAGAAGATCGCGAAAGCCTTCGAGGCGGCCTATCCCGGCGTCAGCATGAAGGTCGAGCGCTCGGGCGCCGAACGCATCTTCCAGCGCATCGGCCAGGAATATCAGAGCAAGATCTACAATTGCGACGTGGTGAACAGCTCCGACGCCGCGCACCTCATCATCTGGAAACGCGCTTCGATGCTGGCCTCCTTCCTGCCCGAGGATGTCGCCAAGTATTTTCCCAAGGAACATTGGGATCCCGACGGCATGTACGCCTCGTGGCGGGTGACGCTGTCACCCATCGCCTACAACACCAGCCAGGTGAAGGCCGAGGACGCGCCCAAGGGGTTCAACGATCTCCTCGACCCCAAATGGGTGGGCAAGATCGTCAAGGCGCATCCGGGCTACTCGGGCACCATCATGACGGCGACCCAGCAGCTCAGCCGCGATCTCGGCTGGTCCTATTTCGAGAAACTGGCCAAGCAGAAGGTCATGCAGGTCCAGTCGGCCGCCGATCCGCCGAAGAAGGTTACGGCCGGCGAGCGCGCCGTGATGGCCGACGGCACCGAGTACATGGTCAACCTGCTGCAGTCTCGCGGCGAGCCCATCGAGGAGGTCTATGCCGTCGAGGGTACGCCGTTGATCACCGGCCCGTCGGCCGTGCTGGCGCGTGCAGCCAACCCCAACGCCGCGCGTTTGTTCTACGCCTGGTCGATGACGGCCGAAGCGCAGCAGCTCAATGTCGAGGTCGGCGCCTTGCGTTCGGTGCATCCGCTCGTCAGGGACCGGCCCGAGCGCAAGAAGCTTTCAGACATCAAGACGCTGCGCGAGGACGCCGCCGCCGTCGCCGATCAGGCCGACGACATCAAGGCCCGCTATCTCAAGCTGTTCAAGGTATGATCATGCGCCGTCGTACGCTGCTTGGAGCCGCCGCCCTTCTGCCTTTCGGCGCGCGTATCGTGTCCGCCGCGCCGCCGGCCGAGACGATCACGCCGGCGCTGATCGAGGCCGCCAAGAAGGAGGGCAAGGTCTCCTATTACACGGCGATGGACCTTTCCGTCGCCGAGCCGATGGCCAAGGCCTTCGAGGCCAAATTCCCCGGTATCAAGGTCGCCGTCGAGCGAACCGGCGCCGAGCGCCTGTTCAACCGCCTCGCCCAGGAGACGGCGAGCAACATCAAGCGCTGCGACGTGGTGAACAGCTCCGATGCGGCGCACTTCATCACCTGGAAGCGCGAGGGTTGGCTGCAGCCGTACGTGACGGTGGACATCGCCGAGAACGTGGCGCCCGAGATGCGCGATCCCGACGGCGCCTTCGCCAACCAGCGCACCCACCTGTCACCCATGGCCTACAATATCGGCTTGGTGAAGCCAGAAGATGCGCCCAAGGCATTTAACGACCTGCTCGATCCGAAATATGCCGGCAAGCTGGTGAAGGGCCATCCCGGCTACTCCGGCACCATCATGACGGCCACCCAGCAGGTCGCACGCGAGCTGGGCTGGGGCTATTTCGAGAAGCTCGCCAAGCAGAAGGTGATGCAGGTCCAGTCGGCCACCGAGCCGCCCAAGAAGCTCGAGGCGGGCGAGCGCGCCGTCGCCGTCGATGGCAGCGACTACCTGTTCTGGATGGCGCGCGAGCGCGGCGTGCCGATCGAGGTGGTGTATCCCGTCGAGGGCACGCCGCTGATCTCCAACCCGATGGCGGTGTTCAAGGCGGCGCCCAACCCCAACGCCGCGCGGCTGCTGTTCGCCTGGATCATGTCGGGCGAGGGCCAGGAGTTCATCGTCAACCTGAGCGGCCAGTATCCGGCCAACCTGAAGGTCAAGGCCAAGGCTGGCCGCCCGCCGCTTTCCTCGATCAAGACCCTGCGCGAGGACCCGGTCGAAGTCGAGAAGACGGCCGACGAAATCAAGGCGAAGTATGCCCGGATCTTCAAGGTCTGAGGCCGGGAGCGCGGACCTCCAGGTCCGCTCATCGATTCCGGAAGAGCGGACCTGGAGGTCCGCGCTCCGGTTCGATCTTTCGCGTCCCGTCCTGCTCGCCGTCACCGCGCTGCTCGCGGTGATGATCGTGCTGCCGATGGGCTGGCTGATCGCCTACAGCCTGTCGGACAAGCAGGGCGCGGTGACGCTCGGCAACTTCGTCACCCTGTTCACCGATCCGAGCTTCGTCGATCCGCTGATCACCACCCTGATCATCGCCGTCTCGGTGAGCACGATCTGCTGCCTCGTCGCGGCGCCCTTGGGCTGGCTGGTGGCGCGCACCGACATGCCGATCCGCCGCATTGTGCGCACGCTGGTCATGGCGAGCCTGGTCACGCCGCCCTTCGTTGGCGCCATCGCCTGGGAGATGCTGGCGGCGCCCAACTCGGGCCTGCTGAACCAGCTCTGGCGCAGCATGACCGGCATGCCTGCCGACGAGGCGCTTCTCGACATCTACAGCCTCACCGGCCTGATCTTCGTCATCGCCTGCTACACCTTTCCCTACGTCTTCATCCTGTTGGCCAATGCGCTCGATCGCATGCCGGGCGAGCTCGAGGACGCCTCGTCGATGCTGGGAGCGAAGACCTGGCAGACGGCGCGGCGCATCACCGTGCCGCTGGCGCTGCCGACCCTGCTGGCCGGCGCCCTGGTCGCCTTCCTGCAGGCGCTGAACCTGTTCGGCTCGCCCGCCATCCTTGCCATCCCGGCGGGCTTCCACACGCTCACCACCCGCATCTGGAGCCTGTTCCAGTTCCCGCCCAAGCCCGAGCTCGCTGCCGCGGCCTCGCTGCCGCTGCTGCTGCTGACGATCCTGCTGCTGCGCGGCCAGGCGCTGGCGCTCGGCCGGCGCGGCTATGCCGTGCTGGGCGGCAAGTACGGCGAGCCGCGCCTGGTGCGGCTGGGCGCCTGGCGCTGGCCGGCGGCGGCGCTGGCGTTGCTGATACTGGCCATGCCGCTGTTCCTGCCCTATGCGGCGTTGTTCAATTCTGCCTTCTCGCGCGTCGCCTCGCGGCTGGTCACGCTCGATACCATCACGCTGCACAATGTGCGCTTCACTTTCCTCGAGCTCAGCTCGACCATGCCGGCGCTCAAGAACACCTTCCTGCTCGCGACCCTGTCGGCGACCCTGGGCGCGCTCCTGGCGCTTCTGATCGCCTATATCGTCTCCCGCCGCGCCGTGACCGGTCATCGAGTGCTTGCCTTCCTGGCCACGGCGCCGCTTGCGATCCCGGGCATCGTCCTGGGTGTCGGCCTGTTCCTCGCCTATACGCGTCCGCCGCTCACGCTCTACGGCACCCTGTGGATCCTGCTGATTGCCTTCATCACCATCGAATTGCCGGCGGCCTACCAGCAGCTCTCCTCGGCCTTCCACGCCGTCCATCCCGAGCTCGAGGAGGCCGGCCGCATGCTGGGCGCCTCGCGCCTGCGCACCCTGGCCGATATCACCGCGCCGTTGCTGCGTTCGGCGGTGATTGCCACCTGGTGCTTCGTCTTCGTCGCCGTGATCCGCGAGCTGTCTGCTGCGGTGATCCTGTTCACCTCGGAGACCAAGGTGCTGTCGGTCCTGATCTTCGACCTCAAGGAAAGCGGCGACGTCGGCGCTATCGCCGTGCTCAGCCTCACGATGGTGGCCATCACCACCGTGGTCGTGGCGGTCGCCAACCGCTTCGGCGGCGGCCGCGAAGCCAGCCGTCTGCCTGCACGGGCGGCAGGATAGGGCGCGGTGATGACCGGAAAACAGATCGTGGTCCTTGTCGTCGGCGCTATCATCGGCATCGCCGGCCTGCGCTATGTCGGCCTGCTCGTCCTCATACCGGCGCTGTCCGTAGCGGCCTGCTGGTGGATCTTCACCAGGCTCGGCCTGCATCCCCGTCTTGTCCTGCCGCTTGCCGTCGCTGGAGGCCACGGGATCTGGTTCTTCATCGGCACGGTCATGGCTCTGGCGGCCGGAGGCGGCGCCCAGACCTTGATCGAGGTCGGCTTGGAGACTGCGATCGTCCTCGCCATCGTCGCGTGGGGTTGCGTCAGCCGTTCAAGGCCCGCGCTTGGCGTCCTGATCGCCTATGAAATCGTGAGCATCGGCTTCAACGCCATGGCCTGGTCGGGCGCTGGCGACCTGCGCCCCATCCTCGCCGTTCACATCGGCTTGCGCATCGTCGCCATTATCGGCGCCGCCCTGGCCCTCGGCCGGTGGTTGGAGATCGCTCCCTCTCAGTAGCTTGCTCAGTTTTTGGGCTGAACATGTGGCGATGAATGATGATGAGCGATTCGCCATGTACCGTCCCGCTTGACGAGCACCATGGTGAAGCGCGCCGGAGTAGCCACTGTCTTTCCATCCTGCAGGCGGCTGAACTCGTAAAAGCCTGCGACCACCACCGCGCCGTCACTCAGGACGGTGGTGCGCCTTTCGCCGATCACGTTCTTGAAGCCACTGCCCTTCAAGGGCGAAAAGTACTTCAGGATGGCCTCAGTCCCTTCCGACATGACTGGACTTGTCGTTCCAAGAAGAGTGCCATCGGACCAATAGATCTTGGACAGCTCGTCAGGATCATTGGTGCTGAAAGTCGTCGCCCAGCGGTCGACCACGGCGTTTGCCTCCTCGGTCGGACCAGCAACCGCGGCCATGGCCATCGAAACGGTGAGCATCAAAGCAAGAAGGAGTTGGAGTTTCCTCATTTGCTTGCTCCTTGGGGTGGCAGCAGCTCTTGCGTGACGTAGTGCCGGTATTTCGCTTTCCTCAACTCTTCAAAAGCCGGGATGAACCTATTGAAAGGATAGGCGCGACGCGGGGAACGCCAAGTCGCTCAACCAACGCGAGGTCTACGAATCTTTCAAGCGTTCAAAACTGTGTCAAGCACCCGTGGCCTATGAACACGACCTAGTTGAAGATCGCGACCTCGTCGACCGTGATGGGCTTGGCGAGCAGGCTCAGCGATTCGAGCGTCTTGATCGTCGCCTCCCAGCCGGCGTGCGTCTGGATGCCGGTCGGCGGTCCGGAGAGCTGCTGGGACACCGTCACCATGCTGCGGTCGACGAAGCGCGGCGCCAGCCTGGGGAAGAGGTTGGAGAAGTGGGTGGCGGCGTCGCCCGGCCGCTCCCTCACCATGTTGTAGCCTTCCTGCACGGCATCGACGATCTTCTCGGCAATGGCGCGCCTCGCCGGATCGGCCCAGGCCGCGTCATTGACGATCAGGTTCAGGCTGTAGGCGCGCACGCCGAAGTCGCTCAGCCGGATCATGGTGATGCGGCGGCCCTCGGCTATCAGCTCGGACGGCGCCATCTCGTCATAGTCGATCAGGGCATCGACCTTCTTGTCGACCAGGGCATAGGCGTTCCACTCGACGGTGGTTTCCTTGATCTTGCTGCGATCGAGCTTGTTGGCGGCGATGAGCGCGCGCAGCTCCTCGTTGGTGATGCTGCCCGGCACCAGGCCCAGCGTCTTGCCGTAGAGGTCGCGCGGATGGGCGATGCGGTCCTCGGTGCGGGTGAAGATCACCGTCGGCGACTTGGGATAGTAGACGGCGAGGCTCTTGATGGGCTGGCCCTTGGCGCGGCCGATCGCGGTGGCGATGCCGCTCGACGAGCCGATCCAGTACGGCTTGCCCTCGCCGATCATCGCCGCCGAGCTCATCGCGCCCTGAGTTTCGGCGAACGCCACCTCAAGGCCGCGGCGCTCGAAGGCGCCCATCGCGCGCGCGAGATAGAAGCCGGCGTAGGTCGGCAGCGCTCTCCAGTCGAGCAGGATCTCGACCTTCTCGAGCATGTCCTCGGATTGGGCGTGGGCCGCGAACGGGAGAAGGGCGGACGCGGCCAATGCGGCGGCAATGATGGATCGGCGATGAAAGGGCATGCCGGCATTATGGCCGGTGATTACCTCCGACGAAATCGCCAGCCCGTCGCTTTCGCGCTCTTCTTCGGCCGTCGCAACGCTTGAAGGAGACAGTCATGTCCAACATCGAATCCGTCGTCGAAAGCTACATCGCGAGCTGGAACGAGACCGATCCCGGCCGGCGCAAGTCCGCCTTGGCGGCATCGTGCGCCGCCAATGCCAGCTATCGCGATCCGGTGATGGTGAGCGACGGCCATGCCGGTCTCGACGCCATGCTCGCCGGCGTGCAGGCCAAGTTCCCGGGCTTCGTGCTGAAGCGCATCTCCAAGGTCGACAGCCACAACAACGCCGTGCGCTTCGCCTGGTCGCTCGGGCCGGTGGCGGGGCCGTCTGTGGTCGAGGGTGTCGACTTCGCCACCCTGGCGACCGACGGCAAACTCGCCTCGATCGTAGGCTTCATCGACAAGATGCCGGGCTGACCGGCCGTCCGGCGGCAGCGGAGACACCATGGATTGTGTCTCCGCGCCTTCGGGAAAAGCCCCGAAAAATAAGGCTTCGAACTCTTGATTCACAACTAACTGACCAGTAAGTTAGTTGTATGAAGGCCGCCAAGCAACGCCGCGCCCCGACCGAGCGTCCGGGCGAGATCATCGATGCTGCGCTGGCCCTCTTCGTCGAGAAGGGCTTCGCGGCGACGCGGCTGGACGACGTCGCTGAACGCGCCGGCCTGTCGAAGGCGGCGATCTATCTGTACTTCGAGGACAAGACCGCTCTGTTCCAGGGCGTGGTGCGCCAGGCAGTGGCGGTCAATCTCGGCACGGTGGCGGCGATGGTGAGCGCGCATCACGGTCCGGTCGCGCCGTTGCTGCCGCGCATCCTCGAATTCATGGCGAGCCGCATCGAGGAGACGCCGATGGCCTCGGTCGCCAAGCTGGTGATCGCCGAATCGCGCGCCTTTCCCGAGATCGGCCGCTTCTATCTGAAGGAGGTGATCGGCCGCGGCATCCCGTTGCTCGAAGGCCTGATCGTGCGCGGCATCGACCAGGGCGAGTTCCGCCGCGTCGATCCCGGCCTGACGGTGCGCTCGATCATGGGCGCCATGCTGCTGGCCGGCGTCTGGCGCACGGTGTTCGAGCCGATCGGCGCCGAGAAGCTCGATATCAAGGCGCTCGCCCGCCACCACGCCGATCTCATGTTGCACGCGTTGAGGCCCGAGCCGGGCCAGGAGAAAGCCGGTGCATCATGAAAGCCCCGCCCAAACGCGCGATCTTCATCGTCCTCGTCGTGCTGCTTGCCGTCGGCCTGGTGACGCGCGGCTACTGGCAGCCGCCGTTGTTCGGCCTGCTGGGCATCCAGGAGGATGACGGCCGCTATCTCGGCTATGTCGAGGGCGAGACCAGCCTGATCGCGCCGCCGGTCGCGGGCCAGCTGCTCGAGCGGCCGGTCGATCGCGGCGGTCACGTCAAGAAGGGCGACCGGCTGTTCGTCATCGATCCGACGGTGGCGCGCTCGGAAGTGGCGCGTGCCGAGGCGGCTCTGGCCGAGACCAAGGCGCGGCATGAGAACATGCTGACCGGCAAGCGCCCGGAGGAGCAGGACGTGGTCCGCGCCCAGCGCCGCGAGGCCGAGGCCAGCCTGGCGATGGCCGAGCTAGAGCTGAAGCGCCAGACGGAGCTGCTGCCGAAGGGCTTCACGACGCGCCAAGCCTACGACCAGGCCGAATCGCAGGTCAATCAGTTGCGTGCGCGGCTCGCCTCGCTGGCAGCGCAGGAGCGCGTCGGCGACCTGTCCGCGCGTCAGGCCGAGATCGCGGCTGCGGCTGCGCTGATCGTCCAGAACGAAGCCAATCTCGCGCAGGCGAGGAAGAAGCTGGCCGACCTGATGCCGGTGGCGCCCGAGGATGCGCTGGTCGAGAACACCTTCTTCAATGTCGGCGAATGGGTGCCGGCGGGCACGCCCGTCGTGTCTCTGTTGCCGGCCTCGCGCGTGAAGCTGCGCTTCTTCGTGCCCGAGGAGGATATCGCCAAGGCGCGCATCGGTCGCAAGGTGAGCTTCACCTGCGACGGCTGTCCGCCGGACATGAAGGCCAGCATCATCTACGTCTCGCCTCGCGCGGAATACACGCCACCGGTGATCTACTCGCAGAGCGCCCGGACCAAGCTGGTGTTCCTGATCGAGGCGCGGCCCGACAAGGTGCCGGACAACATAGCGTTGGCGCCCGGCCTGCCGGTCAGCGTCGCGCCCTTCGCGGAGGGCGGCGCATGACTCTCGCGATCGATGTGCACGACCTGGTGAAGCGCTACGGCGCGCGCACCGTCGTCGACCATGTCAACCTGGCGGTCGAGCAGGGCCGCATCTGCGGCTTCCTGGGACCCAACGGCTCGGGCAAGACCACGACCTTGCGCATGATCTGCGGCCTGCTGACGCCCGACGGTGGCGGCGGCACGTGTCTGGGCTACGACCTGGTGCGCGAGCGCGAAGCCATCAAGCGCCAGACCGGCTACATGACCCAGCGATTCGGTCTCTACGAGGATCTCACCATCCGCGAGAACCTCGAGTTCGTCGGCCGCGTCTATGGGCTCGACCGGCTGAAGCAGAGGATCGATGGCTCGCTGGAGCGGCTGGAGCTGACGACGCGGCAGCACCAGCTGGCCGGTTCCTTGTCGGGCGGCTGGAAGCAGCGCCTGGCCCTGGCCGCCTGCGTGCTGCACGAGCCGCGCCTGCTGCTGCTCGACGAGCCGACGGCCGGGGTCGATCCCAAGGCGCGGCGCGCCTTCTGGGACGAGATCCACGCCTATGCCGCGCAGGGCATCACCGTGCTGGTGTCGACGCACTACATGGATGAGGCCGAACGCTGTCACGAGATCGCGTATATCGCCTACGGCGAGCTGATGGCGCGTGGCACCGCCCAGGAGATCATCAAGGCATCGGGCCTGATCGCCTTCGTCGCCTCCGGCCCGGGCGCCGACCGGCTGGCGGTGAGGCTGCGCGATGCGCCGGGCGTCACCGCCGCAGCGGCCTTCGGCACGACGCTGCACGTCTGCGGTCCCGAGCGCGAGGCGTTGCTCAAGGCCATCGAGCCCTATCGCGCCGATTCTGCGATCAAATGGGAAGAAGCCGAACCCACGCTCGAAGACATCTTCATCCATCTCATGGGAAAGGCACGCGACAATGCCATCGATGCCTGACGTCATGGGAGCGCGGGCCTCCGGCCCGCATCATGAGCGGGCCAGAGCGCCGCGCTCCCGAGGCTTCCTTCGCCGCCTCGGCGCCATCATCACCAAGGAAGTGCGTCAGCTCGGGCGCGACCGGCTGACCTTTGCCATGATGTTCGGCCTGCCGATCATGCAGTTGCTGCTGTTCGGCTACGCCATCGACACCGATCCGCATCGCCTGCCGACTGCCGTGGTTGCGGCCGACCAGAGCCAGATCACACGCACCATCCTGTCGGCGCTGGCCAACACCGGCTACATGCGCTTCACCCACCAGCCCAGGAGCGAGGCCGAGGCCAATGAGCTGCTGCAGAGCGGCCAGGTGCAGTTCGTCGTCACCATCCCGTCCGACTTCACGCGCCGGCTGGTGCGCGGCGAGCGCGCCCAGGTGCTGATCGATGCCGATGCCACCGATCCGATGGCGGCGGCCAATCCACTGGCCGCCGCCAAGCCCGCCATCGAGCAGGCGCTGGCGCGCGACCTGGTCGGCCCGCTCAGTCCCCTGCGCAATGCCGCCGATTCCGTCGATGTCGTGCTCCAGCGCCGCTACAACCCCGAAGGCAAGTCGAACCTGAACGTGGTGCCGGGCCTGCTGGCCGTGATCCTGACCCAGACCATGGTGATGATGACGGCGCTCGCCGTCACCCGCGAGCGCGAACGCGGCACGATGGAGAACCTCTTGGCCATGCCGGTACGGCCGCTCGAGGTCATGGTCGGCAAGATTGCGCCGTATATCGCCATCGGCGCGGTCCAGGTGACGGTGATCCTGCTGGTGTCGTGGCTGCTGTTCGGCGTCGGCGTGCAGGGCAGTTTCATGCTGTTCTGCCTGGGGACGGCGCTGTTCATCACTGCCAACCTCGCGATCGGCTTCACCATCTCGACGGTGACCCAGAACCAGCTGCAGGCCATGCAGGCATCGGTGTTCCTGCTGCTGCCCTCGATCCTGCTGTCGGGCTTCATGTTCCCGTTCCGCGGCATGCCGGTGTGGGCGCAATGGATCGGCGAGATACTGCCGGCGACGCATTTCATGCGCATCGTGCGTGGCCTGATGCTGAAGGGCGCGGGCTTCCCCAGTATCTCGACCGAGCTGGCGGCGTTGGTGGCGATCCTGCTGGTCGTGTCGACGCTCGCGATCAGCCGCTATCGCGTCACGCTCGACTGAACGTCAGGTGATGGCGAATACGGCGAGGAGGGCCAGCGTGCCGCCGACGCCTAACAGCGTGGCGATGACCGGCGCGTTGCCGAGGAAGGCCAGCGCCAGGCAGCCCAGCACCAGGCCGATGTGAAGGATGGCGAACAGGATGAGCTTGCTGAAGCCGTGGAAGGTCTGCTGGTGGGCGCTCAGATCCCGGTCGGTAAGCCGCGGATCCTGTACGATGTCGGCCATGTCGTTTTCCTCCATGGATTTTGCAGCAGAACGCCGGACAGCGGCGCCGGTTGCACTGGCGGCGCGGCCGGGCAATATCTGACCGGATGAAATTGATCGTCTCGGCCCTGGCGGCGCTTCTCCTCGCGTCGGCTCCTGTCGCTGCCCAAACCCTCGAAGCCGACATGAAGAAGGCGGCCGGCGCCTACGAGCAGAAGG
The DNA here is from genome assembly GCF_007992495.1 of Reyranella soli. Lineage (GTDB taxonomy): Bacteria > Pseudomonadota > Alphaproteobacteria > Reyranellales > Reyranellaceae > Reyranella > Reyranella soli. The sequence goes on from NZ_BKAJ01000004.1 coordinate 261,270, forward strand.
ACATGGCGACGGCCGCGCGGATCTGGAAGGTGTGGGCCGGCAAGGGCAATGCCGAAGCGCGCACGCTGCTCGGCGCCATGTACTGGAGCGGCGAGGGCGTGCCGCGCGATCACAAGGAGGCAGCCAGACTTTATACGCTGGCGGCGAACCAGGGCTATGCCCGGGCGCAGAACGATATCGGCTTCATGCTGGGCTTCGGCGAAGGCATTCCGCCACGGGACGACGTGGAGGCCTACAAGTGGCTGACGCTCGGCATCAAGGGTTACACCGCCAAGAACCAGGACCGGCTGGACCAGGCCCACAAGGACCTTGCCACCCTCGCCAAGCGCATGAGCCCTGCGCAAATCAGCGAGGCAGAACGGCGCGTAAAGGCCTTCAAGCCGACCCCCTGAGTGTGCCAGAGTCGCGCAGAGACGACGTGGTCACGAAACTCCACTGGCATCCTGAGTGATTTCGCTTCAGACAGAGAAGCTATGAAGAAGGCCTCGCACGTCGCGGCGTTCGCCGCTTCGTTCTTCCTCGGTTCCGTGTCCCTCAGTCTGGCCGCCGATGGTGCGCCGGCCGATGAGGCGCGCGTTGCCGAGGAGCAGCTTCTCGGCTCGACGGACGAGGAGGCGCGCCTCTTCGCCTATCAGGTCTTCACGCGGGAGATCGCGACCAGCGCCGTCGTCAAGACATCGCTTGATCAGGCTCTGCTCGATCTGGGGGTGCCGGCTGCCACCATGCTGGAGGCGCTGCGCGCGTTCACGGCGACCGTGAACTTGCAGCGCGACGTCAAGGCCGGTGATCGGCTTCATGTGCGCTACGAGCAGGCGTTCACGGCGGAAGGCGCGGCGATCGGCGTCGGCCGCGTCCTGTGGGCCGAACTCACGCTCGCTTCACGCGGCCCCGTCGCCGTCCATCGCTTCCGCACACATGACAAGGTCGAGCGTCTGTGGTTCACCAACGGCCTGTCGGCGACACCGCCGTCAATGCGTATGCCGCTCGACACCATCTCCGTCTCATCGGGCTTCGGATTGCGCGCCGATCCCTTCGACCAGCCGCCGCCGCTCGCCGCGACCGGCAAGTCTGCGCCGATGGGCGGCCCCATGCGCAGCAAGCCGCTGCCGCCGGGCCTGCCGACCGGCGGCACGAGCGGCAATGGCGGGTCGTTCAACATGGCGACGCCACTCGGCGCGTCGTTCGGTCTTGCTCCCTACGGAGGCTTCGGATCGGCGACGCCCAAGGTTACCCCACGCGGCGCCCTGTTCATGCATGAAGGCGTCGACCTCGTGGCGCCGGCCGGCACGCCGGTCTATGCCGCAGCCGACGGCGTCGTCGTGGGAGCGGCACCCAACGGTCGCTACGGCAACTGGATCCGTATCGAGCATGGCGGCAAGCTCGCGACTGTCTACGGCCATCTCATGGCCTTCGCGCCGGGCATCGAACCTGGCGAATCCGTGGTGCGCGGCGAATTGATCGGCTTCGTCGGCAGCACGGGCCGCTCGACCGGCGCGCATCTGCACTTCGAAGTTTTGGACAACGGCAAGCCCGTCAATCCGATCAATCACCCTGAGCTCAAGGCCATGCAATTGCGCGGCCTCGACATGGATCGCTTCAAGAAGCAGGTCGCGCGCTCCCTCGAGGAGCGCACGCGGGAAAGCAAGGTCGCTTCAACCGGCCTCTAATCTTCCCTGGGACGCGCCACTGGAGTGGCGCGCCCCCAGCAGGCATGATCCATCGATGCCCAGCTACGACGTCATCGTCATTGGCGCGCGCTGCGCCGGCGCGCCGCTGGCGATGCTGCTGGCGCGCAAGGGCCGGCGCGTGCTCGCCGTCGATCGCGCCCAGTTTCCCAGCGACACTGTGTCGACCCATTTCATGTGGCCCCGGACCACGGCGTTCCTCGCCAAGTGGGACCTGCTCGAGGCGCTGGCGGCGACCGGCTGCCCGGCGATCGAGAAGGTGCACATCTACTTCGGCGACGCTCGATTACAGGGCCGGCCCGAGCCCGTCGACGGCACGGCGGTCATGTACTGTCCGCGCCGTACCGTGCTCGATGCGCTGCTGGTCGACGCTGCCCGCCGTGCCGGCGCGGAGATACGCGAGCGTACCCTGATGCGCGAGGTCGCGCGCGAGGGCGATCGCGTCGTCGGCGTGCGGTTGGCGGGGCCTGACGGGATGCGCGAGGAGCGCGCGGCGCTGGTCGTCGGCGCCGACGGCCTGACCTCCGGCGTTGCCGATGCGGTGATGGCCGGCCTCGAACGCTCGCATCCGTCGTTGACCTGCGGCTTCTATGCCTACTGGGAAGGCGTGCCGACCGACGGCGTGGAATTCTATCTGCGCCACGGCCGCGACGTGCTGGTCTTTCCCACGCACGACGGTCTCACCTGCATCTGGGTCGGCCGGAGCAACGGCGAATGGCCCGCTTACAAGGCCGACACCGAGGCGGTCTATCTTGCGGGCCTCGATGCGTCGCTGCTCGATCGCGTGCGCGCGGGCCGGCGGGCGACGCCGTTCAAAGGCACGCATCGCCTGCCCAATCGCTATCATCGCTGCTGGGGCGAGGGCTGGGCGCTGGTCGGCGATGCCGCCTATCACCGCGATCCGCTGACAGGCATGGGAATCGGTGACGCCTTTCTCGGCGCCGATCTTCTGGCCGAAGCGATCGATACCGGCTTGGACGGCGGCATGGACGCAGCACTCGCCGGCTACCAGCAGGCGCTGTGGGAGACGACCGGCCCGGTGTTCGATTACACGGTGCAGTCAGCGTCGCTCAAGGATCCGGCGCCGTTGGCGCCGCTTTATGCCGAGATAGGGCGGCGGCCCGAGCTGATCCAGCAGCTGATGAACGTGCTGGCGGGCAGCGAGCCGTCTAAAAACCTGTTCAACGCCAGGACCATCATGCAGCTCACCGGCGGGAAGCCTCGATTGCGAAAGCCTCTTCCGGCGCCTTGACCAGGCGGTTCTGGCCGACCAGGGCGAACCAGATGACGCCCAGCACGAACCACACGCCGACCCAGAAGACGCCGGCGGCGAAGATCGGATCGAGGAGCTGGAACACCAGCGTGACGATCGCGATCACCAGCGTGACCACGGCGCCGGCGACGCCGAGCGGCGAGCGATAAGGACGCTTGAGGCCGGGCAGGCGGCGGCGCAGCACGATGAAGCTTATAGCCTGCAGGAGATAGGATAGCATGGCGCCCGCCACGGCCATGTTGAGCAGCATGCCCTGGATGGCGGCGGCGCCCTTCTCGGCGCCCATGCCGAACCACAGCACGAACATGATGACGAGCGCCAATGCCGAGCCTGCGATCAGCGCGACGTAGGGCGTCTTGTGCCGAGCATGGGTGATCGACAGGAAGCGCGGGAAGTAGCCGGCGCGCGACAGCGAATAGATCTGCCGCCCCTTGGCGAACAGGATGGTGTGGAAGGAGGCGATCAGCCCGACGCAGGCCACCAGTGCCAGAAGCTTGGCCAAGCCCTCGCCGAAGGTGGCGCGGAAGCCGTCGAGCAACGGCTCGCCCGAGACCGCGAGCTTGAAGGCGCCCGGCGCCACCGACGGGTTGAGCCAAAGGATGAGCCCGGCCGAGACGAACAGCGTCAGTAGCCCCGCGATGATGCCGCGCGGCATGTCGCGGCTGGGATCGGTCGATTCCTCGGCGGCCAGCGGCAGCTGCTCGATGGCGAGGAACAGCCAGACGGCGAAGGGCAAGGCCCTGAACACGCCCTCGAGCCCGAACGGCAGCAAGGGGCCGTTGCCCTGCGGCAGCTCGACGGCCGCGCCGTCTGGCCCGACGCCGATGTTGAGCGCATAGCGGCTGAATTCGGCGACCGGCAGCGCCGAGATCCAGAACACCGCGAGGCAGGCCAGGGCGGCCAGGGTGACGATTACCGTGACGCGAAAGGAAAGTTCCACGCCGAAGACATTCAACGCGACGAACACGACATAACCGCCGACCCAGTAGGCCGGCAGCCAGGCAGCCGGCGTGTCGAACACGGCGGCGAGATAGGTTGCGAGAAAGGACACGACGACGGCGGGCGTCAGCACGTACTCGACGTTTTCGCAAAGGCCGGTGATGAAGCCGCCCCACGGTCCCATCGAGGCGCGGGCGAACGAGTAGGCACCGCCGGTATGCGGCAGCGCCGCGCCCATTTCAGCGATGCAGAAGACAAGGCCGAGATACATGGCGGCGATGACGAGGGTGGCGAGCGCGAGGCCGCCCCAGCCGCCGGCCAGCAGTCCGAGATTCCATCCCGAATAGTGGCCCGAGATGACGGCGCCGACGCCCAGCGCCCACAGCGAGGCGACGCCGGCGTAGCGGCGCAGGCCGCGCCTGGCGAAGTAATCTGCGGACACACTGTCATAGGATTGTTGTTCGGCGGCCATGACGCGGCGGCTAGTCTATAGTGCTTTGTCGATTTCGAGGGGGCAGAAGTTGGCCGTCATCATCGCCTTGTCGTCGTTTGCGCTGATCCTGGTCAGCATCGCCGGCGGCCTCTTCCTGCGCTACAAGCTGCCGGACTCCCATCTCAGCGGCGATTCCAAGGACGTGATCCGGCTGGCGACCGCCCTGATCGGCACCATGGCAGCCGTGGTGGTGGCGCTGCTCTTTGCCTCGACACGCAGCAGCTACGAGGCGACCAACAGCCACGTCGCCCGCCTGACCGCCGGCGTCGTCGAGCTCGATCAGCTCCTGAAGGAATATGGCGGCCCGGAAAGCATCGCGCTGCGCCGCGCCTTGCGCACCGACGCCGCCTCGATGGTCGCGGCGATCTGGCGCGACGACGCGCCTGTGACCGGCGAATTGCTGCGCCCGGTAATGCAGGAAGACACGGTGCTCTACAAGCTGCGCCAGCTCGACCCCAAGACGCCGGTGCAGGGCGCCATAAAGTCGCGCGCGCTGGCTGTCAGCAACGACATCGAGCAGACAAGGCTCACCTTGCTGTCGCAGCCGCAGGACACCCTGTCGAAGCCCTTCATAACCGTGCTGGTGCTGTGGCTCTGCTTCATCTTCGCGAGCTTCAGCATGTCGTCCAAGGCCAACCCGACCCTGGTGGTCGTGTTGCTGGTCTGCGGCTTCACAGCCGCGACCGCGATCTACCTCATCCTGGAGCTCGGCCAGCCCTTCGACGGGCTGCTGCAGCTGTCAAACAGCGCGCTGCGTCACGCGCTGCCGCCCCTGTCTTGATCCGTCGCGTCTTGATCCGTCGCGCTGATCAGTCCCACGCGCCGTCGACGATGCGGCCGTCTTCCGACAGCAGCAAGGTCAGGCGGTTGGGATCGAGGGCATAGCTCGGAATGCCGTCGGTCGGCTTGATGATGCGTAGCGTGTAGGGCAGGTCGGCCTCACGCACGACGTTGTCGGCGGCCGCGCCGGCCGGCGGGTTGGCGCCCTTGGCGACGAAGAACTTGCCGATGCACTTGGCGCAGTCCTCCTTCGGCGCCGCCGCTTCGGCGTAGCCCGGGATGGCCTTGAGCGAGATGGCATTGTTGCCGCCGCGCACGCGCACGCCCTTGTAGGGATGGCCTGTCTCGACCGGCAGGATCGCCTCGACCGGCATGAACGGTCCAAGCCCGGCCGCGCCTGCGGGGGCGCTCGCCTGGAAGATCAGGTCGAGCATGCCGTCGCGCGGCTGGCCCTGGGTGATCGGGATCAGGTGCGGCTGGCTCCAGTCCGACCCCGTCACGAGCCCACGCACCCGCACGACGTCGAGGCCGCCGTTGCGGTCGGAGCGCAGCACCTCGACGCTGGTGACGAAGACGACAGGCGCCGGCGGCCCACCCACCGTGCCCGGCGGCTGGCCAGGGCCGGGACCGCCGGCATAGCCCGGTTGCTGGCCTTGCTGCTGGCCCTGAGGCGGTCCGCCGGCTGCCGGCGGTTGCTGTTGGGCCTGCGCCGCCGAGCCGAGCAGGCCGGCGGCGATCAGTGAAGCGAGCGCGACGAATTTTGATTGGGTCATGGCATCCTCGGTGACAGCGCGGCCGCCTCGGCCGTTGTTGGAGAACTGGCTGGGACGATGGTGGCCGGATCGTTGTCGATCCAGGTTTTCTCGAGGCGGTCGTAGGCCTCGAGGATAAGGTCGGTCGGCACCATTTGGGTGAGCGTGCAGAACGACGTCGTGGTGCCGGTGAACGATCCGTTCTCGAACAGCTTGTTGACCGGCGAACCGCCGCCGCAGATCGAATAGTATTCGCAAGCCCCCTGGCAGGCCCGCGTACCGGCGCGGATGTCGCGCCACAGAGCCGACTCGAGGCAGTTCGCGTAGATCTCGGCCAGCGAGTTGATGGTGATGTTGCCCAGCAGGAAGTCGCCGTAGTCCTTGTTCTTCATGCCGAGAAGCTCGGGCGAGAAGCTCGAGACGTTGCCGCGGCTGTCGACGTTCAGCATGGCCAGCGGATCGCACTGGATGTTGCGCGCCGGCATGCCTTCGGGGCGGAACATGCGCGGCACCGCCTGGTCGATCTCGCGCACGAACGTCACCTTGCCGCTGGCCCGCGCCTGATGCCAGAAGCGCCGCAGGAAGGCGGCAAACCTTGTCCGCAGCTCGGCGCGCGGCGTGTCGAACAGCTCGGAGACGTAGGTGCCTTCCGATTCCTCGACGTTGAAGCAGACCTTGTCGATGTTCTCGCCGATATAGAACGCCAGCATGCCGTCGGGGTCGGCCAGGCTGTCGTTCGACAGCACCGACAGGACATGGAACGGCACGCCGTTCTTCTGCAGGCAGCGCATGCCGGCCAGCGTCTTGTCGAAGGTGCCCTTGCCGCTGCGCGTCTTGCGATTGCGGTCGTGGATCTCGCGCGGGCCGTCGATGCTGACGCCGATACCGACATTCGATTCCTGGAACAGGCGGCACCAGTCGTCGTTCACCAGGGTGCCGTTGGTCTGAAACGAGTGCTTGACGCTGACCGACGAGGGCCGCAGCCGCTCGATGGTGGCGAAAGCCTCGCGATAGAAGGAGATGGGGGCTGCCATCGGCTCGCCGGCGTGCCACAGCACGATGATCTCGTGCGCACACCAGCCCGAAGCGAAGACCTCGCTGAACAGGCGCGTCACCGTCGACTGCGCCATGACATGCTTGTTGCTGCGGTCGGGCAGGTAACAGTAGCTGCAATTGATGTTGCAGAAGGCCGTCGGCTGCAGCACCACCATGCCGATCTCGGGGCGCGGGGCCCCACAGGTCGGCGGCTGAGCGCTGAGAGGCTCACCCGTCATCAGTGGCTACCAGTTATGCCAGCCGTTGCCCCAGCCGCCATTGTGCCAGCCATTGCCCCAGCCGCCGTTGTGCCAGCCGTTGCCCCAACCGCCATTGTGCCAGCCGCCGTTGTGCCAGCCCCAGCCGCCGTTGTGCCAACCGTTGCCCCACCAGGCGAGCTGCTTCTCGGGGTCGACCGCCACGAACGGCTCGCCGTCCTTGGCGTATTGCTGCAGTGCATCGGAGACCGACAGCCGGATCGATTGCAGGCGCTCGGCAATCTCGCCGGGCTTCTTCGGCTGGGCACCGCTGTCGGGCGATGCCGTCGCGGCCGCATCGGCGGAGGCGAGACTGACCGAAAAGCCGAAAGCGCCCGCGGGCAACAATGCCGCCAGCGCGCGGACGGAACGACGATCCTGGGCCATGCAACCTCCTATGCCGAAGGCGCACGTTACCGGGACATGCGATACGCTCGCAAATGAAAAGAGGAAGTCAGTTCGGTAAGTTGCAGGCCGCACCGCGTATCATGAGACGATCCGAATCGATCCAGACGCGGTGGAAATCCGCATCGTCCGCCGGCCGCGGAATGGCCGGCTCGACGGCAAACCCGATCGAGCGCAACAGCTCGATAGCCCGGACCTTGCGCGAATCCACGTAGTTCTCAAGCCGCGGGAACTGGCTCAGCATCTCGCCGAACACCAGTCGCGACAGCGATTCGAGCTCGGCCGGATTGTTGTCGAAGGTCTCGCACGCCAGCATCCAGAGATGGCCGACCTCGGGATCGTCCGAGACCGGCGTGACGCCCCACAGGGCGGTCGGCGTGCCGTGGCTGTCGCGCGCCGCCCATACTTGGGCACTGCAGGCGCATGTCTGCAACAACCGATCGATCGGCACGGCACCGTTATCGCTGTTCCACTGCTCGCGATCCTCGTCGATCACGGCGGCAAGAAAGGCGACGTCCACGGAAGTGGCGAGCTGAATTTGGTAGCGCATGAGTCCTACAACCGTTGTTGCCGGTCGAATGTTCCCCGAGGTTGGTGGTTTTCTAGCTACGGACGAGACGGAACAAATGCGTGGGCAGAACGTTGGGGGCGCCCTGCCTGAACCACGGCATCTCGTGCAAGTGAGAGGCAGTGACATAGATCGATCCGTCCGGCCCTTCCGCCAAGCTGTCAGGCCAGCTCAGCCTGTCGTCGGCAATGACGGTCTCCGACCGCTCGCCGGTCCACGTCCGCACTTCGTTGTCTTCGGGTGCGGTGAGGTAAAGGAGGCCGTCGCGACTCATCAGCAGGCCGTCGGCAACATGGGTGACGCCGACCTTCTCGATCTTGCGCGCGGCATCTTCCGGATTGTCCGAGGTCAACGCGGCCGTATCGATACGATAGAGCGTGCGGCCGGTGAGCGCCTGCCAGTAGAGCGTGAGGCCGTCCATCGACAGCGCAATACCGTCGGCCGCCGCTTGGAACGGGCGGCCGTCCGGTCGCTTGATCTTCTCGCCCTTGACGGCGACCTCGACGCCCTTTTCGGGCTGCGTGCTGGGATGGCCGTCGAGGCGGGCGTGCGCGCTGCCCGACTGCAGATCGACGACGACGAGGGCGCCGCGTGCGCCGGAATCGGTGATGAAGGCCGTCGCGCCATCGGGGTGGAAGCGGACATCGTTCAAGTAGCTGCCCTGCAAGGCCACGTCTTCGCCGAAATGGATGACCTGGGCGACCTTGTTGGTCGCGAGCTCGATGCGTACCAGCTTCGGTCCGCCGGGAACGACCTTGTCGATGCCGGGTGAGGCCGGATCGAGAACCCAGAGATTGCCCCGGTTGTCCGCCACCACTGACTGTACGCACACGAAGTGGTCACGCGGCGAGGGGGCGGGGCCGCCGGCATTGCGCCAGGAATTCCAGGTCTCGTCGGGATAGGGTTTCAGCGTTCCGTCAGGCGCCACCTCGGCGACCGAGATCGGACTGTCCTCGGTCCAGCGCGGGAAGTTGACGAAAACACGACCGTCCGCCGACACCGCGACGCCCGTCGCCTGGTGGTCGAAGCGCGCAACCTGCTCGAGGCGGAAGCTGGGCCGCTTGCCGGCCGGCGCCAGCGCTTCTTGACGCGGCGCCGGCGTCTGGGCGCGGGCCAAGCCGGCCGACAGGACCGCCAAGCCGCCAGCCAGGATGAATCGACGGTGGACCATCGGTCTTCCTTGGGAGGACACTGGGAACCCAACGCCGGCTGGGCCAGCCGGTTGCCGACCTTGTCAGCCGGGAGAAGGCCGATGACCGAAGTGCACACCTTTCGCTTCGAGGATGACGGCGAGACGCCCAACAATCCGCGCCTGCCGCTGATCGTCTATCGCGCGACCTTCGCGCTGGAGCGCGAGAAGGATCCCGCCGTGCCGTTCGAGCGCGCTTTCGCCGCGCACGGCTGGGGCGATGGCTGGCGCAACGGCATCTATCCCTTCCTGCACTTCCATACCGGGACGCACGAGGTGCTGGGCATCGCGCGCGGCCGGGCGACCGTCGAATTCGGCGGGGCCAAGGGTCGCAGGCTTGGCGTCGAGGCGGGCGATGTTGTCGTCCTGCCCGCGGGCACGGGTCACCGACGGATCGAAGCCAGCGGCGATCTTCTGGTGGTCGGCGCCTATCCGCTGAACGGCTCGCTCGACCAGAAACGGCCGGGCGAGATCGAGCACGCCAAGGCGCTCGACAACGTGGCGAAGGTTCCGCTGCCCGAGATGGATCCCGTGCACGGCAAGTCGGGACCGCTGATGGAGCTGTGGAAGTAATACGGGAGCGCGGGCCTCTGGCCCGCTCATGCTCTTCCGGACCGCGAGCCTCCGGCTCGCTCATGAGTCATGAGCGCGCAAGATGCGCGCGGTCCGGAAGAACATGATCACGAGCGGGCCGGAGGCCCGCGCTCCCATCAATTGAACCCGCGATAGACCACGGTCGCGAACATGCCGGCGGCCATGTGATAGAGGTTGTGGCAGTGGAAGGCCCATATGCCGGGATTGTCGGCATCGAACACGACCCTCACTGTCGTGCGTGGCGGCACCAGGACGACGTCGCGCACCGCACCGGCGAAGGCTTGGCCATTGATCTCCGTGACCTGGAAGGACGGGCCGTGCATGTGCATGGGATGCGCCATCATGGTGGTGTTGCGCATCACCAGCTCGACCCGTTCGCCCTTTTCCACGGTGACCGGCACGCCTTCCATGCCGTGCACGGCCATGCCCCAGACATAGCCCGACATGTTTCCGGTGAGATCGACCGGCACGGAGCGATCGATCGGGCGCGAGGGTAGCGGCTGGGCCGCGCGCAGCTTCATCTCGTCCATCAGGCCGAGCGCCGACGCGGCTGTCTCCGCCATCTCCGGAATCTTCGCGACCGCCGCACCGCGCGGGCGCAGGATCACCCCCGTCTGCTTGGTGAGCCCTTCGCCGCGCGCCAGCACCGGCAGCGCCGAGCCATCGGCCGGCAGGCGCACCACGATGTCGACGCGTTGGGCGATGGCGAGCGGGAACTGGCGGACCTTCATCGGCACAACCGGATTGCCGTCGACGGTCAACACCGTGCCTTCGATGTTGCCGAGCTCGATCATGAAGTTGGTCGAGGCCGCCGCGTTGATGATGCGCAGCCGCACCTCCGCGCCTTTCTCGACGTCGAACACCTGCGGATCGGCCAGCGTGCGGTCGTTGGCCAGGAAAGCGTCGTAGGTCACGTCGTTCAGATCCATGCCGCCACCGGACGGCATGTTCATCCCCGGCATGTTCATGCCCCCGCGCGACATGTTCGACATGCTCCCCGTCATGTTGCCCCCCGTCATACCCATGGCCGCCATCGGCTTGGGCTTGCGCAGTTCCTCGAAGATCAGGCTGGGCTTGGTCCAGGAGAAATCCTCGAGCAGCATCACGACTTCCTGCAGGCCGCTGCGGATGGCGCTCTGCTCGCGCACGATCAGTGGTGCGGCCAGCAGGTTCTGCTCCTGCAGCCCGAAGTGCGAATGCATCCAGCGCGTGCCCGCAGGCTGGGCCGGGAAGCTGTAGTCGGCGAACTTGCCGGGCGCGATCGGCGGGCCGGAGATGTAAGGCACGCCGTCCTGCCGCCACGGCGGGTTGAGCCCATGCCAGTGCAGACCCGACAGCACGTCGAGCCCGTTCTCCAGGCGCACGTCGAAGGTCTCCCCTTCATTCAGGGTGATGCCCCACACGCCGGAAGGCTGGAAGGCGCCGTAGCGCGTCGCAGGCTTGCCGTTGACCTCGATCACCCGGTTGATCAGCCGCAGAGTCTTGCGGCCGCTCGCCTGGGCAAGACCTTGCGTCGAAGGCAGGCCGGCGGCGAGGCCCGCGGTTGCAGCGAGCAGCGTACGACGCGACAGATGCATGAGAAGTCTCCGGGAGCGCCCGTCGGACACCTAATATACCCCAGGCCGGGCCGGCTTTGTTGCACATCGGCAGGCCCGCAGACATGCTGGCGATGGAGGGCAAGGCCATGAAAATGGGCATCATCGGCGTCGGCTCCGTCGGGTCGGCGATCGCCATGGCAGCGGCGTCCCGGGCGCGCGTGCGCGAGGTCGTGCTGGTCGACCGCAACCGTGCCCGCGCCAAGGCGGTGGCAACCGACATGCACTACGGCGAAGCGCTGTCGCCGCTCGTCACCATCCGCGACGGCGACTATGTCGACCTGGCCGATGCCGGCCTCGCCGTCATCACCGCCGGCATCAACGAAAAAGCGGGTGGCGCCACCGACCGCAGCGATCCGGCCGGCCGCCTGCGCCTGCTCGACGCCAACGTGGCTGTGTTCCGGGACATCGTGCCGAGGCTCGTGAAGGCAGCACCCCAGGCGGTGATCGTCGTCGCTACCGATCCGCCGGAGCCGCTGGCCGACGTGGCGCGCCACCTTGCCGGCCACGATCGCATCGTCGATGCCGGCACCTATCTCGACAGCCTGCGCTTTCGCCTCCACATCGCCGAGCGGCTGGGCGTTGGGCCGGACAGTGTCGAGGCCAATGTTGTGGGTGAGCACGGCACGTCGAGCGTGTTCCTGTGGTCGTCCGCCCGTATCGGCGGCATGCCGGTGCGCGAGCTGCTGGGCCGCCGCAAGATCGAGTTCGCCACCTTCCGCAAGGACGTCGAGCAGGACGTGCGCTTCGCCAACATCACCATCATCGAAGGCATCGGCGCCAGCCAGTACGGCATCGGCATGGTCTGCGCCCGCATCGCCGAGGTGATCCTGGGCGACGAGCGCGCAGTCTTCCCGGTCGGCTCCTACAATCCGCGCTTCGGCACGACGGTGTCGCTGCCGAGCATCGTCGGCCGTCAGGGCGTGATCGAGGTTCTGGAGCCCGAGATGTCGGACGACGAGCGGCAAGGCCTCGAACGCGGCGCCGCTCGCCTCAGGGAGACGGTGGGCAAGTACCTCAGCCGTTGATGTTTAGAAGCTTCGCTGCCGTGCCGCCCAGCACCGCGACCTTCTGGTCGTCGCTGAGCGAATCGCAGGCGAAAATGTGGTCGACCGGCTTCAGCTGCCAGGGATAGGGATAGTCGCTGCCCAGCACGATCTGGCTGGCGCCGACCTGGGCCGCGAGATGGCGGATGGCTTCGGGCGAGAAGATCAGCGAATCGAAGTAGAGCTGCTTCAGGTACTCCGTCGGCTTCTTCTTCAGGGCGACATCGGTCTTGCAGCCGGCCGGACCCACCATGCAGGCATGGTCGGAGCGATCGGCGTAGGAGGGCAGGTAACCGCCGCCGTGGGCGGCGATGACCTTGAGGCCGGGGAACTTGTCGAGCGTGCCCTCGAAGATCAGGTGCGACAGGGCGATCGTGGTCTCCAGCGGATTGCCGATGGTGTTGCCGAGCCAGCCGTTGCCGGCCAGTCGCTTGCTGATCTCCGGCACGCCCTGCGGATGGATGAACAACGGCACGCCCAGCTCCTCGGCCTTGGCCCACACCGGATGGAACTTGGGATCGGAGAATTCGGTGCCCGCCACGACACCGCCGATTGCCGCGCCCTTCAGTCCTTGCTTCTTCACCGCGGTCTCGAGCTCCTGCACGGCGAGGTCGGGCGCCTGCAGCGTGAGCGAGGCAAAGGCGGCGAAGCGATCAGGCTGGGAGGCGCAGAGCTCTGCCAGCTTCTCGTTCTGCAGCTTCACGATCTGGCCGGCGAGCTCGCGGTCGCGGCCGTACCAGAAGGGATTGATCGACAGCACCTCCATGTCGACGGCCTGGGCGTCCATCGCCTTCAGGCGCTTGTCGACTTCGATGAAGGCCTCGGCCGCGCCGTTGACCGGCGGCAGCTGCACCGCGGCGGCGTCGGCGCCCAGCAATGCGCCGGCTTCGCGGAAGTGACAATGTGCGTGCACGTCGATGGTCTTGACCTTCCGTCCGTTGACGGCGACGGGCAGGGTGCGCGACGTGCCCTGCGCATGCGCGCTCTCGAGCAGGCCGCAGCTGCAGAAGACGATTCCGGTCGCGGCGGCCGTGCCGCCCTTGAGGAAGTTTCGGCGTGTGGTCATGGGGCGTCCCTCCAAGGACTGGCCGGCGTTTCTCGCCGGTACGCCGCCGACTCTAGTCCCGCCGCGCTACCCATGGAACGCGCGGCGCAGAGGTCACTTTGTGATATGCAAATCTGTCAGGGCGCGTACGACAGGCCCGGTGTGGCACCGCCATAGCCGCTGCTCAGCCGGCCGTTCCAGCCGAAACCGACATAGCCGCCGGCGGCGTCGTAGAGGTAGTCGAAGCCTTCGAGGAACATGCGGCCGGTGTTCACGAACACACCGCGGTCGTGCACGACCTCGACCCGTTCCGGATGCATGGGGTTGCCGCGCGCGCCGACGGTGAAGCCGAAATAGGCCGGCTGCGGATTGCGCTGGTCGGGCATGAAGAGGGTGATGCGGCTGCCCTCCGGCGCGCGCCGGCCGCGCTCCAGCCCGGTGCCTTCGGGCGGCGACAGGAACATGTAGTTGATGCCGGTATCGACCAGGACCGTGCCGTTGCCTGTGACGCCGTTGACCGAGACCGCCATGGGTGCGGCGCTCCATTCGGGCACGCCGGGCCGCGACGCCGGATTGGCGGCGAGCTTGATGAAGGCGAAGCCGCGCGTGCGTTCGGCCGACATGCCGAGATGGATGCCGTCGCGCGTCACGAGGTAGCCCGGCCGCACCGATGACAGCGGCGCGCCCGAGGCCAGCGAGACCAGGCTGACGAAGGGATTGCGCGGCACGCCTGGCTCAGTGCCCTGCGCGCCGGTGCGGTCGAAGCCCACGCCCATGAAGGCGACGCCGCGCGGGTTGTTCTCTGGCCGGCAGTCGCGCGCCCGTTCCAGGCAGGTGATGGACGAGACGCGCAGCACCTGCACACGCGCCGTGGCGACGGGCGTGTATTCGTCACGCTGGATCTCGACCTCGGTGGTGTAGCGATCGCCATTCAGGATGCGGCCGCTCGAGTTGTAGATCAGCCGACCGGGGCCTTCGCTGATGTCGTTCGGCCCCGGCGTGAAATGCTCGGCGGCGACGACGATGCCGGTCGAGCCGGTATCCATGCCGAAGCGTATCGGCCGGCTGCCGCGTAGCTTCAGCCAGACATGCGGGACGCGATCCATCGCGATCGGCCCGTTGGCGAAGGGGATGTCGAGCGTCTTCAGGCCGCGATACTGCGTCGAGGGTCCTTCCTGCGCGGCAGTGGGGTTGGCGGCAAGCAATGCGGCAAGCAAGGCGGCGGCTGGGACCATTTCGTGAGCCAATCTCATAAGTTGCGACCCCCACTTCTCTTTTAACTTCAACTACGGTGTGCTAGTTTGCCGCGAACCATGAAGAGAGTCAGCCTACTCTTGAGTGCAGCGGCCGTGGTCGCCACTGTGTCGTGTCCGCTTGGTGCGCAGACGCTTCCGGTCGCCATTCCCGCCAAGGATTTCGGTCCAGTGTGGACTGGCTTTTATGTCGGTGCTGCGTTCGGCGCCGGCGGCACGTTCAATCGGCTCGACACCGGTGGTCCTGGTCTGAACACCAACGCCCACGGCGGCGGTCAAAGCGGCGTCCTGGGCTCGATCTACGGCGGCGTCGACTATCAGATTACCCAGCGCGGCCTCGTCGGCCTGATGGCCGAGGCGAGCTACGCCGGTTTCAACGGCTCGGTCTCCGCGAGCGTTCCCGGCGCCTTCGCCCAGGTCAATCAGAACACCGGCTTCGGCTGGGCGGTGCTTTTGCGCGCCGGCTTCCTCGCCGATCCCTCCACGCTGCTCTACTTCACCGGCGGCTACGCCGGTCAGATCATCAACACCAACGGCACCGCGACCGTACCGGGCGGCACGGCGAGCTTCTCGACCAACAATACGATGAACGGTTGGACCTTCGGTCCAGGCTTCGAGACCATGCTGACCAACAAGCTGTCGGCCAAGCTGGAGTACCGCTATAGCCAGTTCGGCCGCCAGACCATCGGCAGCACTGGCATTTCGATGGAGCCGTCGACGCACGCGATCCGCGCCGGCCTCAGCTACCGTTTCGGTGGTCTGGGAGTGGTGTCGTCCGACCAGTCGTTCACCGGCAGCTCTCAGCCCTTCAACTGGACGGGCGTCTATCTCGGCGGCGCGGTCGGCGGTGGCATGGGCTTCGCTCAGACCAACTCTTCCGCCGGTTCCGCTTCGACCAGCTTCAACAGCGGCAGCCAGGGCCTGCTCGGCGGCTTCTTCGGCGGCGGCGACTGGCAGTTCTCCCCGCAGGCGCTGGTCGGTGTGATGGCCGACTACACGTTCCAGGGAATCACCGGCGGCATCAATCTCAACGCGCCCGGCGGCAGCGCCTACGCTACGGCGGAACAGAACCGCCAGTGGAGCGTGATGGGCCGCGTGGGCTGGCTGGCCGTGCCATCGACGCTACTCTACGCGGCGGGTGGCTACAGTCAGCTCAATGTGCGGGCATCGGCGGGTGCGTCGCTCGGCGGCGCGACGGTGTTCGCCCAGCGCGACACGAGCTTCAGCGGCTTCACGGTCGGGCCGGGTATCGAGACGGCGGTAACCGGCGGCTGGACGACGCGCCTGGAGTATCGCTTCAGTCAGTATGAGCAGAAGGAAGTGGTGCCGGGCGTGACCTACCAGCCGTCGAACCATACGATCCGTGCCGGCATCGCGTACAAGTTCGGAGTCGGGGGTAAGACCGTGGCCGCCGAGGCGGCCAACTGAGAGGGGGCACCATGCGTTCGAGGATTTTGACGGCAGCGATCGTCATCGCTGCAGGGTTTGCGGCGACCTCTGCGCAAGCACAGCAGGGCAACACCATCAATGTCGTGGTGAGCGGCATCAAGGACAACACTGGCAGCATCCGCTGCGGCTTGTTCAATTCGGCCGATACGTTCCCCAAGGACGACAAGAGACTGATGGGCGTCGAGGCGCCGATCGCCAACGGCCAGGCGACATGCACGTTCACGAACGTTCCCGCTCCCGGGACCTATGCCGTGGCCTACTTCAAGGCGGCGCCCGGACAGACGAAGATGAACACCGGATTCATGGGCATGCCGCAGGATCCCTACGGCTTCTCGCGCAATGCCACGATCGGCATGGGTCCGCCATCCTTCAATTCGGCGGCCTACGCCTATAACGGTGGCGCGGTGACCTTTCCGGCCACCATCACCTATCCGTAAGCGTCAGGTGCTCATCCCGCCCGGACCTCGCTTGGGCTTCGACCCTTCGAGGTCGGCGTTCTGGCTTCCGGGCAGCGCCGCCTTATGACGACGGCGCGTGCGCGGCGGTTGTGGCTGCGGTACGCGCTGCGGCTCATTGCCGGGCTCGAGACGCTCCTTTTCCCGCGCCTGCTCGTGACTGATTGGGCGCGGCTTCATGACTTCTTCTTCCGCGCGCTCTTGCGCTTGGGCACCTTCTTGCCCTTCTTGCGGGCCTCGCTGAGCCCGATGGCGATCGCCTGCTTGCGGCTCTTGACCGTGCCGCCCTTGCCACCTTTGCCGCTCTTCAGCGTGCCCTTCTTGCGCCGGCGCATGGCGCTCTTCACGTCCTTGCCGGCGCTGCTTGAGTATCTGGCCATGGTTCCTCCGTGGAACTGCTCCCGGGCAACGCATCCCGGCCACGGAGGATGCGCTCATTCGTGGGCGTGCGGCGGGTTGCCCTTGAGCCGATAGACCACGCCGGTCTTGGTGGCGCCGAGCTGGATCCAGTCGCGCGCCTCCGCCTGCAGGGCCAGGAAGAACGCTTCACAGCGCCCGAGCGCTTCGTCGGTCAGCTCCTCGCGGCGGCGGAACTTCAGCTGGAAGGCGAACTCGCCGATCAGCGGCGCATGATCGCCGCGATTGCGCCACAGCGCGACGTTGCACATCGCCGACATGCGGTTGCCGAAGTCGAGCATGCCGATGTCCTGCAGCACTTCCTCGACAATTGTGCCGCCGACCAGCTCGGCGCGCTCGTCTTTCTCCCAGGGGATCGACTTCAGCGCCGGCAGCGCGTCGGCGATGCGATCCATCGACATGCGATCGCTCATGATCGCGCTTTCCATGTGGAACTCGACGTTGTGCGAATAGAGCATTCGCATGCCGCCCAGCCCGTCCTTCAGCGGCAGGGCCTCGGCCTTGAACTTGATGCGGTAGTCGCCGGTGATGTGCGGCCGCATGTCCAGCTCGGCCGTCTTCTGCGGGTCGGTGTGGCGGAACTTGAAGACGATCTCCGGGATGCCGACCGGGAAGCCGTCCTGGTAGGGGATGCGGCGGCGCAGGATGAAGGCGTTGTTGTACAGCCGGAAGTCATGGGTATCGACAAACAGCACCTCGCGGATGGCGAGCGGCCGCTCGGTGAAGGTCACGGGATCGAAGAGCACGCCGGTCGCCCTGGCCGGCCGGCGTAGCACCTTGGCGAAGTCGAACAGGCTCTGCCGCGAGGTGAAATGGTTGGGCTTGAGGATCAGCTTGCACTCGAGATAGCGGATCTCGTCGTAGGGCAGGCCGTCGGCATATTTGCCGGCCTTGATGGCCGGCAGGTGGTGTACCCGGATCGCGGGTTTGGCCACCGGCTTGGCGACGTCCTTGCCTTTGGTCTTGTCCTTGGTCTTCTGGCTCATGGAACTTCCCCCTGCTCGCCCCGACTATAGGCGGGAACGGGGTGTCATGGCTCGCATTTTGGCAGCATGGCGCCCGGACATTCGATATCGCCGGCCGTGCGGACGATGAAGCGACCCATCTCGTAGCCCGGCAGCGACGGCTCTACGCCGTCATCCATTGCTGCCAGCACGACCATGACTCGGCCGCAACCCGGGCAGGCATAAGTCGTCTCGCGGCCGGCCGAGATGGTGTAGCGCGACAGGGGCAGGTGGCTGTTGCAGGTGGCGCAGGTCGTCTTGAGATCGGAGTCGCTCACCGTGGCGCGGCTCAGCATAGCATTCAGCACGTCGCTCAGCGTGATTGCGCTGACCTTGCGCGCGCCCGGCCCGCGCTCCAGCA
The DNA here is from genome assembly GCF_007992495.1 of Reyranella soli. Taxonomy (GTDB): domain Bacteria; phylum Pseudomonadota; class Alphaproteobacteria; order Reyranellales; family Reyranellaceae; genus Reyranella; species Reyranella soli. Next base: position 279,865 of record NZ_BKAJ01000004.1, read on the forward strand.
CGGTGTCCAGCATGCGCATCATCTTGCGGCGTAGGCGCTCGCGCTCCTCGGCGTCGGTGGTGCCGCGGCACGACTCGATGCCGGCCAGCACGTCGTGCGCAACCTCCTCGAGCCGGCTCACCGGATCGATCGCGACCGGCTCGAACACGGGGTCGACCATCGACAGCGCCTGGTAGGCCTCCTCGATGCTGCGTACCAGGATCGGCTCCTCGCCCTGCCTGAAGAGCCGATGGGCGGCGAAGATGCGGTTCATTGCCCACAACGGCTCGCGCGGTGCCACGATCACCCGCGCCTGGCCGGGCAACAGCGGCGGCTGGGACGAGCGCTCGACGACGACCTCGATGGGGATGTCGACTGCCTCGACCGCCGAGTAGTCCAGGATGCCGCGTGCCAGCCCGTAGCGCGCCACGAAGCGGGCGACCGCCTTGTCGCGCAACGAGATGTCCGTCACCACGTAGCTGCCGGAGAACCGCGTCAGAAGGACATTGTGATGCACGTCGTGGAGGAGATGGAACACGATGGCCTCTCGCGCATAGCTTGCGCCCGGAAAGCCTGTCCGTCCATCGCTACCAGCGGCCGAACCGGCTGAAGGGACCGAACAACGGGAAGCGTCGCCGCGGCGAGTCGTCGAACAGGACGAGGAACAGTTGGGCGAAAAGCGCCTGCACTTGAGGATCATTCGGACCTGCAGCGTTCGTCCAGGCGGTGGTCTGGGACAGGGCGAGGTCGTTGCGGCAATAGATGGCGAACACGTTGAACGAGCGGCCTACAACCGGTGGTTTATGACGGATTGTACCGGCGCAAACGCTGGCCGCCGTCAGGTCGTTGGCGGCGTCGAACACCAGCACCATGCGGTAATAGGGTCGCGGCAGCTCGGGCGGGTCGGCGTAGGTGAAGGTGAGGTTGGGCCGCGGCTTGGCCGCCTGCATGACGGGCAGCAGCGCGCGCTGCACCTGGACGGCCGGCAGGTTGGGGAAGGGGGCGCCGGCCATGACGACCTGGAAGTCGCGCCCGTCGGTGACGGCGAAGAATTCGGAATAGTCGTAGGCCGGGTCGTAGTAGGCGCCGCCGATCGTGCCGCTGGCGGCGCAGCCGGCCATCAACAAACCGATCAGGAGCTTCGCGAAGCGCACAACGGGCAACGACGTCACCCCGGGGGCTGTGTGCCCTTAACTTACCATGGCGTAGGCGGGCTGGCGGAAGTCGGCGCCGGCGCGCAGGAAGCCGGTGCGGCTGTCCAGCAGGATCGCCTCGACCGAGCAGGCGCGGCGGGTGAGCGCCGGCCACATCTCGACGTCGTGGCCGCGCCGGCGCAGCTCTTCGATCGTGGCCGCCGGCAGGCGGTCCTCGATGTTCAGCCGGCCGGGCAGGTGGGTGTAAGGCGCGAACGAGTTGGGGAAGCTGAAGGTGGCGAAGCGCGGCTGTTCGATCGCCTCCTGGATATCCATGCCGAAGTGGAAGCTGTTCAGGAACACCTGCAGCATGGCCTGCACCTGCACGTCGCCGCCCGGAGCGCCGAACGGCATGACGCTGCCGTCGTCGCGCACGGCGATGGCCGGATTGGGCGTGAGTCTCGGCCGCTTACCCGGCGCCACGCCCGAGGGATGGCCGGGATCGGGCCGCGATTGCGTGCCGCGACCCGACGGCACGATGCCGAGGCCGGGGATCACCGGCGAGCGCCATGAGCCGTCGGAGGGCGTCGCCGACATGGCGTTGCCCCAACGGTCGACGGCGCAGCAGTAGGAAGTGTCGGGCTCGACGACGGCGTCGCTCTTGGCGCTCGAGGCGGCGACGGGTGGCGGCATGTTGCCGGGATAGCGTCCGATGGGCGGCGGCATGTCGGGCATGGCGCGCTCGCGATCGATGGCACTCACGCGCGCCGATACGTGGGCGTCCGACAAAAGATCGTCCATGCCGACATCGACGAACAACGGATCACCGTAACGGTATTCGCGATCGGCGCAGGCCGCTTTCATGATCTCGGTGATGAGATGGATGTAGTCGGGGCTGTTGTGCGCCATCCCCTTCAGGCCACCGGCCGCCTCGATCATGCGAAGCGCCTGGGCCAGCATCGGGCCCTGGCACCATGGCCCGCAGGTGAAGACCTCGAAGTCGCGCCAGCGCACCTGCACCGGCTCCTCGTAGCGGCAATGGAAGTTGGCGAGATCGTCGCGCGCCAGATAGCCGCCGTTCTCTTCGTGATAGCGCACGATGGTCTCGGCGATGTCACCGCAATAGAAGGCGGCGCGCGCCGCGGCGAGACCGGCCAATCGCCCGCGCGTCGACGCCGCGCGTTCCTGGTCGATCATGTACTGCAGCGTGCCGGCGAGATCGCTCTGCACGAAGCGGTCGCCGACCCGCGGCAGCTTGCCGCCGGGCAGGAAGATGGCGGCATTGGACGGCCAGGAGCGATAGCCGTCCTCGTACTGCTTGATCATGGTCGCCATGTACTCGAACACCGCGAAGCCTTCGCGGGCGTAGCGCACGGCGGCACTGGCGACGTCGCCGAACGACATGGTGCCGTAGTCGCTGAGGGCAGTGATCCAGGCATCGGGCGCCGCCGGCACCACGGTGCGCAAAATGCCCAACGGCATCTTGCCGCCATGCTCGCGCATGAAGAGATCGGCCGGGAAGCGCTTCGGCCAGTGGCCGAGCCCCGCGATGGTGACGACCTTGCCCTGGCCGGTACGGATCATGATCGGGGCCACGCCGGCGACGTTGACCTCGTCCGGGTGCAGCACTGCGAGCGCGATGCCCGCGGCACAGCCGGCATCGATCGCGTTGCCGCCGGCCTCGAGGATGGCGAAGCCTGCGGCGGCTGCCAGGTAGTGGCCGGCGGAGACGGCGTGGCGGCTGCCGTAGAGGGTGGGACGTGCGGAAGGCATGGCGGATCCCCTGGGAACGAGGGACTTTACATGCCTTCTCGCACCTTATTCAAAGAACGTGCGCAGTTCGGAGATCGTCTCGCCAGGATTTTGCTCGGGAAAGAAATGGCCGCCGGCAACACCGCGCCCGCTCACGTCGGTCGCCCATTTGCGCCAGATGCCGAGTGGCCCGCCGGCCTGTTCATACCAGCTGTCGAGCGCGCTTTCCTTGCTCCACAAGGCCAAGGTTGGGCAGCGGATGCGGCGGTTGGCGGCTCGATCCGCCATATCCTTCGCGAAATCGATGTCTGCGGCCGCGCGATACTCCTCGCAGATGGCATGGATCGCTTCGGGATCGCTGAGTGCCTCGAGGTAGGCCGACCGCACCTCGGGCGGAAAGCTGGCCGGATCCGATCCCCAATTGGCGAGCGCATCGTTGACCACCGCATGGGGCGCTGCCGCGATCAGCCGTTCGGGCAGCGGCTCGGGCTGGGCCAGCAATGACCACGGCCAGAAAGCCAATGCGAAGCGGATGTCGGCTCGGCTGAAGGCCTCGCCGGTGGGAATGATATCCAGAAGCGCCAGGCGCTCGACGCGGGCCGGATGGTCCAGCGCCAGGCGATAGGCGACACGTGCGCCGCGGTCGTGGCCCGCAACCGAAAAGGTCTGGAAACCGAAGGCCTCCATCAGTCGCACCATGTCCACCGCCATGGCGCTCTTGGCGTAGGGCGCGTGGTCGGGCGTCGAGACGGGCTTGCCGCTCCTGCCATAGCCGCGCAGGTCGGCGCAGACGACGGTGAACCGCTCGGCCAGCGCCGGCGCCACGCGATGCCACATCGCATGCGTCTCGGGAAAGCCGTGCAGCAGCAGCAATGGTCGGCCATCGCCTCTGCGGCGCGCGAAGATCGTGGTGTCGCCGACATCGAGCTGCACGGTGTCGAAGCCATCGAACATGGCATGACAACCGCGCCAGAAGGCCAAGGGTTGCGGCCAAGGGCTGCTAGATGGGCTTTCCCGCGCTCGTGCCCCAGCGGGTCATCAGCCCGTTGCTGGGCAGCGCATTGTCCGCGACCTTGCGCGCCGTCTCGATGCCGGCGACCGGCAGCCCTGTGGGATCGAGCAGTCCGACCTGCACCAGCACCGAGGCCTGGTCCCAGTAGATGTGCTCATGCGCGACCTTGTCGCCCTCGAAGCGCACGATGGCGACCAGCGGGACTTCGACGCGCTTTCCGGTCGGCGCGATGCCGGGCAGCATCCAATCGATCTCGCTGGTGTGCGTGAAGGAGAAGATCAGCTCGTCGACGATCTGGTCGGCGCCGACGGTGCGGCTGATCGGCTTCAGCTCGGTGTCGGGCGGATTGCCGCCGATGAAGTGGTACTTGTAGAAGCGCTTCAACTGATCGTGGCCGACGCCGCCGGTCATGGTCGGCACGTGGTTCACATAGGGCCGCTGCACCATGGTCGCCATGGTGGCGTCGACATCGCGCGTCTCGAACTCATGACGGCAATGGGTTTCCCAAAGGGCGACGAGATCGGCTGGCATGGGCGGCTGGCTCCGGCGAGAGGCGATGGAGGCTGCGAGCGTAGCCGATCTCGTTAGAGTGATCATGATCGTTCGTCTGACAGCATTGCTGGCACCGATGCTCGACCCCGGACATTTTTTGCGCCGTTTAGCCCCTTATGGTACGCAAAAATAGCACCGTAGTTGACTCGTGAGAGTACTTAAGTTATATTGACGACGCGTCGCCTCCCGGCGGTTCTGCTCTTTGCATCGTTCATCCGATACCCATCACGCGCCCGGCCGCCGCCGAGCCGGCCTGGCTGGCCGAGCGAAAACCAATAGCGAAACTTGCGTAACTGTCCGAATTCGCCGGCAAGCCCCACAGCTAGTAGGTCGGCTTCCGAGCACCACACTAAGACCTCGAGCGGGAATGCCGGAAAATCATCTCGCCGCGCTGAGGGACGCGCATGTCGTTGCTGTCGCTGTTTAGGCGACAGCGTCCGGCGGCCGACAGTGCCGGAAGGGGCATTGGCATCAATGGCCTGCAGGGATCTCCCGAGATGCGCAGCGAACACGATCCCGTTCGCCGTTCGGCCAGTCAAACTGTCCGGCAGAACTTCTAATGCCCGATCGCAAGCGTGGCCTGGGCGCGCTCTTCCGGAGTCACGAACAGGCTGAGGCGACGCGCCGCCAGTCCCATGGCGCGCCGGCTGGACAGCACGGCGAGCGGCACCGAGAGCAGCAGGCCTGCCACCACCGGCAGGATCCACGGCACGTAGTCGGGAACGATGGCGCCCAGTGCCGTGAGGGCCGCCACGCCGAACAACACGTGGCCTATGTGCCGCTGCAGGGCTTGGCGCCAGTCCATGCCGCGATCGCCGCGTGCCTGGGGCGGCCAGCCGACGGCGTTGCCGCCCAGGATGCGGATCAGGAACGTCGTGTGGAACAGCATCATCACCGGCGCCAGCAAGGTCGAGAAGGCGGTCTCGACCAGGAAGCTCGCCGTCATGGCGAGGCGCCCGCCGAAGCGGCGCACGCCGCGCGTCGACCACAGCCGCAAGGTGAGCGCGAGCAGCTTCGGGCCGAGCAGCAAGGCGAGCGTCATGCCGAGCAGGCCGTGGATCTCCGGCCAGTGATATTGCGGCCAGAGCGGGAAGAGGCTGCGTGTGGGCCCGAAAAAGATGTCGCCGGTGATGCGGTGGTCGACCACCATGGCCGAGCTCAGCATCAGCATGGCGAGCCACAGGGGCGAGGCCACGTAGGCGAAGATGCCCATGCCGAAGTGCAGGCGGCTCATCCAGTGCAGGCCGCGCTGGCTGATCAGCCTTGCATGCTGCAGGTTGCCCTGCATCCAGCGGCGGTCGCGCACCGCATAGTCGAGCAGGTTGCTGGGCAGTTCCTCGTAGCTGCCGCGCAGCTCGGGCAGCAGCCAGCAATACCAGCCGCCGCGGCGCAGGAAGGCCGCTTCGACGAAATCGTGACTGAGGATTTCGCCGCCGAGCGGCGGCCGGCCTGACAGCACCGGCAAGCGGCAGCACTCGGCGAAAGCCGCGACGCGCAGGATGGCGTTGTGGCCAAAGTAATTCGCTTCGCTGGTCTGCCAGAAGCTGTTGCCCATCGACAACACGACGCCGGTCATGCGCGACGAGAACTGCAGCGCACGGGCGAACAGCGTCTCGCGTCCGGCCGGCACGATGTGCGTCTGGATCAGGCCGGTGCGCGGATTGGCCTCCATCAGCGCGGCCAGCCGCACCATGGTGTCGCCGCTCAGCAGGCTGTCGGCATCGAGCACGATCATGAAGGCGTAGTCGGGCCCGCGGGTGCCGATCCACTCGGCGATGTTGCCGGCCTTCTTGCCGGTGTTCTGCGCGCGCCGGCGATAGAACAGATGTGTCTCGGCAGCGAGCCGCTCTCGGAGCTCGCCGTAGAGGCGCTCTTCTTCAGCGGCGATCTCGGCGTTGGTCGTGTCGCTCAGGACGAAGAAGTCGAAGGCCGCGGCATGGCCTGTCGCCTGCAGCGAGCGCTGCATGACAGCGAGACGCCCGGACACCTCGGTCGGGTCCTCGTTGTAGACCGGAACCAGGATCGCGGTGCGTTGGTGCAGTGTCGGGACCACACCGGCGGCAGGCGATTGTCGCGACAAGGTCACTGGATGGCGTCGCAGGACGCTCAGCAAAAAGCCGAACACGCCGCTCCAGAAGGAAAGGGCGATCCACGCGAACAGAAGCGCAAAGCAGGGCAGGAAGATCGGCTTCAGGATCTCCGGCCCGCGCGCCGCCACGATGCGGCCCATCAGAATCAGGCCGACGGCCGTCGTCACCAGGACCAGGATCAGCAGGAGCCATCGCCGCCAGCCCGCGCGTCCGGCGTGGGGATCGAGCTGCCAGCCTTCGCTCACGCTTTCCTTCACGGGCGGAAGACGCTGGTCCAGGTCTCGGTCAGCGTCTGGCCGCGCAGTTGCAGGACCGCGCGCAGATCGACCGGCTTCTTGCCGTCGGGTTCGAAGTCGATGAAGAGCCGCCATCCGCGTTTCCATGGCAAGGCTTCGACATAAGTGCGATTGAGCTTGGCATTCGTCAGCCCAACGTCGGACGTGACGGGTTGTTCCGGCGCGAGCGAGGCGAGCTCGCCGCCTGCAAACTCGACCACCATGCGGCGCTGCTTGGGCTGGCCCGGCACCGCACCGACGCGCGTCGCCACGGTACGGCCGGCCGGCGAAAGGGCGGCCTCGTCCAACAGGGCGTGGAGCCGGTAGGCATACTCCTTGCGTTCGCCCTTCTTTGCCGGCCAGCGCGACACCCAGAAGGCCACGATATTGTCGTTGGTCTCGGCCTGCGTCGGGATTTCGACCAGCCGCACCTCGCCATCGCCCCAGTCGCCGACCGGCTCGACCCACAGGCTGGGCCGCGTGTGCAGGCCGGCGCTGGTATCCTGGTAGCGCTCGAAATCGCGTTCGCGCTGCATCAGGCCGAAGCCGCGCGGATTGTTGTCCTGGAACGACGAGACGGCAAGCGCACCGGGATTGTCCAACGGCCGCCAGATCCGCTCGCCCTTGCCCGTGGAGAGGTAGAGGCCGTCGGAATCGTGGATCTCGGGTCGGTAGTCGTCGCGCGCGGGCGTCGCCTTGCCGGAGAAGAACATCGAGGTCAGCGGCGCGATGCCCAATACCTGCACGTCGTTGCGCAGATAGATGATGCTCGTGGTGTCGATCGTGGTGCGGCTGCCGGGTCGGATCGTGAAGGAGAATGCGCCGGCCGCTCCGGGCGAGTCGAGCAGCGCCCACACGGTCATGTCCGTGGCACCATCCGCGGGCTTCACCAGCCAGAAAGCTCGGAACAGGGGAAACTCCTCCGGCTTGCCGCCGATGCCCGTATCGATCGCCAACCCGCGCGCGGAAGTGCCGTAGAGCTGGCCACGGCCGATGGTTCGGAAGTAGCTCGCGCCCAGGAAGGAAGCGACCTCGTCGAACTTGTTCGGCTGGTTCAGCGGATGAAGAAGACGAAAGCCCGCCAGCTCGATCTTTTGCGGCGGCTGCTTCAGCCCGGTGTCGGAGAAGTCGAGGTCGTCGGGCGAGACAGGCAGCGGTCTTGCCACACCATTCTCGACCACGAAGATCTGCACAGGGTGCTCGTAGATGAACCCGGCCGGAAAGAATTCGGCACGGAACAGGCTCTTGTCATTGCGCCACAGAGCGGTATCCGGCTTCGCTCTCAGGGCTCGGTACTGGTCGTAGGTGAGGCGACGCATGTCGCCTTCGATGGATGGCGACTGCTTATAGGGCTCGGCCGCGAGTTTGGCGGCCATCGTCTCGACCGCTGCAAAGGTCGAGGGCGCACCTTGCGCCCATGCCGTCGGGCCTGTCGGTGCCGTGAAAAGGCAGAACAGCAACGCAAGGAGGCCGACTGTACGCATGCTGCGCCACTAAACGACGCGCAGCCGGTGAAGTTGCCCGATGACGTGACAGGGCGGACGTTTCGCCGCGGCCTGGCTACAGCATCCCGAACATCTTGGCGACGCGCTGGACGGCCTGCCAAGCCGGATCGAGTATGGTGAAGGTCCGGACCATTTCCCCCGCATCGGCCAGCAGCGCCTTGAGCTTCACGCTGTCGGGTTCGTCCTTTTCCGCTTCCTTCTTGGCTTCCGCGAAGAGCGAGCGCAGCTCGCGCATCTCTTCCTTGTAGTCGTCGTCGATCGCCTTGAGCGAATGGCCCAAGGCGGCGATGAGATCGTTGCGCTCGGCGGCCATGACCTAGGCCGCCGTCTTCTGCCGGTTGGCGGCGATCACCGCCCACAGGCTCGCTGCCGTTGCCGGCATGTCGACGTGCTTCACGCCAGTATGCGGATAGATCGCGTCGACGATGGCGTTGATCACCGCCGGCGGCGCGCCGATGGCGCCGGCCTCGCCCGCGCCCTTCACGCCCAGCGGATTGGTCGTGCACGGGCTGTTGTGCAGGTCGAAGTTCACGTATGGCACGACGTCGGCGCGCGGCAGGGCGTAGTCCTGGAAGCTGCCGCTGAGCAGCTGGCCAGAGTCCTTGTCGTAGACCGTCTGCTCCGTCAGCGCCTGGCCGACGCCCTGGCCGATGCCGCCATGGACCTGGCCCTGCAGCAGCAGCGGATTGAGGGCTGCGCCGAAGTCGTCCATCACGTTGTAGTTCACGATCTCCAGCACGCCGGTATCGGGATCGATCTCGAGTTCGCAGATATGGCAGCCGTTGGGGAAGGTGTCGGCCGTCGGCGTGCGCGTGAACTCGTCGTCTAGGCCGGGCTTCTCGCCCGCCGGCACGTGCTTGGGATCCTTCGCGGCCTTGGCCACATCGAACAGGCTCATGGTGCGGTCGGTGCCGACAATCTTGAACGCGCCGTCGCCGTACTCGATGTCGGCCGCCGAGGCCTCCATCGCGCTCGCCGCCACGAGCTTGCCCTTGGCGATGATTTTGTCGGCCACGCCGATGGTCGCGGTGCCCGCGACCGAGACCATGCGGCTGCCGCCGGTCATGCCTTCGGGCACCACGTCGGAATCGCCCTGCACGAAGTGGATCTGGTCGGCATCGATGCCGAGCCGCGCCGAGGCGATCTGGCGGATCGCCGTCTCCTGGCCCTGGCCGTTGGTCTGGTTGCCGACGAAGATCGTGACGGTGTTATCATCGTTGAACTTGGCGATGGCGGTCTCCGGCGGCCCGCCGCCACACTTCTCGACGTAGGTCGCCATGCCGATGCCGCGCCACTTGCCCTTGGCCGCCGCGGCGGCGCGGCGGGCAGGGAAGCCCTTCCAGTCGGCCTTCTCCATGCCCTTGCGCATCACCGTTTCGAAGTCGCCCGAGTCATAGGTGTCGCCGAGCGCCGTCGCGTACGGGATCTGGCTGGGCTTGATGAAGTTGCGCGCGCGGATCTCGTCGGGCGTGAGGCCGGTCTCGCGCGCGATGTGATCGACGAAGCGCTCCAGCAGGTAGGCCGCCTCCGGACGGCCGGCGCCGCGATAGGCGTCGGTCGGCACGGTGTGGGTCATCACGCCCTTGACGTTCACGTAGCATGTCGGCGTCTGGTAGAGGCCGACCAGCATCTGGCTGCCCGCCAGCGTCGGGATGAAGGCGCTGAAATGGCTGAGATAGGCGCCGAGCGCGGCGTAGGTCGTGATGCGGCTGCCGATGAAGCGGCAATCCTTGTCGAGCGCCATCTCGGCGATTGAGACATGATCGCGACCCTGCACGTCGGACTGGAAAGCTTCCTGTCGGTCGGGAATCCACTTCACCGTGCGCTTCAAGAGGCGCGAGGCCCACACGATCATGGGATATTCGGGGTGGACGAAGATCTTCATGCCGAAGCCGCCGCCGACGTCGCCGGTGCGCACGCGAAGCTTGGGCGAGCCGATCTTGAGGATCATGTCGGCCACGACCGGCCGGATCATGTGCACGCCCTGCGACGACAGCCACAGCGTCGAGCGGTCATCCTTGGCGTCGTACTCGCAGATGGCGCCGCGCGGCTCCATGGGATTGGCGACCAGGCGCTGGTTGACGAGCTGCAGCTTGACCACGCGGTCGGCCTTGGCGAAGGCGGCGTCCGTCTTGGCCTGGTCGCCCATGTGCCAGTCGAACACGATGTTGTTCTTGATGTGATCGTGCACCAGGGGCGCGCCGGGCTGGGCCGCCTCGAAGGTGCCGACGACGTGCGGGCGCGCCTCGTAGTCGACCTCGATCAGCTCGGCGGCGTCCTTGGCCTGCTCCAGCGTCTCGGCCACCACCAGCGCCACCGGATCGCCGACATGGCGCACACGATCGAGGATCAGCATCGGCCGCGGGGTCTCGCCGCGCGGGCTGCCGTCGCGGTTCTCCAAGGGCACCAGGCAGGGCACGTCGCCGAAATCGGCCTTCTTCACGTCCTGGCCGGTCAACACCAGCAGCACGCCGGGCGCCTTGGCGGCCGCGGTGGTGTCGATCTTCTTGATATCGGCATGGGCGTGCGGGGAGCGCAGCACGTACATCCGCGCGGCCGGGGCATTCAACTTGGTGTCGTCTGTGTAACGCCCGCCGCCCGTCAGCAGCCGGGGATCCTCGAGCCTGCGAACCGATTGACCGATACCGAACTTCGCCATGAATTCCTCCGTTCGCGCGGAGGTTAGAGCGGATACAGGCTCCCTGTCATGGCGAATCCCTGGAATTACAACACCGTGACCATTGCAACGCCGCCGAGGCGGTCGCGTTTCCCTGCTGGAAACCCATCATCCATGTCTGCCGCCGCCTCTTCGCCCGCCGAAGCCCCGCCCCAAATCGACTACGTGGCGTTGCCGGCCGGCGCGACGGTTGGCCGTTACCAGGTCGTGAGCATCCTGGGCCACGGCGGCTTCGGCATCACGTATCTTGCGCGCGACACGCAGCTTGGCCGAGACGTCGCCATCAAGGAATACCTGCCCGCGGCACTCGCCGTGCGCCAGGACGGCGGCTCGGTGCTGCCGCGCTCGGCCGAAGTGGCCGACGATTTCGGTTGGGGACGCAGCCGCTTCATCGAGGAAGGCCGCACGCTCGCCAGCATGCACGACGCGCCGTCGATCGTGAAGGTGTTCGACTTCCTCGAAGCCAATGGCACCGCCTACATCGTCATGGAACTATTGCGCGGCCGCACGCTCGAGGATCGGGTCAAAGCCGAGGGCTCGTTCTCGCCGGCCGGGCTGCAGGCGATGCTGGAGCCGTTGCTCGCGGGCCTGCAGAAGATCCATGACGCGGGCTTCCTGCATCGCGACATCAAGCCATCCAACATCATGCTCGACACCGACGGCCGTCCGACCTTGATCGATTTCGGCGCCGCGCGCGCCGCCATGGCCGACCGCACGCGAACGATGACGGCGATCTTCACCCCGGGCTACGCCGCGCCCGAGCAGTTCACCTCGTCGGCCAAGCAGGGGCTATGGACCGACATCTACGGCTTTTCGGCCACGCTGCACTACGCCATCACCGGCCAGCCGCCGCCCAGCGCCTTCGATCGACTGATGGCCGATACCTATGAGCCGCTGGCGGGTCTGTGGCCGCGAGGCTTCGACATCCGGCTCCTGCGCGGCATCGACGCCGGCCTGGCGCTTGCCGTCGAGCAGCGGCCGTCGAGCATCGCCGCCTGGCGGGCGCAGTTGCACTATGAGGCAGCCGACCGCGCAACGACGTTGGTGATGGCGCCGGCGTCGCGTGCGGCCTCTCATCGATCCACCGCTCATCAATACACCGCGCGCCGCGGATGGCTGGCGATCGGCGTCGGCATCGTCCTGGCCGGGCTGGCCGGCGCCTATGTCACCTTCGCGCCGGCGCCGACGCCTCAGGGACAGCCGGCAACAACGACGGCGGCCGATGCGACGCAGCCGTCGCCGGAAGCGGATGAAGCTGCGTTGAACCTCTCGACGACGGACCGCCGGCGCATCCAGCTCGCGCTGACGGCGCAAGGCTTCGACACGCGCGGCACGGATGGCACGTTCGGTCCGCGGTCGCGCGAGATGATCGCGGCCTGGCAGCAGGCACACAAGCATCCGGCGACGGGCTACCTGACTGCCGCCGAAAACCAGGCGTTGCGCGACGCCAGTCCGCCGTCGTCGCGACAGCCAGCCGAACAGTCGGCGGCGCCATCCGTCGGCAGCGGCCTGTTCGTGGGGTCTCTGTCGGGATCGGCAACGGGAGGCGGCGGCGCCCCGCCTGCGCCCATGGACGCCGACTTGCGCCTTGCCGGTCACCAGCTCGTCGGCCGGATCGTTCATCCGGCTTGCGGCAGCCTGCCGGTTTCGTTGGCGGTCGATCCTGCTGGCACGGTCAGCGGCAGCCTGCGGCTGCCCGAGGCGGCAGGCTGCGCCACCAACGCCGCTTCCGCGAGCGGACGCCTCGCGGGGAGCACGCTGACACTCGACCTGCGCGGCGCCGACGTGAGGTTCCGCGGCACGCTCTCGTCGCAGGCCGAGCGACGGCCGGCGAACACCTCGTCGCCGCCCGGCCAACGCATCGACGTGCCGTAGGCGGAGCGCCGCGGCCGAGATTGCTGGCGCCGTGGGCGCATGGCAGGCTTTCGCGTGCCATGACCGATGCCGGCCGCCCCATGGATCCCTCGAGCAGAGTCGACTACGTGGCTCTGCCGGCGGGACGCATGGTCGGCCGCTACGAGATCGAGGACGTGCTGGGGCAGGGCGGCTTCGGCATCACCTATCGGGCGCGCGACCGTCATCTCAATCGAGAGGTCGCTCTCAAGGAGTTCCTGCCGGCGGCGCTGGCCGTGCGCCAGGACGGCAGCTCGGTCCTGCCGCGCTCGACCGAGGCGGCAGGCGATTTCGGCTGGGGCCGCGGCCGCTTCATGGAGGAAGGCCGCACGCTCGCTACCCTGCACGACGCGCCGTCCATCGTGAAGGTGTTCGACTTCCTCGAAGCCAACGGCACCGCCTACATCGTCATGGAGCTCGTGCGCGGCCGCACCCTTCTGGAATACGTCAGGGTCGAGGGGCCGCTGGTCCCGGCCGCGCTCGAGGCGATGTTGTGGCCGCTGCTGGCCGGCCTGCAGCGAGTGCATGAGGCAGGCTTCCTGCATCGCGACATCAAGCCGGCCAACATCATGCTGGACGGATCGGGCAAGGCGACACTGATCGATTTCGGCGCCTCGCGCGCAGCGATGGCCGGCCGCACCGGCACGATGACGGCGATCTTCACCCCGGGCTATGCCGCACCCGAGCAGCTCGGCGCGGCCAAGCAGGGGCCGTGGACGGACATCTACGGCCTGGCAGCCACGCTTCACTACGCCCTCACCGGTGCCCCGCCGCCCAGCGCCGTCGACCGGCTGATGAAGGATAACTATCAGCCGCTCGCCGCACGCCGGCCGGCCGGCGGCTCGAGGAGCCTGCTGACCGGTATCGACGCGGCGCTGTCGATCCAGGCCGAAGAACGACCGCAAAGCATTGCCGACTGGCGCGCCTTGCTGCGCCAGCGGCCATCATCGGATGACGTGACCTTGGTGATGAGGCGGCCGCTCGTGCCCAAGCCGTCGCCCGCGGCGCCGGTCGGCGGCAAGGCCAAGTGGTTCGCCATTGCTGCCGCCTGTGTGCTCCTGGGCGTTGGCGGCTTCTATCTCGCGGCGGCGTTGCAGCCGGCGGCGCTTGCGCCCCCAAGCAACGATGCCCGACAGGCGCAGGAAGCCGAGGCGGCGCGGCGAAAGACGGAAGCGGCGGCCGAGCAGGCCAGCGCCGACGCAGCACGCCGCGACGCCGAAGCCCGCCGCAAGGCTGACGCCGCAGCGGCGCAAGCGCGACAGGCAGCGGCGGCCGATGCACAGGCCAAGCGTGAGATGGCTCAGCAATCGAAGATCGATGAAGAAGCTAAGGCGCGTGCCGCTCAGCCTCCGTCATCCGCTTTCGATGGAACGTATGGCGGCACCTTCAGCGAGACGACAAAGGGCCGTCCTGGTGGCGGCCGCATCGTATCGGTCACGCTGCGGCTCGTCGGCACGGCCCTCTCAGGGCAGGCCATCTATCAGCACTGCGGCGCCGTCCCGCTTTCGCTGATAGTGTCGTCGTCGGGTGAGATCAGCGGGGCCGTCCGGTTGCCGGACGTGCAGACATGCGCGCCGATCGATGGCAGCGCGAGCGGGCGCGTGACCGGCCAGGGTATGCAGATCGAATTGCGTGGTCCCGGCCTTGCGGCCAGCGGGGCGTTGACCAGGAATGGGCAGTCATTGGCAGCCGCCGCACCTGTCCCAACTCCGGCCGCTGCCGCCGGCGCCCTGGACGGCGCCTATTCAGGGGCGTTGTCCAGTTCGGCACCGGGCGGCCAAGCGGGCGGCGTCCGGCCGCTCCGTGCCGATCTGCGTGTCTCGCAGGGGCGGCTAACAGGGCAGTTCGTCCATCCGACGTGCGGGACGACGTCGATCTCCCTGCCGGTCGACGCGGCCGGCGCCGTCAACGGCCGGATACGCACCTATGAGGCGAACAGCTGCGCGATGAACGATGCCGAGGTCAGCGGAAAGGTGACCGCCAACGCGGTCACCCTCGATATTCGTGGCCTCAGCATGAAGGCCGATGGATCGCTGCCCAGGCGCGCCGACTGACGACGCTTACTTCGGCATGATAGCGATGACGGCCACGCTGCTGTTGATCGCCGTCACCGAATCGCCCGGCTTGACGCGCGGCAGCTGCGCGCGGCCTTCCGGCGTGGTGACGTTGTAGGTGCGGACCTCGCCGCCGCCCGGATTGATCAGCGAGATCGTGCCGGCCGACGGATTGACGGCGGTGACCCACCAGTTGGCGACCGCCTGGCCCGCCGAGGCGCCGGCGACGCTGCCGCCGCCGCCCGTGGCGACGGTCACGGTGGTGTCGCGATCGCGCGGCGTCTTGGTGTTCGGGCCGGACAGCACGAAAGTCAGCCGGTCCTCGAAGGCGAGTGAGACCATGTCGCCCACCTTGGTCTGCGCGAAGTTGGCGACCGTGGGGCTCACCTGGCGCACAGCGGTGGCGCCGTTGGTGAAGGCGAGCGACACGGTGCGGGCATTGGGATCGACGGCGGTGATGCGCGCATCGGCCGAATAGGTGGTGACGGTCGAGATGCCGACGATCGGCTGGCCTTGCGCGAAGGCCGAGCCGGCCGCGAGCATCGAGCCCGCCATCGAAGCGGCGGTCAGAATTCTTCTGGTAAGCATGGTGTACCTCCTCCTACTTCGGAAAACGGTACCACAAGCTTTGCCAGCCGAGCTATGGCCTGTCCCTTGCGGACAGATTGAAAATACTTCAGGTCCGCAAGCAGCGCTTGTTCAGGAGTCGCCCATCTCCCCGTCAAAATAGTCGGCAGGGGTGACACGGCCGAGCGCCTTGTAGCTCGCGCTCGACAGGTCGCCGCCCCGCACGCCGGCCGCCATCCCCACCTTGCCCGAATCCGGATACTCGATGATGTCGACCGTTTCGATGTCGGAGAGGGCGAGGTAGCGCAGCTCGCTCGTGCCGGTGTTGATGAGCTGGTGCGCTTCGGCGCCCGCCGGGTTGGCGATCAGGTCGCCGGCGCGCACCGGCAGGGTCCGGTCGTCCAGCCGCACCTCGCCGCTGCCCGACACGATGTAGAAAAGCTCGTCCATCACGTGATGGCGATGGAACGGCCAGGCCCGCTTGCCCGGTGGAACGATGGTGAGCGAACAGCCCAGCTTCTTGAGGCCGAGCAACGGCCCGGCGCGGCCGAGCTTGGCCTGGAAGCCCTTGCCGTTGCCGCCGTCGCGCAAGGGGAGGTCGGCGATGTTGACGATGCGTTGCGGACTGCTCATCGCGGGGCCCGCCGCGCGCTGCGACGGCGTGGCGAGCGCCGCGTCGTCGTCCTGGCGTTGGTCTTTGCGTTCTGGCCGCCCATGGCGCGCGAGCTCTCGCGCTTGCCGCGGGCGCCGACGCGGGCCTTGCCCTCGCTCTCCTGTTGCGCCGTGCGGCCGGTTGCTTCCTTGGCCTTGCTGCGCGCGAGGTTGCGTCGGTTCTTCGCCTTGCTTTCATACTTGGAAGCCCCGGCCTCCTCGAGCGCGATGGCGATCGCCTGGCGCCGGCTTTTCACTTTGCCGCCCTTGCCGCGCGGGCCGCTCTTCAGCTCGCCGTGGGCATATTCGTGCATGACGCGGCCCATGGTCTTGCGTTGGGACATCGATGTCTTGGCCATGATGATCCTCCGGAATTGCTTGCCTGCGAACGATGGGCAGTGGATTAGGTTGCCGTCATGAGCACCGCGTACCTCGCCGCCGAGGGCTTCGCCGACCAGTTGCAGGAAGAGCTGCGGCGGGCCGGCGCGGCCGTCGCTCATCGGCACGAACGGCTGTTCCTGTGCGAGGGGCCGGCGGTCGCTGCTGCCTGGGCTGCCAATGTCTGGCACGACTGCCAAGAGCTTCCCGTCGAGTCGATCGGCAGCGCGGCCAAGGCGCTGCGCGACATCCAGCGCAATTGGGCGATGTATGCGCCGCTGCATCATCGGCGCGCGGCGCTGATCCAGGAGCGCCTGCCGCATGTCTCGAGCAAGCCCATCGTGTTCCCGGCCAAGGCGCCCTCGGCGCCGCTTGGGTCGTGGACCTTGTTGTCGCCCGACCGCCTGTTGGCCGCGGCACACTGCAGCTCGCCGTTCGCCAACGGCGAAGTGGCCTTCATCGAGGACAAGACCGGCCCGCCCAACCGGGCCTATCTGAAACTGTGGGAAGCGCTGGTCCGGCTCGGGCGCTGGCCGGGACCGGGCGAGCGCTGTCTCGATCTCGGCGCATCGCCGGGCGGCTGGACCTGGGTTCTGGCGCGCCTCGGCGCCACGGTGCTTGCGATCGACAAGGCGCCGCTCGACCCCAGGGTGGCGGCGATGCCGGGCGTCGCGTGGCGCGGCGAAAGCGCCTACGCCCTCGCACCCGACAGCGTCGGCGCGGTCGACTGGCTGTTCTCCGACATCGTCTGCTATCCGGCGCGGCTGCTGCGGCTGGTCGAGACGTGGCGGTCGTCCGGCCTGGTGCGCAATGTCGTCTGCACCATCAAGTTCCAGGGCGGAACCGATCACGAGGCCGCCGCGGCCTTCGCGGCCATTCCCGGCGCGCAGGTCCTGCACCTCCACCACAACAAGCACGAGCTGACGTTTCTGCTCACTGGTTAGCTCATGCTCTCCGGACCGCCGGCCTAACGCCACGGTCCTCGGCGGAGAAATGTAGCGACGTGGGCGCGGAAGCCGTCGATGAACTCGCGCGCCACCGGCGGCACGCTGCGTTGCGCCGGCAGCAGGGCGGCGAACTCGAAGTCGATCTGCGGCTCGAAGCGGCGGACCACGATGCCGCGCGTCGAATATTCGGTGGCGGTGAAGGGCTCGCACAGCACCACGCCGGCGCCGGCGCCGGCCAGCGCACAGGCGATCTCCGACAACGGCGTCTCGATGCGCAGGATGCGCGTCACGCCATGCTCGGCGAAGACGCGGTCGATGCGGAAGCGCGACAGCGTCGAGGGCCCGAGCGAGATGAAGTTCTCGCCCTCGAAGTCGGCCGGCCGCAGGAGCTTCTTGCGCGCCAGCCGATGGCGCTCGGGCAGCACGGCGACGAAGGGCGCGGGCGGCATGTGTTCGCGATCGACGTTGACATGCTCCATCGAGGCCTCGGCGAAGCCCAGGTCGCTCTGGCCCTGCGCCACCGACGCCAGCACGGCATGCGACACCAGGCCGGACAGCACGATGTCGAGCTTGGGCCGCTCCTTCAGGAACTCTCCCAGGAAGCGCGGCAGGAAGCCGTTGGCCAGCGCCGGCAGGGCAGCGATGCGCAAAAAGCCCGCGCGGCGGGTGCGCAGCTCAGTCGCCATCTGCTCGATGCGCTCCAGCCCGACGAACGCCCGCTCGACCTCGGCATAGAGCGACAGCGCCTCGCTGGTTGGCACCAGCCCCGTGCCGCGCCGTTCGAAGAGGGTGAGGCCGAGATGGCTCTGCAGGTCGCGCATCATGCGGCTGACGGCGGGCTGGGTGACGTTGATCAGCGACGCCGCCGCGCCCACGCCGCCGGTCAGGATGACGGCGCGGAAGGCTTCGATCTGGCGGGGATTGAGGCCACGCATGGCCCTTTATAACATCTTGTTATGAAGGTGGCGGATATTTCGAATTTGACGCCACCATGACAGCGCGAAACCATTGGCATCGCGGCAGAACGGTGCCGCAACAGGAGGGGTTATGGGGCGTTCGATTTATGGCGGCGCGCTCGCAGGCGCGGCGGTATTGCTTGCCGCCGGGGCGGCCTTCGCACAATCCAAGACGCTCACCGTGGCGGCCTATGGCGGCTCATGGGAGCAGACGCTGCGCAAGGAGATGATCCCGGCCTTCGAGCAGAAGCACGGGGTCAAGGTCGAGTACGTCGCCGGCAACTCGACGGACACGCTGGCCAAGCTGCAGGCGCAGAAGGCCAACCAGGTGATCGATGTGGCGATCGTCGATGACGGCCCGATGTACCAGGCGATCCAGCTGGGCTTCTGCGGCAAGATAGACGGCCTCGACAAGAGCCAGCTCTATCCCGCCGCGCTGTTCAAGGACGACAGGGCGGTCGCCGTCGGCCAGACCGGCACCGGATTCATGATCAACACCAAGACTTTCAAGGACAAGGGCTGGGCCACGCCGACCTCGTGGAACGACCTGAAGGACCCGAAGTTCAAGAAGCTGCTGGTGATCCCGCCGATCAACAACACCTACGGCCTCTACACGCTGATGATGTTCGCCCGCATGAACGGTGGTGGCGAGAAGAACATCGAGCCGGGCTTCAAGGTGATGAAGAACGACGTGAACCCCAACGTCCTGGTCTACGAGCCGTCGCCGGGCAAGATGACCGAGCTTTTCCAGTCCAACCAGGCGCAGATAGCGGTGTGGGGCACCGGCCGCGTCCAGGCCTTCGCCAACACCGGCTTCCCGGTCGACTTCATCTATCCAAAGGAAGGCGCGCCGATCCTGCTCGCCTCGGCCTGCCCGGTCGCCAAGGCCAACGTCAATCCGCTGGCGCACGAGTTCATCAAGACGTTGATCTCCGCACCGGTGCAGACCGTGCTGGCCAAGGACATGGGCAACGGCCCGGTCAACACCAAGGTCGACGTCAACATGCCGGAACTGCGCATGGCCCCGGTCGGCGAGCGCGCCAAGCTGATCATCTCGCCCGACTGGGACGTCATCAATGCCCAGCGTGAGGACTGGACCAAGCGTTGGAACCGCGAGGTGGAGCGCTAGGCATTTGGCGTTCCTGTCTCTTGAAGGCCTGAGCAAGCACTTCGGCACGCATGTCGCGGTCGATGGGTTGACGCTCGCGGTCGAGAAGGGGGAGTTCGTCTCGCTCCTGGGGCCGTCGGGCTGCGGCAAGACCACGACCCTGCAGATGATCGCGGGCTTCGTCGAGCCGAGTGGCGGCGCGATCCGGCTCGAGGGTCGCGATCTCCTGGCGGTGAAGCCGGCCAAGCGCGGGCTCGGCATCGTGTTCCAGAGCTATGCTCTCTTCCCGCATATGACGGTGGCGGAGAATGTGGCGTTTGGTTTGGAGATGCAGGGCGTGGCCGCCGCCGAGCGTACCAGGCGCGTCGGCGAGACGCTGGAGCTGGTCGGCCTTGGCACCTTCGCCGGCCGCTACCCGCGCCAGATGTCGGGCGGCCAGCAGCAGCGCGTGGCGCTCGCCCGCGCGCTGGTGATCCGCCCGCAGATCCTGCTGCTCGATGAGCCGCTTTCCAATCTCGACGCCAAGCTGCGCGAGGAGATGCAGATCGAGCTGCGCCAGATCCAGCGTACCGTCGGCACGACCACCATCCTGGTGACGCACGACCAGGCCGAGGCGATGGCGCTCTCCGACCGGCTGGTGGTGATGAACCACGGCCGCGCCGAGCAGATCGGCCCGCCGCACGAGGCCTACGAACGGCCGGCCACACCGTTCGTGGCGAGCTTCCTCGGGCGCACCAATCTCGTGAACGGCACGACGGTGCGGCCCGAGAAGATCTGGTTCGCGACCTCGGGCCTCGCCGGCAAGGTGCGCACGCGCATCTTCCAAGGCAATCACTGGCTCTACCAGATCGAAACGGCCGACGGCTTGGTGACGGTGATCCGCCAGAACACCGGCGAGGCGATGCCGGGCGAGGGTGAGGCGGTGCACTTGGCGTGGGCGGCGACATGAAGTCGGCTCCCTATCTCCTCAGCCTCCCCGCGCTGCTTCTGTTTGGCGCCATCGTGATCATCCCGCTGGTCATGACGGTGCTGCTGTCGTTCCACGACTGGGGCCAGTACAAGGGCATCGAGCCGGTGTTCGTGCTGAAGAACTGGCACGAGGTCTTCACCGATTCCTACTTCCTGGAGATGTTCTGGCGGACCTTCCGCATCGCCTTCTTCGTGACCCTGCTGGCCGCCGTGTTGGGTGCGCCCGAGGCCTACATCCTGAACCGCATGAAGAGCCCGTGGCGCGGCCTCTTCCTGCTGGTGATCCTGGGCCCGCTGCTGATCTCCGTGGTCGCGCGCACCTTGGGCTGGGCCCTGCTGTTCGGTGGCAACTCCGGACTCATAAACAAGGCGCTGGTCTCGATGGGCCTGATCTCGGCGCCGCTGCCCTTCATGTTCACCGAGACCGGCGTCATCGTGGCGCTGACGCACGTCCTGATGCCGTACATGGTGCTGGCGGTGTGGGCGGCGCTGCAGCGGCTCGACCCGCAGATCGAGAACGCGGCGGTGGCGCTGGGGGCGGGGCCCTTCACCGTGCTGCGCCGTATCGTGCTGCCGCAGGTCATGCCCGGCATCCTGTCGGGCGCCATCATCGTCTTCGCGCTGGCGGCCAGCGCCTTCGCCACGCCGGCGATCATCGGCGGCCGCCGCCTGAAGGTCGCCTCGACGCTGGCCTACGACGAGTTTCTCAACACCCTGAACTGGCCGTTGGGCGCGGCGGTGGCCGTGCTGCTGCTGGTCGCGCTGGTCGCGATCGTGGTCGGCGCCAGCCGCCTGGTCGAGCGCCGCTACGCACAGGTGTTCGGATGAGCCGCAACGGACCTATTGCTCTCATCTACCACACGCTGTTCGTCATCTTCATGCTGGCGCCCATCCTGGTCGTCTGCTTCGTTGCCTTCACGCCCGAGGGCTATCTTTCATTCCCGACCGACCGCTGGTCGCTGCGCTGGTTCTACGCCATCGGTCGCTATCCCGAGTTCATCTCGGCCTTCTGGCGCAGCCTGTGGCTGGGCGCGCTGAGCTCGGCCATCGCCGTCGCCTTCTCGGTGCCGGCAGCGCTCGCCATCGGCCGCCATCGCTTCCGCGGCCGCGACGCCATGACGGCACTCTTCATGTCGCCGCTCATGATCCCGCATGTCGTACTGGGCATCGCCTTCCTGCGCTTCTTCACCGAGCTGGGGCTCGGCGGCACCTTCGTCGGCCTGGTGCTGGCGCATATCGTGGTCGTGCTGCCCTTCGCCTTGCGGCTGACCCTCGCCTCGGCGGTCGGCCTCGATCGCTCGATCGAGCATGCCGCCATCTCGCTCGGCGCCTCGGACCGCACAGTGTTGCGGCGCATCACCCTGCCGTTGGTGCTGCCCGGCCTGATCAGCGGCTGGGCGCTCGCTTTCATCAACTCGTTCGACGAAGTAACCATGACGGTGTTCATCGCCGCGCCCGGCACGGAGACGTTGCCGGTGCGCATGTTCTTGTACATCCAGGACAACATCGATCCGCTGGTCACCTCGGTGTCGGCCTGCGTCATCGCCATCACCGCGGCGGCGCTGATCGCACTCGATCGCGCCTACGGTCTGGAGCGCCTGCTGGTGGGAAGGAGTGTCGATGGCCGCTAGCGAATACGACGTCGCCGTCATCGGCGGCGGCCTGGTCGGCGTCGCCACCGCCTGGGGCCTGGCGCGCGAGGGCTGTCGCGTCGTCGTGCTCGACGAGGGCGATCGCGCCGTGCGCGCGAGCCGCGGCAACTTCGCCCTGGTGTGGGTGCAGAGCAAAGGCCTGGGCCTCGCACCCTATGCCGGCTGGACCATCCGCTCGTCGAATGCCTGGGGAGGCTTCGCCGAGACGCTGAAGGAGGAAACCGGGCTCGATGTCTGCTTCCAGCGGCCGGGCGGTTTTCACCTGGCGCTGTCGGAGCGCGAGCTCGAGGTGCGCGCCAACAATCTGAAGCGACTGCACAACCAGCCGGGCATCGTCGATTACAAGACCGAGATTCTGGACCACGCGCAGGTGGCCAAGATGCTGCCGGACATCGGCCGCGAGGTGGTGGGCGGCAGCTTCTGTCCGCTCGACGGCCATGTGAACTCGCTGCGTCTGTTCCGCACCCTGCACACCGCCATCAACGCCCGCGGCGTCACCTACCTGCCGAGCCATCGCGTCGAGACCATCACGCGGGAAGGCGGCGAGTTCCGGCTTACGACCGCTCATCGCGAGATCCGAGCCAACCGCGTGGCGCTGACGGCCGGCAACGCCAACATGCATCTAGCGCCGATGGTCGGGTTGGAATGTCCGATGAAGCCCGAACGCGGGCAGATCGTCGTCACCGAGCGGCTGCGGCCCTTCCTGCGCCATCCCGTCGTCACCCTGCGCCAGACCGACGAGGGCACGGTGATGATCGGCGATTCCAAGGAAGAGCGCACCGATCCGGCCGGCCTCACCATCGGCGTCAGCGCCACCGAGGCTGAGCGCGCGGTGCGCCAGTTCCCGTTGCTGGCCAACGTCAACGTTGTGCGCACCTGGAGCGCCATCCGCGTGATGACCCAGGACGGCTTCCCGATCTACGACGAATCGGAGAGCCATCCCGGCGCCTTCACGGTGTGCTGTCATTCGGGCGTGACGCTCGCGGCCAACCATGCGCTTACTATCGCGCCCATGATCGCGCGCGGTGCCCTCGACAAGTCGCTGGTCGCTCCCTTCAGTGCGCGGAGGTTCCATGTTCAAGAGGCTGGCTGATGCCGGCGCGGCCGTCGCGCTCACGATCGACGGCAAGCCCGCAAATGCGCGGAGCGGTGACACCGTCGCCGCAGCCCTGCTGGCCGCGGGCATCGATCGTTGCCGCACCACGCCGGTGACGGGCGCGCCGCGCCTGCCGTACTGCCTGATGGGCGTCTGCTTCGACTGCCTGGTCACCATCGACGGCGTTGGCAGCCGCCAGGCCTGCCTGGTGCCGGTGCGCGAGGGGATGAAGGTGGAGACGCAACAAGGCAAACGCGAGGCCGGACGATGAGCGCCGCTGATCTTGCGTCCTCCTATGACCTCGTCGTTATCGGCGGCGGGCCGGCCGGCCTTGCCGCGGCGTCGCTGGCGGCGCGCGCCGGCATCTCCACCGTCCTGTTCGACGAGAACCCCGGCGTCGGCGGCCAGATCTATCGCGGCATCACCTCGACGCCCGTCACCAACCGCTCGATCCTGGGCGAGGATTATTGGGCGGGCGAGGCGTTGGCCAACGAGGCCAAGGCGAGCGGCGCGGCGATCGTGAACGGCGCCACGGTATGGAGCCTCGATCCGCAGCGCATCGTCGGCGTCTCGATCGACGGCAAGGCGCGCTTGATCGAAAGCAAACGCGTCATCATCGCCACCGGCTCGCAGGAGCGGCCGTTCCCGATCCCGGGCTGGACCTTGCCGGGCGTGATGACGGCGGGCGCGGCGCAGACGGTGCTGAAGGCGCAGGGCCTTCTGCCCGACGGTCGCACGATCATGGCCGGCACGGGTCCGCTGATGTGGCTGCTGGCGGCGCAGATCCTGCGCGCCGGCGGCAAGCTCGATGCGATCCTCGATACGACGCCACGCCGCAACCTTTTACGCGCGGCGCCATACCTGCCGGACTTCATGCTGTCGCCGTACTTCGCCAAGGGACTGGCGCTGCTGCGGGAGGTGAAGGCCAGGGTTCCGGTCCGTCGCGTCTCGAGCATCGAGGCGGTGGGTGACGACAAGCTCCGCGAGGTCGTGTCCGACCGGGGTCGGATGCCGGCCGATCTGCTGCTGCTGCACCAGGGCGTGGTGCCCAACGTCAATCTCGCCCTCGCCGCCGGCGCGGCGCACGCCTGGAACGAGCGTCAGCTCTGCTTCCAGCCCGTGCTCGACCAGGATTTCGGCAGCTCGGTGCCCGGCATCGCCGTGGCGGGCGACGGCGCGGGCATCGCCGGCGGCACGGCCGCTGCCGAGCGCGGCCGGCTCGCCGCCATCGCCGCGGTGCGCGCTCTCAGGCCCGATGCAAGCGTGCCGGATCCGCAGAGCGTGCGCCAGCGCCTGCAGCGCGAGGAGATGGGCCGCGCCTTCCTCGACTGGTTGAACCGGCCGGCCGAGTCCTTCCGCCAGCCCGTGGGCGACACGCTGGTCTGCCGCTGCGAGGAGGTGACCGCGGCGCAGGTCCGTTCGACGGCGGACCTGGGCTGCGAGGGACCGAACCAGATGAAGGCCTTCCTGCGCTGCGGCATGGGTCCGTGTCAGGGCCGCCTGTGTGGCCTCACCGTCACCGAGCTGATCGCCGCGCAGCGCAAGACCACGCCGGCCGAGGTCGGCTACTACCGCCTGCGCCCGCCGGTGAAGCTCATTACACTCGCCGAGCTCGCCTCGCTGCCGATCAGCGAAGC
This sequence comes from Reyranella soli, assembly GCF_007992495.1. Lineage (GTDB taxonomy): Bacteria > Pseudomonadota > Alphaproteobacteria > Reyranellales > Reyranellaceae > Reyranella > Reyranella soli. The sequence goes on from NZ_BKAJ01000004.1 coordinate 304,748, forward strand.
CGAGCGCAAGGCGGTGGAGCGGTAACGTGTCTTCTGTGGACCGCGGGCCTCCAGGCCCGCTCATGATCATGATG
>NZ_BKAJ01000005.1 GCF_007992495.1 Reyranella soli
CCTGGAGGCCCGCGGTCCGATGAGTACGCGCACTGCCGATGTCGTCGTCATCGGTGGGGGGCTGCATGGCTGCTCGACGGCCCTGCATCTCGCGTTGCGCGGCCTGAAGCCGGTCCTGGTCGAGAAGGACTATGCCGGCCGCCACGCTTCGGGCGTCAATGCCGGCGGCGTGCGCCAGCTGGCGCGCCACATCGCCGAGATCCCGCTGTCGATCGCCTCCATGGCGATCTGGGAGAACATCGAGGAGCTGGTCGGCGACGATTGCGGCTTCTCGAGTCACGGCACCGTGCTGGTGGCTGAGAGCGAGCAGGAGCTGGCGGGCTTCCGCGACCGGGTCGACGATCTGCGGCTGAAGGGTTTTACCCATGAGGAGCTGATCGGCCGCGACGAGCTGAAGCGCCTGGTGCCCGCGGTGTCCGACCACTGTCCGGGCGGCGTGGTCTCGCGCCGCGACGGCGCCGCCGATCCTTTCCGCACCACCCAGGCCTTCCGCCGCCGCGCCGTCGAGAAGGGCGCCGACGTGATCGAAGGGGTGAGGGTGACCGGCCTCGCGCGCAACGGCTCGGTGTGGCGGGTCGAGACCAGCGACGGGCCGATCGAGGCGCCCAGGGTGGTGAACGCTGCCGGCGCCTGGGCCGACCGCATCGCCGCCCAACTGGGCGAGCCGGTGCCGCTGGAAGTGATCGCACCCATGCTGATGGTGTCGAGCCGCGTGCCGCCCTTCATCGATCCGGTGGTGATCCTGCGTGGCCGAAAGCTCTCCTTCAAGCAGCTCGCCAACGGCACCGTGGTGATCGGCGGCGGCCATCTCGCCGTGCCCTATCGCGACGAGAACCGCACCGTGCTCGACTGGACCAAGCTCGCGACCAGCGCCCGTACCGTCTGGGAGCTGTTCCCGGCGATGCGCGAGGCCACCATCGTGCGCGCCTGGGCCGGCATCGAGGCGCGCATGCCCGACGAGATCCCCGTCGTCGGACCGAGCCGCACCTCCGAGGGCGTGTTCCATCAGTTCGGCTTCTCGGCCCACGGCTTCCAGCTCGGTCCCGCGACCGGCGCGGTGATGGCCGAGCTGGTCGCGACCGGCAACACCAACCTGCCGATCGACGGGCTCGGCATCGAAAGGTTCAAGGCTTGAGGCATCGGCTGCTTGCCTATGCCGGGCTGGAACGACCGTATCGTTTCGAGCGCACTCTTGCTGTCCTGACGGCCCTCCTGCTGGCGATCGTGGCCGGCGCCGCGGCGATCCATTTCTGGATGGCGGGCAAGCTGCCGCCCGATTCGCCGCGTTACTGGTACTTCGTCTACATGGCGGCGCTGGTCGGGCTGGCGTTGCTGCTGGTGCCGTGGCCGCGCCTTGCCGCCGTCGTGCTGTCGCTCGCCACGCTGGAGGCGGCGTTCGGCCTCGGCACCGCTTACCTCTACAAGGTCCGCCTGCTCGACCAGACCGTGTTCCCTGGCGTCGAAGAGGCCGAGCATCGTTTCCGTTGGCGCCCGCTGCTGCAGGGTGTTCCGATCCCGTCCGACGGCGATGACATCCACCACAACACGCTCGGCCAACGCGGGCGCGAGCGTACGCCGCAGTCGCTCGACGGCAAGGCGACGATTGCCCTGTTCGGCGGCTCGACGACCTACGACGTCGGCGGCGGCGAGGGCGAGACCTGGGGCGATCGGCTGGAGCAGCTGCTGGGTGCCGACCGCTTCGCCGTCATCAATCACGGCATGCTGGGCTATTCGACAGCCGAGCACGTGATCCAGACCGCCTTCTACGAGCGCACCTACGGTGTGCCGCCGCGCTGCGCAATCTACTACGTCGGCTGGAATGACCTCAGGAACAGCCATGTCCGCAACCTCGATCCCGGCTATGCCGATTTCCACCTGCCCGGCCAGATCGACAATCTGGAAGTGCGCCGGCTGCGCCAATCGTACGTGTCGTTCTCACCGTTGCTGATGCTTGTCAGGCATTTTCTGGTGCTCGGCGTCGACACCGCGCGTGCTGCCGACAGACATTCCGGTCAGATCGACTCGGCGCCGGATCCGGCGATGGAGGCGATCTTCCTGCGCAACGTGCGCACGATCTCGGCCATCAACGACCAGCGCGGCATCAAGGCCTTGTGGATGGGCCAGGTCATGAATCATCGGCGGCTGCTGGCCGGTGACTCTTGGGGGTGGGTGCCGTTCCTGCATGCACAGGACGTCTCGACCCTGATGCTGCGTCTCAACGACCTGCTTAAGCACGAAGCCGAGGCGCTGGGTGACATCTATGTCGACATTGCACCGCAGGCCTTCGCGTCCGACGATTTCATCGACGACGGCCACTTCACGCCGTCAGGATCGCGCAAGTTTGCCGAGCGCCTGGCGCCGGCCGTGGCCAGCGCCTGCCGCTGAGCGCCGCTCAGGCCCGACGCCAGTCGTAGCCCAGTCGCGGAAAATGCACAGCGACGCGGCCGACCCGCGGATCGTGGCGCAGCAGCGCGATCTCGTGGGCGTCGACGAAGCTCACCTCGCCCTCGACCCAATCCTTGGCGTTGTCGCCTGGCCGCACACGGGCCGTCTCGCCCGGCTGCGGATCGCCGTCCTGCGGCTGCGACGGCCGCCACTCTACCGGCTCGGCGTCGCGCGCGGTGTCGAGCGCTTCGGCGGGATCGACGTCGGTGCGTTCCCCATGCCCGATCGCCGCCATGCGGTCGCGCCAGGCGATCAGGCGCGGGTAGGGTAAAAGCTCGTGCCGGCAATCGATATGCCGGCCCTTGAAGAACCACACGACGTGATAGGCAGCGAAGTCGGCGATGCAGGGCGTGCCGCCCAGGAGAAACGGCCGCCCGTCCTGCAGCATGTCGGCGAGCCAGGCGATCTGCGGACGCACGACGTGCAGGTTGCGGGTCGCGGCCTTGCGCACCGCCTCGATCGAGGGCGCCGGCAGGCCGTGCAGGCGCGCACGATCTTCGTGCAGGCCGGCCGGCATGTGGTCGGCATTGATGCCCGACACGAACAGGGCCACCGGCCGCATGAACTGATGCTCGGCCCACCAGGCGATGGTCTCGGCGAAGCCGCGCGTTCTTTCCGGAAACAGGGTGGGCGAGGGCACGCGCCGCTCCAACTCGCGCGCGATCAGGCGCGTGTCGCACCAGAGATCGGCGCCGTCCTGCAGCACAGGGATGCGGCGATAGCCGCCGGTCAGCGGCGTCAGGTCGGGCTTGGGCAGGATCGGCGGCTGCTCGACGCTGCGCCACGCCAGGCGCTTGAAGCCCAGCATCAGGCGCGCCTTCTCGGCAAAATTGGAGAAGTCGTAGTGATGCAGGATCAGGCCGCTCATCCGCCGGCGAATTTCCTCAAGGTCTCGCCGCCCAGCCGATAGAAGCGCTTGTCCTGGCGCGGCACGCCCAGGCCGTCATAAAGACGCTGCGCGCCCGTGTTGGTCCCCTCGGTCGTCCAGTCGATGCGGCAGTAGTCCTCGTCGATAGCGATGCGCGCCATTGCCACGAGGAGCGCGCGGCCGACGCCGAGGCCGCGCGCCTGCTCGGTGACGTAGAGATCCTTCAGGAACAGCATCCACTGGTAGGCGCCGCCATAGAGCATCGGGCTCAGGATGGCGAAGCCCACTACCGCGCTCTGGTGCTCGCCCAGCAGGGCGAACGGCAGGCGCTCGCCTTCGCGGGTCAGCAGCCGCGCCATTTCCTGCGCACCGCCGGGCGGATCGGGCGACTTGTAATGCGCCTGCATGTCTGACAGGAGACGCGCCAGCACGGTGCAATCGGCGGCGACCGCGCGCCGGACGGTGACGGTGCTCACGCGGCCTTCAGCACGCCATCGTCGGCCTCGAGCGGCAGTGCGTGCCAATTGCGCGACACCACCCAGTCGGGGCGCGGATTGTCGGAAAGCTGCGGCTTGTTGGCGACGGTGTTGCACGACACGTAGATGTGCCATCGATCATCGGCCGAGAGATTGTGCCCCGAGGCATGCAGCACGTTGCAATGGAACAGAACCGAGGTGCCGGCGCGGCCGGTGACGGCGACCGGTTCGGGCGAGCTTTTCAGGATCTCGATCATGCGCTGCTTGGGCATCGCCCAGAACTTGTACGAGGTCGATTCGTCCCACACCGGCTCGATGCGGCCGAGCTTGTGGCTGCCCGGGATGAGATAGAGCGCGCCGCCCATCTCGGTGGTGTCGGTCATCATCACGTTGAAGGTCGCCATGTCGGGCCGCGCGCAGCCGTCGCGCATCCACGAGCCGTAGTCCTGGTGCCACTGCCACACCGTGCCCTCGATCGCGGGCTTGGTGTTGATCTTGGTGTGATAGACGTAGACCGAATCGTCCTTCAGCACCTGCTGCACCGGCCGCAGGAGCCGCGGCGTGCGAACCAGGGCGCGGAAGGGGCGGGACCGTGTCGCGCCGTCGGTCTCATGGACGCGGAAGACGGTGCGCACGCCGCCGGTATGCTCGCGCACGACCTCCTCACTCTCGACCTGGCTCAGCCGCGCCACCTCGCGGCGCAGCACCGCCACCTCGTTCCGCGAAAACAGGTCGGGAAAGACCAGGAATCCGTCGCGGTCGAACTGTTCGAGCTGTTGGGCGCTGAGCTCCATGGCGTTTCCTCCTCGAGGAAACGCTAACTCACACGTTCATCACGGAGTAGACCTTTTCTTGTGCCAGGGCTGGCGAGCTCGGCCTCGTCACCCGGTTTTGCGTGCCTGATCTGCATGGCGGCTCGCCTAACACCGCTGGCAGGCGGCGGCAAAGACCGGCAAAATCCGGGCAACGAACAGGCAGGAGGAAGATGCGCGCCTTCGCGGTGCTGGCGTTCGGATTGTTGCTGTGCGGCACGGCTGCACTGGCGCAACCGAAGTCGGCCGGCACACCCGATCCCCGGCTGGTCGAGGACCTGGTCGCCGCCAACCGCGTGCTGGCCGATCTCGGCGTGGTCGACGGCTTCGGCCATGTTTCGGTGCGCCACGACAAGGATGCCAGCCACTACCTGATGTCGCGCAGCATGGCGCCGGCGCTGGTGAAGGCAGACGACATCCTCGAATTCGACCTCGACGGCGTGGCAGTCGACGCCAAGGGCCAGGCCGTGTTCCTCGAGCGCTTCATCCACGGCGAGATCTACAAGGCGCGGCCCGACGTGAAGGCCGTCGTGCACAGCCATTCGCCGTCGGTGATCCCGTTCGGCGTGTCGAAGACCCGCCTGCAGCCGATCTATCACATGAGCTCGTTCATGGGCGTCGACGTGCCGGTGTTCGAGATCCGCGGCGTCGAGGGCCTGGGCAGCGACCTCCTGGTGCGCAACCAGAAGCTCGGCGCGGCGCTCGCCCAGGTGCTGGGGACCAGGACCGTGGCGCTGATGCGCGGGCACGGCTCGGTGACGGTGGGCACCTCGCTGCCGCAGGTCGTGTTCCGCGCCTACTACGCCGAGATGAATGCGCGCCTGCAGTCCGAGGCGATCAAGCTCGGCGCGGTGACGTATCTGACGCCCGAAGAGGCGGCGGCCGCCGCCAAGACCAACGACGCATTGGTGATGCGGCCGTGGGAACTGTGGAAACGAAAAGCGATGAAGCCCGAATAGGAGCGGACGACAATGGACGGCGTGGTGAACATCGAAGACCTGCGCAAGCTCGCGAAGAAGCGGCTGCCCAAGATCGCGTACGACTTCATCGAGGGCGGCACCGACGACGAGGTCGGGCTGGTCACCAATGAGCAGGCTTTCCGCAAGGCGCGCATCGTGCCGCGCTATCTGGTCGACGTGTCGGTGCGCGACCAGTCGACGACGCTGTTCGGGCGGACCTATTCGAGCGTGATCGGCATCGCGCCGACCGGGCTCGCCGGGCTGTTCCGCCGCGGCGCCGACCTGATGCTGGCCGAGGCCGCGCGCGACGCCAACGTGCCCTTCATCATGTCGGGCTCGAGCACCGGCTCGATCGAGGCGCTCGGCAAGCTCGCGCCCGACCACGGCTGGTACCAGCTCTATTCGGCCAAGGACCAGGCGATCTCCGAGGACATGATCAAGCGGGCGGGCGACGCCGGCCTGAAGACCCTCGTCTTCACCGTCGACGTACCCGAGGGATCCAACCGCGAGCGCAACGCGCGCAACGGCTGGGGCCGTCCGCTCAAGCTCACCTGGAAGACCAAGTTCGAGGCCCTGCGGCATCCTGCGTGGATGATGGAATGGATGAAGCACGGCACGCCCTATTTCGATAATTGGGCGAAGTACGCCGGGGACGGCGCCGATGCGGAGAAGATCGCCGATCTCGTCGGCTACCAGAACCGCGCGCCGATGACCTGGAAGCACGTCGAGCGCTACCGCGAGCTGTGGAAGGGCAACTTCGTGCTGAAGGGGATCATGCATCCCGACGACGCGATCCGCGCCCATTCGCTGGGCGTCGACGGCCTCATGGTGTCCAACCACGGCGCGCGCCAGCTCGACAACGCGCCGTCGCCGCTCGAAGTGCTGCCGGCGATCAACAGCGCCGTCGGCGACAAGATGACCCTGATGCTGGACGGCGGCGTGCGTCGCGGACTCGACGCCCTGATCGCGATCTGCATGGGCGCCAAGTTCGTGTTCGTCGGGCGGCCGACGCTCTACGGCGTGACGGCGGGCGGCATCACGGGCGCCAAGATGGCGCTCAACATCTTCCGCCGCGAAATCGACCTCAGCATGGCGCAGATGGGCGCCCCCAAGATTTCCGACCTCGGCCCGCAGTTCCTGATGTGGAAGGACGAGGAGGATCTGCGCCGCAACCGGCGCTGATAGGGCGCCATGCCTGGCGCCGCGGAGATCGATTTCTACCTCGGCCTGGGCAGCCGCTACTCCTATCTGGCGGCGAGCCAGGTCGAGCGAATCGAGAAGACCTACGACTGCCGCTTCGTCTGGAAGCCGATCGCCAGCGGTGCGCTGATGGATCGCCGCGGCGGCAATCCGTTTCGCGGCGAGCCGCTTTCAGGCCAGTACGACTGGGGCTATCGCGAATATGACGCCAAGTGCTGGGCCGACTACTACGGCATCCCGTTCCGCGAGCCTATCGGCTTTCGGGTTGACCCCGACAGGCTGGCGCTCGCCTGCCTGGCGGCGGACAGGCAGGGTGCGTTGGTGCCGTGCTGCCGGTTGCTGCAGCAATTGATCTTCGTCGATGGTGTCGCGATCGACGACACGGTGTTGGCGGGCCTGGCCGAGCCGCTGGGCCTCGACGCCGAGGTCTTTCAACGTGACTTGCAGGCGCCGCAGACGCGCGCCCGGCACGAACGGCTGCTGGACGAGGCCAAGGGACGCGGCGCCTTTGGCGTGCCGACGTTCTTCCTCGGCGATCGAATGTTCTGGGGCAACGACCGCCTCGTGTTGCTCGAGGCGGCGTTGGCGGCTTGAGCTAAAAAAGGGGGAACGATGTCTCAGCTCTTTGCCGGCCGGGTGGCGCTGATCACGGGGTCAGGGCACGGCATCGGCCGCGCCACGGCGCTGAGACTCGCCTCGCTCGGCGCCACCGTGGGCATCAACGATCTGAAGCCGGAGTTCGTCGACACGGTCGTGAGCGAAGTGGGTGCTGCCGGCGGCAAGGCGATTGGCGTCACCGAGAACGTCGCGACCCGCGATGGCATGCACAGGGCTGTCCTTGGGCTGGCGGAGCGTGCAGGGCGCCTGGATGTCCTGGTCAACAACGCCGCCTGGGTGCGCTACCAGGCGATCCCGGACGTCGCGCCCGAAACGATCGACCGCATGGTCGAGATCGGCTTCAAGGCGGTGATCTGGGGCATCCAGGCCGCCGCCGAGGTGATGCATCCCGAGCGCGGCGGGGCCATCGTCAACCTGGCTTCCGTTGCTGGCATCGTCTCGCAGCGCAACAGCATCGTCTATAGCGGCATCAAAGCCGGCGTCATGGGGATCACGCGCGCGGCGGCGGCCGAGCTTGGCGCCCGCAGGATCCGCGTCAACGCCGTGGCGCCAGGGGCCGTGCCGACCGAAGGCACGCAGCGCAACCGCAACGCCGAGCGCGACGCTGGTCGCATTGCGCGCACACCGTTGGGTCGACTTGGTACGGTCGACGATATCGCCCGCGTCATCTGCTTCCTGGCAGGCGATGAGAGCGGATTCCTGACGGGCCAGACGCTGGCGGCAGACGGCGGCTTCACCACCGCCAATCTCTAGCGCGAACACAGGTGTTTGCCACACCGGTCGACCTTCGCTAGGTTGCCGGTCCGCTTGGAGGATACTTCGACGTGAGGCAACGCTAGCCACGCTGGTCTTCGTGACCGGTTTCGACCTGCACGCACGGCGACGCCGTGCACGCGCTGTCCTCCGGAGTTCCCCTTGTCTCATCCTCTTCTGACCGCGCCGATCGGGCGGAGTCTGCTTCGGCTGGCCGGCCCCACCACCGGACTCATGATGGTGCAGGTTCTCGTGGCTGCGGTCGACGTGTACTTCATCGGCCGCCTGGGGACGGATGCGCTGGCGGCCGTCACGCTGGTCTTCCCCTTCCAGATGCTGATGATGAACATTGCCATGGGCGGCATGGGAGGCAGCGTCGCCTCCTCGCTGGCGCGCGCCCTGGGAGCAGGGCGCCGCGACGATGCCCGCGCCCTCGTCGCGCATGCACTGGTTCTCGCCGTAGCGTTCGGCCTCGCCTTCACCGCGTTCGCCTGGACGATCGCGCCTGCGCTCTACCGGCTGATGGGCGGTGTCGGCGGTGCGCTGCAGTCTGCCGTGGCCTACAGTCACGTGTGGTTCGCGGGCTCCGTGCTGCTGTGGCTGTTCGCCTTCCTGGCCTCGCTGCTGCGAGGCAGCGGTGACGCCGCGACGCCTGGGCTCTACGGCCTTGTCGCATCGATTGTCTACGTGCCGCTCGCGGGCGTGCTGGCACTCGGCGTTGGGTCGCGGCCAGGGCTTGGCCTCACCGGGCTGGCTGTCGCCTCCATGACGACGACGGCGGCGATGGTGCTGCTGCTCGGCCGCGTGGTGTGGCGGGGCAGGTTGGGTTTTCAGCCGGCGTTGTTGGGCGTCCGCCTGCAAGGCCGGCTGTTCATGGAGATCCTGCGCGTTGGCCTGTTGGGCTCGCTGACCACGCTCACCGCCAACGCGACGGCCATGGTGATGGCGGGTCTGGTCGGCCGCTTCGGCGTCGCCGCGCTTGCGGGCTACGGCATCGGCGTGCGGCTGGAGTTCATGGTGTCACCGATTGCCTTCGGCATCGGGACGGGCCTCACGACGCTGGTCGGTGTGGCGGCCGGCGCCGGGGCCTGGCAGCGCGCTATGAGGGCTGCCTGGATCGGTGGACTGGCCTCGTTCTGCGCGCTCGGCCTGATCGGCTGGACGGTGGCTCTCATGCCGGAGAGCTGGGCGGGCCTGTTCACCTCGGACCCGGCGGTCGTGGCGGCAAGTTCCGCCTACATCACGCGCGTGGCGCCCTTCTATTGCCTGTTCGGGCTCGCCCTTACGCTCTACTTCGCGAGCCAGGGCGCGGGCCGCATGGTCGTGCCGGCCGTGGCCGGAGTCGTGCGTATGGTCGCCACCATCCTCGCCGGCTGGATCGCCGTCGAGAGGTTTGGCCTTGGTCTGGAGGGTGTGTTTGCCGCGATTGCCATCGGCATGGCCGTCTATGGAGGCCTGATGGCGGGGCTGTTGTTCGTGATGCCGTGGCGGGCTCGCTTCAAGTGAACGGCCAGAAGGTGCGCTTGAAGCAGATCGACGTCGATCCGAGCTTCTCTCGACTGTTGTCGAAATAGGGTAGCGCTCTCGTTCCCAGGGCCTGCGCCCAGGTGCGGACGGCCGCGACGCTTTCCGGACCGCTCGCCAGCGGCAGGGTGCGATGCATGACGATCCAGGCGTCGACCAGGCCGAAGATGTCGTCGGGCTCTGTCAGCAACTGCTGCACAAATTCAGGGATGGTCCTGGGAGTCGTAAGGCCGGGCTCATTCAGCGGGACAGCCGAAGGAACGGCTTTGCCCTTTGGATCAGGCACGGCCCTGCGGTCTGCCGCCGCGACTTCGGCAACATCGGATGGATGCCACTTGCGCAACAGCTGTTTGACTTCAGCCACCAACTCGTTCGGCAGCCGGCCCTTGAATTCGGTGAACAGGAAATGGCGATCGGGATCGAGGATGAGCAGGTAGGTGCTGGCCTGGACGTTGTCCACGAGCGTGAGGCCATAGATGCCGCCGACACGCAACACCAGCTCTTCGGACAGGTGAGCGAAGCGTGACGAGTCGATCGCGAGGCTGGCGCGACAGGCCGAGTACTGGCTGTAGGTGAAGGTCAGGATCCCGACGGCAACCGTGCTGAGGAGCCACAGCGTGATCGGGCGGTTCACCCAGCTCCAGTTTCGCTGCCCTCGGGCGGCCGCCTCCGCTGTCTGCTCGGCGGCGTGGAGCTCCGCTTCGAGAGCGCGCTCGTCAAAGGCTGGTCCGGCATCCGCGGGGATGCCGGTTTGAGTGGTGGGTGTCGGATCTCCGGACGCCATGCGCGCCGGCCGACGCTTCCCGCCGCAAGACGAGGCGGGAAGCCGATCGGCAGACCGTGCCTACTGCACGACCTCGAACAGACCGGCCGCGCCCATGCCGCCGCCGATGCACATGGTAACGACGACGTTCTTCGCCTTGCGGCGGCGGCCCTCGATCAGGGCGTGGCCGGTGCAGCGCGCGCCGGTCATGCCGAAGGGATGGCCGATCGAGATCGAGCCGCCGTTGACGTTCAGCTTCTCGTTGGGGATGCCGAGCTTGTCGCGGCAATAGAGCACCTGCACGGCGAAGGCCTCGTTCAGCTCCCACAGGTCGATGTCGTCCATCTTCAGCCCGAAGCGCTTCAGCAGCTTGGGGATGGCATAGACCGGGCCGATGCCCATCTCGTCGGGCTCGCAGCCCGCCACCACCAGGCCCTTGTAAATGCCGAGCGGCTTCAGGCCGCGCTTGGCGGCTTCGGCATCGCTCATGATGACCGCGGCCGAGGCGCCGTCGGAGAGCTGGCTGGCGTTGCCCGCGGTGATCCACTTGTCGGGGCCCATCACCGGCTGCAGCTTGGCGAGGCCCTCGATGTTCGTGTCGGGACGGTTGCCCTCGTCCTTGGTGAGCTTCACCGTCTTCTTGGATACCTCGTTGGTGTTCTTGTCGGTGACCAGCATCGTGGTTTCCATCGGCACGATCTCGTCGTCGAACTTGCCGGCCTGTTGCGCGGCCGCCGTGCGCAGCTGGCTCTGCAGCGAGTACTCGTCCTGGTACTGGCGGCTGATGTTGTAGCGCGCCGCCACCGTGTCGGCGGTGGTGATCATGGCGTGGTAGATGCCGGGCACGTGCTCCTGCACCCAGGGATTGACCAGGCGGTTCTTGTTGCCGCCCGGAGGGCCCTGCACCAGCGAGACAGACTCGAGGCCGCCCGCGATCATCACCGGCACCTTGTCGACCAGCACGCGCTGGGCCGCCATCGAGATGGTCTGCAGGCCCGACGAGCAGAAGCGGTTCACGGTCACGCCCGAGACGCTGACCGGTGCGCCGGCGCGGATCGCCGAGACGCGGGCGACGTTGGAGCCCGTGGTGCCTTCCGGCGCGGCGCAGCCCAGGATCACGTCCTCGACCTCGCCCAGCTCGACCTTGGCGCGCTCGGCAGCGTGCTTGATGACATGCGCGCCCATGTCGGCGCCGTGGGTGTCGTTGAAGACGCCGCGAAAGGCCTTGCCGATCGGCGTGCGGGCGGTTGAGACGATGACGGCATCAGCCATGATTATTCCTCCTGATGAAAAGGCATTACTGGGGCCCGCCCCTCCGCCCCAAGGGCGGAGGGGCGGGCCCAAACGTTGAATCAGACGCTAGAGAACTTCTTGTCTTCCTGCACCAGCTTCTTGAGCAGCGGCGCCGGCTCCCAGAACGGGTCGCCGGAGGCGTCGCGGTACTTGAGCAGGGCGTCGTGGATCTTCTTGAGGCCCACCACGTTGTCGGCCCACCACATCGGGCCGCCGCGATAGACAGGCCAGCCGTAGCCGTTGACCCAGATCACGTCGATGTCGAGCGAGCGCTGGGCCATGCCCTCGGCCAGGATCTTGGCGCCCTCGTTGACCATGGGATAGAAGCAGCGCTCGAGGATCTCCTGGTCGGAGATGGCGCGGCGCGTGATGCCGAGCTTCTTGGAGGTCTCCTCGATGATCTTCTCGACCTCGGGATCGGGGACCGGCGTGCGGTCCGGCAGATTGTACTTGTAGTAGCCCGCGCCGGTCTTCTGGCCGAAGCGGCCGAGCTCGCAGATCGCGTCGGCGATGTAGCCCGTGTAGCGGACGTTGCGCTGCTCCTTCTCCTTCTTGCCCTGGCGGATGCGCCAGCCGACGTCGTTGCCCGCGAGGTCGCTCATGGCGAAGGGACCCATCGGGAAGCCGTAGTCGAAGACCACCTTGTCGACCTGCTGGGGCAGGGCGCCTTCCTCCAGCATGTAGGCCGACTGGATGCCGCGCTGGCGCAGCATGCGGTTGCCGACGAAGCCCTCGCAGACGCCGACCAGCACCGGGATCTTGCCGATCTTCTTGGAGAGCGACATCACCGTGGCGATGACGTCCTTCTGGGTCGCCTCGCCGCGCACGTTCTCCAGCAGCTTCATGACGTTGGCCGGCGAGAAGAAGTGCATGCCGATGACGTCGCCCGGACGCTTGGTGTAGTTGGCGATCTGGTTGACGTTCAGGCCCGAAGTGTTGGTGGCCAGGATGGCGCCTGGCTTGGCGACCTCGTCGAGCTGCTTGAAGACGCCTTCCTTCACTTCCATGGTCTCGAACACCGCCTCGATGACGACATCGGCGTCCTTGAGGCCGTCATAGGAAAGTGTCGGCGTGATCAGCGCCATGCGCTTGTCGACGTCCTCGGCCTTCATGCCGCCACGCTTGGCGGTGTTCTCGTAGTTGGTGCGGATGGTCTTCAGGCCGCGGTCGAGCGCCTCCTGCTTCACTTCCAGGAGCGTCACCGGGATGCCGGCATTGGCGAAGTTCATGGCGATGCCGCCGCCCATGGTGCCGGCGCCGATGATGCCGGCGGTCTTGATCTCGCGCTGCGGCGTGTCGGACGGCACGTCCAGCACCTTGGCCGCCTCGCGCTCGGCGAAGAAGTAGTAGCGCTGGGCCGCCGACTCAGAGGACGTCAGCAGCTCGACGAACAGCTCGCGCTCGCGCTTCATGCCCTCGTCGAACGGCAGCTCGACGGCGGCCTGCACGCACTTGATGATGTTCCACGGCGCCTTGAAGCCGCGGGCGCGGCGGGCGATCGCCTTCTCGGTCTCGGCGAACAGGTCAGGCGATTCCAGGGTGACGGTGAGATCGCGCACGCGCCGCCGCGGCGCGTTCTGCGCCACCAGCATCTGGGCATGGGCGACAGCGCCCTTCAAAAGGTCGTCCTCGACGATGGCGTCGACGATGCCCTTCTGCTTGGCCTCGGGGGCGGGGATGTGGCGGCCCGATAGGATGGCGTCGAGCGCGTACTTGGCGCCCGTGAGACGCGGCAGGCGCTGCGTGCCGCCGGCGCCGGGCAGCAGCCCGAGATGCACCTCGGGCAGGCCGACGCGCGTCGTGGGCAGCGAGACGCGATAGTGCGCACCGAGCGCCGTTTCCAGGCCGCCGCCCAGCGGCGTGCCGTGCAGGGCCGCCACGATGATCTTGGGGCAGTTCTCCATGGTGGCGATGACGTCGTTCAGGTTGGCGCCCGACGGCGGCTTGCCGAACTCGCGGATGTCGGCGCCGGCGATGAAGGTGCGCCCGCCGCCGATCAGCACGATGGCGTCGACATTGGGATCCTGGGCGAAGGCTTCGACGCCTTCCTTGATGCCGTTGCGCACGGCCGCAGCCAGCGCGTTCACTGGTGGATTGTTGATGGTGAGGATGCCGATACGCCCCTCGGTGGAGCGCAGCACTGCGTCGGTCATTGGCGTTCTTCCCTGAAATCAGAGACGTTGAAGTTGGTCTCTCTTAGCAACAGCCGGGCGCGCCGCCCAGCGGTCAACGGTTCCGCGGTGCGGAGGTCGTCAAGTCCCGCAGAACGAGGCCGTCGTTGTTGGCCGCGCGCGCCTGATTCGGGCCCATGGCCTGGCGGCCGTGCTCGATCACGCAGACGTGGGAGTAGAGGTTCGCCAGCCACATGCGGCCTTCGGACGTCATGTTGAGCGCCTGAACGGCGTCACCCAGGTATGGCTCGACCTTGGACCAGAAGAAGCGGGGATAGTGATCGGCCACGTCGGCGGGCGTGGCGTAGCCCAGCTTCTTGTTGATGCCGATCTCCTCGAACTCGTGGAACAGGGCGTTGAGCTTGCGGGGATAGAGCGGATCGCTGAGCTGCCCGATCAGGTCGGCAGCGCGCACAAACGCCGCCTCGGTGTCGGTCTCGGCGTGATCCTCGTCGTCCGGCACCGGGAAACGAGTGAGCTCGATATTGTGCGCCAGCCGGTCGGGCTCGATCGCCGGATTGAAGGTGAAGCGTTCACGTACACAGATCTTGCCGCGGTCGACATGGTAGGGCGCGAGCGCCGCATCGGAGGCGCCGCGCGGCAGCTCGATCATGTCGCCCTTCTCGTTAGCGATGAAACGATGCTCGGTGTCGGCTCGGCAGATGCCGCGCAGATAGCCGATGTCGTGGGTCAGCGCTGCCAGGACGACATGCAGCCACATATCGGGCGGAACATCGGTGCGCAGGCGCCGTCCCCGCAGGATGTCCTGGGCCACCAGTGTGACCAGAACCGTATGCTCGGCGGTGTGATAGAGCGCGTCGCTGAGCGACAGCCGTTCGATCACCAGTCGCGCCGCCTCGCCTAGAAGCTCGGCCTGCGGCGACACCGCTCGGCCATAGCTGCGCACGAACGTTTCGAAGAGGCGATCCGCCAGCGAATCGGCCAGCAGGGAGGAGGTCTGGAGCATCAACGGTTCCTCCGGGCGGCTGGCTGAGCGTGGTGATGGACGAACGGCCAATAGCCGACGACAGGATAATACACGGGCACGTAGACCGGCTGGACGACGATCGTCGGCTCCAGAGGCGGCTCGTACCACGGCGTCGGCGGCGCGCTGCTGCCGCGCAGGACGACCGCCGACGACGGTGAGGCATCGTCGGCGAGGGCAGGGCTTGCGATGACGGTCAGGGCAAGCAGCAGGCTGAAAAGGCGCATCTTGGCCTCAGCATGGCGAACGGTTCCGCCCAGCGGAGAGCAATCACGCTAGCACTGTCGGGTCTCAGTCGCTATGCATCGCCGCGCAAAAAGAACTTGGGAGGCTGAGAGACCAATGACGACGACCAGACGCACCCTTCTTCGTGCCGCCGCAGGCTTCGCCGTCGCAAGCCCCGCCATCCTTCGCGCCCAGCCGGCCTGGCCCAACAAGCCAATCACCATCGTGGTGAACTTCCCGGCCGGCGGCCTGACCGACGGTGTCGCCCGCTCGTTCGGCCAGCACGTCCAGCAGGCGACGGGGCAGCAGGTCATCATCGACAACAAGCCCGGCGCCAGCGGCAATATCGGTGCCGCCCTGGTCGCCCGCGCGCCGGCCGACGGCTACACCTTCCTGCATTCGGTCTCGAGCACGCTGGTGCAGAACCGCGTGATGTTCAAGACGATGGGCTTCGACCCCGACAAGGACCTCACCATCGTTTCGGGCACATCGTCGGGCGTGCTGCCGGTCGTGGTGCACAAGTCGGTGCCGGTCTCTAACCTCAAGGAGTTCATCGAGTACGCCAAGAAGAACAAGGTCAACTTCGGCTCGTGGGCGCTCGGCTCATCGGCGCATATCTTCGCCCAGGGCCTCAACGAGAAGTTCGGTCTGCAGATCGAGGTCGTGACCTACAAGGGCGAGGCGCCGATGTGGCAGGACATAGGGGCGGGCCAGCTGCAGGCTGCCATGGGCAGTCCGCAGGCCTTCAATGCGCTGCTGATCAAGGGCGAGATCAAGCCGATCGTTGCCCCCAGCCGCGTGCGCGCCGGCAAGTTCCCCGACCTGCCGACCTCGGCCGAGCAGGGTTTTACCGACGGCGTATTCACGGTGCGCGGCTGGCTGGCGCTGGCCGCTCCTGCGGCGACGCCCAAGCCGATCGTGCAGAAGATGTCCGATCTCTGGGTGGCCGCCGCCGATTCCGAGCCCGGCCGCAAGATGATGGAGAGCTTCGGCCTGACCGAGAAGCCGCTGAACCACGAGGAGGTCATGAAGGACTACGAGGTTCTCAAGGCCACCGTCATCCCGCGCATCGTGGCGCTCGGCATCACGCCGGAGTAGGCTTTCGGTTGGCCGGCTGCGTAGCGTCGCCGGCCAGGACGCCCAAAAACAATATACTAGGGAGTGAACGATGCGTATCACTCGTCGTCACCTGGCCGCCGCCGGCGCGCTGGCGCTCGCGACCTTGCCAACGATTGCCCCAATCACCGCTCGGGCCGAATCCGCCGACGAGGCGGCAGTGCGCAAGGCCATCGACGATCTCAGCAAGGCCATGCTTGCCGCCGACAAAGCCAAGCTCGAGGCGCTGGTCGCCGATCAGCTGAGCTACGGCCATTCCGCCGGTCGTCTCGAGACCAAGAAGGAGTTCGTCGACGTCATCGCGGGCAAGAAGACGATCTACAAGTCGATCACGCTCAACGAGCCGACTGTCAGCGTCGTCGGCAACAATGCCATCGCCCGCCATGTCTTCGTCGTCGAGACCGAGACCGACGGCAAGCCGTCACAGGCAAAGGTCGGCGTCATGCAGGTCTGGGTGAAGGACGGCGGCAACTGGAAGCTTCTGGCGCGCCAGGCGTTCAGGACTTCCTGACCGGGCCGGCTAGAAGGCCTGCCATGACGATGTCGAGGCCGGCGCGGAACTCGCGGTCCGGGCCGAGCCCGCGCGCGGCCTTGGCGATCTCGATCAGGCGCGGATAGCGGTCGGCCGGCAGCGCCTCGGCCCGCGCCACGTCGGCATTGTCGACGGTGGGCCCGCAGAGCTGCGCCTGCGCCAGGCCCATGACGAAGCCCGACACCGTGCGGAAGGCGATCGAGCTCCTCGCGGTCCTTCACGTAGTTGTAGAGCGTCATCGGCCCGGTGCCGAGCGTGCCCGCCAGCGTGCGCATGGAAAGGGCGCTGAGGCGCTGCTCGTCGACCAAAGCCAGGGCGGCCTCCTGCGCCTTCCCTACCGAGCGTCTCGATCCGGAGTGACGGTTCGGTCTAAGCTCCGGCGAGCAGGGGAGATGCGGACATGAACTGGCTGGCCATCCAGATCGCTGCCATCGCGGGCTTCGTTGAAAGATGAGCACGCGTCCTCGCATCGAAGGCTACGCCATCGTCAGCCGCGAAGGCATGATCGCCAAGTCCGACGGTTCCTATCCCGAAGAACTGCGGATCCCGGCCGACCAGCAATTTTACCAGGAATCGGTCGACCGGGCGTCGGCGGTCGCCAGCGGCCGGCATTCGACCGAAGGCGGGCCCAAGGAGATGAGCCGCAAGCGCATCATTCTCAGCCGACAGGTGCATCGTATCGTGCCCGATCCCAGGAATCCCAATGCCATCTTGTGGAACCCTGCGACGGCGCCGTTCGACGAGGCCTGGCAGAAGCTCAATATCGGCGATGGCACCCTGGCGGTGGTCGGCGGCACCGACGTGTTCGCCCTGTTCCTGACCATCGGTTATGACGCCTTCTATTTGTCGCGGGCGGCGTCGATCAGCGTGCCGCGCGGCCGGCCGGTCTTTCCCGGCGTCGGCCACGGCGTGCCGGCCGAGGAGCCGCTGAAGAAGCATGGCCTGGTTCTCAAGAACACGCACATGCTCGATCCGGTGAGCGAGACCGTTGTGGAGGAATGGGGACCGAAATGAGCAAGCAACCGACCATCGCCCGCATCTGGCGCGGCCGCGTGCGCCGCGAGCGCGCCGACGAGTACGAGAAGTACAACTACGACGTCGGCATCGCGCCGCTGATCGAGAAGGCGCTGGGCGTGCAGACCTTCCGCGAGGACCGCGAGCACGAGAGCGAGTTCATGACCATCTCGTACTGGGAGGACATCCCGGCGATGGCGCGCTTCACCGGCCGCGATCCCACCGACATCCATCACCTCGACCGCGATCCGGAGTTTTTGATCGAGCTGCCGAAGTCGGTGCAGATCATTCGCCTGCTCACCAGCCACGGGAAGACGGGGTAGCCTGGGAGCGCGGACCTCCGGCCCGCTCATTGTCATGAGCGGGCCGGAGGCCCGCGCTCCCTTAGAACTCCACCACCATCCCGTCGTGCGCGGCCTCGAGCGCGATCTCGTGCTGGCGGCCCAGAAGCTCGGCGCTCATGTGGGTGACGATGGTGCGTTTGGCGGCGATCTCGGGCAGGTGGCGGGCGAGCGTCGAATAGTCGATATGGTACTTCATCACCTTGTCGAAGAAGTAGGCCTCGCAAATGAAAAGATCGGCATCGCGTCCGGCCGGGATCAGCTCCTCGACCCATTCGGTGTCGCCCGAATAGGTCAGCACCTTGCCTTCGGTCTCGATGCGCAGCGCATAGGACGGCGCACCGCTGTAGTGCTTCATCAGGTAGGGCGTGACGGCGAGGCCATTGAGCTCGACGCGCTCGTGCAATGCCAGCTCGCGCACCTCCAGCGCGAATTTGCGCTCGACCTTGGTCGAGCCCGCGAACATCGCCTCCATGACGATGTCCAGGCGCTCGCGGAAGCCCGGCGGCCCGGCCAGCGTGAGCGGCGCCGTGCGGCGGCTGACCAGCTGGGCATCGAGCAGGAAGAAGGGCAGGCCGGCGAAATGGTCGCCGTGCAGGTGGCTCACCAGCACCGTCGAGACGGCGTTGGGATCGACCTGCCACTTGCGGATTGCCACCATCGAGGAGGCGCCGCAATCGACCAGGACGTTGCCGTGGGCCGCACGCTCGAGGTGAAAACAGGTATTGAACCGGCCGCCGCTGCCGAAGGCATCGCCGGAGCCGAGGAATTGCAGGAGCACGTTGTCACCCCGAGCGAAGCGAGGGGTCTTTAAGGCCGCAGGAAAGATCCCTCGCTACGCTCGGGATGACAGCGGAATTGATCACGGCGCCTGTTCTAGACTCGACACTTCGTTGGTCAGCGTCGTGCGCCGCATGTCGCGCACCACGGTGTGGTCGTAGCGCCGGGCGCGATGCATCGTCACCCGGTTGTCCCACATCACCAGGTCGTGCAGGCGCCAGACATGGGCATAGACGAACTGGCGCTGCGTGGCGTGCTCGTTGAGGTCGCGCAGGAAGGCGCGCGCCTCGGGCACCGGCCAGCCTTCGATTTCGCCGGCGTGGCTGGCGAGATAGAGCGACAGCCGGCCCGTCGTCGGCTGGCGGCGCACCAGACGCTGGCGCACCGGCGCCCACTTCGCGCGCTCTTCGTCGGTGAAGTCGGTGAAACCCAGGATGCCGCGGGAAAAGATCTGGCTGTGCCGGCACACGAGGTCGTGCACCTCGCGCTTCGTCGCCTCGTCAAGCGCGTCGTAGGCCGCGCGCATGTCGGCGAACTCGGTATTGCCGCCGGTCGACGGGATGTTGCGCGCCGACAGGAGCGAATATTTGGCCGGCACTTCCTTGAACGAGCTGTCGGAATGCCAGAGCTGGTTGCCGAGGCCGAACAGGCGCCGGCGATCGTCGCGGGCCAGAATCTTGTTGTTCTTGTCGAGGTTGGAGATGTCGTTCAGGTCCATGCTCATGCGCCGGTCCTGAGGAGCGGCGATGTCGCCGGTGGCCTGCTCGAGCGGCCCCAGGCTGCGGCTGAATACGAGCTGCTGGTCGTCGGTGATGTCCTGGTCGTGGAACACCAGCACGCCGAACTCGTCCATGCCGGCATGGACGGCGGCGACCTCGTCGGGCGTAAGCGGCTTGCGCAGGTCGAGGCCGGACACTTCGCCCGCGAAGAAGGCGCGGTTGACGGGATCGATGGGCTTGATGCTGACGGTCATGGGGCAAGCCTAGCGCGAACGCCCGCGAACGGCGAGGCGGAGATGCCGCATTTTGGTATCCTTGCCCGGCATGCAGCACAATGATCCCTCGCGTTCCGTCGGCAAAATCGAGCTCTTCCTCGGCTTCCTGAAAATCGGCCTTTTGGGTTTCGGCGGCGTCGGGCCGTGGGTTCGCCATGTCATCGTCGAGGAGCGCCGCTGGCTCACCGACCAGGAGTTCGCCGAGATCCTGGGGGCGGGGCAGATCCTGCCCGGGCCGAACACGACCAACGCCGCCGTCTTCGTCGGCGACCGCTTCCAGGGCCCCCTGGGCGTGCTCGCCTGCCTGCTCGGCATGATGGCGATGCCGCTGGTGATCGTGACGTCGCTGGCCGTGGTCTATGACCGTGTCGCCTCCATCCCCGAGGTCAATGCCGGCCTGACGGGCGCTGCGGCCGCGGCAGCCGGCCTCGTGCTGGGCACGGCGCTGAAGATGATCCGCAACATCCGGCCCGGACCGGTGGCCTGGCTGGTGATCGCCGTGGGCTTTGCCGCCGTCGCCGTGCTCGGCTGGCCATTGGTGCCCGTCGTGATCGTCCTGGTGCTGGTGGCGATCGGCCTTGCGATGTTGCGACGCCCCGCATGACGGGCGCGCTGACCGAGCTCGCGCGGACCTTCGCGATGCTCTCCCTGGTATCGATCGGCGGCATCAACGTGCTGCTGCCCGAGATCCAGCGCCAGGTCGTCGACGTCCATGGCTGGATGACCGACGCAGCCTTCGCCCACACCTTCGCCATCGCCAGCGCCGCGCCCGGCCCCAACGTCATCGTCGTGAGCCTGATCGGCTGGCAGGTCGCGGGCCTGCCGGGCCTCCTGGTCGCCACGATCGCCATCATGACGCCGTCCTGCCTGCTCGCCTTTGTCGCGGCGCGCGCGCTCGGCCGCTGGTCGGGCAACAAGGCGGTGGCGATCCTGCGCGACGCCCTGGTGCCGGTCGGCCTCGGCCTGATGCTGGCGAGCGGCGTGGCGATGATGCGCAACGTCGACCACGACATGGTGACGGTGGCGATCAGCCTCGCCACCGCGGCCTTCGTGATCTTCAGCCGGCGCAATCCCCTGTGGGCGCTGGGCGCGGGCACCGTCACGAACATTATAACGCTGCATATTCGCTAGTTGACAGGGATCGCTGGCAACGTACACTTGAACAGTTGTTCAAATGTCCAAAGCTAAGAAGACCATCCTGTCCGACGACCATGCCACCGCGCTGGCCGACCTGTTTCGCCTCCTCGGCGATCCGACGCGGCTGCGCATCGTGGTCGCCTGTTTGCGCACGCCGCTTGCGGTTTCCGATATCGCCGAGCGGCTCGATCTTTCGGTGTCACTGGTTAGCCACCACCTGCGTCTGTTGAAGGGCGCACGCTTGGTGCGGGCCGACCGGCAGGGCAAGCAGGTCTATTACGGCGCCGACGACGCCCACGTGCGGCGCATGGTCGAGGACATGGTCGTCCATATCGCGGAGCATTGAGATGAGTGCACATTGCTGCGGTCACGATCACGGTCACGGGCAATCATCGCCCGTCTATCGCCGCATCCTGTGGATCGCGCTCGCGGTCAATCTCGCCATGTTCGCGGTCGAGATCGGCGCCGGCCTCGCCGCGCAGTCGGCCTCGCTGCTGGCCGATTCGCTCGACTTCCTGGGCGACGCAGCCAACTACGGGCTGGCCCTGTTCGTGCTCGGCATGGCGCTGCAATGGCGCGCCCGCGCGGCGCTGATCAAGGCCGCCAGCATGGGCGTCTTCGGCCTGTGGGTCGCCGGCACCGCCATCCAGCACGCAGTCGCGGGGACAGTGCCCGAGGCGCCGGTGATGGGCGCGGTCGGCGCGCTGGCGCTCGCCGCCAACCTGGGCGTCGCCGTGCTGCTCTATCGCTGGCGCGACGGCGACAGCAACATGCGCTCGGTGTGGATCTGCACGCGCAACGACGCGATCGGCAACCTCGCAGTGCTGGTGGCGGCGGCGGGCGTGTTCGGCTCGGGCACGGGCTGGCCCGACTACATTGTGGCCGCGATCATGTCGGGCCTGGCCCTGGTCGGCGCCTTCCAGGTGACGCGCCAGGCGCTCGGCGAGCTAGCGCACACACGCGCGGCGCCGGCCGAGTAGGTCAGGCCTTCAGGACCTCGCCGTTCACCACCGCGTCGCGGTCGACACGGCCGGCGAGGAAATCGATCACGTTGCCGGCGGAATCCCAGGCCATGCGGCGCAGTCCCTCGGCCGTGCTGGCGGCGACATGCGGCGTGACCACGAGGTTGTCGAGCTCGAGCATGCTGAGCCCCTGCACCATGGGCTCGACGCGCAGCACGTCGAGGCCGGCGGCGCCCAGGTGACCGGACCGCAGCGCTGCTTCCAGAGCCGCCTCGTCCACCAGTGTGCCGCGCGCCGTGTTCACTAGAACGGCGCCGGGCTTCATGTGCGCAAGGAAGGCCGCGTTCACCATGCCGCGCGTCGACTCGTTGGCGGGAACGTGCAGGGTCACGATGTCGGCCTGGGCGAGGCCAGCGTCGCGGTCTTTGATGGCTTCATACCCAGCGCCGCGGATCGTCCCGGCAGGCAGATAGGGATCGTGGACCATGACCTGCGTGCCGAAGGCGCTGCACAGCCGGGCGACCCGGGTGCCGATGCGGCCGAAGCCCACGACCAGCACCTTGCGCCCGCCGAGCTCGAACGTGCTGGACTGGCCGCGCACCCGCCATTCGCCGCGACGGACGGCGGCCGATACCGGCACGACGTTGCGGGCGAGGTTCAGCATCAGCATCAGCGCGTGCTCGGCGACCGAGGCGGCGTTGGCCTCGGGCGTGATCATGAGCGCAATGCCGCGCCTGGTGAGCGCCGGCACGTCGACCAGGTCGTAGCCCACGCCATGCCGGCAGACGACACGCAGGCGCTCGGCCTTGGCCAGCAGCGCTTCGTCGACCGGCGTGCCGCGCACGATCAGGCCGTCGGCATTCTTGAGCCGGTCCACCAGCGACGCGCCGTTCGCGGTCGCCGGGTGATCGAGCGTGACGCCGGGTGCTGCGCGCAGGCGTTCGATGCCGTCCGGATGGATCGGATCGGCGACAACGATGTGGACCATGAGGGTTACGCCGTCGGCAGCTTGTAATCCTCGAACTGCTTGCGCAGCGCGGTCTTCAGGATCTTGCCGGTGGCGCCGTGCGGGATGGCCTCGATGAACTGCACGTCGTCCGGCATCCACCACTTGGCGATCTTGCCTTCCAGGAACTTCAGGATGTCGGCCTTGGTCACGTCGGCGTCAGGCCGCTTGACCACGATCATCAGCGGCCGCTCGTCCCACTTGGGATGCGCCACGCCGATCACGGCGGCCTCGGCGACGCCGGGGCAGCCCATGGCGGCGTTCTCGAGATCGATAGAGCTGATCCACTCGCCGCCCGACTTGATCACGTCCTTGGAGCGGTCGGTGATCACCACCGAGCCGTCGGCTTCGATCTTGCAGACGTCGCCGGTCATGAACCAGTCGTCCTCGAGGAACTGGCCCTTGCCGTCGCCCTTCATGTAACCCTTCACGATCCACGGGCCGCGCACCACGAGATTGCCCGACACGCTGCCGTCCTGCGGCAGGTCGTTGCCGGCATCGTCGATGATCTTCATGTCGCAGCCGAACACCGGCCGACCGGCCTTGGCCGTGATGGCGAAGCGCTCGGAGTCGGGCAGCTCTCGCTCGCCCCTGTTGAAGCGGGTCACCGTGCCGAGCGGGCTCATCTCGGTCATGCCCCAGCCCTGGATGACCTCGACATCGTGGTCCTTCCAGAAGCGCTCGATCATGGCGAACGGCACGGCCGAGCCGCCGATCAGGGTGCGCTTGACCGACGACATCTTGAGCTTGTTCTGGGCGCAGTAGTCGAGGAGGGCGAGCCACACCGTCGGCACGCCGGCGCTCAGGGTCACCTTCTCCTTGTCCAGAAGCTCGTAGATGCTGGCGCCGTCGAGCTTGGGACCGGGGAACACCAGCTTGGCGCCGCACATCGGCGCGGCATAGACCAGGCCCCAGGCATTTGCGTGGAACATCGGCACCACCGGCAGCAGGGTGGAGTCTGGATTCATCGGGATCGCCGAGCCGTTCGACGCCATGATCGAATGGATCATCGTCGAGCGGTGCGAGTAGAGCACGCCCTTGGGGTTGCCCGTCGTGCCCGAGGTGTAGCAGAGCGACGAGGCGGTCTTCTCGTCGAAGATCGGCCAGGTGAGCGTGCCCGGTTGCTTCGCGATCAGCTCCTCGTAGCACAGCAGGTTGGGGATCTTGGACGAGGCCGGCATGTGGGCGCGGTCGGTCATGACCACGACGTGCTTCACCGTCTTGAGGTGCGGGTACACGCCCTCGACGATCGGCAGCAGGTTGAGGTCGACGAAGATCGCCTTGTCCTCGGCGTGGTTGGCGATGTAGGCGACGTGCTCGGGCGCCAGCCGCGGGTTGATCGTGTGCAGGACGGCGCCGATGCCCGAGATGCCGAAATAGAGCTCGAAGTGGCGATAGGTGTTCCAGGCGATGGTGCCCACCGGGTCGCCGAGCTTGATGCCCAGCCCCTGCAGCGCCTCAGCCAGCTGCTTGGAGCGCCTGAGCGCGTCGCCGTAGCCGTAGCGGTGGATAGGCCCCTCGACCGTGCGGGTCACGATCTCGACGTCGGGATAGTACCTCCCGGCAAAGTCGATGATCTGCGAAATCAGCAGCGGACGGTCTTGCATCAGGCCGAGCATGGCGTTTCCTCTGTTACCCTTGCCGCCCGGAATGAAGGCTTATGCGATTGGCGGGCGGCTCCCCGCTTGGTTTCTAGACCGAGTCGAGGCCGGCCGGGAAGCGGCCCGAAGGCGTCATTCCGCCGCCTGCCGGTTGGCATCCGCCAGGAGGTCATACGTCCGTTTCTGGTACTGGATCATATAATCCGTGTACCAGGTCGTCGGGAATTTCGGCGGCCGGTCCGGGCCCACCGTCGTCGGCACCGAGGCCACCGGCCAGTCGATGTTGCTGTCGGTGAAAAAGGCCAGCGCATAGCGCTCGCCGCCGCTGCGATTGACCGCCCGGTGCGGCGTCGCCAGGAAGACGTCGTTGGTCCAGCGCTGCAGCATCTGGCCGCCGTTCACGACATAGGCGCCGGGCACGACGGGGGCGTCGATCCATTTGCCGGTCTGGGTGCGGATCGACAGGCCCGGCACGTTGTTGGGCGCCAGCAACGTCAAAAAGCTGGTGTCGGTATGCGGGGCGATGCCGAAATCGTCGTCAGCCAGCGCTTCCTGGTAGGGGTAGTGCGTCATGCGCAGCTTGTACTGGAAGTCGCGGAACGGCTCGTCGAAGTAGAGGACGGGCAGCTCGAGCGCCACGGCGTAGAGCCGCACCAGCTTGTGCACCAGCACTTCCAGCGCATCGCAATAGGCGACGACGGCCTCGCGGAAGCCCGGCAGGTCCTTGGGCCAGCGGTTGGCGCTGCGGAAGCGCCGGTCGGCCAGAACGTCGGGATGGTCGTCCGGCAGGTCGCGCGCCATGAAGAAGGCTTCGTTGAGATTGGCCTTGGTCACGGTCTGCACCGTCGAGGTGCGCAGCGTATCGCCGCGCATCGGCAGGTAGCCGACATTGTGCTTGTCGACCCTGACGTCCATCTTCCTGTCGAGCGGCAGGGCATGGAATCGCGCGGCCTGCTCGAAGGCGCCGCGGATCAGCGCCTCGGGCACGCCGTGATTGACGATGAAATAGAAACCGATCTCGGTGAGCGCAAAGCGCAGCTCGCCGGCCGTGCGTTGTAGCGCTCCGGGTTCCCCTGCTAGGTAGGGACCCAGGTCGACGACGGGAATGGTTTCGGTGTCGCTCACTCGGCCGCTTGCCGGTTGGCGTCGTTGAGCACGTCGTAGTTCCGCTTCTGGTACCAGACCATGTAGTCGCTGTAGTAGGTCGTCGGGTACTTCGGCGGGTTGTCCGGTCCCACGGTGGTGGGGACGGCGGCGACGGGCCAGTCGATATTGCTGTCGGCGAAGAAGGGGATGGCGTAGCGCTCGCCGCCGCTCCGGTTGATGGCGCGATGCGGCGTCGCCAGGAAGACGTCGTTGGTCCAGCGCTGCAGCATCTGGCCGCCGTTCACGACATAAGCGTCGGGGATGGCGGGCGCGTCGATCCACTTGCCGCTCTGGGTGCGGATCGACAGTCCCGGCACGTCGTTGGGCGCGAGCAAGGTGAGAAAGCTGGTGTCGGTATGCGGCGCCAGGCCGAACTCGTCCTCGACCGGGCCGTCCTGGTGCGGATAGTGCGTCATGCGGAGCGAATACTGGCAGTCCTCGAACGGCGCGTCGAAATACGTCGCCGGCAGGTCGAGGGCGCGGGCATAGAGGCGCACCATCTTGAGCACCAGCGCTTCCATGGTGTTGCAGTAGTCGACCACGGTCTCGCGGAAGCCGGGCAGGCCGTCGGGCCAGCGGTTGCGGCCGCGGAAGCGTCGGTTGGCCAAAACATCGGGATGGTCGGCCGCCATCTCGCGCTTCACGAAGAAGGCCTCGTTGAGGTTGGGCTTGGTGCCAGCCTGCACCGTCGAGGTGCGCAGCGTATTGCCGCGCATCGGCATGTAGCCGGTGCTGTGCAGGTCGATCTTGAGGTCGAGCTTCTTCTCGACGGGCTGGGCGTGGAAACGCTTCACCTCTGCGAAGGTCGCCTGGATCTTTTCCCGAGGCACGCCGTGATTGACGATGAAGTAGAAGCCGATCTCCGTCAGGGCGAAGCGCAGTTCCTTGGCCGTTCGGTCGAGCGCGCCCGGCTCGCCGGCGAGATAGGGGCCGAGATCGATGACGGGAATGGTCTCAGTGGCCATGGCGTACTCCTTACTGCAGCGGCAACGATAATGCCGCCGCCGCATTGTGGCCAGCAGGCCGGTGGAGGATAGCCATGCTGCTGGGGCATCTCGCCTTGATCGTCGCCGCATCGTTCGCCAGTGCAGCCTTTTATGTGAATTTCGCGGAGCAGCCGGCGCGGCTGGCGCTCGACGATCGCATGGCCTTGCTGCAATGGCAGCGTTCCTACGCGCGCGCTGCCCTGATGCAGGCGAGCCTGGCGCTGCTGGGCTTTCTGCTGGGCCTGGCCGCGTGGTGGTGGCAGGGCCGCGACGCGCTGTGGCTGGCCGGCGCCGTGGCGATGCTGGCGCCATGGCCCTGGACCCTGCTGGTCATCAAGCCGGTCAACGATCGGCTGAACGCAGCCGCGCCCGAGCGCGCGGGTGCCGACAGCCGCCTCCTGATCGAGCGCTGGGGTCGCCTGCACGCCGGCCGGACGGCATTCGGCATCCTGGCGACCATCCTGTTCCTGTGCGCGATCATCTAGCGCAGCTCGGACCGCGGGCTCCCGCCCGCTCATGATCATGCTCTTCCGGAC
>NZ_BKAJ01000006.1 GCF_007992495.1 Reyranella soli
GCTCTTGAATCATGAGCGAGCCGGAGGCTCGCGGTCCGGAAGACGATGAGCGGGCGGGAGCCCGCGGTCCGCGCTGCGCTGGATGAGAGTTACGCCGTCGGCGACACATCACAGACAAAGGGCGCGAAGATGGCGATGCCGGGCCGTTTGGCTTAGGCTTTGCCGGCCGTCAAATGGGGTCAAACGTATGAAACGGTCAAGATTCGGCATTGCGGCCATGGTCGGCGGCTTCGTCGGCGAATGGGCTTGCGCGGCGGCCGCCCAATCGGCTTATGCCGCCGACAGTGCCTTCCTCAAGGTCCTGACCGAGCGGGTGGATTTCACCGTCCAGCAGATCCCCGCCCTGGGCCGGCATCTGTGGCAGCTGCCCAGTATCATCGACGGTCGCACGGCCCTGCTGCTGCTGGGCATCGTGGTCGCAGGCCTGGCGGCCGAAGTCGTCGCCCGCCTGTTGCTGAGCCGCCTGCGGGTCCGGACCATCGACCGTCTGGTCGGCCATTCGCCGCTTCGCGCTTTCGGGGCAGCCCTGATGCTCGACATCGTCGCCCTTGTGGCGCTGTTCATCGCCGGCCGCGTCGTGCTGTCCCGCATGGGAGATCCCCAGAGCATCGGCCATCTGCTCGGCCAGCAGGTCTTCCAGGCACTGTTCTACTGGCGCGCCTTCAACCTCCTGTTCCGTGCCTTCCTGCGGCCGGCAACGCCGGAAGGCCGCATCGCCCCGGTCGACGATGCGACCGCGCGCAGCCTTCTGATCGCGCTCAACTGGGTGGTCGTCCTGCCGCTGATCGCCAACCATCTCGGCCGCGCCCTGCTGAACACCGGCGCTCCGAAGGAGGTCGTGAGCGCCGCCATCATCCTCTACGCGCCGCTGATCGCGGCCTGCCTGCTGTGGGTGGTCTGGCACTGGCACAAGGAGATGGCGGCCTGGCTGTCGGCGATGGTGTCCGATCGCAAGGTCGGCCGCCAGCTCAAGCTCGACGCAGCGCACCGCTGGTGGATGTTCGGCCTGGCCTTCTACGCCGCCATGGGCGCGGCGGCCGTCTATGCCGCCCTGACCGAGAGTGGCACCGCCGCGCGCGGCCTGGGCATGATCGAAACGACGCTGCTGGTGCTGCTGCTGTTCGAGACGCTGATGCATCGCGTCACCCGCCACATCGTCTCGGAGCTGCCGATGGCGGGCGACGTCGTCGCCGACTGCCTGCGCCTGATCGCGCGGCTCTACGCCATCATCCTGATCGCCGACGCCCTGATGGTGAGGGTGCTGGGCGCCATGACCGCCGACGAATGGGTCGCGCACGATCGCGGCGCCAAGATCGCGGCGATCTCCCTGGTGGCGATCTACGCCTTCTGGCGGTTCCTGCGCTTCCGCATGGATTCCTACATCGCCGCCAACCCCCTGCCGTCGGCCGATGCCGCGGCCGACTCCGAGGACGACGTCAAGGTGGCGGCCTCACGGCTGCGCACCCTGATGCCGCTGCTGCGCGCCATGGCCGGCTCGGTCATCCTGGTGGTCGGCGGTCTGCTGGTGCTGTCGGAGCTCGGCGTCAACATCACGCCGCTGATCGCCGGCGCTTCGGTGTTCGGCCTCGCCGTGTCGTTCGGCAGCCAGTCTCTGGTGCGCGACGTCGTCTCCGGCATCTTCTTCCTGGCCGAGGATGCATTCCGCATCGGCGAGTATGTCGACTGCAGCAAGGTTAAGGGCACGGTCGAGGGTTTCAGCGTGCGCTGCCTGAAGCTGCGTCACCAGAACGGCCAGCTCCATATCGTACCGTTCGGCCAGGTCATGCACATCACCAACTTCAGCCGCGACTGGACGGTGGTGAAGTTCAACCTCGCCTTCGCCCCGGGTACCGACGTCGAGCTGCTGCGCAAGACGGTGAAGAAGATCGGCACCGACATGATGGAGGAACCGGCCTTCAAGCCGATCCTGATGCAGCCGCTCAAGATGCAGGGCGTGGTCGACATCAAGGACTCCTCGCTGATCGTGCGCTTCAAGTTCATGGCCCGGCCCAAGAATCCCAGCGCCATCCAGCGCATGGGAGTGCGCCGCATGTACGAGCAGCTGCCCAAGGTCGGCATCCAGTTCGCCACGCCGACCATGCCATTCACCATCCCGGGCATGGTGCCCGTGGCGACTGCAACGACGATAACGCCGTCAGCGGCCGCGCCTGCGGCCGCCGCGCCGCCGGCGGAGGCCCCGCCGGCGCCGGCCAAAGCCGCGGAGTAGGCGGGACCGGCTCCAGCCGCTATGATCGCAGGGTAAGCTCCGCCTCGGGTTCAGGCCCGAGGGGCGGGGCTCCCTTTTACTCGTCTCATGGGAGAAGCATCATGGAGAAGCGCAAGCTCGGTCGGTCGAGCATCGAATTCGCCCCTCTCGTCTTCGGCGGCAACGTGCTCGGCTGGACGGCCGATGAGGCCACGTCGCACAAGCTGCTCGATGCCTTCGTCGACGCGGGCTACTCGTTCATCGACACAGCAGACGTCTATTCGCGCTGGGCGCCCGGCCACAAGGGCGGCGAATCGGAGGTCGTGATCGGCAGCTGGTTCCGTAAGGATCCCGCCAAGCGCAACAAGGTCCAGGTCGCCACCAAGTGCGGCATGGAGATGCCGAACGAAGGGCAGGGCCTGTCGCGCGCGCACATCAAGAAGTCGGTCGATGCCTCGCTGAAGCGCCTCAACACCGACTACGTCGATCTCTTCCAGTCGCATCGCGACGACAAGGACACGCCGCAGGAGGAGACTCTCTCGACCTACGACGAGCTCATCAAGGCGGGCAAGATCCGCTATATCGGCGCGTCCAACTTCGAGGCGCCGCGCCTTGCCGAGGCGGCCAAGATCTCGAAGGAAAAGGGCCTGCCGGCCTATGTCAGCCTGCAGCCGCATTACAATCTCCTGGAGCGCCCGCTGTTCGAGGGCCCGCTCGAGCAGGAGTGCGTCAAGGAAGGGCTGGGCGTGATCCCGTACTGGCCGCTGGCCGCCGGGTTCCTGAGCGGCAAGTACCGGTCGGAGGCCGATCTCGGCAAGAGCCCGCGCGGGCAGGGCGTCAAGAAGTACCTCAACGACAAGGGCATCGCCGTCCTGAACGCGCTCGATGCGGCAGCCAAGAAGCACAACACCACCAACGTCACCGTGGCGCTGGCCTGGATCATGCAGCGCAAGTCGATCACCGCGCCGATCGCCAGCGCCACCAGCCTCGAGCAGCTCAAGGACCTGTTTGCCGCCGGCGCACTCAAGCTCGATGCCGAATCGGTGGCGGCCCTCGACAAGGCCAGCGCCTGACGGTCCAGGTCGAGGACCTCAGCCTCCTCCCCCGTCATACCAGGGCTATCGCATGTGGCCCATTTTGCGGGGCTTGGCGAAAGGTTGGAATCCGCCGAGCTGTGCCAGCGCAATTTCGGAATCCGCCGGCCGCCCTTGGTGCACGATCGGAATCCGAAAACGCCACATGCGATTGCCCTGCCCGTCATACGGGGGAGGGTAGGGAGGGGGCGAGCCTCAGTCGTGGTGCCGCGCCTTTTCAGATCATGATCTGAAAACTCAGAAGCCATCTTTGCCGCTTTCCCCCTCCCTACCCTCCCCCGTATGACCCCGTATGACGGGGGAGGAAGGATGAGGCGAACGTGGTAGAATTTCCCCATGCTCGTCTTCCGCCAGCTCTTCGATCCGACCTCCTCGACCTACACCTACCTGCTGGGCTGCTCGGCGACGCGTGAGGCGTTGCTGATCGATCCGGTGTTCGAGCAGGTCCGCCGCGACGCGGCACTGATCGGCGAGCTGGGGCTGAAACTGCTGTGGACGCTGGACACCCACGTCCATGCCGACCATGTGACCGGGGCCTGGCTCCTCAAGCAGAAGCTCGGCAGCGGCATCGCCCTCTCGGCAGCGGCCGGCGCCGCCGGCGCCGATCGCCAGCTGGCCGATGGCGACCGCATCGAGTTCGGCCGCCGTTCGCTGGAAGTGCGCGCCACGCCCGGTCACACCAGCGGCTGCGTCACCTACGTGCTCGATGACGAGAGCATGGCCTTCACCGGCGACTGCATCATGATCCGCGGCTCGGGCCGCACCGATTTCCAGCAGGGCGATCCGCGCGCGCTCTACCGATCGGTGCGATCGCGCATCTTCTCGCTGCCGGAGAGCTGCCTGCTCTATCCGGCGCACGACTATCGCGGACTCACCGCCACCAGCGTCGCCGAGGAGAAGAAGTTCAATCCGCGGCTCGGCGGCGAGGTCGGCGAGGGCGACTATGTCGGCTACATGAAGAACCTCGACCTGCCGCACCCCAAGAAGATCGACGAGGCGGTGCCGGCCAACCTGCGTTGTGGCCAGCCCGGCAACGAGGCCGGCGCACCACCCGATCCGCAATGGGCGCCCTTGCGCTTCACCTTCGGCGGCGTCTGGGAGGTCGAGCCGCACTGGCTGGAGGAGAACCTCGGCAAGGTGCAGGTGCTGGACGTGCGCGAGCCCAACGAGTTCACCGGGCCCTTGGGTCACATCCGCGGCGCCACGCTGCTGCCGCTGGGCGAGCTCGCCCAGCGTGCCAGGGAGCTGCCCAAGGACAAGCCGATCGTCGCGGTGTGCCGCGCCGGC
>NZ_BKAJ01000007.1 GCF_007992495.1 Reyranella soli
TACTAGTTGGCGCTCGGCAGGTTGTAGCCCCAGCCGCTCTGGATCGAGGCCCTGATCGCTCGCGACAGCTCGAGCGACAGGGACTTCAACCGGGCCTGCGCGTCCAGGCATTCCTCGGGGCGGGGCCGGCATTTCTCGACCTCGGTCACCTGTCTGCCGAATTGCGCCATGGCCACTCTGACGTCCTTGTCTTCGAACACGACGAGCTCGCCCCAATGCAGCTCCCAGAAACGCTGCTTGGCCCAGTCCCAGGTCTCTTCCGGCGCGGCGCCGGCGGGAGACTGCAGCGGCAGGATCGTGAGCTTCGCCGCCACCTTCGACGCCTCGATATAGTATTGGAGCTGTTTCTCCAGGAACGGCTTCTGCGATTCCCGGACGGCGACCTCGTCCCAGGTATAGAGCGTCCAGCCGGCGCCGATGAGGGCAACGACGACACCGCCGATGACCGAGTAGCGGTTGATGAGGTTGGTCACCCGCTGATCGACGCTTATTTTGGCTTTGTCCGCTTCGCCAGCCATGACCGCCCCCGAAAAGATCTCGCCCGTCAGATGCCATCTCTTCTGCGGGAAGGCACCGCGTGCGTGCTATGCATCGGGTCATGATGAACGCCCTCGGCCATATCCGGCAGCTCGACTACACGGTGATCTACGCGCGCGACCTGGCGGCGATGCGGCACTTCTACGAGAAGGTGATGGAGTTCCCCGTCATCAACGTGCTGAGCGAGACCTGGATCGAGTTCGGTTTGGGCGCGAACCGGCTGGCGCTCACGGCCTATGGCGGTCGCTTCAAGGACGTGCCTCCGCCTGCCGGCAACCTCTGCCTGCAGCTCGCCTTTCGCGTGCCGCCGGCCGAGGTCGCGAAATGCGCGGAGCTGCTGGAGAGCAGGGGCGTGAAGATGGTGCTGCCGGTGACCGACCAGGGCTTCGGCCATCGCACGGTGTTCTTCCGCGATCCCGACGGCAACGTCCTGGAAATCTACGCCGAGATATAGGGAGACAGTCATGGCCAGGATCGAGACCGCACTGACGCGCGCGCTCGGCATCACCCATCCGATCCTTCTGGCGCCGATGGGCTCGGCGGCCGGCGGCAAGCTCGCCGCCGCCGTCACCAACGCGGGCGGCCTCGGCCTGATCGGCTCGGGCTATGCTGACGCCGCCACCGTCTCGCGCGAGCTTGTGGCCGCCGGCAACGCGCGCGTCGGCGTTGGCTTCATCACCTGGGCGCTCGATGCCAAGCCCGAGGCCTTGCGCGCCACGCTCGAGGCCAAGCCGATGGCGGTCATGCTGTCGTTCGGCGATCCCGCGCCGTACGTGGCGCAGATCCGCGACGCCGGCGCCAAGACCATCTGCCAGGTGCAGACGCTGGCCGAAGCCGAGCAGGCCGTGCGCCTCGGCGTCGACGTGATCATCGCCCAGGGCCGTGACGCCGGCGGCCATTCGGGAACGACGCGCGGCACGATGGGTTTCGTGCCGGCCGTGGTCGATATCGCCGGATCGATACCGGTAGTGGCGGCAGGCGGCATCGCCGATGGCCGCGGCCTGGCGGCCGTGCTCAACCTCGGAGGATCGGGCGTGTCGATGGGCACGCGCTTCACGGCGACCAAGGAATCGCTGTGGGACGAGGCGATGAAGTCGCGCGTGACCGCCTCGGGCGGCGATCAGACGGCGCAGACGCGCGTGTTCGACATCGTCCGCGGCGCGCCGTGGCCGGCGCAGTATCCGGGCCGCGCATTGAAGAACGACTTCTATCTGCGTTGGCACGGCAACGAGGAGCTGCTTCAGGCAGAGCGGACGGACGCCGAGAAGGCCTATCTCGCCACCAAGCCTGACGATTTCTCAGCCCGCGTCATCTGGGCGGGCGAGGGCGTCGACCTGGTGAAGGACGTGCCGTCTGCAGTGGAACTGATCGAACGCATTGTCGACGAGGCTGCATCGGTGCTGGCACGCGGCGCCAGGATGGTTCGGCCTGCGTGATGCCACTTTTCGGCATTATAGAGGGCGCTGGGATCTGAACCCGCGACCCTCTGTCTTGCAGGAGAAAGCGCGATGCCGATCAATCCACATTCGATCAAGGCTCCCGCTAGTCCCGTCTCCAGAACCTACACCCCAACCAACGGGCACAAGTACCCGGTTCAAATCGGCGACAGCTGGACCTCCCTTGCTGCCACGGTCGGAAAGAGCCCGTGGGATCTGATTCGCTACAACTATCCCACCCTTCCAGCCGATCTGCAGCTCGCCGCGAAGGAGGTCAACTGGTACCTGGAGCACTACGTCGGCTGCACCCTGGTCACTCCCGACGGCCGGAACTACCGTTTCAGCCCTCCGGGCGAAATCTGGCTCCCCAACGCTCCCGCGGCGCCGCTCACGCCCGACCAGATCGCCCAGAATCTGGTGCTGAGCATCCTGCGCGACCCGGTCGTCAGGCGCATGAACTTCGGCGTCGGCTTCGTCATAATTTCTGCCACGAACTACGAGGACATCGCCAAGGCCATCGAAGCCGGCAAGATCGTCGTGAAGTCCAATCCAGCCCTGGGGCATCTTGCGATGTACTACGGCAACGTCAGCCCGGCCCGTATCGAGATATCCCCGACCATCACCGACATGGGCCTGATCATTCACGAATGCACTCATGCGATCTTCGACATGCTCAAGCTCACGACCACCGTCGAGCAGTCGGAAGGGTTCGGGTACCTGTCGCAGGCGCTCTACGGGCTGTTGAAGTATGGCCCCACGCCCCGGTATGCCGTGCCGTTCCACTGGCCTCCGTACAGCTGGATCTCGTGGCAGACCATCTTCGATGAATCCGCCCGGCTCGCGGCCCTTCTGAAAACAAGGCTCTGGATAAGCGAGGCGGAGGCGGCCACGCTGTGGGGAGCCTTCAAGACCACGAGGGGTGGGGGATATGACACCCGCGCCGGGAAGGTGGAGACCAACGACGGAATATGAGGGCGCGAGATGGGGAGCTGGGCAGAATTCGCCGCGGAGGCGCCGGAACTCTCAGCGTTCGGTTGCCGCCGGCTCGAGCGACGCATCGCCTATCTCGCCACGATCCGAGCCGACGGCTCGCCGCGCGTCCATCCCGTCTCGCCCTTTATCGGCGGCGGCTGTCTCGCCCTCTACATGGAACCGACGTCGCTCAAGGTCGCCGACCTTCGGCGTGATGCGCGCTATGCCCTGCATTGCGCCGTCGAGGACAACGAAGGCGGTGGCGGCGAGTTCTACGTCACGGGGCGCGCAGAGGAGGTCATCAACCCCGCGCGGCGCAGCGCGGCGGTCAGTTGGGCGGCGGCGGCGGGCTACAAGGCCCTCGAACGGCACATCTTCTTCGAATTCAAGCTGGGCCACGTCCTTGCGACGACCTACGACAACGGTCCAAAGCGCGAGCGCTGGCGCGCCGGTTCGAACGGCCATTCGCGCTGAACGAAGTCGGCATAGGGGCGCGCCATCGCGACAGGCAGTAGCGGTGGATCGCGACGCGTGATGGCGAGCTACCCGGCATCGACTCGGGGAAACCGGCCGGAACGTTGCCGCCGGAATGCGTCGTCCAAGGTGCATCTCCCACCACGGCGCCCAGGCCGTTGAAACCAACGTGGCGGGCGGCGCGGCGGCGCGTTTGACCGCGACTTCCCACTGCACGATGACATCCGCCCGCCGCATGAGGATCGCCGGATCGTCGAGCAGGCGGTGAAGGATGTCCGTCGTCCTGGCGAACGGCAGCGATCCGAAGACGCGGAACGGCTCGCGGGGAAGGGTGACGGCCAGAAAGTCCCGAGCGATGACACGAACGCCGGGCGTGCTTCTTACCGTCTGTTCGCGAAGCCGCGTGGCCCAGACAGGGTCCGGCTCGACCGCGATCACCCGTAGCGAACGACGGACGAGGGCGCGCGTCAGCGCACCCGAACCGGCGCCTATCTCGACGACAAGCTCGCCAGGAGCGAACGCTGCCTGGTCGACGATCTGGTCGGCAGTGGTAGGATCAAGAAAGTTTTGCCCGAGCTGGCGCCGTCGCCAGTCTCGGTCTGTCCGCCGCCGGGCGGACACGGAGGAACACCATCGTCATCATGAGCGAGAGCCTGGCACTATCGTACGCCTCATGCGAGGTGCCGCAGTGATGGGGCACTCCCTTGGGTCCGTCAGAGGCCCCGGAGCGGGGCCTCTGATCGGCGGCCGGGATCATGATTCCTATTTCGCCGCTGGTAGGAGAGTGGCAGCACGCTCGCCGATCTTCCGACCGTAAGCTGTTCCTTCGTCGGTGGCGTTGCGGAAGTGGAAGCCGACATAGATGCGCGATATGGCGTTCTCGTCAGCCGCTTGGGTGAAGCTCGTGTAGGATCGGAGCACTGGCTTCTCGTCGTAGCATGTGCTGCCGGCTGGCAACGTTGCGCCACAATCCTTGAAGTTGACCTGATCGGTGCCGATCAATCGCTTGAGCACCTCGGCTCCCACCCCACCTTCGATGGAATGGCCGGATGGATAGTCTTGATTCGGCGGAGTGACTTGGAACGGGGTCCAGGACGCATCACCACCGGCACGGATGGCGGTGACTGGCCGCCAGAATTGGTAGTGGTTCTTCGAAGCGCTCATGGCGATGTAGCCATCGGCCAGCGCCATTTCGAGGATGGCGAATAAACGTGCGCTTTCCCACATGTCGAGCCCTTTGTCGGCCGCGACGGTCCGCCCGATGCGGCTCCACTTGAGCGGCGAGCTTTCGAGCCAGAACAACGCCATTTCACTCTGCTCAGGCGTGCGAGTGCTCGGTGTCGTCTTGCCGTCACCGCCGATTTTTTTCACCTCTTCGAGGTCAGCCTTGAACTTCGCATCGTCCACCTTGTAAGGCGGCACGGGTCGGAATTGTGCATTGTCCTGCATCACGAAGGGGGTGACGTTCGCCCATTTCTCGAAGGCGACGAAGGGGCGATCCGGTGTGCATTGATAGGCGCCGGGTTGGCCAGGCGGAGGGCATGTCTTGTTGATATACGGCCCGCCATCATCGGCGTGATCACCCGCTCGCTTCGCAAGGACTGCCGCCGCCGTAGCCTTTCCCAGAGCAATCCCCTGGGTCTTCGCTGGGCCATCTGGGATGACCGCCAAAGCCAACACATAGGCAGCTTCGACGACCGCATTGCCGTTCGCCAGACATGCCTCGTTTGGCAGGGCTTCGGCAGGCAGCTTCTGGAGGGTCGGAGACATTACGTAGTACGCTGCTGCTGCCACTGCGGCATCGGCCGACGTTCCGGGCTCTGCCTTCTTGTCGTATGCGTATGGCTGATACTTGCGATCTATCGCGTTCAGGGCGTCGTGGATGGCGAGGTGCATCATCGCGTAGGCACGTGACTCATGGAACGGATTATTGAGTGGCGCGATGCACGCTTTGCTAGCTGCGACGCCGGCAGCGGCATTTGCGCGAATGACCGCATTGTCGGGAGCGGCGAAGGCGGTGGTGATCACGAATTGAGATACGCCAGCCAGGATGATGGCACGGATCGAATTCATGGTAGCCCCCTTTGTAATCGCAATTCTGCGATAACAAGGAGTATGAACTTCAACCGGAAGCCAGATGTGACTTCGGTGTGATGATCGGGAAGCCGGTGAACTTTGTTAGTTCATTCGCAGCAACTGTGTCGGTTTGAAACAACGCTGCGACGAAGACTTAATGCTGGCGCGGGCAGACGCTCACGGTCGAACGACTGAAACCATGATTTTCAATCGACTGCTCTGCTCAAAACACCATCTCTCCGGCGAAATGGCAGCGACTGACATGGCCCGGCGCGATCTCGCGCAGCGCCGGCGCTTCGACCTTGCAGCGTGCCTGGGCGTGACGGCAACGCGGATGGAAGTAGCAGCCCGATGGCGGGTTGGCCGGGCTCGGCACCTCGCCGCTTAGAACGCCGTCGCCCGAGCGCACGCGCGGGTCGGCGGCCGGTACGGCGCGCATCAACGCGGCAGTGTAGGGATGCAGCGGCTGGCGGAAGATGGCGTCGGTCGGAGCGAGCTCGACGAGCTGGCCGACATACATCACGGCGATGCGGTCGGAGATGTGGCGCACCACCGATAGATCGTGGGCGACGAACAGGAAGGTGAGCTTCAGTCGCGCCTGCAGCTCGAGCAGCAGGTTCAGCACCTGGGCCTGGATCGAGACGTCGAGGGCCGAGACCGGCTCGTCGGCCACCACCAGGCGCGGGTTGGTGGCGAGCGCGCGGGCGATGCCGATGCGCTGGCGCTGGCCGCCCGAGAAGGCGTGCGGGAAGCGGTGCATGAACTCAGGGCGCAGGCCGACCAGGCGCAGCAGCTCGGCGACGCGGTCGGTGCGCTCGCGGCGGCTCTTCATGCCGTTGACCAGCAGGGGTTCGCCGACATTGTCCAGAAGCGTCATGCGCGGATTGAGCGAGCCGAACGGGTCCTGGAAGATCATCTGGATCTCGGCCCGCAGCGGCAGCAGCTCGGCCGGCGGCAGGCTCGCGAGGTCGACGACCTTGCCGGTGCGCGTGCGATAGAGGATCTGGCCGCCGGTCGGATCGATGGCGCGCAGGATGCAGCGCGACGCCGTGGTCTTGCCGCAGCCGCTCTCGCCCACCAGGCCCAGCGTCTCGCCCTCGTTGACGGTGAAGTCGACGCCATCGACCGCGCGCACATGGCCCACCGTGCGCTGCAGGAAGCCGCGCGTGATCGGGAAGAATTTCTGCAGGCCGCGGACGTCGAGCAAGGGAGTGTGGGCCTCTGGCCCGCTCGTGAGCGGGCCTGGAGGCCCGCGGTCCGGCAAGACGTCACTCATGCCTGCTCCGCCTCCTCATGATGCAGGAAGCAGCTCGCGAGCTGGCTGGTGCCGACCGGCATCAGGCGCGGCACGGCGACCGAGCAGCGCTCCATGACGTCGGGGCAGCGCGGATGGAACGGGCAGCCGGGCGGCCGATTGAAGGGATGGGGCAGGGCGCCGCTGATCACCGGCAGCGCCACGCGCGTCTGGCCGTAGAGGCTCGGGATCGAGCGCAGCAGGGCCCTGGTGTAAGGGTGCTTGGGCGCATGGAAGATGTCGTCGACCGGCCCTTCCTCCATGACGCGGCCGAGATACATCACCACGACATAGCTCGCCATCTGGGCGATCACGCCGAGATCGTGGGTGATGAAGATGATGGCGGTGTTGTAGCGCGCCTGCAGGTCGCGCAGCAGCGCCAGCACCTGCGCCTGGGTGGTGACGTCGATCGCCGTCGTCGGCTCGTCGGCGATCAGCAGCCTGGGTTTGCACGACAGCGCCATGGCGATCATGGCGCGCTGGCGCAGGCCGCCCGAGAGCTGCCAGGAGTAGGTGTAGATGCGCTGCTCGGGCATGGAGATGCCGACATCGCGGAACAGGCCGACCGTGATGTCGCGCGCCTCGCTGCGGCTCAGCTTGCGGTCGGGTTGCCAGCGATGGCTGTGCAGCAGGATCGCCTCGACGATCTGGTCGCCCACCGTGTGCACGGGGCTGAAGGCGGCCATCGGCTCCTGCGGGATCAGCGCGATCTCGCCGCCGCGGATGTCGCGCATCTCCCCGCCGCGAGGCGACAGCTGGACGAGATCGACGACGCCACTGTCGCGACGGAAATGGATCTCGCCCTTGGTGATGCGGCCCGGGCGGTCGATGAGCTGCAGGATCGCCCGCATGGTGACGCTCTTGCCGCAGCCCGATTCCCCGACCACGCCCAGCACCTGGCCGGGCATGACGTCGAAGCTCGTGCCGTCGACCGCGCGTACTAGGCCCTCGTCGAGGACGAAGGAGACCCTGAGGTCGCGCACGGAGAGCAACGGTTGGGCTTCGGTGCTCACATCGTCCTCAATGGCTGTACGGATCGGCGGCATCGCGCAGCCCGTCGCCGACGAGGTTGAAGGCCAGCACCGCCACGATGACGACCAGGCCGGGGATCAGCAGCCAGGGCGCCAGCGCCAGGGTCTGGATGTTCTGCGCCTCCTGCAGCAGCACGCCCCAGCTGATCGCCGGTGGCCGGATGCCGAGGCCGAGGAAGGAGAGCGAGGTCTCGTTGATGATCATCACCGGGATAGCGAGCGAGCTGGTGGCGATGATGTGGCTGAGGAACGTCGGCACCATGTGGCGCAGGATGATGCGCATGCGCGAGCAGCCGGCGAGCCGCGCGGCCAGCACGAAGTCCTCCTCGCGCAAAGCGAGGAAGCGGCCGCGCACCTCGCGACCCAGCGTCGTCCAGCCCACCAGCGACAGG
Organism: Reyranella soli; assembly: GCF_007992495.1. GTDB lineage: Bacteria > Pseudomonadota > Alphaproteobacteria > Reyranellales > Reyranellaceae > Reyranella > Reyranella soli. The sequence goes on from NZ_BKAJ01000007.1 coordinate 8,213, forward strand.
ATCACGGTGATGGCGAAGAAGATCTGGGTCGGCGTCCAGTCGCGCGGCAGGGCGGCCGATAGCGCCAGCCAGATCGGGATGGTTGGGACGGACTGCAACAGTTCGATCAGGCGCTGGATCACCGAATCGGTCTTGCCGCCGACATAGCCCGAGATGCCGCCCAGCACCACGCCCAGGATGACGCTGAGCGCCACGGCGACCAGGCCGACGGTCATGGATGTCTGCGTGCCGTGCATGATGCGTGACCACTGATCGCGGCCCAGGCGATCGGAGCCCAACAGGAAGATGCGCTGGTTGGGATCGACCGGCACGATCAGGTGGCGGGTGGTCTCGAACAGGCCGAAGACCTTCCACTTGTAGCCGGTACCGAAGAAGGTGACCGGCACCTTCTTGTTGCTGTCGGTCGTCCATTCCATGCGCAAGGTCGTGGGATTGCGCTTGCCGGCGATGGCGGGGACCCAGGGTGAGAAGGACCCGTCGTCGAACAGGTGCACCGTCTGCACCGGGATGAAGGCCTGTCGCGCATCGGTGCGCTCGGGATCCTGGGTCGAGAAGAAATTCGGCACCAGCACGATGGTGTACATGAAGATCAGTAGCACCGCGCTCGCCATGGCGAGGTGATGGCGCCGGAAGCGCCACCACACGAGCTTCCAGTTGGACGCGACGGCAATCCGGTCCTCGGCCTCCTTGCCGGCGGTGATGTCTGCGGCGGTCACCTAACTCCCCACCCGGATGCGCGGGTCGACCAGCGCGAGGAGGATGTCGGACAGGAGCGTGCCGACGATGGTGAGGAACGAGTAGATCAGCAGGATGCCGCCGGCGAGGTACATGTCCTGGTTCACGAGGGCGCGCAGCAGCAGCGGGCCGATGTTGGGCAGGTTCATCACCGTGGCCACGATCAGGCTGCCGGAGAACAGCATCGGCAGGTACCAGCCGATGGTGCTGATCAGCGGATTGAAGGCGAGCCGCACGGGGTAGCGCAGCACCAGGCGCCACTCCTTCATGCCCTTGGCGCGCGCCGTCACGACGTAGGGTTTGTTGAGCTCGTCAAGAAGGTTGGCCCGCATGATGCGGCTGAGCCGCGCGGTGCCGGCGATGCCCAGCACCAGGGCTGGCAGCCAGAGGTGCGCCATCAGGTCCAAAAACTTGCCCCAGCTCCACGGCGCGTCGGCGTATTCGGGCGAATAGAGGCCGGTGACGCTGAGGTCGAAGTAGGCGAAGGCCACCCACATCAGGATCAGCGCCAGCATGAAGTTGGGCGTGGCGACGCCGACATAGTTGACGACGGTGAGGATGTGGTCGCCGATCGAGCGCGGATGCGTCGCCGAATAGATGCCGGCCGGGATGGCGATCGCCCAGGTCAGGAAGAAGGAGAAGAGGGCGAGGGCCAGCGTCAGCCCTATTTGTTCGCCTATGAGGTCGGCGTTGGGGCGCTGGTATTCCAGCGACAGGCCGAAGTTGCCGTGCACCAGGTGCTTCACCCACAGCCAGTACTGCACGATCATCGGCTGATCGAGCCCGTACTGCGCGCGCCACGCCTCGATCTGCTCCTGCGAGATCGACGAGCCCGAGGAAGCGAGCGTGGCGACATACGCCGTCAGGAAGTCGCCCGGCGGCGCCTGGATGATGACGAAGATGACGAAGGAGTAGATCACCATCAGCAGCGGCAGGAGCGCCAGCCGCTGCAGGATGTAACGGGTCATGGGTACGCCATGCGGTTACGACACGGCCTCACCCTGAGGAGGCCCGAAGGGCCGTCTCGAAGGGTGGCAACAGGCACCTTGCCTGCGGCCCATGCTTCGAGACGCTCGCTGCGCTCGCTCCTCAGCATGAGGTTATGCTTGGTCGACGGTCGATGGTTCTCACTTCGTGAAGTAAAACTGCTCCGTCCGCGCATTGCCCGGGCTACGCAGCGGCCAGTCGTTGCCGAGCGTGGCCGGGACATTGCGGAACTTGACGTTGGTCACCACCACGCCCTGCACCATGGGCGTGAGCCCGATCGTGCCGATCTCGAACAGCTGCTCGGCCCAGATGCGATAGAGCTCCTGGCTGAGCTTGACCTGCTCCTCGGGCCCGACCGTGCGCGCCTTGTCGACGATCTCGACGATGCGCTTCATCTCCGGCGGCGGCTCGGCGCCCTCCTTGCCGCCGGTGGCATACCAGCGGCGCCACAGCGGTCCCATGGTCAGGATGGGCGCGTTGCGCGGATCGGCCTTGGCGTTGCCGGTGTAGGGAAACGCGCTGGTGTCCTCGTTCCAGATCTCGGCCATCAGCTCGTTGTTCTCGTTCATCTTGAAGTGCAGTGCGCGCTCGCGGATCTGCACGATGGTCTTGATGCCGACCGCCTCCCAGTCCTTGGAGACCAGCAACGCCACGTCGGGCCAGGCGCCGAACGCCGGCACGACGCTGATCTCGATGGTCGCGGGCTTGCCCGAGGGCAGCAGGCGGATGCCGTTGGCGTCCTTCTTGTTGAGGCCGATGCCGTCCAGCATCTTGTTGGCCTCGTCGCGCTTGAACTCGGTGTACTTCTGCGCCCATTCCGGCCCCGGGAAGTAGGGATGCCACGGCGCCGGCACGCCTTGCCGCGCTTCGCCGAGCCCAAGGAACACGCTCTCCTTGATCTGGTCGCGGTTGATGGCGAGCGACAGGGCCCGGCGGAAGTCCGCATTGGCCATCAGCTTGCCCATCTCGGGATCGGCCGCGTAGGTCTGGTTAAGCGCGATGACGGCGTCGGCGCCGCCGAAGGTCGGCCAGGCGGTGATCTTGTACTTCCCGGTCTTCTCCTGCTCCTTGAGCACCGGGTAGTTGGTCATGTTGATGTGGCGCTCCTGCATGTCGAAGTTGCCGGCGATGGCGGCAAGGTTGAGCGCCTGGGCGTCGGCGAAGTAGGTGAAGCGCACCTCGTCGATGTAGGGCAGCTGGTTGCCCGCCGAATCGACGCCGATGTAGTAGGGATTGCGCCGCAGCGTGAACACCGGATCGCTGGCGCGGCTGGTCGGCGACCACGCCGCCATGGTCGGCCGCTCGGGATTCTCCGGCGGCGCGTTGCGGTTGGCGAACAGCTCGGTCCAGGTCTTAAAGCCCGCCGCCTGTGCCGCCTTGTCGACGTCCGCCCTGGGCGTGTGGCTGGGATGGAACTTCTTGAGGTAGTGCGCCGGCAGGAACATCGCAAAGGTGCGGTCGGCGCCGTCCTGGTTGGCGACCGCCGTCAGGAACAGCGTCGCGGGCGCGGCATAGGTGAAGCGCACCGTGTTGTCGTCGACCTTCTCGACCTTGGCCGGCGTGCCGTCGGCATTCCTGATCCAGCCGGGCAGGGTAGGCGTCAGCTCCTTGTTCAGGAGCACGTCGTTGTACCAGAACAGGATGTCGTCGGCCCCGAACGGCTGGCCGTCGGACCACTTGGACCCTTTGCGCAGCTTGATGGTCCATGTCTTGAAGTCGGCCGATGGCTCGGCGCTCTCGGCGATCTTGGGCTCGATCTTGGCGCCGTCGGGGGAGAAGCGGAACAGCGCGTCGTAGACCACGCGCACGTAGTTGTTGGAATCGGCTGGACCGAGGAAGGCGCGGCGCCAGGTGCCGCCATACTCGCCGACCTTGTCGACAGTCGGCACGACCAGCGGCTTCTCGGGCAGGCGGGCATCGACCGCCGGCAGCTTGCCCGCCTTCACCTGCTCGGCGAGCGCCGGCGCTTCCTTGTACTTGCCCTGGGCGAGGGCGGCGCTTCCGAGCGCCAACAGGCTGGCGCCGGCCGCCAAGGCGGCGAGCGTTCGCCGATGGAAAGTGCGGATCATGGGCGTTCCTCGATTTGTGGTTTTCTTGATTTCCCCGTGTCGGGAGCCTCATTCGGCGGCCCGGACGAGTCAAGGCATTGACGCGCCCTCTGCTCGCTCTACCCTGAGGCAGGAACAGGGGAGGGCACGGTGCAGGTTCACACCGTCTTCGGGTCCATCACCGACTACACCAAGGGCACCATCGAATTGGTGTCCGGCGAAGCCCGCCATTACGTGTTCTCGAACGTCTTCGAGGTGGCCGCCAAGTCGAGGCCCTACGAGCGTGTCGTGGTGGCCAGAAACATGGAATATGTCCAGGAGGTCATGCGCGCCGACGGCGTCTCGCCGTGGTTCGCCTGTGGCCACGACGAGTTCGCGCTCTGCATGGACGGCGAGATCACCGTCGACTTCATCAGGATGAAGGTTCCGCCCAGCGCCGACAAGAATGGCGCTGTGCTGCTGGGCGATGCCCCCGAAGGCGCGCGCATGGGCCACGTGAAGTTGAAGCGCGGACACCAGGTCCTGCTGGGCGCCGGCAACGCCTATCGCTTCACCGCGACCAGGCTCGGCGTGCTTATGCAGCAGACGGTGCTGGGCGATCTCAGCGTTCAGAAGTGGCGCGAGATCTGTTTCACCTGAGAGGATTGCCCCCGAGAGGATTGCACATGGCTGCCAACGTCGCCCAAGTCGTCGCCAGCGAGCCCAGCAACCGCAACGGTTATCGCAGCTTTCGGCTGGGCAGGTTCGAACTCTCGCGCGATGAGTATTTCGTCACCGTGCATTGGCCGGCCAAGGGCGCCAAGCGCTCGCATCAGATGCCGGCCGACGCCTTCCTGCGCGCCTGCATGCGCGACGTCGCCTGGAATTTCTTCTATGGCTGGGTCAACTTCGACCACGTCATCGGCACGCGCAATCACTACGGCAAGGTCGACTTCTACGCCGGCACCTTCAATGGCACCCTGAAGGAGGCCGGGGTCGACTACCTCGAGCAGTTCGACGCCGATCACATCATGGCCACCTTCAAGGCCATGCTGCGCGATTGGGTGAACGAAGGCTTCGGTCCCTTCGCCGCCCCGGTCGAGACCGGCACCGCCTACGGACCTAAGCAGGGCGACAACATCGCCGCCATCGAGCGCATCCGCATCGCCACCCGGCGGATGCCGGGATTGCCGGGCGATTCGCCGTTGCGCGACGACATGCCGGTCAATCGCGCCTTTGCCGATGTGCCCCAGGACGAACCGGAAATTCACGCCGAGCCGGGCTTCGAAGGGCAGCTCCACGCCTTCAGCCTGTTCAAGTACCTCAGCCGCTCCGACGTCACCTGGAATCCGTCGGTCACGGCGGTATGCAAGGCCTCACTCGCTTGTCCGACCACCGAGGAATTCATCCTGCCGGTCTTCCACGGCAATGACAGGGTGGAGTGGTTCATCCAGCTGTCTGACGAGATCGTCTGGGATGTCGGCGACAAGAACACCGGTGCGCCGCGGGCTCGCGTCACCATGAAGGCGGGAGACGTCGCCGCCATGCCGGCCGACATCCGCCACCAAGGCTACTCGACCAAGCGCTCGATGCTCTATGTCTGGGAGAACGTCACGCCCGGCCTGCCGCAGCGCTACGAAAGCGGCGAGCTGTCGCCCTATCCGGTCGACTTCTAGTCAGCCACGGCAGCTCCCTCTGGCAGCGGAGGCGGCTGAGTAGCCGCTTTCAGCGGCGCGCGACGGACGCCGAAATGCGCATTTTGCCTCTGGCATGGACGTTGCTCGATCCCCGGCATCGAGCGAGGAGTGCATGCGCGCATCGGAGGTAGTGGCACGGACGGAGGCCCTGATTCCGGTCCTCAGGGAGCGCGCCGCCATGGTCGACGAGCTGCGGCGCATGCCGCCGGAAACTGTCGCCGATCTCAAGGCAGCGGGCGTCGCGAGGCTCTATCAGCCGATGCGGTTCGGCGGCTGCGAGGCGGACATGCGAAGCGGCGTGTTGGCGCTGTCGGCGGTGGGCCGCGGCTGCGGCTCCACGGCGTGGTCCTTCGTTCAGCACCTCACGCACAACTTCATGCTGTCGCAATGGCCGGACCAAGGCCAGCACGACATCTGGGATGACGACCCGGCCTGCCTGGTGAGCGGCATCTTCATTCCATCCTGCGGTCGCGCCCGCAGCATCGATGGCGGTTACGTGTTGTCGGGTCGCTGGCCGCTGGTGAGTGGCGTCAGTACCGCCGACTGGTGCCTGTTTGCGGCCTTCGTCGACGGCGGCGGCGTCGACACGCACCGCTACTTCGCGCTGCCGCGTGCCGACATCGAGATCCTCGACACCTGGCATTCGCTGGGGCTGAAGGGTTCGGCCAGCAACGACGTCGTCGTCACGGACGTCTTCGTGCCCGCGCACCGTACGCTCGTCATCGGCCAGCTCAAGGGCGGCCCAACGCCTGGCAAGGCCGTCAACAAGGGCGTGCTCTATCGCACGCCGAGCTACGCCATCTTCGGCGTCTATATCAGCGCCGCCGTGCTCGGCATCGCCGAGGCGGGACTCGAGCTCTATCTGGAGGGCGCACGCCGGCGTCTTGCGTTGAGCTCAGGCCAGAAGGTAGGCGGCTATCCCACCCAGCAGGTCAAGATCGCCGAAGCGTCGGCCGCCGTGGCGGCGGCTCGTCAGCTCCTGCTCAGCGTCTGCGACGAGGCCGGCGCCATCGCCGCCCGAGACGGCCTGCCCGACGACGAGCAGCGCGCGAAGTTCCGCTCGCATGCGGCGTTCGCCGGCCGCCTGGCGGCCCGTGCCGTCGAGCAGCTATGGGACGCCGGCGCGAGCAGCAGCGTCTACGAAGCCAATCCGATGTCGCGAATCTATCGCGACATGAGCGTGGCGGCGCGCCATTTCACCCAGAATTGGGACGTCAACGGCTCGACCCACGGCCGTGTACTCATGGGCTACGAACTCGGCGACCCAACACTTTAGTCGGTCGTCCGCTTCGACGCGCATATTCCGCGCTGCTTGAATCATTTCCTCCCCACGCACAAGCGTGGGGAGGTGCCCGCGCAGCGGGCGGAGGGGTCATGGGCAACAGTACTGACGCTCATGACCCCTCCGGCCCTACGGGCCACCTCCCCAGCTTCGCTGGGGAGGAATGAATCAACCAGCGTGGACTGTGCCCTAGGCGAGATCAGCCGCGGCGTTTGCTGTAGATCGCCGAGATCTCCTTCTCGCCCCAGGCGATGGCCTGGTCGAGCGTCATGCGGCCGGTGGCGTACTGCGCGAACATGTCGGGGATGATGTAGAGGTCGCAGACCTGTTGCGAAGCCGCGGTGGTGGGGCCGGGCCATGACGGCGGCACCGTGACCTTGGCGACGTCGGGAATGTTCCGGTACTGCGGATCGCTCTTGTAGACCGGGTGATTGGTGAGGTTGTTGAGGAACGGCATGTTGAAGCCGTGGCCGGCCTCCACCCAGCGCGCCTGGTTGTCGGGCTGGAAGTGGAAGCGCAGGAAATCCTTGGCCGCGTCGACGTTCTTCGAGAAGTTCCAGATGCCCACGCACCAGAAGCCAGTCGTCGCGTAGCGGCCCTTGGGACCGCGCGGCGTGTTCACGTGGTCGATCACCTCGGCGATCGGCTGCTTGGTGCCGGGGACCACCACCTGGTCCTTCTTCGCCGATTCATACGCGCTGATCGGGTTGTGGATCGCGAAGCACTTGCCGGCATTGAGGCAGCGATTGTTGCTGGCATCGTCCCAGGCCAGCACCTCGGGATCCATGGCCTCGGTGTAGAGCCGCTTCACGAACTCCATCGCTTCGCGGGTTTCGGGCGAGTTGATGGTGACGGTCTGGCCGTCCTTGGCGACGTAGGACCCGCCGTAGGACCAGAGGATCGACAGCAGCGTCGTGTTGGCATCGCCACTGTGGCCCATCGCTGTGCCGAACGGATGCCCGATCGCCTTTGCCTTCTTGCCGACGCGCAGCCAGTCCTCCCAGGTGTCGGGCGGCGTCTCGTCCAGCTTCTTCAGGATGTCGGTCCTGATCGCCATCGGGAAGGGTGGCTGCCACCACGGCAGCAGAGTCCACTTGCCGCGGATCAGATAATCGTCGGGCCGCAGCCAGCCGCCGTTCTTGGGGCCGACATCGCCGGCGAGGTCGGCCAGGTCGACGAGGTAGTCGTAGTAGAGCGCGGCATCGCCCAGGCCCGGGCCGAGCGCGGTGAGGTCATGGCCGGACTTGGCCTGCACTTCGGCTGCCTTCTTGGTCTGCAGCTGCAGGTGGGCGATGATGTCGAGCCTGACCTTGACCTTATTCTGCTTGCCCCATTCCTCGAATTGCCGCTTCAGCTCCTTGTCGGTGTCGGGCACGAAGCTGGCGACGGTGAGGAAGGTGAGCTCGCGGGTCTGCGCCAGGGCGGGTGCCTGGCGCAGCGCGAGCACCGTGCCCAGGCCGCCGGCGGCGCCGGCCGCGCTCTGCAGGAACTGCCGGCGGCGCTGCCGCCGCGGATGGCTGTTCGTCGATGTCACCATGTTTGCCTCCCTTTGCGGTTCTTTACTTGATCGCTCCGGAGGTCAGGCCGGAGACGTAGTAGTCGAGGAAGAACACGTAAGCGATCACGATCGGGATCGAGCCGATGACGGCTCCGGCCATCAGCGCCCCCCAGTAGTAGATGTCGCCGCGGATCAGCTCCGAGAAGACGCCGACGGTCATGGTCTTGAGCTCGGCCGGCGATACGAACACCAGCGCATAGAGGAACTCGTTCCACGACAGCGTGAAGGCGAACAGCGCGGCGCAGATCAGGCCCGGCACGGCGGCCGGCAGCAGGATGCGGAACATGCTCTGGAACCGGTTGCAGCCGTCGAGCATGGCGCATTCCTCGATCTCCTTGGGCACCGTGCGGAAATAACCCATCAGCAGCCAGGTGCAGAACGGCACGAGGAAGGTCGGATAGGTCACGACCAGCGCCCACAGGCTGTCGGACAGGCCGAGCCAGTTCACGACCGACGTCAGCGGCAGGAAGAGCAGCGTCGGCGGCACCAGGTAGGTGATGAAGACCGCGACGCCGAACGAATCGGAACCGGGGAAGCGCATGCGCGCCAGCGGATAGGCGGCGAGCACACCGAGCACGACGGAGATCACCGTCGCGGACAGGCTGACAATGAGGCTGTTGGCGAACCAGTCCCAGAACGGCGTGTCGGCGGACAGCAGCCCGTAGTGGCTGAGGGTCATGCCCCGCGAGATCCAGAAGGGCACGCTGCCGACGTCGTAGAGCTCGGCGTTGCTCTTCAGCGACGTCACCAGCATGAAATAGAGCGGGAAGAGAGCGAACGCCACGAACGGCAGCACCGGCAGGTAGACGGTGAGGAGCGGGCGGATGGTGCGCCAGCGGCGAGCGCGATCCGTGCGGGTCCGGCTGAGCGCGATTGCGCTATTGAGGGGCGCGTCACTCATAGATCGCCGCCCGGCGCATCAGGCGCAATTGCAGGAACACAACCGCCAGCAGGATCGGGAACAGGAACAGCGACACGGCGGCGCCCAGGCCGATCTCGCCGCCCTGCAGGCCAAGCGTGAAGGAGTAGGTGGCGAAGAGGTGAGTCATGTTCAGCGGCCCGCCCTTGGTCAGGACGTAGACGATGTTGAAGTCCGACAGGGTGAAGATCGCCGAGAACAGGATCACCACGCCCAGCACCGGCGTCACCAGTGGCAGGGTGATGTGCCAGAAACGCCGGACCGGGCCGGCGCCGTCGGCTTCCGCGGCCTCGTAGAGCTCGCGCGGAATCGCCACGAGGCCGGCCAGCAGCGTGATGGCGAAGAACGGCAGCCCGCGCCAGACATTGACCAGGACCACGACGACCATCGCAAGGTACGGGTCGGGCAGCCACGGGATGTCGCGCTCGACCACATGCAGGGTCTTCAGCGTCCAGTTCACCACGCTGTACATGGGCTCGAACATCCACCACCAGACCAGCGTCGAGAGCGCGGTGGGCACGATGAACGGCAACAGGATGGCGCCGCGGATCAGGCGCTTGAAGCGCGTGATGCGGAACAGCAGCAGGGCGAGCGCCATGCCGAACACGATCTTGGCGGTGAGCGCCGCGGCGGTGAACACGAAGGAGTTCTGCAGCGTCTGCAGGAAGATCGAGCTGGAGAAGAGGCGCTCGAAGTTGTCGAGCCCGACGAAGCTGCCCGATGTGCCGACGCGGGCGTCGCTGAGGCTGAACCACACCGAGAGCACGAAGGGATAGGCGACCAGGAACGCCAGCAGGAGGAACGCCGGCGCAATGAACCACCAGGCCGCGCGCGTATCGCGCGCCACGAAGCGTGGCCGGCGGCGGCGCACGGCCAACGGCGCCTCATCCGCTACGGACGCGGCCAGATCGAGATCGGCGGTTTTGAGCGTCATCGGTGCGCCTCCGACCCAACTAGGTTGGACGCAAGCTACAAACGCGACCGCTGCTACCACTTCCTAACGGTGGTGAGCATAGCCTTGCCGATGTCAGGATGGAAAGTCGATCTTGTGGCTCCAGTCCACCTGCCTGTGGGCTTCAAGGCGACCTACGACGCTGGGAGCCTGAACCACTCGCGATCTCGCCTCTCGTGAGGTCAGCCACAAGGCGCCGCAGCAGGCGGACGAGTTCGCTCCTGTCCCTCTTGCTCCATTCGGCGAAGAAGGGGCCGACCAGTCTTTCGCGGGCGGCATCGAGCGCGGCCGTCATCGACCGGCCCTTGGCCGTTATCGCCACCTCGCGAACGCGCTGATCCGTGCGGCCGGGGCGGCGGATCGCCAGTCCCGATTTCTCGAGGGCAGCGACCTGGCGACTGACGGTCGAATGATCGCGGCCCATGGTTTCGGCGAGTTCCACGATCCCGATCGGCCCACGCCGCTCGATGCGTACCAGAAGGGGGAAGAGCGCGCGGTCGAGCCGTATCCCGGCCTCCGCGATCAGCGATCGGTCGGGTTGCGGCCGGTTCAGAAAGGCCGTCAGGTCGAGCAGGGCCTCGTGCAGCTGGCGGAGGTCGGTTCTCATTATGTGCATTATGCACATTCCTGCTTGACCCCGTCGAGGGCCGCCCCAATATGTGTATTATGCACGCAATGGGAAGGACGATGACGGACCTGCCTGCAATCGACGTGTTGATCAGCGGCGCCGGTGCCGCCGGGCTGACATTGGCGATCGATCTTGCGCGACGGGGCGTCTCCTTTCGGCTGATCGACCGGTCCGACCGGCCGTTCCCCGGATCGCGCGGCAAGGGCGTCCAGCCGCGCAGCCTGGAACTGTTCGAGGACCTGGGGTTGCTCGACCGCATGGTCGCGGCCGGCGGGCCGTATCCGCTGCTGCGGACCTACGATGGCCAGGCGTTCCACGACACCGCCATGATGGAGCGGCGCGAGGCGACGCCGGCGGAGCCCTACGGCGAGCCGTTGATGCTGCCGCAGAACATCAACGAGACCTTGCTGCGCGAACGGCTGGCCGAGCTTGGGCACTACGTGACGTCACAGTGCGAGCTTCTGGGCTTCGCGCAGGACGAGGAGGGCGTGACGGCGCGGCTCAAATCCGATGCGGGCGAGGAGATGCTGAGGGTCCGTTATCTGGCAGGCGCCGACGGTGGCCGCAGCCTCGTGCGGCACACGTTGGGCATCGACTTTCCCGGCGAGACCCTGCCGGGCCGGGCGCTGGTCGCCGACATGGTTTTGGAAGGCCTGTCACGCGACCGCTGGCATCGCTGGAACGCCGCGGGTGGCGGACATGTCTCGATCTGTCCGTTGGGCGGTACCGACCTGTTTCAGCTTCAAGCGGGGATCGTGCGGCCGGGCGAGCCCGACCTGTCGGTGGCGGGCATCAATCGCCTGATCGCCGAGCGCACCGGGCGCAGCGACATCGTCGTGCACAAGGTCCTGTGGTCGTCGGCCTATGTCATGAACGTGCGCCTGGCCGATCGCTACCAGGTCGGGCGGGTGTTCCTTGCCGGCGATGCCGCGCACGTTCATCCGCCGACCGGAGGGCAGGGCCTCAATACAAGCGTGCAGGACGCCTACAATCTCGCCTGGAAGCTCGCGGCGGTGCTGGGCGGCGCACCGCCGGCACTGCTCGCAACCTACGAAGCGGAGCGGCGGCCCATCGCCGCGCACGTGCTGGGCCTTTCGACGAACCTGCTGCGCGCCGCCCGCGAACGCGGCGAGATGCGTCGCGGCCGCGACACGCAGGAGCTCGATCTCGGCTATTTCGAATCGCCGCTCACCCTCGACCTGCGAGGACGGTCGGGGCGCATCCGGGCCGGGCAGCGTGCACCTGATGCGGTCTGTCGCGGCGCCGGCGGTCAGCCCGTACGCCTTTTCGATCTGTTCCGCGGATTTCATTGGTCGTTGCTGGGCTACGAAGTCGACCGGCGAGCTCTCGGCCATCCGCGCGGCGGGCTGGTCATCCATTCGGTTGGTGAGCGAGGCGACATCGTCGATGCATACGGGCATGTCCGCGACGGCTACGATCTGTCGCCGGGCGATTGCGTGCTGGTCCGGCCCGACGGCTATGTCGGCGCGATCTTCACCGCTGGGCAGGCCGCCGAAATGGAGCGCTATTTCGCCGACGTGGGATTGAGCGGGCGCTCGACCTCGTGACGATCCACTGTCTCACGGAACGGCGGCGTGGATTCTGGCCCTCAAATCGTCTCGGTATAACACCTCGACCTGCACGATATCGGGCCCGATAGCATCCACGATCAGATGGGGCGACAGGCCGATTGTGCGGAGGTCCGGACCAAAGGCGCCGTCCGGTCGAGGCGCGGTCGCGGTATAAAAGGACGCACAGAAATCATCTCCGCAACGACAGCGGGCGAGGATGCGCAGGCCACGTACGCGCGCAGCCAAGGCACTTTCGTCTTCCTGAATAAGCAACCGTTCGAGTTCCAGGACGAGCTCCGGCACGACGTCGATCAGGAGAGGTGCAGTCATTCGTAGGGCGATTCGGTTGATCGGACACTCTGGCGCTATCGAGGGAGTGTGTCGAGCCGGCTGGCTAAGCCGGCCCTGCAATGGCATAAGCCGCCGCTCGACCCCGACCCGGATGCCACGATGAACCCGTTCTGGAGCCAGATCGCGCACGAGCTTTCGCCCTATGTGCCGGGCGAGCAGCCGCGCATCACCAACCTGGTGAAGCTCAACACCAATGAAAGCCCCTTCGGCCCGTCGCCGCTCGCGTTGGACGCGATGCGCGCCGCCCTGGCCGATAGCCTGCGGCTCTATCCCGATCCTGAAGCGACGGAGCTGCGTGAGGCGCTCGCCGCGCACCACGGCGTGAAGGCCGAACAGGTGTTCGTCGGCAACGGCTCGGACGAAGTGCTGGCACATGCCTTCGTGGCGCTCCTGAAGCAGCCGAAGCCGCTGCTGTTTCCGGACGTCACCTACAGCTTCTATCCGGTATGGGCGCAGTTGTTCGGCGTCGCCTTCGAGACCGTACCGCTGGACGACGGCATGCGCGTGCGGATCGAGGACTATTGGCGCGAGGCGGGGTCGATCGTGATCGCCAATCCCAACGCGCCGACCGGCATCGCACTGCCGCGGGCGGAGATTGGTCGACTGCTGAAAGATCGTCCCGACATCCCGGTGGTGATCGACGAGGCCTATGTCGATTTCGGCGGCGAGAGCGCGGCTCCCCTGATCGCCGATCATCCGAACCTGCTGGTCGTGCAGACGATGTCCAAGTCGCGCGCCCTGGCCGGCCTGCGCGTCGGCTACGCGCTGGGCGACGTCGGCTTGATCGAGGCGCTGACCCGCGTGAAGGACAGCTTCAATTCCTACCCGCTCGGCCGTATCGCCCAGGCGGGCGCGACCGCATCGCTGCGTGACGACACCTACTTCCGGGAGACTTGCGCCAGGATCATTGCAGGACGCGAAGCGATGACTCGCGAGCTGACGAAGCTCGGTTTCGTGGTCCTGCCGTCGAGCACGAACTTCGTCTTCGCCCGTCATCCGGCGCAGGACGGGGCGAAGCTCGCGGCGGCGCTGCGCGAGCGCGCGGTGCTGGTCCGGCATTTCAACAAGCCGCGCACGGCACCCTGGCTTCGCATCACCGTCGGCACGGAAGACGACACCCGACGGCTGATCGAGTCGCTGGTCGATGTTCTGACGGATCGATAGGGGACGGGTGGTCATGCTCTTCCGGACCGCCGGCATCTTGCCGGCTTCATGATTCATGAGCCGGCTGGAAGCCGGCGGTCCGGAAGACAATGCGTCAGTCGATCGTCCGCACCTTCACGTAACTGCCCGGCGCATCTTCGATCGCCGGCAGGCCACCTTGGCCCGGCACGCGGGCAGGGACCTTGGGACCGGACTTGGCCGACAGCCACTTGTCCCAGTCGTGCCACCACGAGCCCGGGAATTCCTGCGCACCCGCGCGCCACTCGTCGAGCGTCGGCGGATTCTTGGCCGTCTCGTTCAGCCAGTGCTGGTACTTCTTGTTGCGCGGCGGATTGACCACGCCGGCGATATGGCCCGAGCCCGCCAGCATGAAGCGCACCGGTCCGCCGAAGATCTGCGTCGCCTTGTAGACCGACTTGGCGGGCGCGATGTGGTCTTCCTTGCCGGCCTGCAGATAGACCGGGATCGAAATCTTCCTGAGATCGATCGGCACGTTGTCGATGGTGAGCCCGCCCGGCTTAACCAGCAGGTTCTTCTGGTACATGTTGCGCAGGTAGTAGCTGTGCATGGCCGCCGGCATGCGCGTCGCATCGGCATTCCAGAACAGCAGGTCGAAGGGGAAGGGGTCCTTGCCCATCAGGTAGTTGTTCACCACGAACGACCAGATCAGGTCATTGGCGCGTAGCATGTTGAAGGTGGTCGCCATCTCGGCACCCTCGAGATAGCCCTTCTTGCTCATCATCTCCTCGACGCTGGCCAGCTGATCCTCGTCGATGAACACGCCGAGCTCGCCCGGCTCGGTGAAGTCGACCTGGGCGGTGAAGAAGGTGCAGGCCGCGATCCGGTCATCGCCGCGCGCCGCCATGTAGGCCAGCGTCGTCGCCATCAGCGTGCCGCCGATGCAGTAGCCGATCGCCGAGACTTTTTCGGCGCCGGTCGCCTGCTTGATGGCGTCGAGCGCAGCCAGCGGCCCGAGCTTCATGTAGTCCTCGAACACCAGGCTGGTCAGCTGCTCGTCGGGATTGACCCAGGAGATCACGAACACCGTGTAGCCCTGCTCGGTCGCCCACTTGATGAACGAGTTCTCGGGCTTGAGATCGAGGATGTAGAACTTGTTGATCCACGGCGGCACGATCAAGAGCGGCATCTGGTAGACCTGCTCGGTCGTCGGCGTGTACTGCAGGAGCTGCATCACCTTGTTCTGGTAGACCACCTTGCCCGGCGAGGTCGCGACATTGCCGCCGACCTTGAAGGCCTTCATGTCGGTCTGCCGGATGGCGAGCGTGCCCTTGCCGCGCTCGAGATCGGTCAGCAGGTTCTGCAGGCCCTTCAGCAGGTTCTCGCCCTTGCTCTCGACCGTCGCCTTGACGACCTGCGGGTTGGTCATGGCGAAGTTGGAGGGCGACATCGCGTCGATGAACTGGCGCGTGTAGAAGTCGACCTTCTTCGCGGTCTTGTCGTCGACGCCCTCGACCTCCTTCACGGTGTGCTGCAGCCAGCGCGCCGTCAGCAGGTAGGACTGCTTGAGATAGTCGAAGACGACCTCGTCCTTCCACGCCGGGTCGTTGAAGCGCTTGTCGCCCTTGGTGGGCTCGACCACGGGCTCGACCTTCTGGCCCATCATGCGCTGGGCGGTGACCTGCCACAGGTTCATGTACTGCTGCCACAGCTCCATCTGCGCCTGCAGCAGCCGGTTGGGATCGGCCAGCATCTTGGCGGTGAAGTCCATGAAGGTCTGGGTGAGGCGCAGCGGATCGGCGGGCTGGGGGCCATCGGCCTTGTACTTCTCGGCAAAGTCCTCCAGCAGCTTCTGGCTGCGTTCGGCAATGTCCTTGAAGGCGTCCTTCATCCGCTCGCTCTCTTCGGCGGATAATCCTGGAACGGCGGTCGTTGCGGCACTGGGGGTCGACTGCTCCGACATGCGCTTCCCCTTCTAGATCATTGGCTTTGCAGCGTTTCTTGCGATACTTTCAGCGTCCCGGTACCATACCTAGTGTCGTTCGTCACAGGCTGCCAGCACCTTTCTTAGGTAGGCTGCGACAACACACGGGTCAATTTTACTCTCGGCGTCGGCTAGACATCTGCGACGGCCGGGTTTCGAGCAAGGACAGGCAGTAATGCGTAGAGGGCAGGACAGGACGGGCAGGAGCTGGCTGGGCTTGCTTGGCGTGTCCAGCTGCGCGCTGCTTGCGGGCTGTGGCTGGTTCGACAGTGCACCGGCCGGCAGCGCCAAGCTGCGTCCAGGCGCCGACCGCCAGGTCCAGGCGAGCGGCGTCCTGCCGTCGGCCAATCCAGGCCAGCAGTACGAGCAGGGCATCTCCGCCGCCGACGAAACGCGCGGACAGCAGCCGCAGATCGGCGCCATCGTCAAAGGAACCGGCGGGCAGAAGGCGCAAAAGGAGAAGGCGGACAAGGATGCCGCCGAGCGCGACGCCAAGGCGCGCGAGGCGCGTCTCGAGCGTGAAGCCGCCGAGAAGAAGGCCAGGGACGAGGAGAAGGCGAAGGACAACAAAGACAAAGAGCCCAAGACCACCGGGGTCCCCTCTGGAATGCCCGGTAAGCCGGCGGCCGCCGAACCCGGCAATCCTGATGGCGTGACGAAGGTGACGCCGGCACCGGCGGCGACGCCGCCCGCTCCGCCGCCAGCGCCAGCGCCGGCACCCGAGCCGCCGCGGTCGGATGCGGGGCAGCCGTCGCAATCGATGGCGCCCATCAGGGCGACGCCTGCCGTCGCCACGGCCGACAACATGCCTTTCGTGACGCGCGCCGCGATGACGAGCGCGCCTGCGGCAGCGCCGCCGCCGGCACCCGAGCCGCCGCCGGTCGCTGCTGCACCGGAGCCGCCGCCCGCGCCTGCAGCAGCACCGCCGGCGCCACTGCCACCACCACCGCCGGCTACGACGACCGCGCGTCCTGCCGATCCGAGCAAGGCATTCGTTCCACCGCCGGGATGGACGCCGCCAGGTCAGTCTGCACCCTTCGTCGTGACGGCTGCTGTCGCGCCGCCGCAGCCTGCGCCCACACCTGCGCCGATCGCGGCGCCTGACTCTGTCGCGCCGCCGCCCGCTCCGGCGGTTGCGGCTGCGCCGGCACGATCCGCCGATCCGAGCAAGGCATTCGTGCCGCCGCCAGGCTGGACGCCGCCAGGGCACTCCGAACCTGTCGCCACGACGGCCGCCGCGCCACCTCCGCCAGCGCCCGTCGCGGCGCCTGCACCGCGGCCTGCGGATTCCGGCAAGGCGTTCGTGCCGCCCGCAGGCTGGACGCCTCCAGTGCCGCCCGAACCCGTGGTCAGCACGGCCGCTGCGGCGCCACTGCCGCCGCCAGCTCAAGTGCCCGTTTCAACTGCGCCGGTACGCACCGTCGATCCCAACAAGGTGTTCGTGCCGCCGGCGGGCTGGACGCCGCCAGGGCACGCTGAGCCTACGGTCACTGTGGCTGCTGCCGCTGGCGCTGCCGCACCTCCGCCGCCGGCGCCGGTCGCCACTCCGGCACCGCCGCCCGCTCCAGCGCCGGTGCCTGCACAAATCGCTGCTCCGACACCGCCGCCGGCTCCAGCTCCCGCTCCGGTCGTGTCAACGCGTAAGGCCGATCCCAACAAGGCATTCGTGCCGCCACCAGGCTGGACGCCTCCGGGACAAAGTGCGCCTGCCGTGGCTGCTGCCGAGGCAGCGCCTGCTGCGCCGGCAGCTCCGCCAGTGACCGCGATGCCGCCGCCGCCAACCGCGGCACCAACTGCGCCGTCGAGGCCTGCCGATCCGAACAAGGCCTTCGTGCCGCCGCCGGGTTGGACTCCACCGGGCACGGCAGCGGCTGCAGCGGCCCCTGTGCCGACTCCTCCGCCACCTGCGCCGTCGGCACCGGCCGCGACGACGATGGCTGAACCGCCGCCGCGGGCAGCGGCGCCGACACGGTCTGCCGATCCCAACAAAGCCTTCGTGCCGCCACCCGGCTGGACACCGCCTGGATCGGCCGTCCCGGCCTCGATGCCTGCGCCTTCCGCTCAGCGGACGGCTCAGCCAGCGGGCTCTTCAGCCGATCTTGCTGCTGCCCAGATGGCGGCGATGGCCGCGCCAGCGGCGCCTGTCCCGCAGCAGCCCGACACGCCGTCAGCCAGGCAACCGTCCGGCGGTAACGCACAGGTCGCCGTCATCCAGTTCGGCAGTGGCTCTGCAAGTCTCACCAGCAATGACCTCGCCATCTTGCAGAAGGTGGCGGAGATGCAGAGGACCAACCGCGCCACGGTGCGCATCGTCGGCCACTCACAGCAGGACGCGTCCGGCTCACCGTCCGACCGGGCGGCGAGCGCCAACTACGAAGTCTCGCGCCAGCGCGCGCTCTCCGTTGCCACCCAGCTCGTGCGGCTCGGCGTGCCAGCCAGCCGCATTGTCGCCGAGGCCGCCTCGGACGCCGTGCCCGCCTTCGAAACCACCTCCGCCCGCGGCATCGCCGCCAACCGTCGCGCCGAGATCTTCATCGATTTCTAGCGACCAAGGACAAAACGATGGACGATTCGGAATTCCACCGGCTGAAGCGCCTGCCGCCCTATGTGTTCGCGGAAGTGAACGCCATGAAGGCGCGCGCCCGCGCTGCCGGCCAGGACGTCATCGATCTCGGCATGGGCAATCCCGACCTGCCGACCGCTCCGCACATCGTCGCCAAGCTCGCCGAGGCCGCTGCCAATCCGCGTGCCCACGGCTACTCCGCCTCGCGCGGCATCCCCGGCCTGCGCAAGGCGCAGGCGGCCTATTACGCGCGCCGCTTCGGCGTCGAGCTCGATCCCGAGAGCGAGATCATCGTCACCCTGGGCTCGAAGGAGGGGCTGGCCAATCTTGCGCAGGCCATCACCTCGCCGGGCGACATCGTGCTGGTGCCCAACCCCAGCTATCCCATCCATCCCTACGGCTTCATCATCGCCGGCGGCTCGGTGCGTCACATTCCAGTGCCGGGCAGCACGTCGCTGGAGGAGTTCCTGCCGGCGCTCGAGCGTGCGGTGCGCCACACGGTGCCCAAGCCGATCGCGCTGGTGCTTAACTACCCGTCGAATCCGACGGCGCAGGTCGTCGACCTCGACTTCTATGCCGCGATCGTCGATTTCTGCAAACGGCAAGGCATCTGGATCCTGAGCGATCTCGCCTATGCCGAGATCTACTTCGACGGCGTGCCGCCGCCGTCGGTGCTGCAGGTACCGGGCGCGCGTGACATCGCCGTCGAGTTCACCTCGATGAGCAAGACCTACTCGATGGCGGGCTGGCGCATGGGCTTCGCCGCCGGCAACAAGACGCTGATCCAGGCGCTGACCCGCATCAAGTCGTACCTCGACTACGGCGCCTTCACGCCGATCCAGGTGGCGGCGACGGCGGCGCTGAACGGGCCGCAGGACTGCATCGCCGAGGCGCGCAACACCTACAAGGAACGCCGCGACGTGCTGATCGAAGGGCTGAGCGCGGCGGGCTGGAACCTGCCGGCGCCGTCGGCCAGCATGTTCGCCTGGGCGCCGCTCCCCAAGGAGTTCGCCGAGCTGGGCTCGCTTGCCTTCTCCAAGCTGCTGCTGACCCAGGCCAATGTCGCGGTTTCGCCCGGCATCGGCTTCGGCGAGCATGGCGATGCCCATGTCCGCATTGCCCTGGTCGAAAACAAGCACCGCATCCGCCAGGCCATCCGCAACATCCGCCAGGTGATGGCCGACCCCGGCCGCGCCATCGATCTCTACCTGCGCGGCGTGGGTGACAACATCACGCCATTGAAGGCTCGCGCCTGAGCGCAACCTGTCGTATCAGGCGACCCCATGAAAGCTCCTCTCAGAATCGGCATCGCCGGCCTCGGCACCGTTGGCGCAGGCGTTGTCAAACTCCTGGCCGAGCACGGCCGACTCCTGTCTCTGCGCGGCGGGCGGTCGCTCAAGGTTGTCGCCGTCAGCGCGCGCAGCAAGGCCAAGAAGCGTGACATCGACGTCTCCGGCGTACGCTGGGAGCGCGATCCACTGGCGCTGGCCACCGCGCCCGACATTGACGTCGTCGTCGAACTCATCGGCGGCTCCAGCGGCGTCGCGCGTCGTCTCGTGCAGACGGCGCTGCGCTCGGGCAAGCACGTCGTCACCGCCAACAAGGCGCTGCTGGCCATGCATGGCACCGAGCTTGCGACCTTGGCCGAGAAGAGGGGCAGCATCCTGGCGTTCGAGGCAGCGGTCGCGGGCGGCATCCCCATCATCAAGGCCCTGCGCGAAGGCCTGGTTGGCAATCGCGTGCGGCGCCTCTACGGCATCCTCAACGGCACCTGCAATTACATCCTGACCACGATGCGCGAGACCGGCCGCGACTTCGGCGCCGTGCTGGCCGAGGCGCAGGCGGCGGGCTATGCCGAGGCCGATCCCAGCTTCGACGTCGATGGCATCGATGCCGCGCACAAGCTCGCTGTGCTGACCGGTGCCGCGTTCGGCGCCAAGGTCAACTTCGCCGGCGTCCATGTCGAGGGCATCCGCCGTGTGAGCGCGATGGACATCCAGTTCGCCGAGGAGCTGGGCTTTCGCATCAAACTCCTGGGGCTGGCACGCGAGACGCGGTACGGCATCGAACAGCGCGTTCATCCCTGCATGGTGCCGCTGTCGGCGCCGATTGCGCACATCGAGGGCGTGTTCAACGCCGTCGTGGTCGAGGGCGACTTCGTCGGCACCACCATGTTCCAGGGCCGCGGTGCGGGGCAGGGGCCGACCGCCTCGGCCGTCGTCGCCGACCTTGTCGATGTGGCGCGCGGCCGCCAGATGCCGGCCTTCGTCGTGCCGGCCGAGCGGCTCGCCGACAAGAAGGTCTCGCCGATGGACCGCCATCAGGGGGCGTATTACATGCGCCTGATGGTGCAGGATAAGCCGGGCGTGATCGCGGCGGTCTCGGGCGCGCTGGCCAAGGAGCGCATCTCGCTCGAGGCCATGCTGCAGCGCGGCCGCTCGGACGGCGCGGTGCCGGTCGTGCTGACCACGCACGAGACAGAGGAGGCGGCGATGCAGCGGGCGCTCGCCCGCATCACCAGGCTGGGCGCAGTGGCCGAAGAGCCCTGCGTCATCAGGATCGAAGCATTTCAGTAGGACGGCGCTAAAGAGACGCCGACGGAGGAGACGATGGGCAACGACGTGAAACTGGACCGCAATCTTGCGCTCGAGGTGGTGCGCGTCACCGAAGCCGCCGCCCTGGCCGCTTCCAAGCTGATGGGCCGCGGCGACGAGAAGAAGGCCGACCAGGCCGCCGTCGACGCCATGCGCACGTCGCTGAACTCGCTTGCCATCGACGGCACCGTCGTGATCGGCGAGGGCGAGCGCGACGAGGCGCCGATGCTCTATATCGGCGAGAAGGTCGGGCTGGCCCAGGCCGGCGCCCCCCAGATCGACATCGCGCTCGATCCGCTCGAGGGCACGACCATCACCGCCAAGGGCCTGCCCAATGCGCTGGCCGTCATCGCCATGGCCGAGCATGGCGGCTTCCTCAATGCGCCCGACGTCTACATGGACAAGATCGCCGTCGGCGGCGGCCTGCCCGACGGCATCGTCGACCTCGACAAGACGCCGGCTCAGAATCTCGGCGACCTCGCCAAGGCCAAGAAGGTCGACGTCGCCGACCTCGTGGTCTGCATCCTCGACCGTCCGCGCCATGCCGAGCTGATCGCCAAGGTGCGCGAGGCGGGCGCACGCATCATGCTGATCGGCGACGGCGACGTGTCGGGCGTGATCGCCACCTCGACCGGCGATTCGGGCATCGACATCTACATGGGCTCGGGCGGCGCGCCGGAAGGCGTTCTTGCGGCGGCGGCGTTGCGCGCCATCGGCGGCCAGATCCAGGGCCGTCTGCTGTTCCGCAACGACGACGAGAAGGCGCGGGCCCGCAAGTGGGGCATCACCGACCTCAACCGCAAATACTCGATGCTCGACATGGCCAAGGGCGACGTGATGTTCGCCGCCACCGGCGTCACCTCGGGCTCGATGCTGAAGGGCGTGCGCCGCTTCGGCAACGGCGCGGAGACGCACTCGATCGTCATGCGCTCCAAGACCGGCACGGTGCGCTGGGTGTCGGCGCATCACAACTTCACGATCAAGACGGGGCTGCCGAGCTGGGCTTGATCATCCTGTAGGCAGGCGGGCGCTACAGGCGCACTGTCATCCCGAGCGCAGCGAGGGACCTTTCCTGTGGTCTTAAAGGCCCCTCGCTGCGCTCGGGGTGACATCCGTGACGGAGTTGACGCAATCGAGAACTGAAGTTATATTCATGACCATCCGCCTCCAGGCGGCGTCGCTCTTTGCATCGTTCATCCGAAGTCCATCGTGCCCGGCAGGCGCCGAGCCGGCCTTTCCTGAGCTCGAAAACTCGTTGCGTAATTTGCGTAAATGTCCGAATTCGCCAGCGAGCCCCATGGGTAGTAGGTCGGCTTTACGACCTCCGGCGGAATTACCGGGAATGCCGCAAAATCACCCGCGATGATGGCATTGCATGCACTCGGGCTCTCGATGCGCTGCGCCGAGCGATACGCATTGTCGTTGCTGTCCCTGTTTAGCGGACAGTGCCTGGCCGCCGGCAGCGCTGGAAGGACCAGAAGCATCAATGGCTTGCGGCGATTTTCCGAGACGCGCAGCGAACGCAATCCCGTTCGCGGTGATGTGGGTTGCCGCGCCGGGAGAAAAGCCTTTCGTGCGCCTTGAAAGTTGCGGCGCATCCTTCTTCGGGGCGTCGCAACTTTGGCAATCGCAACCATTGTTCAAGTGCGTGAACGCGGGCATTTGAGAAGCATCGAAAGTCCATGGAGACAGCGATGTCCCAACCCTCTGTTCCGAGCATGCTCTGTCGACGCGGCGTCTGCCGCATGACCTGTCGGCGCCCCTGAGCCGACCCTTCTAGTCGTCGTCGAATTCCAGAGTAAGCACCGGCCCCTCCGCGAGGAGCGCAGGCGCGGAGGAGCGGAGCCATGTCCGAACGCATCCTGACCAAACGTCGCCGTCTTCCCGCCGCCGCCTCGGCGGTCCCCATCCTGTCGGCCTTCGCCTCGGCGCGCGCGCAGAGCCCGCAGGACGTCGTGCTCACCAACGTCTCGTACGATCCGACGCGCGAACTCTACAAGGCGATCAACGAGGCCTTCGCCAAGCAATGGCAGGCCAGCACCGGCCAGAAGGTGACGGTGCGCGCAAGCCACGGCGGCTCGGGCAAGCAGGCGCGCTCGGTGATCGACGGCCTCGAGGCCGATGTCGTGACCTTGGCGCTGGCCGGCGACATCGACGCCATCGCCCGCGAGTCCAAGCGCCTGCCGGCGGACTGGCAGTCGCGTCTGCCCAACAATTCCTCGCCCTACACCTCGACCATCGTGTTCGTGGTGCGCAAGGACAATCCCAAGGCGATCAAGGATTGGCCCGATCTCGCGCGCCAGGGCGTGTCGGTGGTGACGCCGAACCCGAAGACCTCGGGCGGCGCGCGCTGGAACTATCTCGCAGCCTGGGCTTACGAGCTCGATCGGACCAAGGGAGATCAAGTCGCGGCGCGCAAGTTCGTCGAGGCGATCTATCGCAACGTGCCAGTGCTCGATTCGGGCGCGCGCGGCTCGACCACGACCTTCGCCCAGCGCGCGGTCGGCGACGTCGCCATCTCCTGGGAGAACGAGGCCTTCCTGATCCTGCAGGAGTTCGGCGCCGACAAGTTCGAGATCGTGGTGCCGCCGTTCTCCATCCTGGCCGAGCCGCCGGTCGCCCTGGTCGACGCCGTCGTCGACAAGCGCGGCACGCGCAAGGTGGCGCAGGCCTATCTCGATTTCCTCTATTCGCCGGCGGCGCAGAAGATCATCGCCAGCAACTTCTACCGCCCGTTCAAGCCCGATGCGGCCGATCCTGCCGACCTGGCGCGCTTCCCCAAGATCAAGCTGGTGACCATCGACCAGGTCTTCGGCGGCTGGACCAAGGCGCAGACTGAACACTTCGCCGATGGCGGACAGTTCGACCAGATCTACAAGCCCGGCGCCAAGGCGACGCGATGAGCGACGCCGCCCTCAGCGGCTGGCTGCCGAGGGTCCGCAAGCCCAGCGCCTTGCCCGGCTTCGGGCTGACCTTGGGCTTCGCCGTCAGCTACCTGTCGCTGATCGTGCTGATCCCGCTCGCCGTGCTGGTGGCGCGCGCGGGCGAGCTCGGCCTCGACGGCATCTGGCGCGTCGCCACCACGCCGCGCGTGCTGGCGGCGCTCGAGGTGAGCTTCTTCATCTCGGCCGCCGCCGCTGCCGTCAACGCGGTGTTCGGCGTGATCGTGGCCTGGGTGCTGGTGCGCTACGACTTCTCCGGCAAGCGACTCCTCGATGCGGCGGTCGACCTGCCGTTCGCCCTGCCGACGGCAGTGGCCGGCATCGCGCTTGCGGCCCTCTATGCCGAGAACGGCTGGATCGGCAGCCTGTTCGCGCCGTGGGGCATCAAGATCGCCTTCACGCCGCTCGGCATCCTGGTCGCCCTGATCTTCATCGGCCTGCCGTTCGTCGTGCGCACGGTGCAGCCCGTGCTGCAGGACTTCGACCGCGAGGTCGAGGAGGCATCGGCGACGCTGGGCGCCACGCGGCGGCAGACCGTGTTCCGCGTCGTGCTGCCGGGCCTCACGCCGGCGCTGCTGACCGGCGTGGCGCTCGCCTTCGCCCGCGCCGTCGGCGAGTACGGCTCGGTGATCTTCATCGCCGGCAACATGCCGTTCATCTCCGAGATCGCGCCGCTCCTGATCGTCACCAAGCTCGAGGAGTTCGACTACGCGGGCGCCGCCGCCATCGCCACGGTGATGCTGGCGATCTCGTTCCTGACGCTGCTCGCCATCAACGGCCTGCAGGCCTTCAGCCGCCGCCGGTTCGGCCATGCGTAGCAGCGCGCTCAGCGAGGGCAGGGCCGTGCGCTGGATGCTGGTCGCGCTCGCCGTCGGCTTCCTGGCGCTGTTCCTGGTGCTGCCGCTGCTCGCGGTGTTCTCGGAAGCGCTGCGCCGCGGCGTCGATGCCTTCCTGGCCGCCTTCACGGAGCCCGACACCCAGGCCGCCATCGGCCTCACCCTGCTGGTCGCGGCCATCGCCGTGCCGCTCAACCTGGTCTTCGGCGTCGCTGCCGCCTGGGCGGTCGCCAAGTTCGAGTTCGCCGGCAAGAGCCTGCTGGTGACGCTGATCGACCTGCCGTTCTCGGTGTCGCCGGTCGTCTCCGGCCTGGTCTACGTCCTGCTGTTCGGCGCCAAGGGCCTTTTAGGCCCGCTGATGGACGACTGGCAGTTCAAGATCATCTTCGCCGTGCCGGGCATCGTGCTGGCGACGATCTTCGTCACCTTCCCCTTCATCGCCCGCGAGCTGATCCCGCTGATGCAGGAGCAGGGCACGGCGGAGGAGGAGGCGGCGCTGACGCTCGGCGCCTCGGGCTGGCGCACCTTCCTCACCGTCACCCTGCCCAACGTGCGTTGGGCGCTGCTCTACGGCGTGCTGCTCTGCAACGCACGCGCCATGGGCGAATTCGGCGCGGTCTCGGTCGTGTCCGGGCACATCCGCGGATTGACCAACACCATGCCGCTCCACGTGGAGATCCTTTACAATGAGTACAACTTCGTCGCTGCTTTCGCCGTCGCCTCGCTTCTGGCGGGACTCGCCCTCGTCACCCTGGGCGCAAAGTCCATCCTCGAATGGCGATACGGAGACAGCCTCGCCCGCGTCCACCGGCACTGACAAGTCGACAGCCATCGCCATCCGCGCCGAGGGGCTGGCGAAGTCCTTCGACGGCACGGTGGCGATCGAGCACGTCGACCTCGCGGTGCAGCCCGGCGAGCTTCTGGCGCTGCTCGGCCCCTCGGGCTCGGGCAAGACGACGTTCCTGCGCCTGATCGCGGGGCTCGAAGCGCCGACTGCCGGCCGCATCCTGTTCGGCGAAGAGGATGCGACCAGGCTCGCCGTCCGTGACCGCCGTGTCGGCTTCGTGTTCCAGCACTACGCGCTATTCCGCCATCTCACTGTCGCCGAGAACATCGCCTACGGCCTCAGGGTGAGGCCGCGCCGCACGCGGCCACGCGACAAGGAGATCCGCCAGCGCGTCGCCGATCTCCTGGACCTGGTGCAATTGCGTGGCCTCGACAAGCGCCATCCGGCCCAGCTCTCGGGCGGCCAGCGCCAGCGCGTAGCGCTGGCCCGTGCGCTCGCCGTCGAGCCGCGCGTGCTGCTGCTCGACGAGCCGTTCGGGGCGCTCGACGCCAAGGTGCGCCGCGACCTCAGGCGCTGGCTGCGCGAGGTCCACGACCGTACCGGCCACACCACCCTGTTCGTGACCCACGACCAGGAGGAGGCGCTCGAGCTCGCCGACCGCGTCGCCATCTTCAACCGCGGCGCCGTCGAACAGGTCGGCACGCCGGACGACGTCCTGGACCGGCCGGCCACGGCCTTCGTCGCAGGCTTCGTCGGCGAGGCCGTGCGCCTGCCGGTCGATGCCGCGGGCTCGTGGATCCGCATCGGCCCACACCAGGTGCGCACGCCCGAGGAGAACGTCGCGGGACCGGCCGAGCTCTTCGTGCGGCCGCGCGATCTCGTCATCGCCCGGCCAGGGGCCGACGCCATTCCGGCGCGGGTGATCTGCGTCCGCCGCTCGGGCACGTCGCGCCGCGCCGAGCTGTCGCTCAGCGACGATCTGCCGACGGTCGAGATCGAGCTGGCGGACGGCCGGACCGTCAGGCGCGGTGACGTGCTGCCGGTCGTGCTGGCGACCGTGCGCCTGTTCACCTCGCGTTAGGAGCAGGCGATGCCCATCCCGACAGACCTCGTCCTCGACCTGCAGCGGCGTCTCGGCTACGCACCGCCCGAGCGGATCCTGTCGACGGCCTTGCGCGAGGCGTTTCCCGGCCGTATCGCCGTCGTCTCCTCGTTCGGCGCGGAATCGGCGGTGCTGCTGCATCTCGTCGCCGCCATCGATCCGACCACGCCCGTCCTGTTCGTCGATACCGGCCGGCATTTTCCCGAGACGCTGGCGTATCGCAATCGATTGGCGGCCCATCTCGGCCTCAGCGGCGTGCGCAGCGTTGGTCCGACAGCGCAGGAGGTGGCGCGGCTCGATGCCGATCTCAGCCGCGCGACCTGGGATCCCGATGGCTGCTGCGCCTTCCGCAAGACAGCGCCGTTGCAGCGCGCGCTGGCGGGCTACGACGCCTGGGTCAGCGGCCGCAAGCGCTTCCAGGCATCGACGCGCTTCGACCTGCCGGTGTTCGAGACCGACGATACGCACGTCAAGGTCAATCCGCTGGCCAGCTGGAGCGTCAACGACATCGCGACCTATGTCGCCAGGCACCGGCTGCCGCCGCATCCACTGCTGGCGCAGGGCTATCTCTCGATCGGCTGCGCGCCCTGCACGTCGATCGTGGCATCGGGAGAGGATCCGCGCGCCGGCCGCTGGCGCGGATTCGAGAAGACCGAATGCGGCATTCATCTACCCACCCCGACAGAAAAGCAGAGCAACCCATGAGCCCGCCAGTCGCCGCCGCCCGCGCGGCCAAAAAGAAACAGCCGATCTCCACGCCCATCCTGTCGCCGCATCTGCAGCGGTTGGAGGACGAGGCGATCCACATTCTGCGCGAGGTCGTGGCCGAGTTCCGTCGACCGGTGATGCTCTATTCGGTGGGCAAGGATTCGAGCGTCATGCTGCACCTGGCGCGCAAGGCCTTCTTCCCAGCGCCGCCGCCGTTCCCGTTCCTGCACATCGCCTCGGGCTGGGATTTCCGCGCCTTGGTCGAGCATCGCGATCGCATGGCCGCACAGTACGGGCTCGAACTTCTGGTGCATGCCAACGAGCAGGCCGCTCGCGACGGGATCAATCCCTTCGAGACCGAGACCGGCGAGTACTCGCGGCTGATGCTGACCGAGGCGCTCAAGGAGGCGCTCGACATCCACCGCTTCGATGCCGCCTTCGGCGGCGGCCGCCGAGACGAGGAGAAGGCGCGGGCCAAGGAGCGCATCTTCTCGCACCGCGCCGCCGGCCATGTCTGGGACCCGCGCAACCAGCGGCCCGAGCTGTGGCGGCTGTTCAACACCCGGCTCGCCGACGGCGACACGATGCGCGTCTTCCCGCTGTCGAACTGGACCGAGCTCGACGTCTGGACCTACATCCAGGCCGAATCGATCCCGATCGTGCCGCTCTATCTCGCCGCCGAACGCTGGGTGGTCGAGCGCGACGGCAACCTGATCGCCGTCGACGACGAGCGCATGCGCTTCCTCGACGGCGAGACGACGGTGAAGCGCCGTGTGCGCTTCCGCACGCTGGGCTGCTGGCCGCTCACTGGCGCCATCGCCTCGGCGGCGATGGACGTCGATGGCGTGATCGCCGAGCTTTTGGATGCGCGCTCGTCGGAACGCCAAGGCCGCCTGGTCGATGGCGCCCTGCAGGCCTCCATGGAACGCAAGAAGAGGGAGGGATACTTCTGATGCCCGACACGCTTGTACCCCCGGCGAACGATGCCCTGCCGCTGGCGATCCGCAGCGAGTTGCGCTTTCTCACCTGCGGCTCGGTCGACGACGGCAAGTCGACGCTGATCGGGCGGCTGATCAGCGATGCGGCGGGCCTGCACGACGACCAGATCGCCTCGCTGCGCGACGATTCGCGGCGCTTCGGCACGACCGAGGACGAGTTCGACTTCGCCCTGCTGCTCGACGGGCTGGAGGCCGAGCGCGAGCAGGGCATCACCATCGACGTCGCCTATCGCTTCTTCTCGACCGCCAAGCGCGCCTTCGTCGTCGCCGACACGCCGGGCCACCAGCAATACACGCGCAACATGGCGACCGGCGCCTCCAACGCCGAGCTCGCCATCCTGCTGGTCGATGCGCGCAAGGGCCTGGTCGAGCAGACGCGCCGGCACGCCGCCATCGTCTCGCTGCTCGGCATCCGCCATGTCGTGCTGGCGGTGAACAAGATCGACCTGGTCGAGTTCTCCGAGGCGCGCTTTCGCGAGATCGAGGCGGCATTCACGGCGTTCGCGGCACCACTTGCCTTCCATTCCGTCGTGGCCATCCCCTTGTCGGCCCGGCTCGGCGACAACGTCGCCGTGCGCAGCGGGCGCACGCCCTGGTATGCCGGGCCGGCATTGCTGGCCCATCTCGAGACGGTCGAGACCGATCTCGATGCTGCCGAGGCCGCGCTGCGCTTTCCGGTGCAGTGGGTCAATCGCCCCGACGGCGAGTTCCGCGGCTTCTCAGGCACCGTCGCGTCGGGGCGTGTCGCCGTCGGCGATCCGATCGTCGTATCGGGCTCCGGCCGCATCAGCAGCGTGGCGCGCATCGTGAGCTTCGACGGCGACCTGCCGTCGGTCACTGCCGGCCGGTCGGTGACGCTGACCTTGGCCGACGAGGTCGACGTCATCCGTGGCGACGTTTTGGCCGATCCCAAGCAGCGGCCGACGGTGGCGCGCCGCTTCGCCGCCGACCTGGTATGGATGGATGAGACGGCGGCGACGCCGGGCAAGCGCTTTCTTCTCAAGATCGGTACGGCGACCGTGCCCGCCACCCTTGGCCGCATCGCCGACACGCTCGATGTCGAATCGCTGACGCGCACGCCGGCGGAATCCCTGGTCCTCAACGCCATCGGCCGTGTCGAGATCGAAGCGGCCCAGGCGGTGGCCTTCGACGCCTATGCGGAGAATCGCCAGACCGGCGCCTTCATCCTGATCGACCGATCGACGCTGCGCACGGCGGCGGCCGGCATGGTGGTCGAAGGCCTCGACGGCGCGCGCAATGTCCACCGCCATGCGGAGACGGTGACGCCGGCTTTGCGTGCCGAAGCCAAGGCGCAATCGCCTCTGGTCGTGTGGCTGACCGGCCTGCCGGGCTCGGGCAAGTCGACCATCGCCAACATCGTCGAGAGCAAGCTGGCGGCGCTCGGCCGCCAGACCATGCTGCTCGACGGCGACAACCTGCGGCAGGGGCTGAACGCCGATCTCGGCTTCGACGCCGCAGGCCGCTCGGAGAATGTCCGTCGCGTGGCCGAGGTCGCCAAGCTGATGGCCGACGCCGGCCTGATCACGCTGGTCGCTCTGGTCTCGCCGTTCCGCGCCGATCGCACGCGTGCCGCCGCGCTCCTGCCCGAAGGGCGCTTCGTTGAAGTCTTCGTCGACACACCATTGGAAGTCTGCCGGCGTCGCGATCCCAAGGGACTGTACGAGAAGGCCGACCGCGGCAAGGTGCTGAACCTGACCGGGCGCGATCAACCCTACGAGGCGCCGGAGGCGCCGGACCTGGTGCTGCGCACGGTGGAGCTGACGGCGGAGCAGGCGGCCGATCGCATCGTCGAGCTGGTCATGCGTCGCGCAGGCTACGGAACGTCACCGAATAGCGCAGTGCACTGAGCGGCGGGATGCTGTGTTCCCAGTCGTTGCGGGCCGCGCCGCTGAGGACATAGGCCGATCTCGGCATCACCTCGAGCGAGCGCCGCTCCCAGCTGTCGCGCAGGCGCCGGCGGAAGCGCAGGAGGCAGGGGGCCAGGAAGGAGATCGCCACGATCTCCTCGAACATCGGCTTGTCGCGATGCCAGCCGATCGGCGCACCCGGCCCGTATTCGGTGACCAGGACCTGTTGCAGGCTTCCGGCAGCGAGCCCGACAACATCCGCCGCACGCTGGCGCAGGGGCAGGAGAATCTCCGGTATGTCCGCCGACGGACGGATCTGTCGTCCGGCATAGTCGTAGCGCCAGCCGAACGACACGATCCGGCGGCGCCCCAGGAAGCCGTGGAATTCGAACGGCGCCAAGGGCAGCTGCGCGAACCACGCGGCGAAGTGCCGTTCCTCGTCAGTCGAGATGACCTCCTGGCGATAGTCGAAGCCCTCCGGCATCGCCGGCTCGCCGGAGAACAAGTCGGCTTGTCGCTGCGCCTTGGCCATGACGGTCAACAGGTCGATGCGCTCAGGGTTGCTTCACGCCGGCCGCGGCCATCACGGCGTCGGTGTCGGTTAGCCAGACCAGCGGCTGCTCCTTCAGCGCCTCGAGCACGCGGCGGAAAGCGGCGGCGCCCGACGGCGTGCCCATGACGAAAGGGTGTACGCCGATCGCCACGACCGTG
Source organism: Reyranella soli (assembly GCF_007992495.1). Taxonomy (GTDB): domain Bacteria; phylum Pseudomonadota; class Alphaproteobacteria; order Reyranellales; family Reyranellaceae; genus Reyranella; species Reyranella soli. The sequence goes on from NZ_BKAJ01000007.1 coordinate 39,135, forward strand.
GCCGGCCGGTCAGTGTCGCCGTCGGCCTCGCGGGCGAGCTCGTCGACATAGTCGATCCACTGACGCTCGAAATCGACCGGCTCCTTCTGGCGGCCGAGATACTGGCCCATGTCGACGGTCTGGGTCGGGTAGGGGATCAGCACCAGCGGGCCGGCCGGCGTCATCAGCCGCGACAGCACCTCGGAGTCCATGCCGTCGAGCGAATAGCGGATGCCTTCGCCGACGGTCGCGGCGAAGGTGTCGACGTTGGGCGTGACACTGGGGCTCGACCAGCCGCGTGGGCGGGCGCCGGTATCCTTCTCGATCAGGTCGAGCACGCGTTTGATATAGGCCTTCTGTGCCTCCAGGCCCTTGTCGAGCGGCAGCTCCTCGGTCGAGTTGTTCATGCCATGGCCCAGGATCGGCGCCTTGGGCACCGACGCCCGGAACGTCTTCCACGTCTCCGGATGCTGCCCGGGGAACTGGGCGTTGAGGGCGATCGTAATCGGCACGTCCTGTTCCTTGAACAGCCGGCCCACGCGCGGCACGCCCCAGTGGATGGCGTACTGGCGGAACGATTCGTTCAACACGTCTGGATTGGTGCCCACCTTGTCCGGCCGGAACACCGGCCCGTGGCCGCGACCCCATACCTCGACATAGAGCACGAAGCAGACCGCGACCTTCTTGCCGCCCGGCCAGGCCTTGATCGGCATCGCCTCGCGTGGAGCCCCGGTGATCCAATCCTGGGTGGTCTGGCTGGAGGAAGGGGAAGCCCAGGCGAGCAGCGCGAGCAGGGAAAGGAGCAGGGTTGTGGCGCGCATGATCCAGGCCAATAGCACGTCATCGCAGCTTGCGCGCATGCTCGGCCAAGCGGCCAGTCCAGCGGCGCTGCTTGCCGATGCTGGGCAGCCCCACCGACCCGCACTGATCGCAGCGGAAGCGGGCGCCGGCAATGCGCCGGTTGCGCAGCCCGGGGGCATTCCCGTCAATCGTCCGGCGGTGCCCACAGTTGGGGCAGGTGACCTCGATGGCAAGCTCGTCCCGCGCGAGGTCGCCGAAGGTCGTATGGGAGGTGGCCAGGGCCATTTGCAGCCTAGGTGGGGTGCCGGCGGGCCCCCCGCAATGACGGCGAAGTCCCGTTAATGACGGGAAAGTTGGTCCACTTTGGACCCTATTGCGCGTGACGAAAAGCGACCGCGTCCCTACGGAATCGACCCTCGGGAGGGAAGTGCAACGCAGCCGGGGCCGCAAGGGCGCGCGGCCGTGGGGTGATTCATGACGGCAGACAGGTTTTCACTCCTGGCCGGCATTGCGTCCGACTGGTGGTGGGAGATGGGTCCGGACCTGCGGTTCACCTTCGTGTCGGACCGCCTGCAGGAGCTGCTTGGCCTTCCGGTATCCGCGCTGATCGGCAAGCGCCGCAACGAGGTGCCGCGCACCGATTACGACAACGCAGCAGCGTGGCAGGCCCATCTCGACGATCTGGCGAACCGCCGACCGTTCCGCAACTTCGAGACCACCGTCGTCGACGCCTCCGGCGCCTCGCGGCCAGTGATGATCAGCGGCACGCCGAAGTTCGCCGGGGACGGCACCTTCGAGGGCTATATCGGCGTCGGCAACGACCTGACCGAGCTGCGCCGGCACGAACCGGAGGCCTCCCGCACGGCGGCCAATCTCGAATCGATCCTGGAGAACATCGAGCAGGGCGTGGTGCTGTTCGACGCCGAGCACAGGATCGTCTCCTACAACCGCCGGCTCGCCGAGTGGCTGCAGATCGACGGCGACGTGCGCGGCATGTCCTACGAGGAGGCGGTGCGCGGCCTGGCGCAACGGGGCGAATACGGCATGGCCGATCCCGAGGCCGCGGTCGCGCTTCGCCTCGAGCTCGCCCGCGCGGGCAAGCGCATTGTGATCGAGCGCAAGCGGGCCGACGGGCGCACGGTGTCGGTGAGCTACAACCCCTTGGCCGGCGGCGGCGGGGTCATGACCTACTCGGACGTGACCGAGGTGCGTGATCGCGAAGCCCGCCTCGAGGAGAGCGAGGCGCGGTTCCGCTATCTCTTCAGGCATTCGCCGCTGCCGATGTGGGTCTATGACATCGACAACCGCGACATCCTCGAAGTCAACGACGCCGCCGTCGCCACCTATGGCTACTCGCGCGAGGAGTTCCTCGGCCTCAACCTTTATGACCTGCGACCACAAGACGAGGTCGACCGTCTGCGCCAGTACCTTCATGGCGCGACCGCCTCGCAGCTCTTTGCCGGCGAATGGCGTCATCGCCACAAGGACGGCAAGGTCGTCGAGGTCGAAGTCTATCTTCACGACATCGAGTTCGACGGCCGGGCTGCCCGGCTGGCGCTGCTGAACGACGTCACCGACCGCAAGCGCCTGGAACGCGAGAGCCAGCGCATCTTCGAGACGTCAGAGGACCTGATGCTGGTCTCCGACAGCTACGGCCGCTTCCTCCAGGTCAGCCCGAGCTGTGAGCGCGTGCTGGGCTACCGGCCCGACGAGATCGTCGGTCGCGGCGCCCAGGACTTCCTGGTCGCCGAGGATCTCGAGCCCAACCGCGAGGAGATGCGGCTTGCCCGCCGCGGAGAGGCCGTGCGGCGCTTCCGCGCCCGCTTCCATCACAAGGACGGCCGCATCGTCCCGCTGGCCTGGGTGTCGACGTGGTCGAGCTCGGACCGTCGCCACTATTTCATCGGCCGCGACATGACGGAGTACGACGCCACTGCGGCCAGCCTGCGCCAGGCGGTGAAGATGGATGCGATCGGCCAACTCACTGGCGGCGTGGCGCACGACTTCAACAACATCCTGATGGTCATTATGGCCAATCTGGATGCTCTCGACGAGGAGGCCGATCTCGACCGCGCCACGCGCAACCGCATCCGGCGCATCGGCAACGCCACCCAGCGCGCCCGCGATCTTACCCGCCAGCTGCTCGCCTTCTCGCGGCGGCAAGCCCTGCAGCCGGTCGCCACCGACATCAACGAGTTGGTCCATGGGACCGTCGGCCTGCTGCGCCGGACACTGGGCGAGATGATCGAAGTGGAGACCGTGCTGGGCGGTGGCCTTTGGAACGCCGATATCGATCGCGCCCAGCTCGAGGCGTCGCTGGTCAACCTCGCCATCAACGCGCGCGACGCCATGCCTGACGGCGGCCGGCTGCGCGTTTCCACCGGCAACCTGTCAATGCCGGCCGGTGCTGAAAGAGACGGCATCAGCGCAGGCGATTTCGTCGTGGTCTCGGTGAGCGACACCGGCAAGGGCATGGCTCCCAACGTGCTCGAAAAGGTGTTCGAGCCGTTCTTCACCACAAAGGAGATGGGCAAGGGGACCGGTCTCGGCCTCAGCATGGTCTACGGCTTCCTGCAGCAGTCCAAGGGCCATGTCCGCATCGAGAGCGAGGTCGGTCGCGGCACGACCGTGCGCCTCTACCTGCCCCGCAGCAGCGAGGCGGCATCCACGACGGTGTCGCCGGCCGCCAACATGGAGCGCGGGACCGAGCGCATCCTGGTGGTCGAGGATGATTCGCGCGTGCGCACCGGCGTGCTGGAGCAGCTGGAGAGCCTGGGCTACGAGGTCACCGGGACCGCCGACGCCGTCGCTGGGCTGGCCGCGTTCGAGGCCGCGCAACAGCCGTTCGACCTGCTGCTGACCGATGTGATCGTTCCGGGACCGCTGAACGGCAAGGCCCTGGCCGACGAGGTGAGCCGCCGCTGGCCCGCCACCAGGCTGGTGTTCATGTCGGGCTACAGCGAGAACATCCTGTCGACGCATGGACGCCTCGACCCCGGTGTGCTGCTGCTGAACAAGCCGTTTCGAAAGCACGAGCTGGCGAAGATGGTGCGCATGGCGCTCGATACGCCGTAGCTGTCACTCCGAGCATAGCGAGGGGCCTTTCACGCCGCTAGTTTCGCT
>NZ_BKAJ01000008.1 GCF_007992495.1 Reyranella soli
CAGGCAATCTGATTGGCCCCGCGCCAACCCGTCATGATCACTGTGCAAAGCGACTAGCGTCCGTCCGGCTTCGGGCGATCGGTCAGCAGGCGACTGACGTCCTCGGCCGCGGTGTCGCCGTCCCATTTGACGGGCCTTTCCAGGCTGGCATAGCGCTGCAGGCCGAGCTCGGTGAGGCGCAGCGTGCCCTCGGCTTCCTCGATGAGGGCAAGCTGCTCGAGCCGCCGGACATGCTGCTCCGGCAGGCGGTCCCGCCCACCGAAGCCGAGCGCCACGCGGCGCAGGGTGATCTCTTCGTGTGGGCTGAGCGGTGCAAGGATACCACGCATGCCTGTCCTGCCGCGGTCAGGAGCTGGAAAGTGCCCGGCCCGCAAAGCATGAACGCTTCAGGGCGCCGCACGTTCCTTGGGCTGATCTTCGATCCAGTTCCGCGCCTGCCGCGGGGTGGTGAACACCCTGATCGGCCGCTTGGCCGAGGCCAGAGCCCCCAGCAGGCGGGCGAAGACCATGGTCTGCTCGGGTGTGGCGACGAGCGCCAGGGCACCCATCATGCCCTGGTCATGGTAGTCGCGGATCCTGGCGCACAGCGACAGCATCTCGTCGGGGGTCATGGTCGGGGCAGCGGCACGGCCATCGAACAGCTTGCGATACGCCATCGCCTTGGCGCCGGCCATCGCCTCCAGGAGGTCGACGGCGTCGGTCAATGTCACGTTACCCTCAGCTACTCCTGTGAACAGTCGCGCTTTGGAATCGATCGTCCAGTACAGGGGCATCAGCTTGTCGAGGGGAGGGCACGCATTGTTGTCGGCATATTATCCGTGGGACGCGGGTCGTCTACGGCGCAGCAGCAGCGCTCGCTGCAATTAGTAGGCGCTCGAGTCTTTCTCACGGCGCGTGCAGGTGACGGCCCCACTGTCCACAGCGAACTAGGGTAGGGTGCCGCATGTCCTCGGAGTTCCGCGCCGCGCGTGCAGCCTTCCTCGGTATCGAGCGCTCGCTGACCGGCCGGCGATGGGCGGCCCGGCTGGCTGACGAACGAATGGCGCTCGCCATGGCGCAGCGCCATGGCCTGCCCGATGCGATCTGCCGCCTGTTGGCCGCGCGCGAGGTCGATCTCGACGGCGTGCCGGACTTCCTCGAGCCGACGCTGCGCAAGTTCCTGCCCGATCCCTCGCACCTGAAGGACATGGACACCGCGATCGCGCGCGTCGTGCGCGCGGTGCGCGAGGGCGAGAAGATCGTTGTGTTCGGCGACTACGACGTCGACGGCGCCACTTCGTCGGCTTTGCTGGCGCGTTTCTTCCGCGCCATCGGCGGCAACGTCGCGGTCTACATTCCCGACCGGCGCAAGGAAGGCTACGGACCCAACACGCCGGCCTTGCTCGGCATCAAGGAGCAGGGAGCGGCTGTCGTCATCACCGTCGATTGCGGCATCACCGCCTTCGAGCCGCTGGCCGAGGCCAAGCGCGCCGGCCTCGACCTGATCGTCATCGACCATCACATAGCCGAGATCGCGCTGCCCGAGGCGGTCGCCGTGGTCGATCCCAACCGCCTCGACGATGCCAGCCCGTACAAGCAGATGGCGGCGGTCGGCGTGTCGTTCCTGCTGGCGGTCGGCGTCAATCGCGCGCTGCGCGAAGCTGGCTGGTACTCCAACGGGCGCAGCGAGCCCGACCTGCGCCGATGGCTCGATCTCGTCGCCTTGGGGACGGTGTGCGATGTCGTGCCGTTGACCGGCGTCAACCGGGCGCTGGTGCGCCAGGGCCTGCGCGTGATGGCCGATCGGACCAACATCGGCCTCGCCGCGCTGGCCGACATCGCGCGCCTGCGCGAGCCGCCCGGCGCCTATCATCTCGGCTTCATGCTGGGCCCGCGTGTCAATGCCGGCGGCCGCGTCGGACAGGCCGATCTCGGCGCGCGGCTGCTGACCAGCGAGGATCCGCAGGAGGTCGGCGCGCTGGCGCTGAGGCTGGACGACTTCAACGCCGAGCGTCGCGCCATCGAGCGCGAGGTGCTCGACCAGGCGATCGCCCGCATCGAGGGCCTCTACGGGCCTGATCGCACGGGGCTGCCGTCGGCGCTCGTGGTGGAGAGCGAAGGCTGGCACATCGGCGTGATCGGCATCGTCGCCAGCCGCCTCGTCGAACGCTACGGCCGGCCGGCCTTCGTCATCGGCATGGACGGCGCGCTGGGCAAGGGATCGGGTCGCTCGGTGAAGGGTGTCGATCTCGGCGCGGCGGTGATCGCGGCGCGCCAGGCGGGCCTGCTGGTGAATGGCGGCGGACACGCCATGGCGGCAGGCCTCACCGTGGCCAGGGATGCGCTGCCCGATCTCGCGAGATTCCTCGACGAGCGGCTGGCGCCGCAACTCGGGGCGGCGCCTGCCATGCGCGAGCTCGGCATCGATGCGGCGCTGGCGCCGGGGGCGGCGACGCAGGAGCTGGTCGACATGATCGAGCGGGCAGGGCCGTTCGGCGCTGGCAACGCCCTGCCGCGCTTTGCCGTCACCTCGGTGCGCGTCAACCATGCCCAGCCGGTGGGCGAGGGCCATGTGCGGTGTACCCTGGTCGGCGCCGAGCGCGGCCGCATCGAGGCCATCGCCTTCCGTGCCGGCCAGACGGCGCTCGGGCCCGCGTTGCTCGATCCGGCCCGGCCGATCCTGCATGTCGCAGGTGCGCTGCGCATCGACCGCTACGGCGGCCGCGACAGTGTGCGCCTGCAGATCGACGATGCCGCCCCGGCGGCGGGCTCAGTGCTGGCTTGATTTGCCGGCCCCGAGCCGCTACATGCTGCCGCTCTTTGGCCCTTCGTCCCCTTCGTCTAGAGGCCTAGGACACCGCCCTTTCACGGCGGCGACACGGGTTCGAATCCCGTAGGGGACGCCATTCTGCTTCGCGCTGAGCGCTACGTAGAACAAGGCCTGAACCGATGACGCGCGAAGCAGAATGCCCTCCGAAGCCTTGGCGTAGGAGGGCTGATCGCGTTGCCACATATGCGGGGAGTGGCGTGACCGCGAATCCCTGCGTGGCAATTCCGAATGCAGTCATGCGCGGTTATGAAGACCCGGTCACTTGTCGAGATGCTTCGCCGGCCAGCGGCCAGCCGCGATCAGATCGCGCACTGTTGAGCGGATCGTCACCATCAGCGCGTCGAGGGACTCCGAGCGCGGCCGTCCCGATGCCGTCATCATGGCGAGCGGCCATGACATGCGCGGTCGGATCGGTCGCGCTTCGAGCTCCTTGCGATCGATAGCATTCTCAAAAGCGCCCTGGCTCAAGACGCTGAACCCGAGCCCCTGACGCAGGAGCGTGCGGATCAGCGAGGTGTCGTCGACCTCCATTATGGCGTTCACGGTCGCATTGATGGCGAAGGCGCGCTCTTCCAGGATGCGGCGCGAGGCGTGCGAGCGGCTCGGCAGGATCAGGGGAAGATCGAGCAGCTCCGCGATCGTGACGTAGGCCCGCCGGGTTGGCAGCATACCGCGTCGGCCGACCAGGAACACCTCCTCTTCCAGCAGCGGCACGATACGAAAGCCCTTCTGCGGCAGGGGCGCGTGCAGGCAGACGACGTCGGCGTGGCCACGCACCAGCGCCTCGTGGATGTAGCCGCTATATCCGGAGATGATCTTGAGCGAGGTGTTGGGGAAGGACTTGCGATAGCGTTCGACCAGCGGCGGCAGCAGGAAGTGTCCGACCCCGGGTGGGATCGCTATCGCGATCGTGCCGGTCGAGCCGCTGGCGCTACTCTTGATCTCCGCGGCGGCTTCCTCGAGTTGCCGCAGGATCGGCTGGCTGCGCTCGAACAAGAGACGCCCTGCGTCGGTCGGAGTGGCACCCAGGCCGTTACGCACGAGCAGCCGCTTGCCGAGCTCCTGCTCGAGCCGGTCCACTTGCCGGCTGACAGCCGGCTGCGAGATGCGAAGAAACTCGGAAGCGCGGCTGTAGCTGCCGAACTCGACGACTGCCTGAAAATAACGCAGCGCCCGCGCATCCATTGTTCACTCGTCGAAGGACCTTAAAACAAGACGTTATAAACACTATGAGCATTATGTCTTGGACGCAAGACGCCGCCGCCGCCTAGGTTTCGTCCGTGTCGAGCGGAGGTGTGCCATTAAATTCGGTCTGATGACGCAATTGCAGATTCCGCAGCCATGGAAGCCGAACGCGGAGTTGGCGGCATATCGCAACACGATCGAGCAGGCGGTGGCCGGCGAGGCCGCGGGCTTTCATTACTATTGGCTGACCGAGATGCATTTCTTCAAGCAAATCGGTCACAGCCCGTGTCCGGATCTCCTGCATGCGGCGATCAGTCAGCGCACGAGCCGGATCAGGCTTGGTTTCGCGGTCATGCTGTTGACCACGCACAATCCCTACATGCTGGCCGAGCGGATCGCGACCGCCGACGTGCTGAGCAACGGGCGGATCGACTTCGGCTTCGGCCGGGGCTCGACGTCCTACATGACCGAGGCCTTCGGCGTGAAAAAAGAGGAAAGCCTCTCGCTGGCGAACGAGGCGCTCGAAGCCGTGATGCAGATGTTCGAGGGCGAGCACTTCTCCGGCTACAAGGGCAAGCATTTCGATCTTCCGCCCCGGCACGTTCTGCCGCGTCCGATTCAGACGCCGCATCCACCCCTATGGATAGCGGCCTCCAATCTCAGCACCTACGAGTATGCGGCGAAGCAGGGCGCCGGAATCATCGGCGTGACGCGCAACAGCATCGACGAGACGCGATCGGCGATCCACATGTACCGCGAGACGATCCGCTCAGCCGATCCCAAGGGCTTCATCGGCAAGGCCTCGAACGAGAATGTCGCTGCCTTTGCACTCGCCTGCTGCCACGAGGACGACCGGATCGGCAAGGACGTCGCCTGCGCGGCAGCGCGCTGGTACAACGGCGACAACGACGCCGAGCTCAACCACGTGCGCTTTGCGACCGCTGGCGGCAAGGAAGCAGTGGTGGCGAAGTTCAGCGCGCGCTCGAACGATCAGCTGCTCGCCGACGGCATGGCGATCGGCGGCAATCCGGACTCGATCTGCCGCCAGGTCGAGCAGTGGGCGGAAGCCGGGCTCGACCAGCTGATCTTCGTGCTGCAGGCCGGGAACACAACGCATGATCAGGTGCTGAAATCGATCGACCTGATCGGCGAGAAGGTGATCCCACGCTTTGAAGTCAAGGCACATGCGGCGGCCTGACCGCAGTGAAGGTCCAAACACAGCCGTTGGGAGACATTCATGGGCTACGCGTCGCGGTTGACTGTCGCAGGCATCTCGCTCGCCCTGCTCGGTGCGGTGGCGCCTGCTATCGACCGGACGCCGGCGCTCGCCCAGACCGCCAAGCTCGATGCCGCGCTATCGACCGGCTGGTGGGGTCACGTGCCGATCATACTCGCGATCGAGAAGGGCTACTTCAAGGAGCTCGGCATCGATGTCGAGGTGAAGGCGATCGCAAGCTCGGCGGACCGGATTCGCGCGCTTGCTGCCGGCTCAGTCGCCTTCAGCAACCTCGGCCGTATTGCGGTGATCAGCGAAATGGCGAACGGCAACAAGTCATTCTTCTTCTTCGCCAATGTCGATGACAGTCCCGGCAACGAGGGATGCTGGGCGAGGCAGGGCTTCGCGTCGTTCAAGGATCTCAAAGGCAGGAAAGTCGCCGCGAACACGTCGGCGCAGATCACCATGAACGGCCTGCTCGAAGCCCAGGGCATGACGGAGAAGGACGTGCAATTCGTCAACCTGCCGGGCGGCGAGATGGCCGGAGCGCTCGCGCGCGGCGACGTTGATGCGGCATGCGTCTGGGAGCCATTGTTCACCAACGTCAAGAATGCGGTGCCCGGTGGCACGCTGCTCGGCACCGACATGGACACGCCGAACTACAAGAAGTTCGGCACCATGGCCTCACCCGACATCGTGATCATTTCACGCAAGCTCGTCGAGGAAAGGCCTGACCTGGCGCGGAAGCTCGCGACCGGGATCTTCAAAGGCGTGAACTATACCAATGAGCATCCGGAAGACACTGCCAGGACCGTGGCGACCTATTTCCGGCAGGATCCAGCGGTCGTGCTCGCCGCCATGAAGAAGTTCAAATACTTCGGCGCCGAAGACTGGCAGGAGCACATGAAGCGGCACACCGGGCAAATGGAGTACCTGTCCAAGTGGCTGGCGGACAACGGCAAGATCGCGAGGATGCCGGACGTGAAGGCCTGGGAGAACGTGAGCTTTATCGAGAAGTGAGCGCCGTGACCGACGTAGCGAACGAGCGGCCGACCGGCGTCGCTGCCGAACCGACGGCGACAGCGGCGCCAGCGCCTGTGCGAACCAGGCGGCCGGCGCGCCTGTTCGCAATCAGCACGCTGTCGGTCCTGTTCGTGCTGGCGGCCTGGTACATCTCGACCGACCGCGGCTGGGTATCGCCGGTGTTCCTTCCCAAGCCCGGCCGAGTGGTCAGTGAGGCGCTCGCGAACCTTGCGAACGGTCAGCTCGGCAAGGACATATGGATGTCCACGCAGCGAGTGCTGCTCGGCTTCGTGCTCGCAGGCGTGTTCGCGATTCCGCTTGGAATCGTCATGGCGGTGTGGCCTCCCGCCAAGGCCGCTGTCGCTCCTTTCGTGTCGCTGTTGCGGCCACTGCCTTCGATCACCTGGATCCCGTTGACCATGCTGTGGCTTGGCATCGGAGAGGCACAGAAGGTCGCAATCGTGTTCATGGGATCGTGGATCTACATCCTGCTGTACACGGTCGAGAGCACCAAGCGCGTGGATCCGCTGCTGATCAGGGCCGCGCGAAGCCTCGGGGCGAACGATCTCGACGTGATGCTGCACGTGATCCTGCCCGGCGCGCTGCCGGGCATCATCGCCGGCTTGAAGGTCACGCTCGCGATCTCCTGGTCCTGCGTGCTTTCGGCCGAAATGATCGCGGCGCAGAACGGGCTCGGCGCGCTGATCTGGCAAGGCAAGGACTGGGGCAACCTCGCGCTCGTCCTGGTCGGCATGCTGTGCATCTCGATCGTGGTACTCGTCGCCGACAAGCTCGCCAACATGCTGGAGCGGCTGCTGTTGCCCTGGGAACGGCATCACCGGACATGACGGCAACGATGTCGCCCATTCTCGCCGCACGCAAGGTCACCAAGACCTTCACCAACGCCAAGGAGCAGCACGTTGTGGCGGTCGACGACCTCTCACTGGATATCCATGAGGGGGAGTTTATCTGCCTGCTCGGCGCTTCAGGCTGCGGCAAGTCGACAATTCTGAACATGTTCGCTGGCTTCATCCAGCCGACCTCAGGCGAGGTCCTGCTGCACGGACAGGCGATCGTGAAGGTCGAGCCACGCTGCGGCATGATCTTCCAGTCCTATGCGCTGTTTCCCTGGAAGACAGTGCGCGGCAATGTCGAGTTCGGTTTGCGCATGAAGGGAATGTCGCGCGCCGAACGGCGCGAGCGGGTCGCCGACTTCATTGCGATGGTGAACCTGCGCGGCTTCGAGGATCATTATCCGGCGGAGCTCTCCGGCGGGATGCAACAGCGTGTCACGATTGCGCGCATGCTCGCGGCCGATCCGGAGGTCCTGCTGATGGACGAACCGTTCGCAGCGCTCGATGCCATGACGCGCCAGGTGATGCAGGAGGAGCTGCTCAGGATCCATCAGCAGAGCGGCAAGACCATTGTGTTCATCACCCACTCGATCGACGAGGCGCTTCTCCTGTCGTCGCGGCTGATCGTGATGTCTGCGCGCCCCGGCCGGATCAAGGCGGTGATTCCCAATGAGCTGCCAGTGCCGCGGCACATCGCGGTGCAGTTCTCGCCGCAGTACGGCGAGCTCAAGTCGACCGTCTGGAGCCTGATCGAAAGCGAAGTGCGTCGGCATGGTGCGGCGCCGGATAGATAATTCTGCTCAAGGAAAGGCCGAGATGTCCAAGCACGACTTCACCAAGGAAGAATTTGCGAGTCGGCTGAGCCGGACGCGCGAGGCGATCGATCAGGCCGGTCTCGACTGGCTGCTGGTGATCCATCCCGTATCGATGCGCTGGCTGATCGGACAGGACAATAAGAGCTACACGGCGTTCCAGTGCCTGCCGGTTTCGGCGAAGCCGGGCAAGCTCACCGTATTCACGCGCGAGATGGAGCGCAACGAGTTCGAGGCGGACTCGATGGTCGATGAGGTGCGCAGCTATAACGGCCGGGAGCCGGAAGATCCGATGCAGGCCTTCGCCGCGCTGGCCGAAGAGTTCGGGCTGAGAACGGCCCGTGTCGGCATGGAGGTTCCGTCCCATTATCTGCATCCGCATCACTACTTGAAGCTGAGGGACCTGCTCGGTCCGGCGCTGGTTGCCGAGCCGAACCATCTGATCAACGACCTGAAGGTGGCGAAGTCGCCGCGGGAACTCGACTACCACCGTCGCTCCGCGCGCATCGCCGCGGACGCCTGGGCTGCGCTCTTGTCGGTCGCCCGGGAAGGGGCAAGCGAGCTGGAATTATCAGCGGCCGCCTACCAGAAGATCCTGTCCTCGGGCAGTGTCCTGCCGGCAAGCACGATGAACCTGATGACCGGCGAACGCAGCGCATTCGCGCTGGGCGGGCCGACCGAGCGGCGCATGCAGCGCGGCGACACCGGAGTGGTCGAACTCGGCGGCGCCTATAGACGCTACACCTCGACTCTCGGCCGCCAATGGTCAATCGGCAAGCCGAGCGAACGGCTGCTGGAACTGCACAGAATTGTCTGCGACGCCTCCGACGCGGCAGTCGCCGAGATGAAGGCCGGGGCACCAGCGATCAAGGCGCACGAGGCGCTGAAGGGCGTGATCGCACGTGCCGGGCTCGACCACTACCGACAGCATACTTCGGGTTACGGCATGGCACCGGGCTTCCCGCCCTCCTGGGGCGAGCCGACCAACATGTTCGGCGGCAGCAAGGACGTGCTGCAGGCCAATATGGTGATGACTGTCGAGCCCGGCCTGTTCAGCAAGGATGAAGGTCTCGGCGTCCGCCTCATCGACAACTTCATCATCACGGAGACCGGCGTCGAGCGTCTGTCGACCACGTCGCGCGATATCGCGGTGGTCGAATGAGCTTACTGTCTTGCGGCATCGATGCGATCGAGCCATCGCTTGGCCGAAGCCACAGTGGCGACAACGAGCGCGGCTGCATCGTGCAGCGGCAGCGGCCGCAGTCCCGTGACCGGGAAGACGGTTGCGTCCTCGCTGGCGCCGCCGGCGAGCGCCGCGAGGTCGCGGCCGAGTAGGCTCGCGACGGCGAGGCCGCGGCCGTTGCAACCGATGGCGCTCCATACGCCTTCGGCCAACCGATGAACGCGCGGATACTGATCCGGGGTGAGCGCTATCCAGCCGCTCCAGCTCTCGTGCACCCGTGGGGTCGGCAGGCCGGGATAAAGCTCGGTCAACCGTCGCTGCACCATCTTCGGCGCATCGGCCTGCCCCGGCACGAAGGAGGCGCCATCGATCGACACGTGCAATCGCTCGCCGAACTTGCGCACGCCCGAATAGAGACGTCTCGTGTCAGTCAACGGCTGTCCTTGCGGCAGGATGCGCGCGAGCGCGTCCTCGGGCAGCGGCTCGGTGACGGCACCGTGCACCAGGAATGGCACGACGCTACGCGCAAGGCTTGGCCAATGCGATCCCGAATAGGCATTGGTCGCGATGATCACCTGCGCCGCGGTGAGCCGGCGCGGACCACAGCAGATTTCCCATTCGGGTCCGCGCGGTACGATCCTGTCGACGCGCGTCCCAGAGTGGATCAACGCGCCATGAGCGCTTGCCGCGCGGGCGATCCCGCGCGCATAGGCGAGCGGATCGAGATGGAAGCCGCGCGGATCGAGCAGCACGGCCGGATAGAAGTCGCTGCCGACCATATCGGCAGCGTTCTTGCCGTAGAGCATCTGCGCGGGCGTGCCGGGCAGCGCGGCGGCCGTCGCTTCGAATTGCCGCCTTCCGGCTTTGGTGCGTGCGCCGATGAGGATGCCGGTCCGCGTTGCCGCGCACGCGATCTGATAGCGCTCAATGAATGCCGCAACCTCCTCTGGCGCCTGGGCGACCGCTTCCGACAGTCTTGTCCCGCGCTCTTCGCCGAGGTCGGCGATGATCTTCTCATGACCGTGCTTCAGATACGGGACGAGCTGACCGAAGGCCCGGCCGGAGGCGCCGCTCCCGATTCCGTGGGCTTCGAGCACCGCGACCCGGGTACCATTCACCGCAAGATGGTAGGCGGTCCAGAGTCCCGTTATCCCGCCACCGACGATCGCGACATCGACGCGGCTCGCCCAGGGCGTGGCAACCGGCGGCGGCTCGACGCCGGCCGCGCCATAGAGCGACGGCGGAACGCTCGTGTCACTCGCGACGCGGCGTTGAATCAGACCCATGCGCTGCCTCGATCGATCGAGCGGCGTGCTGGCATGGTTCAGGCCGGCACGCCGTACACCGTGATGGCCATGACCAGGTAGACGGCCAAAAGCTGGACTCCGGTGAACCAGGTCGACTGGCCGTCGACCAGGAGGATCGAGGCGACGAAGGTCGCCATCAGCACCAGGAATATCTCGACCGGCGGGAAGGCGAAGCTGAGCGGCGCCGGCGCGATGAACAGGCTCAGCAGGACCAGCAGCGGCGCCACGAACAGCGCGATCTGCGTGGTGCTGCCGACGGCGACGCTAAGGGCGATCTCCATGCGGTTGCGCATGGCCATGATCACGGCCGTGCTGTGCTCCGCGGCATTGCCGACGACCGCCACGACGACGATGCCGACGAACATGTTGGTGAGGCCGAGCGCCTTGGAGGCATGCTCGACGGTGGCGACCAGGATCTCGCTCATCCAGACGATCAGGACGGTCACGGCGAGCATGACGCCGACGGCGAGGTTTATCGACCAGGGTGTGCCGTGTTCTTCTTCCGCCGCCTCGGTAGATCCGCCGCTGAACAGGTGAACGTGCGTGCGCAGCGAGAACACCAAGCTCAGCAGGTAGACACCCAGCAGGATGACCGAGACGACGATGCTGAAGTTCACCGACTTGGCGACGAACTTGGCGCTGTCCACGGCGGAGACGATCGACGGGACCAGGATGGCCATGGCCGCCAATGCCATCATGCCGACCTGGGCGCGGGCGCCGATCGTGGCGAAGGTCTGGATCGGATGGCGGAGCCCGCCGAACAAAAAGGCCGCGCCCATCACCAGCAGCAGGTTGCCGATGATCGAGCCGGTGATCGACGCCTTGACGATGTCGAGCATGCCGGCGCGCAGGGCCACAATGGCGATGATCAGCTCGGCGGCATTGCCCAGCGTGGCGTTAAGGAAGCCGCCGATCGCATCGCCGACCCGGGCGGCGAGCTTCTCGGTGGCATGCCCCAGCAGGCCGGCCAGCGGAATGATGGCGACGCAGGCGAGGATGAAGCCCAGCAGCGCGGCATGAGGCATGGCGTAGTGCACCCCAGCGGCCACCGGAACGGCGATCAGCAGCCAGACCAGCGGCGCCTCGGCCAACACGCTTCGTATTGTCTTCATTGCGACCTCCCCGACGCAGCCATGATACACTCAAATGAAACGGGGGGAGCGAATGCAACTGAGGGCAATCGCCGTCGTGCCGTTGGCCGCCGCCATTGGCCTCGTGTTGGCCCCAGCGGCGGCGATCGCCGATGAAGGCGGCGCCAGCGTCTGGCTGCCGGGCCAGTTCGCAAGCTTCGCCGCGGTGCCGGGCGATCCCGGCTTCTCCCTCGAGGCGCTCTTCTACTTCCGGAAGGCCAGCGCCACGGCGGGCACGAGCTTTTCACGCGGCGGCGGCCTGCTGCTGGGCTACGAAACGACCGAGCAGTACCTCTACCTGACGCCAGGCTACACCTTCGCCGATCCGGTGCTGAACGGGCAGCTCTGGCTAGGCGTGACGTTCTCGGCCGGCCGCGCCGATACATCTGTATGGGGCGTCCTGTCCGGCCCCCGTGGCAACGCTTTTTCAGCCGGCACCAGCGACACGGCGACCGGCGTCAGCGACCTCTATCCCATGGCTTCTCTGAAGTGGCAGACGGGCAGCCACAACGTCATGACCTACATCATGGGAAGTGCGCCTGTCGGCATCTACGATCCCAATCGCTGGGCCGGCGTCGGCGTCGGTCATTGGGCGATCGACTGGGGCATGGGCTACACCTACATGCCGGCCTCGCCCTTCGAGTTCTCGGTCACCGCCGGCATGACCTACAACTTCATCAATCCGACGACGCAGTACCAGAGCGGCACGGATGCGCACATCGACGTCGGGGCCTCCTGGTCGTTCAGCGATTCGCTCTATGTCGGCGTGGCCGGCTATTTCTTCAACCAGCTCAGTCCCGACACCGGTGGTTCGGCATTGCTGGGCGATTTCCGGTCGCGGGTGGCGGGCGTGGGCCCGCAGGCCGGCTGGTCGTTCCGCCTCGGCGGCATCGCGACCGATGTCAGCGTCCGGGGCTACAAGGAATTCGCCGCCCAGAACCGTCCGGAAGGCTGGAACGTTTACCTCACTTTGTCGCTGTCGCGTGCCCGGCGCTCGGGAGACAAGGCGCCATGATCGCCCGTTTCGTCGGCCGTTACCTCGATCCGTCGGAGACACTGCTCGAGGTGCTGTTCGGCCTGATCATGGCGCTCACCATCACCGTTGGCGCCCGGCTGCTGTCCGAGCGCGCCGACATCGTCGGCGTCGAGCTCGCCGTGGCGCTGCTGGGCTGCAACGTGGCCTGGGGCGTGATCGACGGTGCGTTCTTTCTCCTGGGTACGATCTTCAACCGCAACAGGCGCGTGCAGTTCGTCAAGCGGCTGCAGGCCGCCGCCGATGAGACGGAGGCGCTCGCCGCGGTCAGGGACGAGTTCGACCTGCAAGGCGAGCCGGCGATGCGTGCCGAAGACAAGGCCAACCTGCACAGCTCGCTCTTGCAGTTGTTCCGGCATGCCGGGACGGCGCGGGCGCAGTTGCGGGTGGACGACTGGATCGCCGCCGTGCTGATCGCTGTCTTGGTCAGTGTGACGGCGATCCCAGGCCTCATTCCGCTGCTGCTGATCCAGGATGGCTTTGTCGCTTTGCGCATGGCCAATGCACTGCAGATCGGCCTGCTGTTTTTCGTTGGCTATTGGTGGGCGCACTACTCGGGAAGCAATCGCTGGCTGGTCGGCCTGGGAATTGCATTATTAGGGACGGCACTGGTTCTGCTGGCGGTACCATTGGGAGGCTAAGTCGCAGGGACGATCATCGAATTGCAACGTGCACCAGCTACCGGCAAGTGCTTCACTGATGACCTGAGAGGAACCGCGGGGGAGTGCTCATCATGCCTGCTACCTCAAATCCCAATTTCTTCCAGGAATACTGGCTCGACGTCTGGCAGCGCTCGATCCTGACGCTCGACGTGCTGCGCGAGCGCGGCAACACCTACATGGAGCGCCGCGACAGCCCGACGCCTCACGTCCTGAGCTTCAAGTTCGAGCTGGTCTGCGACGGGCGGGCCCTGCCGCGGCCGGTCAACTACATGCTGGTGCAGATCGTGCCGCCGGCCGGCACCGCGACCGACGAATCCAAGCCGCCGTTCGTCGTTGTCGATCCGCGCGCCGGCCACGGCCCCGGCATCGGCGGCATGAAGCAGGACAGCGAGATCGGCGTGGCGCTGGCCGCCGGCCATGCCTGCTACTTCATCGGCTTCCTGCCTCAGCCCATGCCCGACCAGACGATCGAGGACGTGTGCATCGCCGAGGCGTCGTTCATCGAGCAGGTCGCGGCGCGCCATCCCAAGGCCGAGGGCAAGCCCGTCATCGTCGCCAATTGCCAGGCCGGCTGGCAGATCATGATGATGGCCGCGATCCGGCCAGAGATCGTCGGACCGATCCTGCTGGCCGGCTCGCCGTTGTCGTACTGGCAGGGCGTGCACGGCCACAATCCGATGCGTTATCTCGGGGGCACCTTGGGCGGCACCTGGCTGACGACGCTGTCGGGTGACCTCGGCAACGGCATCTTCGACGGGGCAAACCTGGTCTCGAACTTCGAATCGCTCAATCCGGCCAACACCTACTGGGAGAAGGCCTACCACCTCTACTCGAACGTCGACACCGAAGCGCATCGCTTCCTCGATTTCGAAACCTGGTGGGGCAGCCCGGTGCTGCTCAATGCCAAGGAGATGCAGTGGATCGCCGACAACCTCTTCGTCGGCAACAAGCTGACCTCGGGTGAGATCCACACTTCCGACGGCGTGCGCGTCGACCTGCGCAACATCAAGTCGCCGATCATCGTGCTGTGCTCGTGGGGCGACAACATAACGCCGCCGCAGCAAGCGCTGGGCTGGATCACCGACCTGTACGCGACGGATGACGAGATCGTCGCCGACGGCCAGACCATCGTCTACACGCTGCACCAGACGATCGGCCATCTCGGCATCTTCGTGTCGGGTAAGGTGGCGACCAAGGAGCATGCCGAGTTCGCCGCCTGCATGGAGATGATCAACCTGATGCCGCCCGGCCTGTACGAGGCGGTGATCACCGAGGTGCCGGAGGATGCGGCAAACCCGCAGCTCATCCACGGCAAGTACCTGTTCCGGCTCGAGGCGCGGACCCTCGACCACATCCGTGCACTGGGCGGCAACGACGACGCGGACACGAAGCGCTTCGCGACCGTGGCCCGCCTGTCGGAGATCAACCACGGTCTCTACAGCACCCTGGTCCAGCCCGCGGTCAAGGCGATGACGACGGAGCAGTCGGCCGAGATGATGCGGCAGATGCATCCCAGCCGCCTGCGCTTCGCCATGTTCTCCGACAAGAATCCGATGATGCAGCCGGTCAAGGGCCTGGCCGAGGCCGTGCGGGCCGACCGCAAGCCGGTGGCCGCTGACAATCCGCTGCTGTCGATGGAGAAGATGACCTCGACCTGGATAACGACCTGGTGGGACAGCTACCGGTCGGCGCGCGACGCCATGACGGAGACGATGTTCCTCGCTCTCTACGGCTCGCCGGTGATGCAGGCGATGGTCGGCATGGCCAACGGCAGCCTGGAGCATCGCCGCATCGAGCGCGACCTGCAGCACGAGGCGAGCGAAGCGCGGATGCGCGCCGACCTCGAGAAGCGCTTCGATGTCGGCGGCCTGCCGGAGGCGGTGATCCGCAGCATCATCTGGATCCGCCTGCCGCAGGAAAGCGTCGACGAGCGCGGCTATGCCATGCTGATGGCGGTGCGCGAGATGCAGCCGGTGAACCGGCGGCTGACGCTCGGCGAGTTGAGAACCACGTTGCGCGACCAGTACCTGCTGCTGCGCCTGGACGAGGAGCGGGCGGTCGCGGCGATCCCGCGGCTGCTGCCGGACAATGAGCAGGCGCGCCAGGCAGCGCTCGGCGCCGTCCGCCGGGTCGTCGAGGCGTCTGGCGCCCTGTCGGAGGAGAGCGTGCGACGCCTGGCCCGGATCGAGAAGCTGTTCGGAATGCCAACCCATGCCTGATACGGCCGGCCAGGCCCCGGAGGCGCCGCACGCCAAGTATCGCCGCCTCATCGAGGTGGCGGCCAAGCATCCGCCGCTTGCCACCGCGGTGGCGCATCCCTGCGACCGCGTCTCGCTCGAAAGCGCCGTCGAGGCCGCCAATCTCGGCCTCATGAAGCCGATCCTCGTCGGGCCGCCGGCGCGATTGTTCGATGTCGCGAGTCGCGAGGCCCTGGGCATCGGCGGCTTCGAGATCGTTGAGGCCAAGCACAGCCACGATTCGGCGGCCAAGGCGGTCGAGCTGGTGCGGGCAGGGCGGGCCCAGGCCCTGATGAAGGGCAGCCTGCACACCGACGAGTTGATGGGCGCCGCCGTGGCGCGCGACACGGGCATCCGCACCGAACGGCGTATCAGCCATTGCTTCGTCATGGATGTGCCGTTGCACGACGATGCGCTGATCATCACCGACGCCGCGGTGAACATCGCGCCGAGCCTGGCCGACAAGGTCGACATCGTGCAGAACGCCATCGATCTTGCGCATGCGCTGGGTGTTCCCGAGGTGCGTGTCGCGATCCTGAGTGCCATGGAAACCGTCAATCCCAAGGTACTCTCGACGATCGAGGCGGCTGCCCTGTGCAAGATGGCCGACCGTGGCCAGATCACCGGGGCGCTTCTCGACGGGCCGCTGGCGCTCGACAATGCCATCGACCCCGAGGCTGCCGCGTTGAAGCGGATCGTGTCGCCGGTCGCCGGCAAGGCCAACGTGCTGGTGGTGCCCGATCTCGAAGCCGGCAACATGCTGGCCAAGAGCCTGTCTTTTCTGGCCGGGGCCGACGCCGCGGGCATCGTGCTCGGCACGCGGGTTCCCATCATCCTCACTAGCCGCGCCGATTCCCTCACCACGCGCCTTGCCTCATGCGCGGTCGCCGTCCTCGTGGCGGCGGCGCGGCGAGCCAGTTCTGCCCACGCAATCGTCTGAGCAGGAGACATGACCGAAATCCGACCTGTTCTCGCCGGCCAGAAGGCCCTGGTCGTGGGCATCGCCAACGACCATTCGATCGCGTACGGCTGCGCCAAGGCCTTTCGCGAGGCCGGCGCCGATCTCGCCGTGACCTGGCTGAACGAGAAGGCGCGGCCTCATGTCGAGCCGCTGGCGCGCGATCTCGGGGCACCCATCACCGCCGAGCTCAACGTCACCACGCCCGGGCAGCTCGAGAGCGTGTTCGAAACCATCACGCGGCAATGGGGCAAGCTCGACATCCTGGTGCACTCGATTGCGTTCGCGCCGATGGAGGATTTGCGCGGCGGGCTTCTCGACTGCTCGGCCGAGGGCTTCGCCAAGGCGATGGACGTCTCGTGCCATTCCTTCATCCGCATGGCGAAGCTCGCGGCGCCGCTGATGAAGGACGGCGGCACCATGTTCGCCATGAGCTACTACGGGGCGACCCGGGTGGTGCCGAACTACAACGTCATGGGGCCGGTGAAGGCGGCGCTGGAAGCGGCCTGCCGCTATCTCGCCTATGAGCTCGGCGGCAAGGGCATCCGCGTCCATGCGATCTCGCCCGGACCGCTCAAGACGCGGGCGGCGTCGGGGCTCAAGGATTTCGAGCTGCTGCTCAACGAGGCGGTCGAGAAGGCGCCGCTGGGCGAACTCGTCGACATCATGGATGTGGGCTGGGCCTGCGCCTATCTCGCCACGCCGTTCGCGCGGCGCATCACCGGCGGCACGGTGTTCGTCTACGGCGGCGCGAACATCAGGGCGTGACGGTTCGACCGATGCCACAGCAGGGCTGCATCGCCGTCCTCAATGCCGGGTCGTCGAGCATCAAGTTCGCCGTCTACGAGGCCGAACGCGACGGGCCATTGCTGTTTCATGGCCAGGTCGAGGGCATCGGCGTCGCACCGCATCTCAAGGCGACGGATGCCGACGGCAAGTCGGTGGCCGAGCAGCGGTGGGATGCCGGCGCCCTCGACCATCACGCGGCGACCGACGCCATCCTCGAGCTCGGCCGCAAGCTGCTGGCCGGCCGGCCGGTGCTGGCCTTCGGCCATCGCGTCGTCCATGGCGGCACGGCCTTCGCGGCGCCGACACGTGTTGACGCCGGCGTGCTGAAAGCGCTCGCCGAACTGGTACCGCTGGCGCCGCTGCACCAGCCGCACAATCTGGCGCCGATCGAGGCCATTGCCCGGGCAGTGCCGCACATCCCTCAGGTCGCCTGTTTCGATACGGCCTTCCATCGCAGCCAGCCGGCGCTGGCGCAGGAGTTCGGCCTGCCGCGCAAGCTCACCGCCGAGGGCGTGCGGCGGTACGGCTTCCATGGTCTTTCCTACGATTTTATCCTGACGCAACTGGGCGAGGCGATGCCGGCGCTGGCGCGCTCCCGCCTGATCGTTGCTCATCTCGGAAACGGGGCCAGCCTGTGCGCGGTCCGCGATGGCAAGAGCGTGGCCAGCACCATGGGCTTCACGGCCGTCGACGGCCTGATGATGGGCACACGCACCGGCGCCCTCGATCCGGGCGTGCTGCTCTACCTCATGGAGCGGCACGGCATGGATGCGCATGCCATCGAGGACCTGCTTTACCGACAATCGGGGTTGCTCGGCGTGTCGGGCATTTCGTCGGACATGCGGGCGCTGCGACAGTCTTCGGCCGCCGAGGCGCGCGAGGCGATCGCTCTTTTCGTCTACCGCATCGTCCGCGAGATCGGTTCGCTGGCGGCGGCGCTGGGCGGGGTCGACGGCATCGTCTTCTCGGCCGGCATCGGCGAGAACGACCCGCGGACCCGCGCCGAGGTCGCGGCCGGATGCCGATGGCTTGGCCTGGAGATCGACGAGGAGCGCAACCGACGCGGCGAGACCCGCATCAGCACCGATCGCTCTGCCGTTTCCGCCTGGATCATTCCAACGGACGAAGAGAGCATGATCGCGCGTTACACCCGCCAGGTGATCGCCGGCTCGTGACGTCACCAGGTGCGAAAGTGGGTGAGCCGCAGGAACTGGCGCAATCCGACCGACGTCGCCAGTCGAATGGACGGGAGGTTGTCCTCGTTCACCTGGTACCTCGGCACGAGCCTCCGCCGCTGCAGCTCTGCGAGCGAACTGCGAACGACTCGCGAGGCCAGGCCCTGGCCGCGATGCTGCGCTGGCGTGACGACGCCGCCGACTTCCCAGATCTGCCGATGGTTCTGGAACGCCAGGCACACCGAGCGCGGCTCCCGATTCTCTTCCAGGACACAGGTGAAAGCGTGGCCGGACGACAGGAGAGGGCATAGCCATTCCCTCGAGTGTCCTTGCGATTCGAACAAGTCCAGCATGGTGTCCGGCGCTGAATTCGTGATGGATACTTTCTCGTCGGCGCTGAAGTCGGCCGGCTCGCCGGCGGTGAAGGACAAAAAGCTCGTCGCCCGCCTGAGCGGGAACTGCTCGGCGACGACGTCCCGGTCGGCGTCGTTGGCGAGCTTGAAGACGATATGGCGTTGGCGGGGCAGAGAGCCGATCAGCCTGCGCGTCAGGCCCGGATCGTCGCTCGATATGAGAGCGGCAAAGGCGGCTTCCGGATAGGTTTCCCGGTCGTAGGCGCTCGCGCTCGTGTCCAGCAGGACCAGTGTCGCGGTATTCCGCCCGGTCGATAGCTGCGCCACCGAGACGTGATCGCGGAACGCCTCGATGTGCTTCAACAGAACGATGTTGCGCAGCGGCTCGTGCTCCAGCCGCGCCACCGCCTCGCTCACATCGTCGGTCGAGCGGACCTCCGTCATCTCGGCTCGATCTTGATGAACTGCACCGAGAAGTAGGGCATCCGGAACTTGGCCTTCTCGGCTTCGTTGGCCTTGAAGGTGACCTTCGACGATTCGAACAGCGGTCGGCCGTCCTCGGCGGGGAAGAAGCGCCCGGAGACGACGGCTTTCAGACCCGGTCTCATGTCCCTGACGATATCGTGCAGGTCGGAGTTCGGCAGGATTGCCGTCTCCCGGCCGATCTTC
Organism: Reyranella soli; assembly: GCF_007992495.1. GTDB lineage: Bacteria > Pseudomonadota > Alphaproteobacteria > Reyranellales > Reyranellaceae > Reyranella > Reyranella soli. The sequence continues at coordinate 19,396 of NZ_BKAJ01000008.1, forward strand.
CCGGGACCGCCGTTCCAGTAAGTCGGGCGAACGTTCCGGAAATCGGCCATCACGGGATCGACGAAGCGTACGAAGTAGCCGCCGCGCGGCGTGGGTTCGATGCCCCTGAGCTCGAGCAGCCATCCCTCGAACGACAGGCCCTGGCCGAGGGACTGTGCGAACGCTTCCGACCGGGCATGCTGCAAGTCGCCGAAGCGTGCCGTTTCAGTCTCCTTTTCACACTTCTTGTAGAACTTCGTCAGGGCAGCACGAAACGCCGCCTGGGACGGCGGTACATTCGGATCACGCGCGCAGACAGGCCCGGCCAGGACCGCGAGCAGCGCGGCAAGAAGAACGGCTGTTTTTCCCACTCCCACTCCCGTTTCCCCAGGGGAGCGCCATGGAGCTAGCCGCTTTTGATGGTGTCGTCCAGCTTTGCCGGCCATGGAGGTCTGGATATGCGTTGGGTCGGGATTGACCTTGGTCAATGGTGGCGCGTCAGGGACGTGTAAGGTTAAAGGACGCCTTGCAGAGCCGACTGCGGCTTCTGGTAGGGGCGACCAGTCGCAACCGTCCTGATCACGTGACGGAGGACGTAAACCATGGATGCCGCGACGTACGCCGCCACGGAACGCCTACGCGACGGCGCATCTCTGGAAGTCCGGGCGTTGCGGCCCGACGATCGCGCGGCGATGCTCGAGTCGATCGGACGTTTCAGCAACGAGGCGCTTCACCGCCGGTTCTTTGCCCCGAAACGGAACTTCAGTGAGCGCGAGATCGACTTCTTCCTCAACGTCGACTTCGAGAGTCATGTCGCACTCGTCGCCGTGCTTGCCGAGGGTGGGCGACCGGTGATCGTGGGCGGGTCAAGGTATGTCGTTTGTCGGCCCGGTTGCGCAGAGGTCGCGTTTGCGATCGATGACCCGCATCAGAAGCGTGGGATCGCCACCCATCTCATCGCCCATCTGATCAGGATCGCACGCGCCGCCGCGCTCAAGGAATTCGTCGCCGAAGTGCTGCCCGAGAACATGCCGATGCTGAAAGTCTTCGAGCGATGCGGTCTCGCCATGACGACCCGGCGGGATCGCGGCGTCGTGCATGTCACGCTTGCTCTTTGATCGGCCCGAGGAGGGTGTCACATCGCCTTTTCGAAGGTGACGGGCACGTTCATCGTGGTCCCCCGGGTGTATTCTCCGGTCAGCCGGCCGCTGGCCGCGTTCAGCCGATAGGTGCCGCCCAGGGCGGTCTCGATCGTCAACACCGATCCCTGGACAACGCCGTGGTTGATGCTGTTCACGATGTCGAGCTTGTCGCCGAACTTGAAGGTCTTGGCCTGCTCCGGGAACGTCATCGTGCCGTCGACCTGTCCATTCGCCCGCACCGCAGTCACCAGGATCTCGGCTTCGCCCAAGCCGCGCACGTTGCCTTTCCAACGCCCCACGAACGGGGATCCTGACGGCTGCGCATGTGCCAGCGAACTGGTGGCCAGTCCACCCAGGATGAGAAGCCTTCTGGACGTCTTGTTCATCTCTTCGCCTCGTCGCTGCGCAGCGTTCCCTCGAAGAAAATCCTAGCAGTTTGCCGTGGACGACTGCACGCACGTTTCCAGGGCTTGGCGGTCACGGGAACGAGAACGAACGACCTCGACCAATGGTCCATTACTTCGGCTCGTCGGGCGGCGGCGTCATGTCGGCTTTGTCCCAGTCGTCGTCGGGATTGAAGGCGTTGACGTTGGCGACCGCGGTCGCGGTGTCGGGGCCGAAGTCCCGTTCGTAGACGTCGCCCGACTGGCTCACCATGAAGGTCATGACGCCGGTCTCGCCATAGGTCACCGGCCAGGCGATCACCGCGAAGCCCGCGATCATGCGATTGTTGACTAGGTAGGAGTAGGCGCCGCCCGGCGCCGACGGTCCCTGGGCGTACAGCATGCGGAAGCGATAGCCCCAATAGCCCTGGCCCTCGGCGTCGCCGGGCTGGGCCTTGGCCACCAGTTCGCCGATCGGGCTCTCAGGCTCTCCGGGCTTGGCCTCCCAGTACAGGCCGTCCATCTTGCCGGGCGAGCTCAGCAGGCGGCGCGCATAGGTCGGCGCGCGATCCTTCATCGGATTGAGCGACACGTACTCGCGCTGGGCGTCGACGATCGCGAGCAGCGTCTGGATGACCGTGTACTCGTTGCGGCCGATCTCGCGGGCGATGATCTCCTTGCGGCCGGCCTCGACGTCGAAATACCACCCCGCAGCATCCTTGATCAGCGGCAATGGGCTGCGCCATCCGGTGGTGCCGGCTTCGACGTATGCCCGCTCGCCACCGTCCGGGATGATCTTGTGGTTCTTGTCCCACGCCTCGAGGTAGCGCTCGCGCAAGTCATCCTCATGGCCGGTGGTGCCCGGTATGATATCGCGCCAGCCTGTGCCGAGGATCGCCTGCACTGCCTTGTCGTCGTCCTTGCGGATGGCTTCGGTGAGGGCGGTTGCCGCTTCTTCGGCCGTCGCGAAGTGCTTCTGCTTCGCTGGCTGCGCCAGGACCGAGCCCGCGCCGATGACCAGCGCGACCAGGAACAGGATCCGTACAAGGATTTTCATCGCCGGCCTCCACCGCGTGCTCCGCCGCCAGCCCGTGCGCCGCCGCCGCCACCACGGGCTCCACCGCCGCCACGATGTGCCCCGGCGCGGCTCTGCTGGGCGCGTCCGCGTGCTGCCTCGCGGTTGACCTGTTGGCCGCGATTGACGCCACTCAGGCCTGATGGGCGTCCGCCGCCGCCGCGGTTCTGCAGCTGCTGGCGCTGACCCTGGCCGACGTTCGGCCGTTGCCCGCCTTGTCCGACGTTGGGTCGCTGGCCGCCTTGTCCGACATTCGGCCGCTGACCGCCTTGGCCGATATTGGGCCGTTGGCCGCCCTGACCGACGTTGGGCCGGTTGGCTGCCTGGCCTCGGAACTGCTGGCGCTGCTCGGCGCCGGGACGCTGCTGGCCGAACTGCTGACGGGTCGCGCCATCGCGATAGGCTACGCCGCGGCGATGGCCGGCGTCGTGCTGCCAGCGGCCGGAGTTGTTGTAACGGTTGCGGTCGAAGCGATTGTCGATGTTGACGGCGCGGTTGGAGTTGATGTTCACGTAGCCCGCGCCGCGCGCCCAGTTCCAGTTGCTGTACATCGCGCCGGCCGCAGCAAGGCCCACGCCCCACATCAGGCCGGTCGCCAGCAGCGTTCCATAACCGTAGGCTGGCGCCGGCGGATAATAGACGGGTGGGTTGGCGGGATAGGGCCAGGACCCGTAGGCCCACGACGGATTGTAGGACGGCACGTAGACGACGTCGGGGTTGGTCGGCTCGATGACGATGGTGCGGTCGTTGCCGGTGCCCTGAGTGGTGACCGTCTGCTGCTGCCCGCTCTGCAGGTTGCCGGCGTCAGCGGCCTTGGCGCGCAGGCGCTGGATGGAATCGGCCACGTCCTGCTGCTGGCCGATCATCGCGTCGCCGAGATTCTGCGTCCAGTCGAGGTGATCGTTGAGCTGCATCAGCGCGGGCGGGAAGGCGACCAGGGATTTGACGCTGACGTCCCAACTCTTGTCCTTGACGGCATTGACGGCGACGTCGCCTTTCAATCCCGGATTGGCCTGCAACCAGCGCGCCGCCTCGACGATCTCCAGGGGATAGCTCGCCGCCATCAGCACCTGGCCCAGCACGGCATCGGGATAAAGGGCAATGGGGGCAAGCATCTGATCGAGCTCTTGCGGACTGAACTGCCGGCGCTCGTCCTGTGCCCGGGAGGGAGACGCCAATCCGCACGCTGCAAGGCCGCCGAAAAGCACCAGTAGAGTCCGTCGGTTCATGTCCGTCCCCCGGAGCCACGGACAGCTTGTGCCCGCGGTCCCGGCAAGGTCAAGAATGCGTCATCGGCGATGCGTTGACTTTTCAGTGTTCTCTACACGCGATAGGTTCATGTCCGGGTCCCGGAGGCTGCGAAGAATGATTCGCAGGTGCAACAGCGTCGCCGCCGCATTGCTGCTGCTGGCGATGATCCATCCTATCGCCGGACACGCCGGTCCGTACGAGGGCGGCGATCTGGCTTTCCACAAGAAGAACTACGAGGCAGCCCTGCGGCATTGGCGGTCAGCCGCTTCCGCCGGCCATGCCCGTGCTCAGCTTGGCGTTGCGACCCTGTACTACGGTGGGCTGGGTGTGGTGGTGGACTATGACGAGGCGTTCGAATGGTGCGCCAGGGCGGCGGATCAGGGCCTGCCATCGGCCCAGTATATGCTCGCGGCGTTGTATCGTGACGGCAAGGGCGTCGAGCAGGACCACGCCAAGGCGGCCAGCTTGTTCCGCAAGGCTGCGGAACAGGACGTGCCGGGCGCCCAGTACAGCATGGGCCTGATGTACTTCGCCGGGCAGCATGTCGTCGTCAACTACGACGAGGCCTATTACTGGCTCAGCCTTGCGGCCGGTGCGCCTGGCAAGGAGCACGCTCAGGTGCGGTCTACGGCAGCCTACCTGCGCGATCAGGCGGCGGAGAAACTCAGCGCGGAACAGATCGCGGCCGTGAAGACGCGCATCGCCGACCGGGTGGCGGCCGCCCGCTAGTCCGACGGCTAGCGCGCCCGCGAGCGGCCGCCGACCAGAAGGATCAGCGGAATGGCCATCGCCGAGGCGAGCGTATAGAGACCGAAGGCGTTGATGTAGCCCAGCATCGCGGCCTGCCGGCTGATCTCCTTTGAGAGCTTGGCCAGGCCCGTGACCGTCTCGGTGTCCCAGGCGCCGGTCACCCAGGGCAGCAGGAGCGAGCGGTTGAAGGGGTTCACCATCTCGACCAGGCGGCTGTAGTTGGCGCTCGAGGCGCGTACCACCTCGGCGACGCAGATCGAGATGAAGAAGCTCGAGCCGATGTTACGCAGCAGGTGATAGACAGCGGTGCCCTCGGCCAGGTTGGCCGAGCTGGTGGTGGCGAAGGTCGCCAAGGTGAGGGGCACCCAGATGACGCCGATGGCGATGCCTTGGACCAGGCTGTTGGCCATCAAGGTGGCGGCGTCGACGTTGAGGTCGAGCGCCATCAGCCACAGGCCGGAGATCACCTGCAGGGCGAAGCCGCCGATGAGGCCGATGCGCGGATCCATGCGGCCGACGAAGATCGCGATGAAGAAGCCGATGGTAGCGCCGACGCCGCGGGCGGCGATGATCTCGCCGATCAGCATGTCGGGAAAGCCGGCATGCTGCTGCAACAGCGGCGGCAGCAGCACCATGGGCGTGAAGTTCAGCATGCCGTAGATCATCACCAGCACGAGGCCGAGCGCGTAGTTGCGGTCGCGCAGCAGGCCAAGATTGAGGAACGGCCGCCGCGCCGTGAGGCTGTGGGCGATGAAGATCCAGAAGGCGAGGATGGCGACGAAGGTCTCGATCAGGATCTCGCCCGAGTCGAACCAGTCGAGCCGCTGGCCACGCGACAGCACCAGCTGCACACAGGCGATGGCGACGGAAAGCGAGAGGAACCCTGTCCAGTCGAGCGCAATGCGTCCCGTTGGACGGTCGGCCGGCAAGGTGAGGCGCAGGCCGATGAACGAGATCAGGCCGACTGGCACGATCATGTAGAACGCCCAGCGCCAGCTGTAGAGCTCCGACAACAGGCCGCCCAAGGTCGGGCCGATCACCGGGCCGATGACCACGGCCATGCCGAAGATCGACGTCACGAGGCCCTGCTGCCGCTTGGGGAAGGCGTCGAGCAGGATGGTCTGCGACAGCGGGATTACCGGCGCCCCCAGGGCGCCCTGCAGGACGCGCCACAGGATCAGCGTCTCAAGCGAATTGGACGCGCCGCACATGAAGGTCGTCGCGGTGAACAGCAGCACCGACCAGGTCATGGTCTCGCGCCGGCCGAAGCGGGCGGCCAGCCAGCCCGTCATCGGCGTCATGACGGCGGTGGCCAGGATGTTGAAGGTCATCGCCCAGGCGATCTCGTCCTGGGTGGCCGACATGGTGCCCTGCATCTGCGGCAGCAGGGTCGAGGCGATCAGCAGGGTGGTGGCGTAGAGCGTCGAGCCCATCACCACCATGACCAGGATCAATACCCGGCGGCCGACCGAAAAGGCGTCGGCCGGGCTAGGCGCCGCCGGGGGAGCGGCGGGGCTGGGGATCGCGGCTTCAGCCGTCGTGCCATCAGCGCTTGAAGTCATAGCCAAGTCTATTGTAGCCTATGCAACAATCATGAGCCAAGCCGCCATGCGCAATACCGGCCCGGAGGACGACAGCTATATCGGCTACATGCTGTCCGATGTGGCCCGCCTGATCCGGACGATCTTCGACAGGCGCGTGCGCGACATCGGGCTGACCCGCGCCCAGTGGCTGGTCCTGACGCGGGTCTATCGCCGTCCCGGCGTCAGCCAGACCGAGCTGGCGGAGATGCTCGAAATCGATCGCGCCAGCGCCGGCCGCATGATCGACCGCATGGAACGGAATGGCTGGGTCGAGCGGCGTCCGGACCGAACTGACCGGCGCATCAATCGTCTGCATCTGACGGACGAGGCGCGCAAGGTTCATGCCGCCATGTGGGCGATCGCCGAATCGACGGTCGACGACGCCTTGTCGCCGCTCTCGGCAACCGAGCGTGAGCAGTACGCGGAGCTCACTGCCAAAGTGAAAGGCCGGCTGCAGAACCTCGCCGGCGCCGTGCCGTGAGGCGCGGACAGGCCGGGCTGCGGCTCGTCCTGCTGGTCGTCATACCGCTGGTGGCGATCGCGGGCGGCGCGTTCTGGTGGCTGTCGGGCGGCCGCTACGTCAGCACCGACAATGCCTATGTGAAGGCGCATATCGTGCAGATCGCGCCCGAGATCTCGGGCCAGGTGCGTCGCGTGCTGGCGCGCGACCATCAGGAGGTCCACGCCGGCGATCCGCTGATGACCATCGAATCGCGACCCTTCAAGCTCGCGCTGGACAGCGCCGAAGCCGAGCTCGATGCGGCGCGCAACCAGGTCGAGACGCTGCGCGGCACCTGGCGCGAGGTCATGGCCGAGCTGGCCGACGCCGAGGCGCGCGCCGACTACTTCAAGCGCCAGTGGCAGCGCCAGGAAGAGCTCGCGACCAAGGGCATAACCTCGGCCTCCAAGCGCGAGGAATCCCAGAACGACGCGCGGGCCGCCGCCGACCGCGTCACCTCGGTGCGCGAGAAGCTGCAGCGCGTGCTGGTGGCACTGAACGGCGATCCGCAGATGTCGGCCGACGAGCATCACCTGGTGCGCGACAAGACCGCGGCCCGTGAGCGCGCGGCGCTCGATCTCGCGCGCACCACCATCCGCGCGCCGATCGACGGTGTCGTGGTGAACATGCGCGTGCAGCAGGGCGAGCAGGTCAAGGCCGCGGCGCCGCTGTTCGTGCTGGTGGTGGTGAGCCGGCCGTGGGTCGAGGCCAACTTCAAGGAGACCGAGCTGACGCACGTTCGGGTCGGCCAGAAGGCCACGGTGGTGCTCGACACCTATCCCGACGTGACCTGGGAGGCCGTGGTCGAGAGCCTGAGCCCGGCGACCGGCGCGGAGTTCGCCGTGCTGCCGCCGCAGAACGCCTCGGGCAACTGGGTCAAGGTGGTTCAGCGCCTGCCGGTGAAGCTCAGGCTGGCGCCACAGGCCGGTGAGCCGCCGTTGCGTGCCGGCATGACGGCGACGGTGAAGATCGACACCGGCCGCGAGCGCACGGTTGCGACGACGGTCGGCCAGATGCTGGGCGGCCGCAACGCGGACGCGGCGACGGTCGAGAAGTGACGGGAGCGCGGGCCGGAGGCCCGCGCTTCCCTAAAGATTGAGGTTGGCGGCGTTGCCCCAGTCGATGAAATCCTTGAACGGCAGGAAGCTGCCGTCGTCGACGCCGATCTCGTTGGCGATCAGGGCATTCAGCTTGGCGTTCATGCGCGCGATCAGGTCGCGGTTGGCGTCGAAGTCGTAGGCGAGGTTCACGACCTCGTCGGGATCGGCCTGCAGGTCGTAGAGCTCGAGGTCGTTCTTGGCGCGCAGGTCGTCGAGCGTCGTCGGCGTGTTGAAGGCGCGGAACGGGAAGTAGCGCGTGAAGCGGTAGCGCTCGTCGGTGATCGAGCGGATGGCGACGCGCAGCGACCAGTCGATCGGAAACAGCTCGATCGCCCTCAGTTGGTCTGTCTTCGCGACCTGCTTGTTGAACAACGTCTCGTACAGATACTTGGTGAAACCGGCATCGTGGACCATGAGCTGGCTGTAGCAGAACAGCACGCCGCCGCGCGTCCGGCTGAACTCGGGATTGACCGGCTGGCGCAGCAGCGGGGTCAGGTCCTTGCCCTTCATGCGCGCCATCACGTCAGCGACCGGCGTGGTCGCCTTGCCGGTCATGGCGACGAGGGTGGGCACGAAGTCGATATGCGACGTCGTTTCGCGGCAGCTCTGGCCGCCCGGGAAGGCGGGATGCACGACGATCATGGGCACGTGGTTCTGCTGGCTGTAGGCCGTCGTGCCCTTGCCGGAGAGGCCGCCGTGCGAGCCTAAGAGCTCGCCGTGGTCGGAGGTGAAGACGATGATGGTGTTGCTGGTGAGCCCGAGACGATCGAGCTGGTCCAGTACCTGCACGATCTGCTGGTCGACGTCGCGGATGGCGTTGAAGTAGTAGTTCTGGCGCATGCGCACGCGCCATTCGTCGTTGGGGATCAGCCCTGTCAGGTAGCCGTTGGCGTCGTGATAGATGCGGTGCGCGGCGACGCGACCCGGCGCGTCGAGCGCCTGCTGCCAGGTGTTCTGCAGCGGAAGGTTGTTCCATTCCTGCCGGTACAGTGAATCCGCAGGCGGGAAGGCGATGCCGAGCTTGGCGTCCTTGGCCTGGACCGGCTGCCCGGGCTGGTCGGTGTTGACCCACATCACGTCGTGCGGATTGACGAAGTTCACCGCGAGGTACCAGGGCTGCTGGCGGTCGGCCATCGGCCGGCCGTTGGCCTTGAGCCACTGCATGGCCTGCGCTGCGGTGATGGCGTCGTACTGGTAGCCGCCCAGCGCGCCCTCGATGTAGTCGCCGGAGCCGGTGTAGTCGTAGAAGCCGTAGTCCTTGTCCATCGTGGATTCGAACAGCGCCTTGATGTTGTTGGCGCGGTTCTCCATCGCCATGGCGCCGTTCAGGTGCCACTTGCCCTTGTAGGCGGTGTAGTAGCCGAGCTTGCGCAGGATCTTGCCGATGGTCGGCAGCTTGGGATCGAGGCTCTTCTGGTAGGGCACGCCGGCATTGTCGAAGATGCCGTTGAGAGGCTGGTGCAGGCCGGTGTAGATCACCGCCCGCGAGGCCGAGCACATGTCGGCCGCGATGTGATGGTTCTCGAAGAAGGTGCCCGCGTTGCGCAGCCTTTCGCGGCCGGGCAGCGACACGGGCCACGTGTAGCCCATGTACTGTTCCTGGTCGGTCAGGATGAACAGGATGTTGTAGGCGCCGTCGTTCGAGCCCGGCGCGTCGGCCGAGGGGAACTTCGATTCGCTGCCGCCGGTGATGGCAGGAGCGGGCGCCTGGGCGACGGCGGTGTCGGCAGCCATCGTGGCGCCTGCGAGTGCGGCGCCGGACTTGAGGAACGTCCTGCGAGAGGAAGTTGGCTTGCTCATCAGGAAAGGTCCCTCGCTACGCTCGGGATGACAGCGGGTGTGTCGTCCGCACCGCCTGTCATCCCGAGGGCGGAGCCCGAGGGACCTTTAATGTAACAGCAAGCCTAGCCGCAAGCGACAGAATAGATATGCTGCACTTCGCCCGGCAGCGGCATCGCTTGCCAGGTCTTGCCGGCGTCCTGCGTCCCGAACACCTCGCCGTCGTAGCGGGCGCCGATATAGACCTGCTTGGGATCGCTGGGGTGCAGGCCGATCGACATGATCGTGCCGTGCACCTGGACCTTGTCGAAGCGCTGCCAGCTCTGGCCGCCGTCGGCGCTGCGATAGAGGCCGCCGTCGTGGCTCGCGGCGGCGACGGAGAGCGCCGCGTAGAGCGTGTTGGGCTCGGTCGGCGAGGCCTTGACGTCGCGGCCGTAGGTGGTGGGCGAGAAGCGTCCGACCTCCATGTCCTGCCAGCTCTTGCCGCCGTCGCGGGTGCGGAACAGCCCCATGCGCAGCGCCACGATCGGCGAATCGGGGTCGGCCGCGTTGATCGTGACGGCATGGCCGTCGAGCATGCCCTCGGCGGTGGTGTCGCTCACGATCTTGCTCTTGAGATGCGGCCGCTCGGAAAGCTCGATCAGCCCGGCGCTGCAATCCTGCCAGGTCTCGCCACCGTCAGACGAGCGCATCACGCCGTTGATCTCGAGCGCAGCGTAGATCTCGTCGGGCTTCTTGGGGTTCTGCGCCAGGCGCATCACGCGGGAAGCAAACGGCCCCGAGCAATGCGTGCCGATCTTCGGGGTGGCGAGCTTGCGCCAATTCGCGCCGCCATCGTCGCTGCGATAGACGTCGATCGGCGAGGCGCCGGCGAAGATGCGCTTGGGATCGCGGCTGTCGACCATGAAGCACCAGACCTGCTTCTTTTCGTCGGGGAAGCCGGTGCGGCGGAAGGTGGCGCCGCGATCGGTGCTGCGCCACACGCCGTCGCTGGTGCCGGCGAACACCGTCTCGGGATCGTTGGGATGCACGACGACGGTGTAGGCCTCGACGGCGCCCAGCACGTGGTGCCAGTCGCCGCCATTGGCGGCGCGGCGGAAGACGCCGACTTTGCCCTTGTGGTCGGGCTTGCCGAAGTAGCCCGCGACGCCGACGTAGATCTGCGACTGCTCAGCCATGGCTCTCTCCTCGATTTACTTCTTGATCATCGGGCATTCGCCCTGGTCGAGCGGGCGGAACGCCTCCTCGGCCGACATCTTGGTCACGAGCTTGTAGTAGTCCCAGGGACCCTTGGACTCCGATGGCTTCTTGACCTCGAACAGGTACATGTCGTGCATCTTGCGGCCGTCGGCGCGGATGTAGCTCAGGCCGAAGACCGGGTCGTCCCACTTGATCTCCTTGAGCTTGGCCATCACGGCGTCGCTGTTGTCGGTGCCGGCCGCCTTCACGGCATTGAGGTACTGCAGCGCGCCGGAATAGAAGCCGGCCTGCACGCTGGTCGGCATCTTGCCGCCATGCTTGGCGGCGAAGCGCTTGGAGAAGGCGCGGGTCTTGTCGTTGAGGTCCCAGTAGAAGGCCTCGGTGAGGTTGAGACCCTGGGCGCGCTCGAGGCCGAGCGAGTGCACGTCCGACACAAACACGAGCAGGCCGGCGAGCTTCTGGCCGCCCTTGACGATGCCGAACTCGGACGCCTGCTTGATCGAGTTGATGGTGTCGCCGCCGGCGTTGGCCAGCCCGATCACCTTGGCCTTGGAGGCCTGGGCCTGCAGCAGGAACGACGAGAAGTCGTTGGTGTTGATCGGGTGCCGGACCTCGCCCAGCACCTTGCCGCCCGCCTTGGTGACGACGTTGGCGACGTCGCGCTGCAGGGCGTAGCCGAAGGCGTAGTCGGCGGTGAGGAAGAACCAGCTGTCGCCGCCGGCCTTGACCACGGCTGAGCCGGTGCCGTTGGCCAACGCGAAGGTGTCGTAGACCCAGTGCACCGTATAGGCGTTGCAGAGCTTGCCGGTGATGTCCGACGAGGCCGGATCGGGGGCGATGTAGATCTTCTTCTTGTCTGCGGCGACGCGCGAGGTGGCGATCGACGAGGACGAGGCGCCAGCGCCCAGGATCACGTCGACCTTCTCGGTGTCGAACCAGCGGCCGGCGATGGTGGCGGCGACGTCGGCCTTGTTCTGGACGTCGGCCTGGATCATCTCGATCTTTTTGCCGTTGAGCGAGCCGCCGAAATCCTCGATTGCCATCTGGACCGCGATCACGGCGCCGGGGCCGTTGATGTCGGAATAGAGGCTCGACATGTCGGTGAGCACACCCAGCTTCACCGTGTCGTCCGTCAGTTGCTGGGCCGACGCTGGCGCGGCCATCGCCGCGACGGCCAATACTGCACCACAAAACGCACGCTTCATAAAAGTCCCCTCCCAGGGCTTTGTTGTTGAGCGAAGCCTAAAGCACTTTCGGTCCGGCTGGAACAGCCGGACCGAAAGTGCCTTCTGGCCCGAGATCGCCCGTGCGCGCGTTTGCAACTGAACAGAGCCGCTTTGCGGCTCCGCTCAGTTGCAAACCGCTCTAGCAAGGTGCTGGCATGGGCAACAAGCACGGGGAAGGAAACAAGTCGGATGATCGAGAAGATTCTGGATGTCCCGACCAAGGACGGGGCGATGGAAACCTTCGTTTGCTATCCGGAACGGGGCGGGCCGTACCTGCCGGTGTTGTTCCTGATGGATGCGCCTGGCATCCGCGAGGAGCTCTATGACATGAGCCGCCGGCTGGCGTCGGTCGGCTACTATGTGCTGCTGCCCAACCTCTATTACCGCGCGGGCAGGGACACCAAGTATGGCCCTGACGTCCTGGAGAAGGGCAGTGCCGAGCAGGCGCGCATGCGGTCGGTGCGCACCAAGATGACGATCCCGCCGGTGATGGACGACGTCGCCGCGCTGATCGCCTTCGCCGATTCACAGAAGGAATCGAAGAAGGGACCGGTCGGAACTCACGGCTACTGCATGAGCGGGCCGTATTCGCTGGCGGCGGCCGCGCGCTATCCCGACCGCATCGCGGCTGCGGCCTCGTTCTACGGTACCTGGCTGGTCAGCGACGCGGTCGAGAGCCCGCATCTCACGCTCGGCAAGGCCAAGGGCGAGCTCTACATCTCCTGCGCCGAGCACGACGATCTCGCGCCGCCCGACATGGTCAAGGAGCTGAAGAAGCTGTTCGACGCCTCGGGCGCCAAGGGCGAGCTGGAGATCCATCCCGGCGTCCACCACGGCTTCGCCTTCCCGCAACGCTGGTGCTACGACAAGCCCGCCGCCGAGCGCCACTGGGAACGCCTGATCGCGCTCTATCGGCGGAACCTTGGCTAGGGAGGACGTCATGGGCCTCAAGACTGCCGCCGCGTACGTCGAGAGCCTGCGCGACGGCCGCGTCACCTACTGGCACGGCGAGCGCATCGACGACATCACCACCCATCCACGCTTCCGGGTGCCGATCGAGGTGGCCTCGCGCGACTACGACTATGCCGATCCGAAGCATGGCGAGCTGCGTGCCTTCACGACGGAAGAGGGCGGGCGTGCCCATCGCATCTACCAGGTGCCGCGCGACGAGGCCGATCTGGCCAAGCGCGTCGAGCTGATGAACCACACCTCGATCGTCGGGCTGGTGAGCGGCGTCTACATGGCCTTGATGAGCGTCAAGGACGCCGTCGCCAAGGTGAACCCGCAGTATGCGGCCAACATCGAGGCGATGTACCGCCACGCCCGCGACAACGACCTGCGCGCGGCCGAGGTCATCACGGACGCCAAGGGCGACCGCAAGCGCAAGGCGCATGAGCAGGACGACCCCGACCTCTATCTGCGTATCGTCGAACGGCGCAACGACGGCATCGTGGTGCGCGGCGCGAAGCTGCACATCACCGGCGCCTCGCTGTGCCACGAGCTGGTGGTCATGCCGACCAAGGGCATGCGCCAGGACGAGACCGACTATGCGGTGTCGTTCTCGATCCCGGTCAATACCAAGGGCGTGAAGGTCATCAACCGCAGCTTCGCGCCGGCCGAGCTCAATGCCTTCGACTATCCGGCGAGTGCGCACCACAGCATCCCCGAGGGTTTCGTGGTGTTCGACGACGTGTTCGTGCCCTGGGATCGCGTGTTTTTGGCGGGCGAAGTCCAGCTTGCGAGCCTGTTCGCCCAATCGCTGGGACTTTGGGAGCGGACCGGCGGCGTGGTCGATGCCGTGCGGGTGTCGCAGCTCTATGTCGGCCTCGCCCAGCTCGTCCTCGAGCATCAGGGCAAGGAACGCGATCCGGTGGCGCAGAACGCCGTCAGCGAACTCATAAGCTTCGCCGAGATGATGCGCATGAGCCTGGACTATGCCTGCCGGCACTACGAGCGCACGCCGTCGGGCATGATCCATCCGAATGTGCTGGCGATCAACGTCGCCAAGTTCCACTGGGCGTCGAACTACCACGCCATGGTGCGCCACCTGCACGACGTCAGCGGCGGCCTGGTGATCACCGTGCCGCTCGAGGCCGATCTCCGGAACGAAGAATCCGGCAAGTACCTGCGCAAGTACCTCAAGAGCGTCCCCGGCGCCGAGCCCGAGACCCGCATGCGCGTCTACAACCTGATCCGCGACCTGACGGCCGACGCCTACGGCGGCTGGCAGTTCGTCGTCGCCCTCCAGGCCGGCGGCGGGTTGAACGCCCAGCGCATCATGATGCACCGCACCTACCCGATGGCGGATGCCAAGGCGAAGGCGCTGGACGCGGCGGGGGCGACGCACGGCAGCTGACGCCGACCTCGCTGTCATCCCGAGCGCAGCGAGGGATCTTTAAGGCCACAGAAAAGCCGCCCCGACCTTCCATCGTCGAGGCGATGTAAGTCTACTGCGTCTATATCCTGACGAATGTCAGCCGGAGCGTGATGTCTGTCGGCGTGACGAAGGATATTGAACGTCGCCTCGCCGATCATGCGGACGGCAGGGGCGGGATCTTCACCCGCAAGTACCGACTCAACACGTTGGTGCGAAAGATCCCTCGCTGCGCTCGGGATGACAGCTTGTTTGGTGTCGGCGTCGTGCTTCAAGACTAAGGCGCCCGGTCCGGCCTGAACTTCTGCACGCGCTTCCCGTTGTCGACTTCGCCCGTATAGATGTTGCCCTTGGAATCGACGGCGATGCTGTGGACCCAGTGGAAGTTGCCGGCCTGGCGGCCCGAGCGGCCGAAGCCGCCGACGACCTTGCCGTCGCTGCGCTGCAGGATGCGCAAGAGGTTGTTCTCGCCGTCGATGTTGAACAGCCAGGTCTGGTTGGCGTCGGGCCAGAAGTTCAGGTCCCAGACCGCGCCGGCGCCGAGCGTAGGCTTGTCGTAGAACCACTCGGTCACGAAGGTGCCGTCCTTCTTGAACACCTGGATGCGATTGTTGGTGCGGTCGCAGACATAGACCATGCCGTCCCTCGACGGCTTGGCGCAGTGCACCGGATTGGCGAACTGCTGCGACGGCGCCGCCGCCGGATCGTAGGCGGCCTGCTTGTCGTCGTTGGGCTTGTTGCCGTAGGCGCCCCAGTAGCGCTTGAAGGCTCCCGTCTCCGAATCGAACACGATGACGCGCCGGTTGCCGTAGCCGTCCGCGACGAACACCTCCTTGGCATCTGCGTCGACCTGGATATCGGCTGGCCGGCCGAGCAGGGCTGTGTCGTTGCTGCCGCCGGTCGGCCCGAGCTTGCCGATGGTCAGCACCGGCTTGCCGTCCTTGGTGTACTTGAAGATCGCGCTGTCGTTGGCGGCGTTGCCGGCGATCCACACGAAGCCCGCCTTGTCGACATGGATGCCGTGCTCGTTGGCGACCCACGGCGTCGCCTGCGGGAAGCCCCAGCCCTGGATGAAGGTGCCGTCGGCATCGAATTCCATGACGGAAGGTGCCGGCGCGCAGCATTTGTTGCGTGGAGGCGTCAGCGTCGCGCCCTTTTCATCATCTGTGAGCGAGCGCGGCCGCTGCAGGATCCAGACATGATCGTCGGGACCGACGGCGACGCTCGCCACCTGGCCCAGCAGCCAGTTGTTGGGCAGGGGCTTGGGCCAGAACGGATCGACCTGGAACTGCGGAGGGTCGGCGGCGAGGGAGGACGAGGAGAACGCGACAGCACTCATCAGGGCGATCAACGCGCCCCACACGCCACGCTTCATCGTTTCCTCCGTCGTTCTTGTCGTTACGCCGCCTTTGCCTTGCCCTTGCTCGCCTGCCAGCCGTTCAGGATGTCGCGCGCATGGTTCTGCTTGGGATCCATGTCGCGTTCCATGCCCGGGACCTTGGCCGTCAGCTCGATGACGTAGCCGTTGGGATCGCGGAAATAGATCGAGCGGATGAACTTGTGATCGCTCACGCCGCGCACTTCCCGGCCGTCGGCCTTGCCCTTGGCGAACATCTTGTCGAGCGCATCGGGCTCCACCTCGAGCGCGATGTGCAGGTCGAAGTCGTGCTGCTCCTTGAACTCGAACGGCATGTCGGGCGCCTCGAAGAAGGCGAGGCACGATCCGTCGTCGAGCTGGAAGAAGGAGTGCAGCACGCCAGTGCCGGTCTTGCGGCCGGTCTGGGTGGTCTCGATCTTGAAGGCGTTGACCAGCGGCAGGCCGAGGAAGTCCTCGTAGAACTTCCGGGTCTCCTCCGAATCGCGGCAGCGATAGGCGTTGTGGTGCAGACCCTTGATCATGGGATTCTCCTCAATCAGGTGATCGCCTGCCAGGGCTGGCCCTTGGTCGAGGCGCAGAAGCCGTTGAAGGTCTCGTAGACCTTGGCGTAGTTCGGCCCGGCCTTGAAGGTGTCGAGCCAGCGCTTGATGTTGGGATAGGCCGAGAAATCGCAATGGACAAGCTCGCCTGCCGTGGTGATGGCGGCGCCGAAGTAATCCGCGACCGTGAGCTGGTCACCGACCAGGTACTTGTGGTTCGGCCCGATGAAGTGGTCGTTCAGGATCTGTAGCCAGATCTTCGACTTCTCCTTGCCGTAGGCCACGACGGCCTCTTGCACCTTGGCATCCTCGCGCTTGAGGTGCGGGAAGAGCTGCGGATAGATCAGCCCATAGCCCCAGTCGCGATAGAAGTTGGAGTTGAACCAGTCCATGACCTCGTTCACGCGGGCGCGCTGCTTGAGGTCCTTGGGGAAGGTCGGCGAATCGATCTTCTCGGCGAGGTAGCGCAGGATGGCCGCACTCTCGGTCAGGCGAAAGTCGCCGTCCTCGAGCATCGGGATCAGGTGGTTGGGATTGATCTTGCTGTAGGCGGGCTCGTAGTGCGCGCCCTTCAGGATATCGACCACCTCCATGTCGCACTTGATGTCGTTGTCGGCGATGAACTGCATCACCGGACGGCTGGTCGTGGATACCGGGTGCATATAGAGCTTCATGAAAGCCTCCCTGGTGTCACTGTTCTGAAGCTCCGGGTAGTCTAGTCCTTCCCGGTTACCAAATCACTTTGCACGGAGCTTCTCATGATCATCGCCACCACCGAAAACATCGCCGGGCACCGGGTGGTAACTACCCTGGGCCAGGTCTTCGGCGTGGTCGTGCGCAGCCGCGGCATCGGCGGCAACATCGTCGCCGGCCTGCGCTCGATCGTCGGCGGCGAGATCCACGAATACACCCAGATGCTGGAGGAGGCGCGCCGCCACGCCACCGACCGCATGGTCGCCAATGCGACGGCCATGGGCGCCAACGCCATCCTGGTCATGCGCTTCGATTCGTCGGAGATCGGCGAGACGATGAGCGAGATCGTGGCCTATGGCACGGCGGCAGTCATCGAGCCGGTCCGCACCTGACATGCTGCGCGGCGCCGTCCTCGCCGTCGGCATCCTGATGCTGCTGGCCGGCGTGGCCACGGCCGGGCTCGGCGTGCCGGGCGCGCCGCTGTGGCTCCTGATCGCCGGCGGCACCATCACCGCGGGCACTTTGCTCGAGCGGGTGATCTACAAGCCATTGCTCCGCGAAAAGCCGGGCGCGGGCTGGGTCAAAACTGCAGAGCGCTTCATCGATCCCGACACTGGTCAGCCGGTCGACGTGTTCTACAATCCGCGCACGGGTGAACGGCAGTATGTTGCCGACGAGCCGGAGAAGAAGGCGTAAGGGAGGACTTGATGAAGGTGCTCGGCAGGCGGGCCGCGATCGCGACGGCCGGCGCATTGGCCGTGACGGGGCAGGCATCGGCGCAGGATTTCCCGTCCAAGCCGATACGTGTGATCGCCCCCTTCGGACCCGGCACCGCGACCGACACCGTGGCGCGCGTGATCGCCAACGAGCTGGGCAAGCTCACCGGCCAGTCGGTCGTGATCGAGAACAAGCCCGGCGCCGAGGGCCAGATCGGCGCCCAGGCCGCGGCCGCTGCGGCGCCCGACGGCTACACGGTGTTCATCACCACCCAGACCACGCAGGCGATCAACCAGCACGTCTACAAGTCGCTGACCTACGACCCGGTGAAGAGCTTCGCCCCCGTCTGCGGGCTGACCTTGGGCGCGCAGATCGTCATGGTGAAGAACGAGCTGCCGGTGAAGACCGTGGCCGAGTTCATCGCCCTCGCCAAGAAGGAGCCGGGCAAGCTCTCCTTCGGCAGCGGCAACGGTTCCAGCCGCGGCGGCGCCGAGTTGTTCCGCGTCATGGCCAAGATCGACGTTCTGGGCGTGCCTTACAAAACCCAGCCGCAGGCGATCGGCGACCTTTTGGGTGGCCGCATCGACATCATCTTTTCGGATTTCACGGCCGGGCTGCCGGCGGTGCTCGACGGCCGTGCGCGAGGCATTGCCGTCACCAGCAAGAAGCCCATTCCCGGGCTGGAGCAGTTTCCCACCGTCGATTCGACCGTGCCCGGCTTCGAGATGTGGGCCTGGACTGCGGCCTACGTTCCCGTCGGCACGCCGAAACCCATCGTCGACAAGCTGAACGCGCTGATTCGCGAGGCGATGAAGTCGGAGTCCTACCTCACGCTGACCAAGACGACTTACGGCATCCCATTCCCGGGCACGCCGGAGGAGCTCGCGGCCTTCCAGGCGAGCGAGACCAAGAAGTGGGGCGAGATCGTCACCGTGGCGGGGATGCAGGAGCCCTAGCCGCCACAAGCTGCCAGACGGCGGACGCCAGCACGCAGGCTGCGACGGCGAAGAAGGCGGCGCGATAGCTGACGGTCGAGGCGATCAGGGCGAACAACGGTGGACCGAACACGGCGCCGGAGAAGGCGAGCGAGGTTTGCACCGCGGCCACGGCCGCCGTCTCTCCCGGCGGCGACAGATGGGCGAACTCCGCCTGCGACGTGCCGTTCCAGCTGATGACGACCGAGCCGTAGCCGATCACGACGAGCGTGATCAGCCAGAAGGGGGTGTCGGCCTGGATGAGGCCGATGGCGACGCAGCCCGCGGTCATGCCGAGCCCGGTCCAGCCCAGCACCAGCATGCGCGGGACGCGGTCGCCGACGGCGCCGCTCACCAGCCGCATCGCCGTGCCGGCGAGCTGTGACAGCGCCAGCAGCAGGCCGGCGCGGGCGATGCTGAGGCCGCAATGCTCGTAGAGATAGGTCACGAGATAAAAGGTGAAGGTGTGCTGGGCGATGACGAAGACCAGCGCCGACCAGCCCAGCA
Organism: Reyranella soli; assembly: GCF_007992495.1. Classification (GTDB taxonomy): domain Bacteria; phylum Pseudomonadota; class Alphaproteobacteria; order Reyranellales; family Reyranellaceae; genus Reyranella; species Reyranella soli. The sequence goes on from NZ_BKAJ01000008.1 coordinate 38,545, forward strand.
CGCGCAACTGAGCGTGGCCCAGCACGAAGCGCACCGAGCGCCAGATGCCGGCCGACGGCCGGCCGGAGGCGACCACGACGTCGATGCGTGAGCGTAGCAGCTCGACGACCAGGATCGCCACGACGGCCATGGCCGCCGCGACCAGGCTGGCGCCGCGCCAGCCGAAATGGCCCATCAGGAAAGGGAAGATGATACCGGCCAGGGCGAAGCCGATCGGCACGCCGGTCTGCTTGATCGAGAACACGATGCCGAACCATTCGCGCGGCACGCGCTGGGCCAGCACGTGCGCGGAGGCGGGATTGATCGGCCCTTGCGCCGCGCCGATGAAGATGACGGCGATCACCGTCGTCGCGACCAGCGCCAGCGCATTGAAGGCGAGCCCGATCGCGGCCATCAGCAGCGCGAACTGGCAGACGCGCACCGCGCCCAGGCGCACGATCGGCCCGGCCGCGAACAGCGCCAGGACGGCGGCGACGACATAGATGATGGCGGTGAAGATGCCGACCAGCTTGGGATCGATCGCGAGATCCTTGGCGACCGCCGGCATCATGACACCGAGCGCCAGCACGCAGACCGAGATCATCGCCTGGATGGCCAGCATGCTGGCCACCGGGACGATCGCCCGGTTCATGACGGGTCACCCGCCAGCAAGGCTGTCCGCCAGTGTTTGCGCCTCTTTGGTCACGGCCGGGAAGGCACGGTTCGTGGCGCGTTCCGCCCAGCACTTTTCGAATGCCGCTTGGCCTTCCTCCTGCAGGCGGTTCGACACCTTGATGTCTTCCGGCTTGGCCTTGGCCTTTGCCTCGTAGCCGGCGAACAGCGCGCCGCAGATCTCGATCGGCGGGTCCGTGGCCGTGCGGTCGACGAAGGCGATGTAGACCCGCCCGCCTTTGAAGACCGAGACGACGATCTGCGGCGGCGGCCCATAGGCGAAGCCCTGGTTGCCGTACGCCAGGTCGGCGACAGCCCGGCTGGCGCCCGGCGGCGTGGCGATCGGCAAGGCGCCGAACAGCCCGATCGTCCAGTTGGCCGCGATCGCGGTGGCCACGAGGCCGCCCGACTGCAGCGCCTCCTTCGCCTCTTTCCCGGGCGCGTGTGCCGCCAGCCAGTGTCGGAAGATGCCCTCGGTCGTCACCAGCACCTGTCCGGGCCCGGTCGCGCTGAAGAACATCTGGCCGTCGAGCATCTGCAGGCCGACGCCGCAGCAGAGCGTGTCCGGAACCGTCATGACTTCGCGGTCGAAGCCTTTCGGCATGGGGATCGGTCCAATCGCCGCCTGCAGGAGCGGCTGCAGCTTGCCCAGCAGGCGGTCATCCGCGGCCCTCTTCGCCTGGTCGTCGCTTATCGCCTTCAGCTCGGCGTCCGCCCGTTCACGGGCGGCGATGTAAGCCTGCTCGGCCGACGGATCGGGTGGCGGGTAGGACGATTGGGCACTGGCGGCCGTGGCCGCCAGTGCGAACAACAAGGTGAGGAGCGGCCGCACCTCACATGCCGAACAGATCGGCCTTGTTCAGGATCGTGTTGCGCAGGATGCGGATCGAGGCAACGTCGACCATGATGCCGTCGACGTTGATGGCGCCCAGGCCCTGGGCCTCGGCTTCGGCATAGGCCTTCTCGAGCCTGCGGGCGCGCGCCACGTCCTCGGGCTTCGGCGAGTAGATTTCCAGCGCATGCTCGATCTGCGACGGATGGATCGCCCACTTGCCGACGCAGCCCAGGATCATCGAGCGGCGGCACTCCTCGCGATAGGCATCGGGGTTCTTGAAGTCGGCGAACGGGCCGTCCACCGGATCGATGCCGGCGGCGCGGCAGGCCATCACCAGCCGGAAGCGCGCGTAGTGCCAGATGTCGCCGGGATAGCCGTCGGTCTCGCCGACGTTCTTGTTGGTGACGCCCATCGAGGCGGAGAAGTCGCCCATGCCGAACACCAGGCATTCCAGGCGCGGCGTCGACTTCGCAATGGCGTCGACGTTCTGCATGCCCTCGACCTCCTCGATCAGGGCTTCGAGGCCGATGCGGTTCTTGAGCTTCAGCTTCTTCTCGAGCTGATGCAGCAGCTTGTCGGCGAACAGGATGTCGGCCGGCGTCATGACCTTCGTCATCATGATGGTGTCGAGATGCTCGCCGGCGCCCTCGACCACCTCGATGATGTCCTCGAAGGCGTACTCGGTGGTGAGGTCGTTGATGCGCACGCAGCGCGTCTTGCCCTTCCAGTTCAGCGTCTTCAGCGCCTGCACGATCTTCTTGCGGGCATCGCGCTTCTGGCTGGGGGCGACGGCGTCCTCGAGGTCGAGGAAGACATGGTCAGCCTTCGACTCCGACGCCTTCTGCATCATCTTCTCGCTCGAGCCGGGCGTGGAAAGCTGCACGCGGCGGGCGCGGCGCGGACGGTCGGTCATGTCATGTCTCCTCAGGCAACGATCTTTTCGGCCCGGAGACGCGCAATATCCGCGCCACTGAGGCCGAGGCCGGTCAGATACTCATCGGTATGCTCGCCCAGCAAGGGGGCGCGATGGCGCACGCGGCCGGGCGTCTCGCTCATCTTGATGGCCACGCCGGCCACCTTCATCTCGCCGTCGAGGCCCGGGTGGGGCACCGACACGACCATGTCGCGGGCGGCGAAGTGCGGATTGGCGAAGACGTCGCGCACGTCGTTGACCGGCGCGAACGGCACCTGGCCGCCGAGGTGGGCCAAAAGCTCCTGCTTGGTGCGCTGGCTGGTGAAGGCCGAGACCGCGGCGATGATCTCGTCCTGGTTGGCGCGGCGGTCCTGGACGGTGGCGAGCCGCGGGTCGGTGCCCATCTCCGGCCGGCCGATCAGGCGGCACAGGATTGGGAAGTGCGTGTCGGCATGGGCGGCGATGGTGACGTGGCCGTCCTTGGCCGGGAACATGCCGAACGGGCAGAGCAGGGGATGGTGGTTGCCTTCGGGCACGGGCACGCCGCCGGTGAAGGAATGCTGGTGCACGATGCGCTCGCACATCGACAGGATGGCGTCGACCATGCCGACATCGACGAACTGGCCCTTGCCGGTCTTGTGGGCGCGCAGGATGGCGCTGACGATGCCGACGGCGCACATGGTGGCCGGCATCAGGTCGCCGATGCCGGGGCCGACCTTCATCGGTGTGTCCTTGTCCGGGCCCGTGATGGCCATGACGCCGCCGAACGCCTGAGCCACGACGTCGTAGGCCGGCCAGTCGGTGTAGGGGCTGCGGCCGGTGCGCCAGTCGCCGAAGCCGCGGATGGTGGCGTAGACCAGCTTCGGGAAACGTTCGTGCAGGGTCTCGTAGCCCAGGCCCAGGCGATCCATGACGCCGCCGCGATAGTTCTCGACCACGGCGTCGGCGTTCTCGCAGAGCCGCATCACCAGCTCACGGCCCTCGGGCTGCTTGAGGTCGATGGCGATCGACTTCTTGTTGCGGTTGACCGAGGCGAAATAGCCGCCGAAGGCCTTCAGCTTGTCGTCGGCATGGTAGGGCCCGACGATGCGCGTGTGGTCGCCGTCCAGCGGCTCGACCTTGATGATCTCGGCCCCCTGGTCGGCCAGCAGCATGGTGCAGAAGGGGCCGGCCAGCATCTGCGTCAGATCGACAATGCGTACGCCGTCGAGGGCGCCGGTGGTCATGTGGACCGCGGGCCTCCAGGCCCGCTCATGATCATGATGCGGGCCTGGAGGCCCGCGGTCCAATGAGACTTCACTTGTCGCCCCAGTGGCTGCGCCGCTTGATCAGCACCCAGCGCTCGCCCTCGAAGACATGCTTGTCGTCCTGGTTCACGCCGTAATGCTTGAAGCGCACGATGCCGGCGTCGGGCTGTTCTGCGTCTGTCTTCTCCAGCACCTCGGAGTAGCAATAAAGCGTATCGCCGTGGTGGACGGGCGCCTTCAGGCGGATCTTGTGCAGCCCCATCTCCATCAGCGCGTTCTCGGCCGTGTCCTGGGCGGCGAGGCCTATGCACATCGAGATGGTGACGCCGCCGAAGCCCAGCCGCTTGCCCCACGGGCTCGACTTCATCAGGTGCTCGTTGAAGTGGCCTTCGGCGGTGTTCATGGTGACGTTGGTGATCCACACCTGCTCGAGCGGCTCGACCGTCTTGCCGCGGGCATGCCTCAGGACCTCGCCGACGGTGAAGTCCTCGAAGTAGTTGTTCTTGCCGGTGAGTGCGGAGACTTTCATCAGTTCCTCCCACGTCCGAGCAGGCGGTCGGAGATGATGCGCTTCTGGATCTCCGACGTGCCCTCGAAGATCTTGGTGAGCCGCGCATCGCGCCAGTGTCGCTCGACGGCGTGCAGGGTGGTGTAGCCCGCGCCGCCATGGATCTGGATGCCCTCGCTGCACACGCGCTCGGCCATCTCCGAAGCGAACAGCTTCACCATCGAGGCTTCCTTGTCGCAGCGCTGGCCGGTGTCGATCTGCTCGCAGACGAAGTAGTTGAGCTGCCGCGCCGCCTCGATCTGGGTCGCCATCTCGGCGATCTTGAAGCGGATCGCCTGGAAGTCGGAGATCGGCCGCTCGAACTGCCGGCGCTCGTTGGCATACTTGATCGAATCGTCGAGCGCGCCCTGGGCCAGCCCGATGGCGCGGGCCGCGGTGTGGGCGCGCGCCGTCTCGAGGCCTGAGGTTGCATAGTAGAAGGCGTGGCCTTCCTCGCCGATCATGTCCGAGGCCTCGACACGGAAGTTGTCGAAGGCGAGCTCGTAGGTCTTCCAGCCGAAGTAGCCGATCTTGGGGATCGGAGCGCCGCTGCAGCCCTTGGGCAGCGTGCCGCGCTTCTTCTCGACGAAGAACATGGAGAGGCCCATGTGCCGCTTGCCCGGCGGCGCATCGGAGGTGCGGGCGATGATGATCAAAAAGTCGGCGCCGTCGGCGAAGGTGCACCAGTATTTGTTGCCGCTGATCAGGTAGCCGGTGCCATCCTTGCGGGCGCGGCAGGAGATATTGGAAATGTCGGAGCCGGCATTGGGCTCGGACATCGAGAAGGCGCCCAGGAATTCGCCCTTGGCCATGCGCGGCAGGTAGCGGGCGCGCTGCTCCTCGCTCATCATCTGCGCGCCGATCAAGAGGTTGCCGCGGGCGATCAGCGAGGCGACGCTCATCCAGCCGCGCGACAGCTCCTCGGTGACCAGGCAGTACTCGAAGCAGCCCAGCCCGAGACCGCCATACTGTTCGGGGATCAGGATGCCGAAGTAGCCGAGCTCGGCCATCTTGTCGCGCAGGTCCATCGGGATGTCGCCTTTCTCGGGATCGAGCTTGTTGGCGACGGGTAAAACCTCGTTGAGGGTGAATTCGCGCGCCTGCTCCTGGATCATGCGGCGCTCTTCGGTGATATATGGCATGGCTTAGGCGTTCCTGAGACGGACGAGATTGGTGCGCTTGAAGTCGATGACGAGCTCGTCGCGCTGGTTGAGGCCCTTGGTGTGCCAGGTGACGATGCCGAATCCCTTGTGGGAATCCGATATGCGCCGGTCGAGCACCTCCGACTCGGCCCGCAGCGAATCGCCGGGATAGACGGGCTGCTGGAAAGAGAGCTCGTTGACGCCAAGGAAAGGCCCGCCACCCTCGCTCAGATCCTCGACCGTGAGGCCGAACACCGTGGTGAAGACCAGCATTGGATTGGCGACAATGCCTGGATGGCCGTGGGCGCGGGCATAGGCGGCGTTGTAGTAGTGCGGGTTGAAGTGCAGCGTCAGGGTCGAGAAGAGGGTGCTCTCCGACTCGGTGACGGTGCGACCCCAGTGGTGCTGAAACACACGACCGGGTTCGAAATCCTCATAGCGGTTGCCCTTCGGGACCAGCCGGGCCCGCGTCCTAAAATCCTCTGCCATTCCTTCTCCTCACGGGAGCGCGGGCCTCCGGCCCGCTCATGATGCGGGCCGGAGGCCCGCGCTCCCAAATAACTAGCTCTTCGCCGAAGCGCGAGCCAATTCGCCCACGTCGCTCATGCTGTCGATGCGCTCGATGGCGTCGGCCAGCCGGCGTGTGCCGGCGGCGCCCAGCACCGGGCTCACCAGGCTCTCGAACTTGGTCTCGATGGCGTTGCGCTGCTTCTTGACGTCGGCCCACGGGATGCCCGAATCGTGGCTCGCCTCGATGGTCGTGCCGTCGTCGAGCTGGATCGCCATCTCGGCCAGCGAATGTTCCCAATTAGGCTTGAACTCGATCGACACCTTGTCGCGCAGGGCCTTCATGCGCGGCTCCTGGGTGACGGCGTCGCTGTAGGAATCGAGCGCCGCCGTATCGACGCCGTTCAGGGCCATCGCCACGGTCTGGCGCAGCGAGAACTTTGCCTCCAAGCCCGTCGTCGGGTTGGGGATGTTGCAGACCTTGTCGGCGCCGGCGTCGATCCTGAGCAGGATCTTCCTGACGCGCTCGGGCGGGAAGTTGCTCTTCAGCCTGATCTCCTTGGCGCACTCGATCGGCGCATGGGTGAGGTAGCAGGCGGCGTGATACTTGAAGAGGTTGTTGCGCAGGTGCCAGCCCTGCGGCGGCTCGCCGAGCGCGGCGTCGGTATTGAGATGATCGCTCTGCGACGACGCGAAGCCCTGATCGCACTCCAGCGAATCGCCGCGTGCGGTAAAGCCCTTGGCGGCGAGTCGCGCGGCGCGCAGGCCGTGCTCGGAGGCGGTGCCGGCATGCAGCGGCTTGCACATGGTGCCGAAGTTCGACTTCAGGCCGGCCGCCTGTGTGGCGGCGATGCCGAAGGCAACGGCGAGCTGCTTGTCGCTGAGGCCGAGCATGCGGCCAGCCGCGGCCGTAGCGGAGAACGAGCCGACCGTACCTGTGACGTGGAAGCCCTTTTGATAATGGCTGGGCGAGACCAGCCGGCCGACGCGGCCCGACGTCTCGTAACCCGCGACGAAGCTCTCGATGAACAGCCGGCCCGACGCCTGGATCTGCTCGCCCAGCGCCAGCAGGGCAGGCACCACGGTGACCGTCGGATGGCCGCCCATCGAGAAGTTGACGTCGTCGTAGTCGAGCGCGTGGCTCGCGGCGCCGTTGATCAAGGTCGCGGTCGAGGGCAGGACCTTCTCGGTTCGACCGACCAGCGAGGCCTGGCCTTTGGCGCCGTCTTCCAGCGCCTCTCGTATCAGGATGTCGGTGAGCTCCTCCTGCGCGCCAGGAACGGTGACGGCGAACCAGTCGAGCAGGCATTGCTTGGTGCGCTCGACGAGGTCTTCCGGCAGGTCGTTCCAGGCGAGGACAGCGGCGCGGCGAGCGATTTCGGCAGTGACGGGAACGGCGGCCATGATTGCCTCCTGGGAATTTCGTGAGGCCGAAGTGTCGGACAGAGGGTGATACGTTGTCCACTGCCTCAGTCATCCTGAGCGTAGCGAAGGATCTCGTGGCGGTTGCAAGCGGCGATGAGGTCCTTCGCTACGCTCAGGACGACATGAACTACTTCCGCGCAACGATATGGAAGATGTGCCAGTGCTTGGCGTTGCCACGCGGCGTGACGCCGTCGTCTTCTTCCTCCTCGAACATTTCCAGCTCGAGGCCGGCCAGCATAGCAAGCGCCTCATCTCGGGCGACGAAGGTCATGCCGGCACGGCCGGCCCAGCTATCGCGAGGACCATACCATTGGCCGCTGAAGCGTCCGCCGGAGGGCAAGGCCTCGCGGATACGTTCCCATAGGCGATGGAACGCCTCGGGTTCGCAAAGCGGCATGGCGAAGCTGGAATTTACCAGGGTGAGGCCAAGAGGAAGCGGCACGTCCTCGAAGCGCGCCTGGATGGGCGTGAGATCGTGTCCCTCCGGCAGCGGCCGGCTCTGCAGCGCCTTGAGGGCCGCAGGTTCGGCGTCGACAGCGACGACGCGCCAGCCGCGGCGCAGCAGCTCGATCACGTCGCGACCATCGCCGCAGCCGAGATCGACGGCGAGTGAGCCGGCTGCATCGGGGCCGAACCGGTCGAGCGCTGTGATCAATGTGCGACGCGGTGGGCGCTCGCGCAGCTTCTCGTAGTAGGCTGCCCAGCCAGCGGATTTATCTTCCGTCATGCGCTCGTTCACACTGTGTCGCGCTTGTCGCCCGTTTCATCGTGTGATCGTATGCCCACCAAACAATAACAACAATGAAGTCACGTTCAGGGAGGTACTGATGAAGAGGTTGGCAGGCCTCGCGCCCATCGCGGTGCTCGTCGCAGTGCTCGCCTTTGCGCCGGCGGCGCACGCGGATATCAAGGATCTGGAGGAGGGCGCCAAGAAGGAAGGCGAGCTCACCTGGTATGTCGCGCATTACACGTCGGAGGGCGCCGAGGACCTGGGGCGCGGTTTCACCGAGATGTATGGCGTGAAGGTGAATGTGGTGCGCACCACGGCACAGGTCGCCTATCAACGCCTGCTGCAGGATATCAAGAACAACCAGACGATCTGCGACGTCTTCTCCTCGACGGACGTCGGCCACTACGTCCGCTTGGCGGCGGAGGGGCGTTTCGAGAAGTACATGCCGGAGACAGAGTCCAAGATCGCCCCGACGTTCCGCAACTTCGATCCGGCGGGCTTCTATCACACGACCTCGGCCGGCCTGGTCGTGCTGACCTACAACTCGGCCAAGGTGAAGGCCGAGGAAGCGCCCAAGAAGTGGCAGGACCTCCTGGACATGAAATGGAAAGGGAAGGTCTCAATCGGGCACCCCGGTTTCTCGGGCTATGTCGGTACCTGGGTGCTGACCATGAAGAACCTCTATGGCTGGAGCTATTTCGACAAGCTCGAGAAGAACAAGCCGCAGATCGGCCGCTCGATCAACGACACGGTGACAGCGCTCAATGCCGGCGAGCGGCAGGTCGCGGCAGGCGCCGACGGTTCGACCCTGTTCAGCGCTTCACGCGGCAACCCGCTGGCGGTGTCCTATCCGACCGACGGCTCGGTGCTGATTATCGCGCCGTCGGCGATCATGAAGGGCACCAAGCATCCCAACGCGGCCAAGCTCTTCATGGAGTACCTCTATTCGGTCGAGGCGGCGAAGATCAACGCCAAGCACTTCGCCATCCCGCTGCGGCCGGAAGTGCCGTCGCCGCCGGGAGCCAAACCGATCAGCGAGATCAAGACCATCCGGCCGACCGTGGCCGAGATCGACAAGGGCGTCCCCGAGGTGATCGAGCAGTGGCGGGATACGTTCGGGAACTGACCGGAGCGCGGACCTCCAGGTCCGCTCATGATCATGATGCGGACCTGGAGGTCCGCGCTCCGTCATGACAGTCACCGCACCGGCTCTTTCGACTCCCGACGCGCCGCGGCGCGCGATCTCCTTCGATTCGACGTGGCTGATCTGGATCGCGATCATCGCGGTCCTGCTGTTCCTGGTGGTGAGCCCGTTCATCTACCTGGTGGTCACCAGCTTCACTGCCGAGAAGACCGGCGGCTTCACCTTCGCCAACTATCTCACCGCCTATGGCCGCGCCCGTTACGTCGATGCGCTCCTGAATTCGCTCAAGCTAGGCGGTGCGGCGGCGGCGCTGGCCGGCCTGTTCGCCATCCCGCTCGCCTGGGCGGTCGCGCGCACCGACATGCCGGGACGCGGGCTGACGCGCGTGCTGGTGCTGATGACCTTCATCACGCCGCCTTACACCGGCGCCGTCGCCTGGATCCTGCTGGCCGGACCCAATGCCGGCTGGCTGAACCGCTTCTTCATGATGGTGACGGGCGCGGAGGCGGGGCCCTTCAACATCTACAGCTTCTCCGGGCTGGCGCTGGTCATTGCGCTCTATTCCTTCCCGTACATCTTCATCTTCACCACGGCGGCGCTCGAGCTGGTGTCGTCGGAGATGGAGGATGCCGCCAACATCCTGGGCGCGGGCGCCTGGCGCACCATGCGGCGCGTCACCCTGCCGTTGGCCCTGCCGGCGATCCTGGGCGGCCTGATCATCTGCTTCCTGGAGGCGATCGCGCTGTTCGGCTCGCCCGCCATGATCGCCATCCCGGCGCGCTTCAACGTGGTGACCACGCAGCTCTTCCAGTTCTTCGGCAATCCGGTGCGCGTCGAGGTCGCCGCCGCCTACGCCATGCCGTTGCTCGGCGTCACCATCCTGCTGATCCTGATCCAGCGGCTGATGACCCGGCGCAAGGGCTTCGTGGCGCTGACCGGCAAAGGCGGCGAGCGGCGCGCGATCCGGCTCGGGCCATGGCGTTGGGCGATGTTCGGCTATGCCATGCTGATTGCTGCTCTCGCGGTATTCCTGCCGTACCTCTTTCTGTTCCAGGCTGCTTTCGCCAAGGCCTGGGGACGCGGCTTCGGGCTCGACAACCTGTCGCTGCGCAATTTCCATTTCGTACTGTTCGAGCACGCCACCGCGGCCAAGTCGGTGCTGAACAGCTTCCTCTATGCCGGCGTGAGCGCCACCGCCGTCGTGATCCTGACCCTGGGCGTGGCCTACATCGTCACGCGCCGGCTGGTGCCATTCGGCGGCATTCTGGGCTTCCTCTGCATCGCGCCGTTCGTGATCCCGGGCGTGGTGCTGGCGATCGGCTTCTATGCCGCCTATGCACCGCCGCCGCTGGCGCTCTACGGTACGGCGCTGATCCTGATCCTGGCCTTCACCACGCGCTTCCTGCCGATCGGCTACGTCAACGCCAGCGCGGCCATCCGCAGCCTCAATCCCGAGATGGAGGAGGCGGTGCGCGTGCTGGGCGGCAGTCGACTGACGGCGCTGCGCCGTGTCGTGGCGCCTCTGCTCAAGCGCAGCCTTTTGGGCGCCTGGCTGCTGATCTTCATTCCGGCGACGCGCGAATTGTCGGCCGCGATCTTCCTCTACGGACCCAACACCAAGGTCGCCTCGGTCATGATCTTCGACATGAGCGAGGAGGGGAATTTCGAGTACCTTGCGGCCCTGGCCCTGATCCTGCAGGTGCTGACCCTGCCGCTGCTCTGGATCGGCCAGAAGGCGCTGGGACGGGATTTCATGCTGAGACGCAACGCGACATGAGCAAGCTTGTCCTGAAGAACGTCGCCCGCCGCTACGGCGCGGTCGAGGCGGTCGCCGACTTCTCCCTGGAGCTGGTGCCGGGCGAGTTCGTGTCGCTGCTGGGGCCGTCAGGCTGCGGCAAGACCACGACCTTGCGCATGATCGCGGGCTTCGTGCCGCCGTCGGCCGGCACCATCGAGATGGACGGCCAGCAGATCTCCTCGCCGTCCAACGTCGTGCCGCCCGAGAAGCGGCGCATGTCGATGATCTTCCAGAGCTACGCCATCTGGCCGAACATGACGGTCGGCGAGAATGTTGGCTTCGGCCTGCAGGTGAGGAAGCTCAGCCGCGGCGAGATCGACCGCAGGGTCGACGCCATCCTCGACGTCGTGCAGATGCGCAACCTCAAGGGCCGCTATCCCGCCGAGCTGTCGGGCGGCCAGCAGCAGCGCGTGGCGCTGGCCCGCGCCATCGTCGTTGAGCCCGAAGTGCTGCTGCTCGACGAGCCGCTTAGCAATCTCGACGCCAACCTGCGCGAGGAGATGCGGTTCGAAATCCGCCGCCTGCACGACGAGTTCAAGATCACCACGGTCTACGTCACGCACGACCAGTCAGAGGCGATGGTGACGTCCGACCGCATCGTGGTCATGAACCACGGCCGCATCGAGCAGGTCGATGCGCCGCACAAGCTCTATGCCCGCCCGCGCAGCCGCTTCGTCGCGGGCTTTATCGGCCGCACCAACTTCCTCGAAGGCACGCGGGAGGGTAGCGACATCCGCTTCGACGGCTTCTCGGCAGCCGCGGCCCGGCTCGAAGGGGCGAGCGGAAACGGCGCTCTTCTCTATTCACTTCGCCCGCAGGCGGTTGGGCTCTCTGGTCAGAAGCCCAATGGCGGCGCACTGGCTGTCGAGTCGGAAATCTCAGGACGGTCCTATCTCGGCGAGTACTGGGACTATCAGGTGCGGCCGCTAGGCGCTGCCAAGCCAGTGCGCGTTTCCACAGGTCCGAATGTCGTTTTCGAGGTCGGCAGCCGCGTCTGGCTGGAGATTGATCCTGCAGCGATGGTGCGCGTCGAGTGAATAGAGTCCCTATGGTCGGAGGTCGCGGCCATGACCCACGAACTCCGGCACAAGCGCTACGGGCACACGGTTGAAGAGTGGATAGCGCTCGTTCCCAATGAACTCGAGTACGCTGAGGTCAGCCTCTGGCACATCGCTGTTGCGGGTATCGAAGGCTTCGGTCTTTCAGGCGAAGCGCTGACGGATTACATGCGTCGCAACATAATTGCGCTGCTTGATGCAGGTGGGGTACCAGCCAGGCACGTCGCAAATGCAATCCATGGCCGAGGTTGGCTGCCGGCCGACTACGGGAGCACGCCGGACGAGATCGCGGACGCGGTAGTCGCAGAGTGGCTTGGACAAGGCGTGCAACCCAATTGGCACCATTGGTTCGTTCTGGCCAGCAAGTGCCTGAAGCCCTGAAGCGGGCAGGCGTGGAAATCCCAATCGCAGGGCGGCTCTTTTCTGATGTCTGGCTGGAAGTCCAGCGGACGTGGTACGGGTAGACCATTCGCGCAACACAGAGAGAAGCCTATGACCGCCGGACCGCTTTCCCGATTCACAGTCCTCGACCTGACTCGGGTGCGTGCCGGCCCGACCGCCGTGCGCTATCTCGCCGATTGGGGCGCCAACTGCATCAAGGTCGAGATGCCGCCGGGCGCCGGCGACATGGACATGGGCGGACCGCGTCATGGGCCCGACTTCCAGAACCTGCATCGCAACAAGAAGTCGATCACTCTCAACCTCAAGGAGCCGGACGGCCTCGCCGTCTTCAAGAAGCTGGTCGAGAAGGCCGACGTCGTGGTCGAGAACTACCGCGCCGACGTGAAGTTCCGACTGGGCATCGACTATGAGAGCCTGAAGAAGGTGAATCCGCGCATCGTCCTGGGCTCGATCTCGGGCTTCGGCCAGGACGGGCCCTATGCCGAGCGCGCGGGCTTCGACCAGATCGCCCAGGGCATGGGCGGGCTGATGTGGGTCACCGGCATGGAAGGCCAGGGGCCGGTACGTGCCGGCATCGCCGTCGCCGACGTGGGCGCGGGCCTGCACTGCGCCATCGGCATCCTGATCGCGCTGCTCGAGCGCGAGACCTCGGGCCAGGGCCAGTGGGTGTCGAGCTCGCTGCTGCAGGCTATGATCTCGATGTGCGATTTCCAGGCCGCGCGCTGGACCATCGCCAAGGACGTGCCCGGCCAGGCCGGCAACAATCACCCGACCTCGATCCCGACCGGCGTGTTCAAGACCAAGGACGGCTACATCAACATCGCGGCGTCGGGCGGCCACATCTACAAGCGCTTCTGCGAGAGCATCAACGCGCCGGAGCTGATGACCGACGAGAAGTTCTCGAGCGACAAGGCACGGCGCGCCAACCGCGACCTGCTGAATGCCGAGATCGAGAAGCGCGTCGGCGCCTACGGCAGCGCCGAGCTGGTGGAGAAGCTCAACAAGGCGGGCGTGCCGGCCGGCCCCATCTACAAGATGGACGAGATGTTCGCCGATCCGCAGGTCAAGCACCTCAAGATGGCGCATCCGGTGAACTCGCCCAAGCTCGGCCCGATCGAGCTGATCGGCCAGGCGATCAACATGAGCCGCACGCCCTTCGAGATGCGCACGGCCACGCCCGAGCAGGGCGAGCATACCGAGGCCGTGCTGAAGGAAGCAGGCTACGACGCCGCGGCGATCGCGAGCTTCAAGCAGCGCGGCGTCATCTAGCGCTGGGGGCGCGCCACTCCAGTGGCGCGTCTTTGGTTGCTTCAACGCATGATCGCGCCACTGGAGTGGCGCGCCCCCAGCAGGAGAACACCATGATCAGTCCCACACCCAACATGATCGCCGAGAAGCATGGGCCGGTCGGCAAGCTCATCTTCAACAAGCCGGCCAAGCACAATGCGACCTCGACCGACATGTGGGAGGCCATTCCGGTCATCCTCGACGACTTCGAGAAGGATCCGGCGGTCCGGGTCGTCGTCGTGACCGGCGCGGGCGACAAGGCCTTCGTGTCCGGCGCCGACATCTCCGAGTTCGAGAAGGCGCGCTCGACGCCAGAGCAGGTCGCCTACTACGACAAGATCGGCGAGATCGCCAACGCCCGCCTCACCAAATGCTCCAAGCCGACGATCGCCCGCATCCGTGGCTATTGCATCGGCGGCGGCCTGGCCGTGTCGCTGACCTGCGACATCCGCATCGCGTCGGACAAGTCGAAGTTCGGCGTGCCGGCGGCCAGGCTCGGCCTCGGCTACCGCGCCGCCGGCCTCAAGAACCTGATGGATCTCGTCGGACCGGCCTATGCCAAGGAGATCTTCTTCACCGCCCGGCATTTCAGCCCCGAAGAGGCGCTGGGCATGGGCCTGCTCAACCGCGTCGTGCCGGACGCCGAGCTCGACGCCTACGTCGACAACTACTGCAAGCTGATCGGCGAGAACGCGCCGCTCACCATGCATGCCGCCAAGCGGACGGTCGAGGAACTGGCCCGACTCGACGGTAAGCCCGACTTCGGCCGCCTGACGGGGCTGGTGAAGGAATGCTTCGCCTCCGAGGACTACATCGAGGGCCGTACCGCCTTCATGGAAAAGCGCAAGCCGCAGTTCAAGGGGCGGTAGGCTGGGGGCGCGCGACTCCAGTCGCGCGTCATTGTAGGCTGCACCGGAGATCGCGCCACTGGAGTGGCGCGCCCCAGCAGGAGACCGCACATGCCTGTTCTCAGCCGCGAGCAGATCGACGCCTTCTGGCGCGACGGCTATCTCATGGTCGAGGACGCGGTGACCCCGACGCAACTCGCCGCGCTCAAGGCCGAGATCGCCAAGTGGGTGGAAGAGAGCCGGGCCCACAGCAGCCCGTTCGGGCCGCCGACGATCGACGGCCGGCCGCGCTTCGACATGGGCGGCGAGCACAGCGCCGAGAAGCCGGCGCTGCGCCGCATCAACAATCCGTCCGACATTTCCGACGCCTACCGCGAGGTCATGCTCGACGCGCGCACGGTCGACATGGTGGCCGACCTGATCGGGCCGGACGTCAAGTTCCACCACTGCAAGATCAACCTGAAGCTTTCGGGCGCCAAGACCGAGGTCTCCTACCACCAGGACTTCGCCTACACGCCGCACACGAACTCCGACATTGTGACGGCGCTGCTGTTCCTCGACGACATCGACGAGAGCAATGGCTGCCTGACCGTCGTCCCGGGCTCGCACAAAGGGCCGATGCTGTCGCTGTTCGACGGCGAACGCTTCACCGGCGGAGTCGCCGCCGACGCCGAGAAGCAGGCGCTCGCCAAGTCGGTGCCCTGCCTCGGCAAGGCCGGCAGCGTCTGCCTGATGCATACCAAGCTGCTGCATGGCTCGGCGGCCAACGGCGCCGACAAGGCGCGCGGGCTCTATATCTGTGTCTATACCGCGGCCGATGCCGTGCCGATCGCGCGCAATCCCATGCCCAGTCCGAACGAGGGCCGCATCGTGCGTGGCAAGGAAGCGCGCTTCGCCCGCCTGTCCGAAGGCCGGGTCGAGCTGCCCAAGCAGCCCAAGTCGGCGTCGTTCTTCACCGTGCTCGGGCAGGAGTCCAAGCAGGCCGCCGAGTGAGCGACCCGTTTCCGGCAATCGCGGAGCCTGCCGCGACCGGAGAAACGGCAGCTCTCTTCGCCGACATCCGCGCCACGGTCGGTGTGCGCGTGGTCAATCTCGTGTGGCGGCATCTGGCCACGCTCGATGGCGCCCTGCCGTGGGCGTGGCATGCGGTGAAGCCGCTTTATGTGCAGGGCATGGCCGATCGTGCCGTCGTCGATTTTCGGCGCGAGATGACCCTGCCGAAGCTCGGCTCGCTGGCGGGGACCGAACCGGCCAGCGTCGATGCGGTGCTGGCGAGCTACGATCATTCCAACACCGTCAATCTCTTCGCGCTCGGTGCGCTGATGGCACGGCTGCGCGGCGACGTGGCTGAGGAGGGCGTGCCGGAGCAGGGGCCGCGCCTGCCAGCACCCGATGTCGACTTGCCGCCACTCGCGTCCGAAGCCGATGTCCCACCTGAAACCTGGCAGCGCGTGCTGCGGCTCAACCACTTCGGAGACCGACCCGAGCCTCTGATCCTCGCCAGCATGTATCGCCATCTCGCCCATGCGCCGGCCTTCCTGCAGCGCCTGGAAGCCGCGCTGACGCCGGTGCAGGCCGACGGCTCGCTCGACCGCGCCATCCTCGCCAATCGCCGGACGGCCCATCAGCGAGCGCGGGTGCTGGCGCGAGCGATCGCCACCGAGCCGCCGCGGCTCGCCCGGGAGATCGAGGCTTCCGTCTCGGCGTTCGTCGAGCACGCCATCGGCAAGATGGTGACGATCTGTCGGGCGATCCGCGTTGCGCGAGGGGCCGTGTCGTCCTGAGCGACGCACAGGATCTCGTGCTACGGTCACCGCAAAAGCCGGAGGAAACATGCTGCTCGGCCTCGATCCCGTGCTGGGTCCCGACCTGCTGCACGCCCTTGCCGCGATGGGCCACGGCGATCGCATCGCGCTGGTCGACGCCAACTATCCGGCCACGCGCGGCCGCCGCCTTGTCCACCTGCCGGGCCTCTCGACCCCGCGTGTCCTGCAGGCGGTGCTGTCGGTCTTTCCGATCGACACCTTCATCGCCGACCCCTGCGCCGTCATGCAGGTTGTCGGCGAGCCAGGTGCATTGCCGCCGGTGGTCGCCGAGATGAATGCGGCGCTGGCCAAGCATGGCGCCAAGGCCGCCGTCGGCATCGAGCGCAACGCCTTCTATGCGGCCGCCGAGAGCGCCTACGCCATCGTGCAGACCGGCGAGCGCCGGTTCTACGGCAATATCCTGCTCACCAAGGGCGTCGTCGCGCCGGAGGAACGGACATGACCGGCTACAGTCCTCCGGGGCCGCTCGGCGCCGGCAGTGCACCTCTCGGCAATCTGGGCACGGTCGTCCCTGAAGAGGACGCTGTCGCCTGCCTGGCTGCGGCGTGGGACGTCGGCATCCGCCACTACGATACGGCACCGCACTACGGCGCCGGGTTGGCCGAACACCGGCTGGGCAATGCCCTGCGCAGCCGGCCGCGCGACGCCTATACGCTCTCCACCAAGGTCGGCCGATTGCTTCACGCCGCGCCAGAGACGCGGGAAGTGAGCCAGGGCTTCGTGCACGCCTTGCCGTTCCGCCGGACCTTCGACTACACCGCCGCCGGCACGATCCGCTCCCTCGAGGACAGCCATCAGCGCACGGGCCTCAATCGGTTCGACATCGTCTATATCCACGACTGCGCCGAGGACTGGCATGGCGCCGCCTTCAAGGACCGCTTCGCCGAGGCAATGGCCGGCGCCGTCAAGGTCTTGGGCGCGATGCGCGATCGCGGTGAGATCCGGGCCTGGGGCATGGGACTCAATCTGGTCGAGCCCGCGCTCGCCTGTCTCGAGACGGAGCGGCCGGACATCTTCCTCATTGCCGGGCGCTACACGCTGCTCGACCACACGGCGCTCGCCCGGCTGTTTCCGGCCTGCGCCGCCAAGGGGGTGAAGGTCGTGCTGGGCGGGCCTTACAATTCCGGCCTGCTGGCGGGCGGCACGACCTTCAACTACGTGCCCGCCGAGCCCGACATGGTGGCTCGCGCCCAAGCCATCCGTGCGATCTGTGAGCGTCACGGCGTCGACATCAAGGCCGCGGCGCTGCAGTTCTGCGCAGCTCATCCGGTCGTCGCCGCCGTGATTCCCGGTCCGCGCACCGCTGCCGAAGTGAAACAGAATGCGGCTCTCATGCAGGCCGACATTCCTGGTGCCCTGTGGTCCGAGCTGCGCCGCGCCGGCCTGCTGCCGGAGAGCGCCCCTACACCGGAAAAATAGGCGCCGGAAAGATGATCCGGGTCGACGCCCACCATCACGTCTGGACCATCGCGCGTGGCGACTACCGATGGCTGTCTTCTGACATGTCGATCGCCCGCGACTACGGGCTGGACGACCTTCGCCCCTTGCTGGGCGGCATCACCGCGACCGTGCTGGTGCAGGCCGCCGACAGCGAGGCCGAAACCGCTTTCATGCTGGACGTCGCACGCGGCTCGGCGGGCCTGGTGCGCGGCGTGGTCGGCTGGACGGACCTCGCGTCGCCCGGCGCGCCGGCCCGCATCGCCGAGCTTGCCGCCGATCCCTTGCTGAAGGGCCTTCGCCCGATGCTGCAGGATATCGACGACACCGCCTGGATCCTACGTCCTACCGTTCAGCCGGCGCTCGCCGCCATGGCGCGACACGGCCTGCGCTTCGATGCCCTCATCAAGCCGCGCCATCTTCCCGTCATTGGCGAGCTGGCGCAGCGCTATGCCGATCTTGCGGTCGTGATCGATCACGCCGCCAAGCCGGACATTGCCAACCGCGCCTTGCGACCATGGGCGGACCACATGGCACGACTGGCTCGCGAGACACCGTGGTGCTGCAAGGTGTCGGGCCTGGTCACCGAGGCACAGGCGGACTGGCGGATCGACGATCTACGTCCCTATGTCGATCATCTGCTCGCGACGTTCGGGCCGGATCGCCTGATGTGGGGCAGCGACTGGCCGGTCGTCACGCTGGCGAGCAACTACCAGCGCTGGCGTGAGGCGGCGATGACCCTCCTGCCGGCGGATGCCCATGACACCGTGTTGGGCGGCACCGCCATACGATTCTACGGTCTGTTTTGACGGCTTTGCGGCTGATGGCGAAAGCATTGCTGGCACCCGGCCAGAGCGATACAAAAAGTGGCGTGATCGCCGGTCCGGTCCGCCAGCCTCAGGCGAAGCCGGTAGCGCAAATAGTAGCTCTGCACAGTGGTTTTGACGAGCTGGCGAGGGGCCGATGAGATTGCCTGCACTGCTGGCACGGTACCTGA
>NZ_BKAJ01000009.1 GCF_007992495.1 Reyranella soli
GACAGAGTCGCACGAACACGATCCCGTTTGCCGTTCGGCCCGTCAAAACCACTGTGCAGAGCTACTAGCGTAACTGTCCGAATGCGGCCCAGCCGATAGGGGTGCTCCGGCTCTCCAAGCAAAGCCCGGTTGCGATAATTGCGGAAATTGCGAGAACTCGACAGCAGTGCATGCACCGACCGCCCCTTACTCGGCGGCGATCTTGTCTGCCTGCTGCCGCCGGGCCAGCCACTCGTGCATGGCCGCTTCCATGGTCATGAACTCCGCGCCGCCTTCCATCAGTTTCTGGATCAGCCGCTCCAGCATCATCATGCGATGGCCGCGGCCGATGACGTGCGGATGGAAGGTGTAGGTGAGGATGCCGAAGTCGGGCTGCACGCGCGTCATGTAGGTGTAGTCGTCGACGAAGTTCTCCAGCACGTTCGTGGCGTTCATCAGCCCGGGCATGACCGAGCCGTTGGGCAGGCGCATGTATTCGAAGTGCGGGAAGTCATCGAGCGACCAGCTGATCGGCATCTCGACCAGCGTCGTCTCGCGGCCGCGCACGAACGGCGTCATGAGCTCGGCGACGTCGCCCTGGCGGGCGAAGTAGCAGTCGTAGTCGTGGCCCATCAGCGAGCTGTCGTACTGGATGCCGTGCTTCTGCAGCAGCTCGATCGAGTGCGGCGACAGATCCCAGGCCGGCGAGCGATAGCCGCGCGCCGTCCTGCCGCTGATGCGCTTGATCGATTCGTTGCCGCGGACGATCTCCTCTTCCTCCTCCTCGCGCGACAGCGAGGCGGGCAGGCGATGCGTCCAGCCGTGATGGGCAAGCTCGTGCCCGGCCTCGACATAAGGTGTGACGGCGTGCGGTGTGCTGTCGATCGTGTGGCCGGGCGTGAAGAAGGTCGCCTTGATGTTGTAGCGGTCCAGCAGCGAGACCAGGCGCGGGATCACCACTACGTCGTATTCGCCACGCGATATGACGGTGGGCGTCGTCAGCCCGCGTGCAATGAAGCCGGACAGATGATCGTGGTCGAAGGTGAGACAGACGATGTGACGCGACATGGCGAACTCCCGGGGAAAGGCGAACTCTACCTCCCCTTCGCGGAATCCGCGAAGGGGAGGTGGCCCGAAGGGTCGGAGGGGTCATGAGCGTCAGTACTGCTGCTCATGACCCCTCCGCCCGCTACGCGGGCACCTCCCCAGCTTCGCTGGGGAGGAAGACGGTAGCGTTGCGTTCGCCCATCGGAGCCTGCATGATGTTGGTAATTATAAGCAAAGGTGAGGCTGAGTATTAGGGAGGGTTCATGGTGGGGTCGTCTGCCCGGCGCGTGGCCGCGCAACAGGGCGACAGTCAGCTTGTGGTCGAGGGCGTATCCAAGCGTTTCGGCGGCGTCGTCGCGGTGCAGGATGTATCGCTCGAAGTGCCGCGCGGCGCGATCGTTTCCATCATCGGGCCCAACGGCGCAGGCAAGACCTCTCTCCTGAACATGATCTCGGGCTTCTACAAGCCCGACACCGGCCGCGTCGTGCTCGAAGGCCAGGACATCACCCAGAAGAAGCCGAGCGATATCGCCGTGCTCGGCATCGCGCGCACCTTCCAGAACATCGCGTTGTTCAGCGGCCTCACCGTACTCGACAACCTGATGCTCGGCCGCCACGTGCGCATGAAGGCGGGCGTGCTTTCCTCCGTCATCTACTGGGGCATGGCCCAGAAGGAAGACATCGCCCATCGCGAGGCTTGCGAGGAGATCATCGACTTCCTGAAGCTTCAGGACCTGCGCAAGCAGCCGACCGCCGCGCTGGCCTACGGCCTGCGCAAGCGTGTCGAGCTCGGCCGCGCGCTGGCGGTCGAGCCGCGCGTGCTGCTGCTCGACGAGCCGATGGGAGGCATGAACCAGGACGAGAAGGAAGACATGGCGCGCTACATCCTGGACGTGAACCAGGAGCGCGGTGTCACCGTCGTGCTGATCGAGCACGACATGGGCGTGGTCATGGACATCTCCGACCATGTCGTGGTGCTCGACCGCGGCCGGCGCATCGCCGCCGGCACGCCGGAGGAGGTCCAGCGCGATCCCGCCGTCATCCAGGCCTATCTCGGCACCAGCAGGAGTGAACGCGCATGAGTCTGGTCGATCAGGCCGCGACATCGACGCTGCCCAAGCTCCTGCAACGCAATGCCGAGCAGGATCCCAAGGGGCCGGGGATCCGCGAGAAGACCCGCGGCGTCTGGCAGACGCTGACCTGGACAGGCTACCGCGACCAGATGCGCGACTTTGCGCTCGGCCTCGCGGCGATCGGCTTCAAGCGCGGCGACAAGCTCTCCGTGGTCGGCGACAACCGGCCCCAGCTCTATATCGCCCAGCTTTCAGCCCAGGTCCTGGGTGGCATCTCGGTGCCGGTCTACCAGGATTCGATCGCCTCCGAGCTGGTCTACGTGCTGAATCACGCCGAGACGTCGGTCATCGTCGCCGAGGACCAGGAGCAGGTCGACAAGGCGCTGTCGCTCAAGGACAAGCTGCCGAAGCTGCGCTGGATCATCTACGACGATCCGCGCGGCCTGTCCTTTTACGACGATCCCATCCTGCGCTCCTATGACAGCGTGCTGGAGGAGGGGCGCAAGTTCGGTGCGGCAAACCCTGGCTTCTACGAAACCGAGCTCGCCAAGGGCGGCGCCGACGACACGGTGATGATCGCCTACACCTCCGGCACGACCGGGAGTCCCAAGGGCGCGATGCTCAGTCATCGCAACATGATCGCCACCGCCGAGGCGTTCATCGAGGTGAACGACGTCAAGCAGGGTGACAACTGGCTGTCGTACCTGCCCATGGCCTGGGTCGGCGATGCCGCCTTCACTCTGGGGATGGCGCTGGTCGCCAAGCTCACGACGAATTGCCCGGAGAGCCCGGAGACGGTGCAACGCGACCTGCGCGAGCTCGGCCCCGACGCCATGCTGGCGCCGCCACGCATCTGGGAGAACATGCTGACCCTGATGCAGATCAAGGGCAGCGACGCCTCGCCGATGAAGCGCCGCGTGTTCGAGCATTTCCGCGGGCTGGCCGAGCGTTGCGAGCTGAAGCGCAGCGACGGCAAGACGCTGTCGCTTTTCGACCGGCTCGGTTTGGGGCTGGGCGAGATCTTCGTCTATGGCCCCGTTCGCGACCAGCTCGGCCTTCGCAAGGCGCGCTGGTGCTATACCGGCGGCGCGCCGCTAGGGCCCGACACCTATCGCTTCTTCCGGTCCTTCGGCATCAACCTCAAGCAGGTCTACGGTGCCACCGAGGCGTCGGCGCTGATCGCCTGCCAGGCCGATGCCGAGGCCAATCCGAACACCGTGGGACGGCCAATCCCGCGCGTCGAGATCAAGATCGACGACCGCGGCGAGGTGCTGCTGAAGGGCTCCAACGTCTTCAAGGGCTATTTCAAGCAGGACGAGGTGACGCGCGACACCGTCACGGCGGACGGCTGGCTGAAGACCGGCGACGCCGGCTTCTTCGACAAGCAGGGCCACCTGGTCATCATCGACCGCGCCAAGGACGTGGGTAAGCTGTCCGACGGATCGGCCTTCGCGCCGCAGTTCATCGAGAACAAGCTGAAGTTCAGCCCGTTCATCCGCGAGGCCGTGGCCTTCGGCGACCAGCACCCGTTCGTCGTCGCCATGATCGCCATCGACATGCAGACCGTCGGCACCTGGGCGGAGAAGCAGGGGCTCGCCTACACGAGCTTCATGGACCTCAGCAGCAAGCCCGAGGTCGCCGTCATGATCGGCGAGGCGATCGCCAAGGCCAACGCCACTTTGCCTGACGTGCAGCAGGTCAAGCGCTACCTGCTCCTGAACAAGGAGCTCGACGCCGACGACGCCGAGATGACGCGCACCCGCAAGGTCCGCCGCCGCTTCGTCGCCGAGAAATACGCCAACGTCATCGAAGCCTTTTACGGTGGCGCCTCGTCGGTCGACGTCACCATGGAGATCACCTTCGAGGACGGCCGCAAGTCGACACTGAATTCGACCATCGCCATCCACGGCAACGTTGCCGCGGAGCCGGCAAGGAAGGCGGCGTGATGTTGGACGGTACTTCATGCTCATCGTCTTCCGGACCGCGAGCCTCCGGCTCGCGGTCCGGAAGAGCATGAGGGAGAGGAATAATGTCCGAAGACCTCGAATTCTTCTTCGCCCTCATGTTGAGCGGCGCGTCGATCGGCCTGATGTACTCGCTGATCGCGCTGGGCTTCGTCCTCGTCTACAAGGCGACCGACGCGATCAACTTCGCTCAGGGCGAGTTCGTCATGCTGGCCGGCATGATCGTGGTGACCGTGCTCGGCGCCCAGGCGCCGCTGATCGCCGCCATCGTCGTCGTCCTCTTGGGCATGATCGGCTTCGGCTTCGGCCTGGAGAAGGTCGTGCTGCGGCCGTTGCTCGGCCGGCCCGTGGTCGCCGTGATCATGGCGACCATCGGCGTCGCCGCCGTGCTGCGCGGCTGGGGGCCGCTGGTGCTGGGCATCGAGACGCGCGCCTTGCCATTGCCGATCGGTGACGAGCCGATCTCCATCGGCCCGGCCACGCTGCCGCCGATCCAGGTGCTGGGCGCCGTGGTGGCGGTCCTGTTCTTCCTCGTGTTCAGCTGGTTCTTCAAGAAGAGCCGCATGGGCGTGGCCATGCGCGCCGTTGCCGACAACCAGCAGGTGGCGCAGGCCATGGGCATCAACGTCGAGCGTTACTTCGCGCTCGCCTGGGCGATGGCCGGCATCGTCTCGGCGCTCGGCGGCATCGTGTGGGGCGCCATGCTGGGCGTCGACGTCCAGCTCGCCCTGGTCGGCTTGAAAGTCTTCCCCGTGGTGATCCTGGGCGGCCTCGATTCGATCGGCGGGGCGCTGATCGGCGGCCTGATCATCGGCATCGTCGAAAGCCTGGCGGCGGGCTATCTCGATCCTTACGTCGGCGGCGGCACCAAGGACTTCGCGCCCTACGTGCTGATGATCCTGGTCCTCATGGTCAGGCCCTACGGCATGTTCGGCCGCCGCCAGATCGAGCGGGTGTGAGGATGGGGCATCCTCTTCTGGGAGCGC
>NZ_BKAJ01000010.1 GCF_007992495.1 Reyranella soli
CTCCGGCAAGACATGACGCGCCACTGGAGCGTGCCTGACCATGTTCCATCGCGAGTCCGGAGTCTTCAAGACGACCTACGCCGCCGACATGGCGCTTTACCCGCTGCCGATCGCCAAATGGACGATGATCGCGCTGGCGGTGATCTTCGTGCTGATCGTCCCGATGATGGTGCACGAATATTACCTGTCGATCCTGAACCTGATCTTCATCGCCATCGTCGGCGCGCTTGGGCTCAACATCCTGGTGGGCTACACCGGCCAGATCTCGATCGGCCACGGCGCCTTCATGTCGGTCGGCGCCTACACCGCGGCCAATCTCGCCGTGAAGCTCGGCCTGCCGTTCTGGCTGACCTTGCCGGCGGGCGGCCTGATGGCGGCGCTGATCGGCGTCGTCGTCGGCATGCCGAGCCTGCGCATCAAGGGCCTCTATCTCGCGATCGCCACCCTGGCCGGCCAGCTCATCATCGAATGGACGATCAACCGCGTGCCGGCGATCTCGGGCGGCGCCCAGGCCTCGATCGAGGTCGACCGTCCGAGCCTGTTCGGCTTCGCCTTCAACACCCAGGGCAGGCTCTATTTCTTCCTGCTGTTCTTCGCCGTGATTGCCATCATCGCCACCCTGAACCTGGTGCGCAGCCGCGTCGGCCGCGCCTTCGTGGCGGTGCGCGATCAGGATATCGCGGCCGAGATCATCGGCATCAACATCTACCGCTACAAGCTGCTCGCCTTCGCGATCTCGTCCTTCTATGCGGGCGTCTGCGGCGTGCTCTACACCTACTATTTCGGCATCGCCAACTACGAGCAGTTCCAGCTCATCGTCTCGATCGACTACCTCGCCATGATCATCATCGGCGGGCTGGGCTCGGTCCTGGGATCGATCCTCGGCGCGATTTTCGTCACACTGCTGCCCATCGCCATCCGCATTCTCATGGAGAATGTCGGCGCCCTGTTCTTCACCGCGGCCGAGATGGCCAACGTGATCTCGGGGCTGCGGCTGGGCGTATTCGGCGCGCTGATCATCTTCTTTCTCATCGTCGAGCCCGAGGGGCTCAACCGTCTGTGGAGGAATATCCGGAGCTACTTCCGGGTTTGGCCCTTCTCCTACTAGGAGCGGGGCGGTCGTTGGAAAGGGAGGAACCCATGACGAGGTTCGGTAAGAGTCTGCTGGGAGTGGCGGCAACGACCGCGGCCCTGGCCATCGGCGGGGGCCAAGCCTTCGCCCAGAAGGAAGTCATCTTCGGCCTTCAGTGCGACCGCACCGGGCCGACGGCGAACGTGGGCACCGTGCTGTGCCCCGGCTACCAGGACTACATTGCCCTGATCAACAGCAAGGGCGGCGTCGAGGGCCACAAGATCAAGGTCCTCGAGATCGACAACGAGTACAAGGTGCCGCCGGCCATCGAAGCGCATGAGCGCTTCAAGAAGGAAGGCGCGTTGCTGGAAGGCCTCTACGGCACGCCGCAGACCGCAGCGCTGAACAAGAAACTGGAAGAGGACAAGATCCTCGGCACGTCGCCCGGCTTCGGCACCGCCGCGTCGGCTGACGGCAAGCGCTATCCCTATACGTTCCCGATTGCGGCCAGTTACTGGTCCCAGGCGGGTGCGGCGGTCGCCTTCGCCAAGCAGCAGCTCGGCGGCAGCCTCAAGGGCAAGAAGATCGCCTACATCTATTACGACAACCCGGCCGGCAAGGAGCCGCTGGCTGTCCTCGAAGACCTCGCCAAGGACGAAGGCTTCGAGATGCGCACCTTCGCGGTGCCCGCACCGGGTCTCGAGATGGGGGCGCAGATCCTTGACATCACCGGCCGCTTCAAGCCGGACTTCATTATCTCCCACCTGTTCGGGCGCGCCCCCTCGGTCTCCATCAAGGAGCTGAAGGGCAAGGGCTTCCCGCTCAGCAAGGTCGTCGGGCTGGTGTGGGCGAGCTCGGAAGCCGACATCATCGCCGCGGGCGGCATGGGCATGGCCGAAGGCTACAACACCATCCAGTTCGCCGGCGTCGGCAAGGACTTCCAGGCGCTGAAGGACATCGAGGCCATGTACAAGGCGCAAGGCAAGGCGGCGCCGAAGGAAATGGACTCGACGGTTCTCTACAATCGCGGCGTGCTGATCGCAGCGCTGCATGTCGAGGCCCTGCGCAACGCCATCAAGGCCAAGGGCGGCGCCACGCCGACTTCTGAAGAGGTCAAGAAGGGCATGGAGTCGGTCAAGGGGTTCACCCTGGGCGGACTGGTGCCGCCGATGGAGATCACGCCGGCCGACCATGAAGGCGGCGGCTGGGTCGAGATCTGGACCGTCAAGGGCGGCAAGCTCGTCCGCACCAAGGAGTGGTTCCAGGGCTACCGGCCGCTCATCCTGAAGCACCTCGCGGCGGACGCTTCGAAGTCCTGAAATTGAAAAAGGGGTGGGCGGCGATGACCTCGCCGCCCATTCCATCGCACAGCTGGGGAGTTCCATGCTGGCCATCAACAACATCGAAGTCGTCTACGACCGCGTCATCCTCGTCCTGAAGGGCGTGTCGATCGACGTCGGCGACGGCCAGATCACGACCTTGCTGGGCGCCAACGGCGCCGGCAAGACGACGACGCTGAAGGCGATTTCCGGCGTGTTGCGCTCGGAGCGCGGCGAGGTCACAAAGGGCACGGTGCAGCTCGGTGACAAGCGCATCGACGGCATGCGCGCGCACGACGTGACGCGCCTCGGCCTGGTCCAGGTGTTCGAGGGCCGGCGGGTGTTCGAGAACCTGACGACCGAAGAGAACCTGATCGCCGGCGGCCACGTCCAGACGGCTGCCGCGGTGAAGCAGGGCATCGACCTCGTCTTTTCCTATTTCCCGCGGCTCAAGGAGCGGCGCCATCAGGTGTCGGGCTATCTGTCGGGCGGCGAGCAGCAGATGCTGGCGATCGGCCGCGCGCTGATGAGCCAGCCCAAGGTCGTGCTGCTCGACGAGCCGTCGCTCGGCCTCGCTCCCATGCTGGTCGAGGAGATCTTCGGCATCGTGAGCCGCCTGGTGAAGCAGGAGAAGCTCTCGGTGCTGCTGGTCGAGCAGAACGCCACCATGGCGCTGGCCGTGGCCGACCACGGCTATGTCATGGAAAACGGCCGCATCGTGCTGGAAGGCCCGGCTGCCAAGCTGCGCGACAATTCCGACATCAAGGAATTCTACCTCGGTCTGAACGAAGGCGGGGCGCGCAAGTCCTACCGCGATACCAAGCATTACAAGCGCCGCAAGCGCTGGCTGTCTTAGTCTTCCGGACCGCCGGCCTCTGGCCGCTCATGATGCCGGCCAGAGGCCGGCGGTCCGGAAGATCATGACGCACCGATGGATGAGCGCTAGGCTGGCGTCATGCGGCCCGCCTTGGCGTTCCTGGTTGCTCTCATCATCGCCCTGCCCGCAGCGGGGCAGACGCAGCTCGCCCAGCAGTGCGCGGCGTTCGGCGAGGCGCAGTACCGCAAGCTCAGCCCGTCGATCGATCGCATCATCGCGCTCGAGTTTCCGCCGCCGGCGCTCGAGCGGGTCGAGGCCAAGGCGGGATCGCAGACCGTCAGTGCGGCGCTGACGCTGCGCGGCAAGCTCACTTTCCGCAACGGCCCGCCCTTCGAGACGCACTTCGTCTGCCTGCTCGACGCCCAGCGCCGGCCGCTCTTCTTCTATGCCCTGCCGGCATTGGCGACGCGCGGGGCGCCCACGCCCGTGACGCGAGGTGGAACGCCAGCGCCGGCGCCGCCCACGACCGACACGCCGACCCTGCCGCTCGGCGCGCCACCGGCCTTGAGCGAGCCGACGCGCACGGTCTTGCCGGCAAGCGCCGTCCGGCTGCGCGGTCTGGTGCGCGACCTCGGCGGCCGCCTGCAGCTCCTGCCGTGCGATGGCTCGCCGCTCACCCTGGAGGACCGCACGCCGGAGCAGGAACTCACCCGCGCGCTGCGCGAGCTGACGGCAGGCAAGGAGGGCCGGCCGATGTTCGTCGAGCTGTATGGCAGCCGCGAGGTCGGGCTGGGGGCGGGCATCGCCGCCCTGGAACTGCGCCGGGCGTCGGTCGAGACCGCCGGCTGCCGCGAGCGTTTCGATCATCGAGAATGGATCGGCTCGGGCAACGATCCACCCTGGCGATTGGAAGTGACGGCCCGCGACCTGGTCATCAGCCTGCTGGGCGGCCCGCCGACGCAGCGCGTGACCCACGGCGGCCCCCAGAGACAGGACGGCACCATCATGTACCAGTCGACCGAGGCCGCCGAACCCGTGATCCTGATCACCGAGCAGCGCTGCGTGGATTCCCAATCGGGCTCGCTGTTCGCCTACTACGTCCAGATCAGGAGCGAGGGCCGGAGCCTGGTGGGCTGCGCGGCACACAATCCGAGCATGCCGGCACCCTGACAAAGAGTACGAGGAGGGCATATGGACGACATCGAACGCCTCAAGGACGCGATCGGCTCGGCCCGGCGCATCGTCGCCTTCACTGGCGCGGGCATCTCCACCGAATCCGGCATTCCGGACTTCCGCTCGCCGGGCGGCATCTGGACCAAGTACCAGCCGATCTACTTCGACGATTTCATGGCGTCGGAGGAGATGCGCCGCGAGTCCTGGCGGCGCAAGTTCGCGACCGACGAGACCATGATCAAGGCCGAGCCCAATGCAGGCCACCGCGCGCTCGCGAAGCTGATCGAGCAGGGGCGCATGACCTCCATCATCACCCAGAATATCGACGGCCTGCACCAGCTCTCGGGCGTGCCCGATTCCAAGATCATCGAGCTGCATGGCAATACGACCTATGCCAGCTGCCTCGATTGCGGCCATCGCCATGAGCTCGGACCGATCAGGAAGGCCTTCCTCGGCTCGGGCAAGCTGCCTTTGTGCGAGAAATGCGACGGCATCGTGAAGACGGCGACCATCTCCTTCGGCCAGGCCATGCCCGAGATCCAGATGGCGCGCGCCCAGGACGAGACGATGAACTGTGACCTCTTCATCGTGCTCGGGAGCTCCCTGGTGGTCTATCCGGCGGCGGGCTTCCCGCGCATCGCCAAGCGCAAGGGTGCGAAGCTGGTGATCGTCAATCGCGAGGCGACCGACCAGGACGACGACGCCGACCTGGTGATCCACGCCGAGATAGGTCCGACCATGAGCAAAGCTGTTGGCGTGAACTGACCGGTCTTCGTTGCGGCACGCGATGGGAAGCGGTTAAATCGTTTTCTGTCGAGGAGGCGAGGATGAGGATCAATCGCAGGAGCATGTTGCTCGGCGGTCTGGGCACGGCACTGGCAGCCTCACCGACGCTCGCCCAGGACATCACGTTCTTCCGCATCGCCACCGGCGGCACGGCCGGCACCTATTTCCCGATCGGCGGCCTGATCGCCAACGCCATCTCCAACCCGCCGGGCTCCCGGACCTGTGCCGACGGCGGCTCGTGCGGCGTGCCGGGCCTGGTCGCGACGGCGGTGGCCTCCAACGGCTCGGTCGCCAATGTCAGCGCCATTGCCGGCGGCTCGGCGCAGTCGGGCTTCACCCAGTCGGATGTTGCCTACTGGGCGTTCAACGCCAGCGGCATCTACGAAGGCCGGCCCAAGGTCGACGTGCTGCGCGCCATCGCCAACCTCTATCCCGAGACCTTCCACCTGGTCGCGCGCAAGGGCGCCGGCATCAAGACGGTCAAGGACCTCGCGGGCAAGCGCGTCTCGCTCGATGAGCCCGGCTCCGGCACGCTGGTCGATGCCCGCCTGATCCTGGCCGCCTACGGCCTGACCGAGAAGGACCTGAAGGCGGAGTACCTCAAGTCGCAGCAGGCGGCTGACAAGCTGAAGGATAACGCCCTCGACGCCTTCTTCAGCGTCTCCGGCTGGCCGCTGGGCGCCATCGCCGAGCTGGCCGCGACCACCGGCATCGACCTGGTGCCGATCGACGGGCCGGAGGCCGAGAGCCTAGTCAAGGTGTACAGCTTCTTCGCCATCGACGAAATTCCCGAAGGCGCCTACAAGGGCACCGCAGGCGTGAAGACAGTAAGTGTCAACGCCATCTGGGCAACCTCGAGCAAGCAGCCCGATCAGCTCATCTACGGCATCACTGCCGCGCTGTGGAACCCCAGCACGCGCAAGCTGCTCGATTCCGGCCATTCCAAGGGCAAGGTGATCAAGCTCGAGACAGCGACACAGGGCCTGGGCATCCCGCTGCATGCCGGGGCGGAGAAGTTCTACAAGGAGAAGGGCCTCATCAAGTAGGCGCCTGGTTGGCAGCGCTATCGGAGAATGTCATGCGGTTGAAGGGTAAGGCCTGCGTCGTCACGGCGGCGGGGCAGGGGATCGGTGCGGCGACGGCACGGGCGTTCGCGCGCGAAGGCGCGACGGTCTGGGCGACCGACGTGGACGAGGGCAAGCTTGCGGCGCTGAAGGGCGCCGAGGGCATCCGCACCCACAAGCTCGACGTCCTCGACAAGGCCGCCATCGCCGCCCTGGCCAAGCAAACCGGTGCGGTGGACGTGCTGTTCAACTGCGCGGGCTTCGTCCATCACGGCGCGGTGCTGGACGCCACGGACGATCAGTGGGCCTTCGCCTTCAACCTCAATGTCCGCAGCATGTTCTGGACCATCCAGGCCTTCCTGCCCGGTATGCTGGAGAAGGGCGGCGGCTCGATCGTCAACATGTCGTCGGCCGCCTCGTCGGTGAAGGGCGCCGCGTTGCGCTGCATCTACGGCACCACCAAGGCCGCCGTCATCGGCCTCACCAAGTCGGTGGCGGTCGACTATGTCGCCAAGGGTGTGCGCTGCAACGCGATCTGCCCCGGCACCGTCCAGACGCCGTCGCTCGACGAGCGCATCGCCTCCCTGGGCGGCGGACAGGATGCGCGCAAGTTCTTCATGCAGCGCCAGCCGACCGGCCGCTTCGGCTCGGCCGAGGAGATCGCGGCCCTGGCCGTCTACCTGGCCAGCGACGAAGCGGCCTTCACGACCGGTACGGTCAACGTGATCGATGGCGGCTGGAGCGTCTGACGGTGGATATCTCCGCCATCACGGCCCTGGCCCCGGTCATCCCGGTGCTGACCATCGAGCGGCCGGCCGACGGCGTGCCGCTCGCCCGGGCGCTGGTGAAGGGCGGCTTGCCGGTGCTGGAGATAACGCTTCGCACCCGCACCGCGATGGAAGCCTTGGAGGCGATCGCCAAGGAAGTGCCCGACGCCGTGGTGGGGGCCGGCACGGTCCTGGTAGCTGCCCAGGTCGAGCAAATTCAGAGGCTGGGAGCGAAGTTCGCCGTCAGTCCGGGCAGCACGCCGGACCTTGTCACAGCAACAAAAGCCGCCGGCCTGCCGTTCCTGCCCGGCGTGCAAACGGTGTCGGAGGCGATGCTCTTGGCCGAGCAGGGCTATCGGGTCCTGAAGTTCTTCCCGGCCGCGCCTGCGGGTGGGCTGGCTTGGCTGAAGGCGGTGGGCGCGCCGCTGGCCGGGCTGCGCTTCTGTCCGACCGGCGGTATCGGTGCCGACACAGCCCAGGCCTATCTGGCATTGCACAACGTCACCTGTGTCGGCGGCTCGTGGGTCGCGCCGGCCGCGGCAGTAGATGCCAAAGATTGGTCACAGATCGAGCGGCTCGCCGCCGCAGCGTCAAATTATAAACGGTCCTAGCATAATGCGAGGAAAGGTGCTTCAAAGGTGGTGCAAGGACGGGCTTTCTTCATGAAGAGATTGGCGATTGCGGCGACCATGTTGTTGGCCGTTGTTGGCACCGCAAAGGCCGATGCGGTCCTCGTCCTGAATTCCGAGGAAGCCTCCTACAGCATCCTGAGCCGCGCCACCCGCACCGAGCTGGCGCGTCTGCCGGTCGGGCGCGAGCCGCATCACCTGATGCCGACGCCCGACGGCAAGGAAGTGCTGATCGGGTCGACCGCGACCAACGAGCTGCTGGCCCTCGATTCCAACACCGGCGACCGGCGTCGCGTCATTGCCAACATCATCGATCCCTACCAACTGGGCTTCAGCCGTGACGGCAAGTGGTTCGTCACGGTCGCCTACCGGCTGGATCACGTCGACATCTTCCATGCCGACGGCTTCAAGCTCGCCGGCCGCATCTTCATCGACGGGCTGCCGAGCCACATGGCGTTCGACGCCGAGTCCAAGACCGTGTTCGTGTCCCTGCAGCAGAGCGGCCGTCTCGCCGCGTTCGACCTCGCGACGCAGACCCTGAAGTGGAACGTTCCCGTGGGCAACACGCCGGCCGGTGTTCTCATGCTGCCTGACAACAATCGCCTGCTGGTGGCGCTGACCGGCGAGGATGGCGTCGCGGTCGTCGACCCCAAGGACGGCAAGGTCACGGGCCGCCTGCAGACCGGCAAGGGGGCGCACAATTTCTGGCCCAAGGGCGATGGCCGCCACTGGTTCGTGAGCAACCGTGTCGAGGGGAGCGTCTCGCTGATCGACACGCAGGACATGAAACTCACCGGCTCCATCAAGGTGCCGGGCGGTCCTGACTGCATGGACATCACGGCCGATGGCAAGGAGCTGTGGGTGACCCAGCGCTTCCTGCGCCGCGTCGCCGTGGTCGACCTCGAGCAGATGAAAGTCGTGGCCAGCATTCCCGTCGGCAAGTCGCCGCACGGCGTGTACATGTTGAAGTCGGGACCGGCCGCACCGGGATCGCCTGTGAGTCCGGCCGGCGGACCATTGCGCGCGGTGTCGACGGGCTCCGGCACGACACGATAGGCAGCGCGCCGATGGGCGAGCTTACCGATCTCTGGGTTGGCGTCCAGAACTGGCTGTTCGAGACCTTCGTCGGGCCGGTGATCTTCTGGCTCGGCCAGATGGCCTGGTACGAGCCGGCCTACAACGCCGTCGAATTCGTCATGCTGGGCGCCCTGCAGATTGCGGTGATCGCGCTCGGCATGCGCTTCTTCGAGAAGCGCTGGCCGCTCGAGAAGACGGGTGACGACCGCCTGATCGGCGTCGACCGCGTCTACACCGTGCTGAACAAGCTCGGCATCATCCCCTTCGCGATTTTCGTCATCACCTATCCGATCTCCCAGGAGATCGAGCTGCTGATGCGCAGCTGGGGCATGGCGCCGCCACGGATCGAGCGACTGGTGCCGTGGCTGGGCGACAACGTGCTCGCCTCGTTCCTGGTCTACTTCGTGCTCTACGATTTCGCCGCCTACTGGCTGCACCGCGCCCAGCACGCCATCCCCTGGTGGTGGGCCCTGCACAGCCTGCATCACAGCCAGCGTCGCATGACGGTGTGGTCGGATGATCGCAACCATGTGCTCGACGACTTCTTGACGACGCTGGCCCTGGTGCTGTTCTCGCAGATGGTCGGCGTGCAGCCCGGCGAATACGTCACCATCCTGGTGGTCGGCCGCCTGGTCGAGAGCTGGAGCCATGCCAACGTCGACATGAGCTTCGGCAGGATCGGCGAGCGGCTGCTCGTTGGACCGCGCTTCCATCGCCTGCACCACGCGCTCGCCAATCCCGAGGAGCGCCACATCCACGATCACAATTTCGCGCCGGTCTTCCCGATCTGGGACATCCTGTTCGGCACGGCGATCTACGACGGCAAGCACCGTCCGACGGGCGTCGACGATCCCGTGATCGATGCCGACAACGGTCGCGGTTGGGCCGTCCAGCAGGTGACGGTATTCGGCCGCTTCCTGCGGGCGATCACCCCGCGCTTCCTGCGCGCGCCATTTCAGCCCGGACTTCGGCCGCCCGCGGAATAGGCGTCACCGCGCCGTAGCCCTTGGTCGACAGCGCCGCCGCGACATTGGCATAGCGCGCCGCGGCCTTGAGATCGTCACCCGCCAGCAGGCGCGCCAGGAACGAGCCGTCGAACGTATCGCCCGCACCGGTCGCGTCGACGGCTTCGACGCGATGGCCGGGCACTCGGAACCGCTCCTTGGACGTCGCCACCAGGCAGCCATCGGCCGACATTTTTAGCGCAATGACGGGCGCGCCGACCTTGAGATAGTAGTCAACGATGGCGTCCGGCTCCTTGAGGCCGGTGAGCTGCTGGGAATCGTCCAAGCTTGGCAGGAGGACGTCACAGCGAGCCACTGTGGCATCGATGGTCGCCCGCGCAACGTCGAGTTCCCACAGCCGGAGCCTGAGGTTGGTGTCGTAGGAAATCTTCACGCCGGCGGCACGCGCGGCCGAAACGGCGGCATCGCAGGTCCTGCGCGCGGTGTCGCTGATCGCCTGGCCAATGGCCGACAAGTGGAAGTAGCGGGCGCCCGCGATGTAGTCGGCCGGCAAGGTCTCCGGTGTCATCAACGAAGCAGCCGAGTTCTTCCGCAGGTAGTCGAACTTGTGACCGGCCAGGCCGTGGGTGACGAAGCTGACGCCGGTCGGCGCCGTGGGATGGCGGCTCACGCACGATGCATCGAGGCCTTCGGACTGCCAGAGCTCGAGGAAGGCGTCGCCCATCCAGTCCTGGCCGAGGCTGGTGACGTAGCCGGCCGAGGCTCCCTGGCGGGTGGCGGCGATGGCGACGTTCTGCGAATCGCCGCCGAAGCCTTGCAGCCAGGTGCGGCCGTCGCCTTCCTTGGGCCGATTGAATTCGATCAGCGGTTCGCCGATGGAAACGAGAGCGGGGGAGGTGGACATGACGCTCCAGGTTTCCCATGGTGCGATCTCGCACTCAACTCTGATCGACGGAGATTGCAATGGCTGAGCAAGACGCCAAGCCCAGCGGGCCCGATCTGAGCCAGGGTGTTGCCTTCGCCGATCTTGCCGACGGCTCCCTGCTTTTAGGCCATGTCGGCGACGAGCAGGTGATGGTGGCCCGCCAGGGTACCGAGCTGTTCGCCGTCGGCGCTCACTGCAGCCACTATCACGGTCCGCTCGCCGAAGGATTGCTGGTCGGCGACACCGTGCGCTGTCCCTGGCATCACGCCTGCTTCAGCCTGCGCAGCGGCGAGGCACTGGCGGCGCCGGCCTTCAGCGCCATCGACTGCTGGTCGGTCGAGCAGCGCGACGGCAAGATCTTCGTCAAGGAGAAGCGGCCGGCTGCAGCCAAGCCCAGCTCCAAGCTGAGCGGCAAGGCGCTGGACAAGGTCGTGATCGTGGGCGGCGGCGCTGCCGGCTTCGCAGCCGCCGAGATGCTGCGGCGCGAGCAGTACAAGGGCAGCATCGTCATGCTGAGCAACGACGATGCGGCGCCAGTCGATCGGCCGAACCTGTCCAAGGACTACCTCGCGGGCAACGCACCCGAGGAATGGGTCCCAATGCGCGGCGACGACTTCTATTCGGAGAACGGCATCGAGCTCCGCCTCAAGGCCAACGTCGCGAGCATCGATGCCCGCGCGCACGAGGTAGTGCTGTCGGACGGCACCAAGGTCGACTACGACCGGCTGCTGCTGGCGACGGGTGCTGAACCAGTGCGACTGCCCGTTCCCGGCGCGGGGCCATCGCAGATCCACACGCTGCGCAGCCTGGCCGACAGCCGGGCGATCATCGAGCGTGCCAAGTCGGCCAAGCGCGCGCTCGTGATCGGCGCGAGCTTCATTGGCCTCGAGGTCGCGGCCTCGCTGCGCCATCGCGGTATCGAAGTCCATGTCGTGGCGCCGGAGAAGCGGCCGATGGAGCGCATCCTCGGACCGGGAATGGGCGACTTCGTGCGCGCCCTGCACGAGGAGCACGGCGTCGTCTTCCATCTCGAGGATACGGTGGCCGGCATCGCCGGCAGCAAGGCCACGCTGAAGAGTGGCGGCTCGCTGGAAACGGACCTCGTGGTCATGGGTGTCGGCGTGCGGCCGCGGCTGGAGCTGGCGGAGAAGGCGGGGCTCAGGATCGATCGCGGCCTGGCCGTCGACGCCTTCCTGGCGACCAGCGCGCCGGACATTTACGCAGCGGGCGACATCGCACGCTGGCCCGACCCGCATAGCGGACAGGCGATCCGCGTCGAGCACTGGGCGGTTGCCGAGCGCCAGGGGCAGGTTGCCGCCCAGAACATGCTCGGGCTGCGCCAGAAATTCGACGCCGTGCCGTTCTTCTGGAGCCAGCACTACGACGTGCCGATCAACTATGTCGGCCACGCTGAGAAGTGGGACGAGCTTTTGGTCGACGGCGACATCGCCGGCCGGGACTGCCTGGTACGCTACAAGCAGGGTGGGCGCACCCTCGCCGCGGCATCGATCTACCGCGACGTCGCGAGCCTGCAGGAAGAGGTCGCGATGGAGCGGCAGGCGGCGTGATTTTCACCCCGAGACTCGCTGTCACCCCGAGCGAAGCGAGGGGCCTTTAGGCAACAGGAAGGGTCCCTCGCTGCGCTCGGGATGACAGCGTGAGCGAACGACGGACGTGCGCAAGAGCGCGCCCGGCGCTAGGCTCCAAACCAACAAATCGGAGGAACGAGGATGGTCGACAAGAAGGGCGCCAATGGCAAGGAGCGCCGGCTGCGCAGCCGGGACTGGTTCGATGCGCCGGGTGATCCGACCATGGCCGCGCTCTACCTCGAGCGCTACCTGAACTTCGGACTGACGCTGGCCGAGCTTCACAGCAACCGGCCGATCATCGGCATCGCCCAGACCGGCAGCGATCTCTCGCCCTGCAACCGCCATCACCTGCAGCTTGCCGAGCGCGTGCGCGATGGCATCCGCGACGCCGGCGGCATCCCCATCGAGTTCCCGGTCCACCCCATCCAGGAGACGGGCAAGCGGCCGACGGCGGCGCTCGATCGCAACCTAGCCTATCTCAGCCTGGTCGAGAGCCTGTACGGCTATTTCTTCGACGGCGTCGTGCTGACCACGGGCTGTGACAAGACCACGCCCGCCATGATCATGGGCGCCTGCACCGTCAACATTCCCTCCATCGTGCTGTCGGGCGGTCCAATGCTCGACGGCCACTACGCCGGCGGCCTGGCCGGCTCGGGCACCGTCGTCTGGTACGCGCGCCAGGAGCTGGCGGCGGGCCGCATCGACCTCAAGCAGTTCCTCGAAATGGTGGCGTCGAGCGCGCCCAGCGTCGGGCACTGCAACACCATGGGCACG
Organism: Reyranella soli; assembly: GCF_007992495.1. Taxonomy (GTDB): domain Bacteria; phylum Pseudomonadota; class Alphaproteobacteria; order Reyranellales; family Reyranellaceae; genus Reyranella; species Reyranella soli. The sequence continues at coordinate 12,958 of NZ_BKAJ01000010.1, forward strand.
GCACTGTCGATGAACAGCATGGCCGAGGCGCTCGGCCTGTCGTTGACCGGCTGCGCGGCAATTCCCGGGCCGTACCGCGAGCGCGGTCAGATGGCCTACGAGACCGGTAAGCGCATCGTCGACATGGTGTGGGAGGACCTGAAGCCGTCCGACATCCTGACACGCAAGGCGTTCGAGAACGCCATCGTGGCGGCGAGCGCGCTCGGCGCCTCGACCAACTGCCCACCGCACGTCAACGCCATTGCGCGCCATATCGGCGTCAAGCTCGACAACGCCGATTGGGACAAGGTTGGCTACGACATTCCACTGCTGGTGAATTGCATGCCGGCCGGCAAGTATCTCGGCGAGGCGTTCCATCGCGCCGGCGGCGTGCCGACGGTGATGGCTGAGCTCCTCAAGAAGAAAAAGGGCCACGGCGATGCGCTCACTGTGACCGGCAAGACCATGGCGGAGAACGTCGCCACGGCGAAGCCGGCCGACGGTGACGTCATCAAGAGCTACGACAAGCCGATGCTGGGGCAGGCGGGCTTCGCCGTGCTGTCGGGCAACCTGTTCGACTCCGCGATCATGAAGACCTCCGTGATCTCGGACGAGTTCCGAAAGAAATATCTCGAGCGCCCAGGCGATCGTGACGCCTTCGAAGGCACGGCGATCGTGTTCGAAGGGCCTGAGGACTATCACCACCGCATCAACGATCCCGCCCTGCCGATCGACGAGAACAGCATCCTGTTCATCCGCAATGTCGGCCCGGTCGGCTATCCCGGTGCGGCCGAGGTGGTGAACATGCTGCCGCCCGACCGGCTGGTGAAGGGTGGCGTGCTGCTGCTGCCTTGCGTCGGCGATGGCCGGCAGAGTGGCACGTCAGCCAGCCCGTCGATCCTCAACGCCTCGCCGGAAGCCGCCGTCGGCGGCGGGCTGGCGCTGCTCAAGACGGGAGACAAGGTGCGCGTCGACATCGGCAAGCGGCGCGCCGACATCCTGATCCCGGAGAAGGAACTCGCCGAGCGCAAGGCGGCGTGGAAGCCGCACGTCAAGGAAAGCCAGACGCCGTGGCAGGAGCTGCAGCGCAAGTTCGTCGGCCAGCTCGCCAGCGGCGCCTGCCTCGACTTCGCGGTCAACTACCAGAGGATCGTCGAGACCAAGGGCGTGCCCCGGCACTCGCACTAGCGGGA